>UQCF01000024.1 GCA_900539465.1 uncultured Ruminococcus sp. | reverse complement strand
TCTATCGCGAACTGCACGGAGACTCAAAATAACGGAGGTGCAGCATGACAATCACAGGTTAAAAATCCATGCGAACACAACCTGTGATGCTGTTTTTGCCCCCCAAATGAAACTATGCGAATAGAGGTTGTGAGTGTTTTGATTTTTTAATTCCCTTCTAATTCAACGATTATCCCTGCAATTTAACGAATGCCTCTGTGATTTAACGATTACCTCAGCCGTTTAACGATTACAACGGCATAGAAGTCCACGAACCCTATAAAACGCACGAAACCCCGCCGCAGAATTGCTCTGCAGCGGGGTTCGCTTATGTGCGGAATAGCCGAAAAGCCTTATTTCAAGCGGTTTTCGGGCATAGAAAAAGTCCACCGTAATTCTATCAAAAATACGGTGGACTTATGGCGGAGAGTTAGGGATTCGAACCCTAGGTACTTTACGTACACAGCATTTCGAGTGCTGCACCTTCGACCACTCGGACAACTCTCCGTATTCAATTTTGCACTTTTTACTCGCAAGGATTATTTTATCAAATATTTTCTGCTTTGTCAATAAAAATTTGCGGCAAACAGAAAAAACTGTCTGCCGCCGCGTTTTAATTAAAAAGGCCTTTTATAAACTCCGCTATTGTGTGTACCGTTATTTTATCGCATAGCGGGTTGCTGTTTTCTTTGCTCAGGATTTCGAGTGTTCCGTCATCGTTGCAGTCGCTCAAAAACTGCGGAAATTTTTTGTTTGAATAAACATCTGCACTCTCCCCCGCCGCGATTATCCAATTCACAAGCTCGTGATAATCGCTGTTATACCATGTATGAATCATTCCTTTTACGAACCACGTATTTTCCGGGAACATACAGGTTGAGGCATCTATCTGACCGTCGCACGAGAGATGGTTGTGCCCGTCCGGATTTGCTTGGACGTAATTTTCGCCGAGGGTAGAGTCAACACCCGAGCACACAGCACCGCCCGAGGTAAATTTTGTATCTATGAGAAAATCGCTCATATAGTCGCCGTTTTCACTCACGGGGAAGCTGTAAAGCCCGTAATTTGATATAAACGCCACCGTTACGCCGTTTGATTTGATTTCTTTCAAGATCTTTTCTGTATTTGGTCTGACGTTATAGTGATAAACATCTATCGTTTTTATAAGCTCGGCGTTTTGCGTCTCATCGAGCATGGTTTTCTTTGCATTTTCATAATATTCATCGGGTATAAAGCTCCAAAGGCCCGGTATGTTGCCGAAAAGGTCACAAAGACTTTCTTCATATATATAATCCTTTTCGTCCTCAATAAAGCCGTTCAGGCGCTTTGTGAGAGGATTTGCGAGCACCGTGCCGAATGTGGTTATCATTCCTCTTATCAAGACTTTATCTGCGCTGCCGCCCTGAATAAATCCCTTTAAATAGCCCATAAGATATTTAGAATTTATGCTGAGGTTTTTTGTAAGAATATCGCCCATAATAGTGATGCCGAAAAGCGCGGACGAACACATAACAACAGCCGAAACATCGTTATAACCGTATAAACAGAGATATGCCATTGTCACTGCGCCGCCCATACTCTCGGATACGAGAGCAACCTTTTCTGCGGATTCTTTATTTTTCACATAATGTATAAACTCATTCAGATTATTGGCAATATCCATAACATCATATCGCCAGTCATATCTGAATGTGTAATTGCCGTTTGAGCCGCCGCTCTCTTTTTCAAGATAAATATTGTTATAAACAGGCTTACCGCTGTCGTCAAAGCGTAATGGCTCAAAAAGCTCGTTCAAATCCGGCACAAGGGCTTTTGCAGCCCTGCGGTTGTTGCCGAGAAGCAAAAAAGCCAGTATGTCCGGTGCGGCATTTTTTAAAAGCGCGGTTATTGAATCATTGCTCGGCGAAAAGACTCTCTTTTCGGTCTCCTCCCCTTTATCCATAACAAGGTTTGTTCTTGCAAAGCCCGTCACATTTATAATCGGCACGCTTTTGCTCTCACTCTTGGCAAAAGCAGTTGCAGAAAGCAAAAATGCAACAAGCAAAGCCATAAAAACAGATAATATCTTTTTCATGATTTCTCACCTCTCGGCGATTGTAACATAAAATGCATAATTTGGCAACAGCACTATTCTTTTAAGAAGCAAAGCGACATAAATATTAAGTGTTACACCGCTGAAAGGAGAGGTTCTTTAAACCGAACCGACTTTAAATATGAACAATGCAAAAAGGCTTTTTAACAACACACTGCTGCTGACAGTTACAGCGTTTATAATGCGGACTGTTTCGGTAAGTTTTAACGTTTATCTCACAAATATAATCGGCGCGGGCGGCATCGGTCTGTTTCAGCTTATCGGAGCGGTCTATGCCATGGCGGTAACTTTTTCGGTTGCGGGAATACGCCTTGCCGCAATGCGCCTTGTTGCGGACTCGCTCGCGCTCGGCAAAAGCACCCAAAGGCAAATTATGTCGCGGTGCTTGCTATACGGCTTTTTATGCGGCGCGGTTATAGGCTGCATATTGTTTTACGGTGCGGAGATAATCGCACTGAAATGGATAGGCGATATAAATGCGGTGTCCTCCGTTAAAATACTGAGCATAAGTCTGCCGTTTGTGTCAATGTCTGCCGCACTCAACGGATATTTTACATCCGAAAGCAAAATTTTACGCTATACTTTTGTTCAGCTTTTGGAGCAAATATTTAAAATAGCCGTGACGGTATTCAGCCTTAAATATGCCGCAGGGAAAGGTATTGACAGTGCGTGCGCCGCCATTGTAAGCGGCATGAGCCTTGCAGAAATATTTTCGCTGTCACTTTCATATTCGCTGTACCGTCTTGCCTCAAGAAATGAGAGACAAAAAAGCGGGGGCAGAATTTGGAAAGGCATATTCAGAATTGCCCTGCCCGATGCCGTAGGCTCCGAAATGCGCTCGGTGCTGACAACCGTAGAACATCTTTTAATTCCCGTAGGGCTTAAGAAATCGGGCGATTCGGCCGACGTCGCAATAGCGCGTTACGGCGTTATTCACGGCATGTCTTTGCCGATAGTCCTCTACCCTTCTGCGCTTTTGAGCTCGCTCTCGGGGCTTTTGGTGCCCGAAATTTCTTCTCACTTTGTCTCGGGTCAAAGCAAAAGAATAAACTATATTATCAGAAGAGTATTGCACCTGACGCTTTTATTTTCGATAGGCACGGCAGGAATAATGTATTTCAGCGCAGATATGCTCTCTGAGGCTTTTTATTCCGACAACGAAGCAGGTTTTTACATAAGAATTCTCTCGCCGCTGATACCTGTTATGTATATGGATATGTCGGTTGACGGTATGCTTAAAGGGCTTGACCAGCAAATGAGCTATATGAAATATAACATAATCGATGCCACATCCTGCGTTGTGCTTGTATGGCTGTTGGTACCGATAATGTCTGTTAAAGGGTATATATTTGTTATTTTTATAAGCGAAATTATAAATTTCACGCTGAGCTTCAGAAGGCTTACCGTCGTGAGTGAGGTCAGGCTTGAGCTTTTCAGGGATATTGTCATTCCTCTTTTGTGCGTTGTCGCCGCATGCTTCAGCACAGGCTTTATCAATAATATTTTTTCTTTTAACTTTGGCAGTAAGCAGTTCTCAGCTTTTAGCATTGTTGTTTGCTCGGTTATATATCTTTCTCTTTTGCGTATTTTCGGAGCAATAGACAAGGAAGAAACGGAATGGTTTAAATCGCTTTTAAAAGCAAAGAGAGCATAAAAAGGAGCTGCCGTATTCGGCGGCAGCCCATGCGAGTTAAAACATATTTATAACAATCAAAGAGACAATGCCTGTTATCAATCCGCACACACTGCGCACGGTCAGCTTCTCTTTAAAGAATATTGCCGCCGTAATCGCCGCGATTATGGTCGCTCCGCCGTCGTTTATCGGGAACATGACGGCAGACGGCACTACCCTTGCGGCAGAGGTTGCAAGCTGGTTAATAATAAGCAGTATTATTGACAGAACCGCACCGTAAACAAAAAGTGTTTTTGGTGTTTTTTTAAGCTTTGCTCGCTCCTCTTTTTTGCACAGATAAGGAATAAGAAAAATAAGCATACCTACCCCGAGAAGCCCAAATGCAAGAAAAGAAAATACCGATGCGCTCTCGTTCGGCAAAAATTTAGAAAACATTTTTTGCGAAACCATAACCATGCCGTTTGAGAGCATACTGCCCAAAAGGAGAAGCATTGTTCTCATGGTAAAGCTGCCCGTCTGCTCCTTTGAGTAGCCGATAAGAAGCCAGCCCGAGAAAATGAGCAGCCCGATGCCGATAAACTGAACCGCGCTCATAGGCTCGTCAAACATAAATATGCCCGTTATGCACGGCAGCAAAAGACCTGCCGAGCCTGCAAGCGAAGCAAGCACCATTACGCCGCTTTTAAGAGCCTCAAGGCTGCAATAAAGATTGAGTGCAAGCGACAGCGCGCCGAGAGCCGATATGCCCAAGGCCGGCAGGCTTATTGTGTAGGTTCCGCCCAAAAGCATCATGGCAAGCGCAACAGCTCCCGCAAGAAGATAGTTGTATGCTCCGTATAAAAAATATGTGCCGGAGCCGTTCACTATTCCGCTGAGCTTTTTGTTGAAAAGATTTTGCGGAAATCTTAATAAAAGTATAATAAAAAGAAAAATATATTCGGTCATTATTTTATTACCACCACGGTATTCGGCTGCATTGTTAAGCTGAAGCAGCCGTTATCGGAAGCTATTGTCTCAAAAGGAATCATGTCGTGTTCTTCATTCAGCAGGCAAACGGTGTAAAGAGAATCTTTTTTCATATCCACCGTAAATCTGCGCGGCAGGGCGTTATCGTCATCTGTATAATAAGTTACAAGCGTTAAGCTCTCGCCGTTTTTGACGGCAGAGGCAGCATATATATCCGGAACGGTGCAAACCGTTTCACATTCATCTGCCATTTTAAGCATTTCGCCCCATATTTTTATAGGATAATAACCCTTCTTCGGCTCACAAGTGCATGAGTCAAACAAGCAATTCATAGTGGAATTTATCCGCGCGTCATAATACATCAGCATATCAAGATTTTCATGCTGGCAGGCAGACATCACCGCAGAAACAAATGCCGCTCCCTTTATGGAATTTATTGTTTTTTTGCTGTATTTCCACTCGTCCGCACTCCAACCCCGAACATAATTCCATTCGTTGAGAATGCTCTCGGCGGCATTATAGCCGTATTTATCAAGGAGTGCGCGGTGCTTTTGCACGTCATCCGTAATTTTCTTGACATCGGAGGCATAGCAGTGCCACGAATAAAAATCCATAGGCACGTTTTCTTCTCTCATTTTTTCAAAGAACGGAACAAGCCACTCTTCATTGTAACCGCACACCGCAGGACCGCCTATTTTAAGGTTGGGGAAGCATTTTTTTAAATGCTTTGCCGTAACGGCAAAAAGCTCATGGAACTGCTCGGGAGTACCCGCCCAGCATTTGCCGTTAAAATCTGGTTCATTCCATATCTCCCAGTATTCAATATCCATGCTAAAGCCGTCTGCCCAGCCCTCATTATAATGGCGTATTATATGCTCGCATATCACAGCCCATTTTTTTGCATCCTTTGGCGGCAAAATGCCGTAGTGTTTAGGCCAGTGCTCTATTTTGTTGCCGAGGCGAAAAAAAGTCTTTGTACCGGCAAGCCGAATGTTATTGAGATACATATCCGTAAGGGAAAAATCATAGGAGGCGGGGTCATAGGGGTCGGCGTCAAAATCGGTAAAAATATTGATAATATCTACCGTATGCTCTCCGCCGTAATCATAGCAAATAGACGCGTCATGCGTTCTGGCATAAGGAATACCCGCATCTCTGTAATAATAGAGATTGGTATCGTTTTGATCGGCATTTTCTGTATATACCGGGCCGTTGTTCACGGCATTCATGGGCTTTATTTTGCCTGTAATTCTGTCTCGGTCAACTGTAAGTTTCATAGTTTCCCTCCAAAAAAAAGTAAAAGACGCGGTGCTCGGCCGCGCCTTTTACTATATAGCAATAAGCTTTGTTTGTCAATAAAAATTATTTTTTAAGCCCTGCGTTAATAAGAATCGTTATATCCGCATCGTCTATCGTTCCATTGCCGTCAGCATCTGCCGCAGAAAGAACAGCCGCGCCGCAATTTGTCAAAATCCCCGTTTGAATCGCCTGAGCAATAACCGCATCCGCGGCGTTTATTTCTCCGTCGCAATCCGCATCACCCGAAATGACGATTTCGGCACGGTCAAGCTCGTCGTCGCCGGATTTAAGCGTAATCCCCTGCCCTGTTGCAAATTTTTCAAAGTCGTCTGTTTCAATGCCGTTTTCGTCAGTTAAAAAAAGCTTGCTTTCGCTGTTTGTAAACTGACTTTTTATATTGCCGACAGAAGAGAAGTCACCTTTTAAAAGCTTGCCGGAAAGGCTGAGAGCCGAACCGTCCGCCAAGGCAAGCATTTCAGCAAGCGTTTTTTCTGCCGTAAAATCAGGATTATTGACGGTTATGGTAAAATATGCGGATTTTGAATAACGCGATGTGACAAGCGCGCTATATTCTCCGTCTTTGAGATAGAGATAAAGGCAGCCGTCATCCGGGTGAGCATAGCGAATGCCGGTCATTTTGCCGTCAAGCTTAAGGCTTAAATCCCCTTCCCCGGCTTCCGCATCAATTTTGACGCAGGTCATTTTGTTCCCGGAGGAATCGGTAATTTCCGCCGCCGGTCTGCCGTAGCCGCCGCCGATTGCGTTTTTGCAGTTTTCGCCCGCAACCGCTTTAACAGAGCCGCCGCCGATTATAACCGATGCGCACTTGCCGACTCTGCCGCCGCCTATGCCTGCGGCATAAATGCCGCCGGTTGCCGTAACCGTGCCGCCGTTTATTGTTATATTGCCGCCCGCGCCGGCCGAACCGCCGCCGCCTATACCTGCTGAATACTCTCCGCCGACAGCTTCAACATATCCTCCGTTTATCGTGATAGTTCCGCCGGAGGCGTTGCAGCCGCCGCCTATGCCCGCACCCGAAGAACTGCCGCTGCCGTCCGCAACAATATATCCTCCGTTTATTACAAGCACGCCGCATGGGTTTGTTCCGCCGCCGCCGATTGCCGCCGCACCGTTTTTGCTGACGACCTTTAATGAGCCGTCACCGTTTATCACTGTCTCGGCAAAGGTGCCTATTTCAAGCCCGGCCTTGCTCTCGCCGCCCGAGAGAAAATTATTTCTTTTTAGAGTTATATTAACCATTGAGCTGCCGTCTATCATAAAAGCCGCAGTTCCGAAAACATCGGAGCAGTCTATATTTATGCCGTCAAGCTCTATATCTGCCCGTGCCGACTCAACCGTTATGTTGTTTTGCGTTGCAAACTGATTATTGCTCTGCCTAATTCGGTAGCCGTCCGCATCGGGAACGGTGACCTTTTGACCTTTTGAGTCATAGCCCGACACACTGTTTTCGCCGATTGTGACACTGCCGTAATTCAAATAGAAATCGGTCTTTTTTCCGTCTGTTTCTGCGGCATGGGCACTGATACCGGTAATCAAAAGCAAGCACAGACACATTGATATAAGCTTTTTTGTTTTCATAAATTTCCTCTCTTTAGCAAAAACAGGGAGCGTGTATTAAACGCCCCCTGTGTTTTGAAAATCAAATATCAAAAATGTTTGTCAATGCGTCACCGAAAGCATCGGGGAATACATCGTGATCCTCATCGGGGTTGGGAGGAAGCTCATCATCGTTAGACGAATCTGCAAGGAAGCACTGAACAGAAAATCTCTGTGCCTTTATAAAAGGTTTTTCGTAATTCATTTTGCCCCTCCTTAATCTGCCGACTGAACGAGAAGATTATCGTTCTTGACGTCTGTTCTTCTTACAAACTGTGCTTTTTCCTGTGATAAATCATACTCGCCTATGTCGCCGTAGTGATATTCGAGTTTGCCGTCTGCCGTTTCGACAAGGACATATGCTCTTGCATACCAAAGCTCGCCGCCGAGGCCGTTTGCCGTGAGGTAGCTCTCGGGTATTGCAACGGTGAACTGACCGTAGCACTTTGATGTTGTCTCGCCCTCTGCAACAGGCTTGTCATAAGCGAGAATCTTGCTGTTGCCGCTTGAGCAGACAAGTGATGTATAAAGCGAATCATAATCGTTGCCGACAGCACTTGACGGTGCAAAAAGTATGCCGTGGCTGAGTATCTTATAGCTCTTATAATTTACGCAGCGCTCCGAATAGAAGGTGAGAGAACCGTCGTCGCCCTTTTCGGCAAAGTTGGTTTTGATAAACGCTTTTTCGCTTGTGGGCGAAGAAACATCCGTTGTATATACCGCGGTAAGAGTTGTGTCTTTTACGACCTTGAAGTAGTAGGTCTTGTATGTGCTGACTATGTTGCCGTATTCATCTGTCCAATAAAGGAAGCCTGTTCCCTTGGCTTTTGCGGTTGCCTTAGTCTCCCAGCTGTACTGAGTTGTGGTCTTAACTCCCTTATCGACAACGCTTACGTTAAATGTCTGTGCGGCATAATCCGTGAGGTCAAACCTTGCGTCATATGTGGCTGTATCGCCGTTTTGAAGGTCTTTATATTCGCCTCTGGGGAGAAGCGTGGTCTTGTGACCCACTCTGTATGACGGCTCTCTGAATTTTACGGGAACAGAGAACGATGTGAAGTCAAAGTATCTGCCGACAGGCATATACTTGAAGCAGATTACATCGCCGTTAAAGACAATGTCAACCTTGTATGCGCCGTCTTTAAACTCTTCGTCACAAAGGCATTTGCCGTCCATATCCTTAACGTGCTGCTCCACTCTTGTCTTGTGGCAATATGTGCACTCAAAGGTGTGGCTTGTGCCGTCAAACTTGCTTGTTACCCAGTGGTGTGCATTGGGGTCAACCGCAACGAAATTATCTTTGTAAGAATCGTTGCATCTTGAGCAGGTGTGAAGCGTGTAGCCCTGATCTGTGCAGGTAGGAGCAACAACCTCTTCTTCGTAGTTGTGACCGAGAGCCCCGGTTTCGTTTGTCTTATAAAAGTCGCCGCAGTCTGTGCAGGTCCAAAGAGTGTATCCGCCGCTTGTGCAGGTTGCCGCAACCTCTGTTTTAACATAGGTATGACCCTTTGCGTCTACATAATCCGAGATATATCTTTCGCCGCACTTTGTGCACTCATATACCGAGTAGCCCTGTGAGTTATGTGTGGGTTCAACCTTTTGAATAACAACAAAATTGTGACCGGTTGCCTTTGTGGGTGTGTCTTTAACACAATAGTCACAGCCGTTTCTTATACATCTGTGCTCTGTGTAGCCGTCTGCCGTGCAGGTGGGCTCAACAACCGTGTCTTTGATTTGGTGACCGGGAGCCTTAACTATATCGCCCGTATGCTTTTCGCCGCAGCCTATGCAGTAGGATTCGGTGTAGCCGTCCTCAGTGCAGGTAGGCGGAACAACAACGGGGTTGGCATAAGAATGTTTGAAACTTACTGTTACGTTATAGTCTTTTGCAATGTTTTTGCCTGTGAACTCTGCCCCGTCGGAGTCTACAAAATGGTAGCAGTTGTAATTGTTTGTGTTCTCCTTATACATAGGAAGTGTTGTGCTGCCGTTGCAGTAAACCGTGCCGGTGTATTCACCCGAGTAAACGACTCTGTTTATCTGTGCGCCGTCAAAGGTCGGGTAAGCGTCCGTGCCGAGATTCTGCATGTAGGGTGAATGTGCCGCACCGGAGCCGTTGAGCTTCCAGCCGATTTCGCCCGAGGAGAACTGAGCCGCAGTTGAAGCAACCGCACCCGAATTTGCCGCAGACGCCGCACCGTAAGAGCAGGAGGAGTTGAGGTAGTAGCAGTTCTTTATCGAAGCACCCGAGGCAAGCTCGCCGCTGATTGCGCCGATGTTTGACGTGCCGCTGACAGTGCCCTTATTGTAGCAGTCTTTAACCTCTGAAAGGGAGCTGTTGTGTCTGCCGACTATGCCGCCGACCGCCGAGGCAGAGCCTTTTACGTTGCCCCAGTTGTAGGCATATCTGACATCTGTATCATTATCTATCGCGCCGAAAATACCGCCGACATAATAACTTGTGCCTGTGATATTACCTGTGTTCACAAGTTTTGTGCTTGCGCCGGAGGAGCTGTACTGACGTCCGCAGATACCGCCGACACACTCCGCACCAGTTACATTGGCCGTATTTGTGCAATTTGTGAAGGTTGCCGCAACATTGCTCGAAAATCCGCCGAGAATACCGCCCGTATGAGCACCTGTTGCCGAAATCGTGCCGTAGTTTGCACAATCGGTAAAGGTTACCGCACCGTACGTTGCGCCGACAATGCCGCCTGTGTAATTGAAATTGCTTGCGCTTTGTGTTACGGTGCCGTAGTTTTCGCAATTTTTAAAGGTTGAGGCATTGTTGCCGAGAGTACCTATAATACCGCCCAGCTTAGAGGCCTTTTCTTCGTTATAAGCTCTGCACTCCGCAAAGGTAACAGATGCGTGGTTTACGCAATTTTCGGCTGTAACCGCGCCTGCGGCATAGCCTATCATTCCGCCTGTATCAGGCATTTTATTGACGACTGACGATGACGAACCGAGAATCGAAACATTGTAAAGCTTTGTTGTTCCGGTTACATTGCCCGAAATACCGCCGGCGTATGTACCCTCAGAGGTAAGTGTAAGCGAACCGATTTCAAGTGTATTTACGTCTGCATTTCCGTTGACTTTGCCGACTATGCCGCCGTTGTAGCTTACGGATGATGAATGGCTGAATGTGCCGCTGCCCTTATATGCGCTTGCGGCATAGACCTTGATGGATTCTGCCGAGCAGTTTTTAAGAGTGAAGGAGGAGCCGCATTCACCGACAAAACCGCCGTTATAATTGCAGGCTCTGTTTGTTTCGGAACCGATTGTTATGTTGCCGAAAGCGTATCCGCTGATATTTGCGCCGTTTGTATAGCCTGCGATTGCGCCTATTCTGCTGTAATTGTTGTCACCGCTGCCAACATATGTGAAGTTGTTGGGAACGGTTGCATTCTGACCGCTGACGGTGAGCATACCCTCACACGAGCCGATAAACATACCGACATATGAGCCCGCTGAGTTCATTGTTATTGCGCCTATTGAGTTGCTACCGGTGAATGTTACGGCATTATTGCCTGCGGATTTTCCGATAAATCCGCCCTTGCAGTTGCCGCCGGAGGTAACAGAAACAGTGCCGAGAGATGTGTTTGTTATTGAAGCTCCCGTACAGTAGCCTATTGCACCGCCGACATTTTCGTTTGATGAATAAACGGTTGATATATTCGTATTCATGGATGAAATGCTGACTTTGCCGTTGCAATAGCCGACTATTCCGCCTGCACCGCTGCCCGCTTTGTAGCTTGATGTGCCGATATAAGCATTTGTGAGCGATGAAGAGCTTATAGTGGCAGATGTATTTGCATATCCGACCAATCCGCCTCTTGTGTTGCCCGTGCCGTAAACATATACAGTGGGCGTTGTGCAGCCCGTAATCGAAACCATCGCACTGCAGTTGGCAACATAGCCTGCCGCGTCTGTTCCGCCGCCTGCGTCAACGGTAATGATGCCTGTTGTAAAGCCGGTTATTCCTACGCTTGAACCGACCTCGGCAACAAGACCGCTGACATATTTGCCGGTTGTTTTAACATAAATTGTGCCTGCCTTGTTTGCACCGTATGCATTATGTATACCGACTGTGCCGCCTGCATAGCCGATAATTCCGCCTACGCTCTGGCCGTTTGTGCCGTTCACCCTGATGTTGCCCATTTCAAGAGTGTTTATGGTAACGCCGTTTCTCGAAAATGCTATTGCTCCCGAAAGATAACCGCCGGTGCCGTTAACGGTAACATCGCCTGTCTTGACGTTAAATATATAGTGCGCGGCTCCCGAATCACTGTGGTTGCCGAAAAGACCGCCGATACATTGACCGTTTGCAGAAGTAACAACAATGTTTGAAAGCACCGACTTGCTGCCCGCATCGCCGTTCGCGGTTCCGAGTGTGAAGTTGCCGTCGGTTCTGCCGACAATTCCGCCGATTGAAGAACCCGATGATGTGTATACGTTAATTTCGCCCGTTGCCGAGATTTTGTTGATGCTTGAAGCCGCCGTGCCGTCTATAAGACCTGCAACGCCGCCGATATAGCTTGATGTTGCGTCAATATCAACCGCGCCGAGAGAAATGTTTTTAAACTCAATATTTTCCGGAGTTGCGCCGAGAATACCGCCAGAATACTGCCCGCAGTTCACGTCTATGGTTCCGGTTGCGGTGAAGCCGTTAAGAGTGAGCTTATTTAAGCTGTATCCGATAACTCCGCCCGTATCCTCGCCGCCGCTGACGCTGATTCCGTTTTTGATTTTAAGGTTTGTGAATGTGCAGCTGCCTTCTGCATAGCCTACAAATCCGCCCGTGTATTGACCGCCCTTGATTTTGAAGCCGTCAAGCGTAAGGTCTTTGATTGTTGCGCCGTTTACATAGCCGAAAAAGCCTGTGTATGAGGTGCTGCCGTTATCAAGGTTAAAGTTGAGGAACGAGAAGTTGTTACCCTCAAAAATGCCTCTGAAGCCGTAGTTCTTTGAGCCGTTGCCGCCGATTGAAGTTGTTGATTCAAGCGTACTCAAATCAACATCAGCCATAAGTCTGACCTTTTCGCCCGCAAAGGTAGTGCCGGTGTTTACTTTGCTGAGGAACTGGCTGTAATGACCGACAGTCCAGATTTCCCATACGCCCTCGTCGTTCTGTTTAAAGGGATCACCCATCCAATAAAGAATCGGATAGCCGTTATTCTTCATAGTGTCGTCGGTAGTGTAATATACAGTACCGAGTTGAGTGTTTGAAACATACTTTGAGCCTTTGAGGTTTGCGGAGGCAACATAATTATTGCCTGTTACCGTACCTGCATTTGAGCCGTAAAGATATGAAGCACTGCCCTGATCCGAATAGCAGTAACGGATTGTACCGGCTGTGTTTTTACCTGCAACGGTACCTCTGAAATAGCCCGAGCTGTAAGATGTGTTTGTGAGTGTGCTGTAAGCAACTGCGCCTGTGTTGTAGCAATACTGAACAACCGCACTGCCGTTGTTGAGGTGACCTACTATTCCGCCGACATAGTGGGCGGAGGAAGAATATCCTCTTACATAGCCTCTGTTAAAGCAATACTCTATGGTAGCCGTACCCGTTATCAGACCTGCGATACCGCCAGCCTGAACGTATGAGCTTGAAATCATCGTGCTTGAATTTGCTTTTACTTCGCCTTTATTGTAGCAATACTGAACCGTGAGATCACTGTTTGAGTGACCGATAATGCCGCCGTTGCATGAATTGCCGTTGACAGCACCGGTATTGTAGCTGCTTGAGATTGTGAGCTTTGTCTGAGCAAGGCCTACAAGTCCGCCGAAATATTTAACCTTGGAGGTTGCGGAGGTGCTCCAGATTTTACCCGTGTTGCTGCTGCCCGAGATTGACGTGCTGCTTGAGCGGTAGGTCTCACCGATAAGTCCGCCGATACCGCCGTTGACCTCGCTTGAATCTGTTCTGTTAGAAGCAATGTCCGCGCCGTTTTTGCATTCCTCAATAATCAAAGTCTGACCGGAGTTATTAAAATAACCGACAAGGCCGCCTACGCACTGGTAGCCTCTGATGTCGCCGTCCGTAATCTCGCACTTGGTAAGAGTAAGCTTGTTATCCATTGAGCCGAAGAAGCCGCCGACCTTAATGTTGCCTGTGCTCTTGACATTGGCATATCCGATAACAAAGTTTGTGAGCGTTGTTGCGCCTCTTGCATAACCGCATACGCCGGCTGCAAGTGCGCCTGTTGCAGAAACAACAACTTTATTTAATGTTAAATCAGATACAGTGCAGGTGCTGCCCGTACCGTCCTGCTTGCCTACAAGACCGCCGGCACATTCACCGTATGCGGTCACGCTTATTGAATTAGAACCGATGTTAAAATTCTTAACCGTATATCCGCCGCTGAGGTAGCCGGCAATACCGCCGACATAGCTGCTGCCCTGAACGGTGATATTACCGCCGACAACAACATTGTTGACGTTAACCGTGCCCGCTTTGCCGACAAGTCCGCCCGCGTTCTCATAGTTGCTGCTGTCTTTACCGGCTCTGACGTTGATTGCACCGTTTATTCTTGTGTTATTGATTGTAACGGTCTTACCCTCGCCGTTGCCGATAAGTCCGCCGACATAATAACCGCCCTGATTGAAGTTTGTGAGTGCGGGCAATTCATTATATGTATAGCTTTGAGTTGAAATTGTGACATCGCCGTTACTGCCGCCTGCAAGGTGACCCTGATAGCTCTTGTCACTTACGTTTCTCGTGATAACTGCATCTTTTGTGTTTATATCGTAGAAATAAAGCGGGTTGTTGCTGTCGTTCTGACCTAAGATGTCACCGCTCTTATCTCCGCCTGTGTTAGTCAGGCTGATATTGCCCTTGAGAATTATTCTTCTGAAAGTGGTTGACGCACCGGAATTAAAGTAAGCGACAACGCCGCCCATGGTGGTGCTTGCGCCGGACAATGTCAATCCGTTCATAGTAATATCCGTATAAGAGCAAAGCCCCTTTGTGTAGCCTGCGACACCGCCGTTGTCGGTTCCGCTGCCTGTAATCTTGGTGCCGGTCATATTTACATTAGATATGGTAAGTCCGTTGTTAGCAAGACCTACAAGACCGCCTGCGTGGCTGCTCTGGGCAGTGGTGATTACAAGGTTGGTTGCATTGACGTTTGAAATTGTACACGCGCCGTTTGCCGTACCGAAGATACCGCCGGCATTGTTGGCACCTACTCTGTTCACGGTAAATCCGTCAAGAGTTATGTTTTTAGCGGAGCAGGTGGTGCTGGCATAGCCGACTAAGCCGATGTTTTCCCATCCGCTTACTTTTGAACCGCCCGTAACGGTGAGCCCGTCTATGTTGATGGGACCCTCCGCACATCCTACGGCAAGACCGACGTCCTTATCGTTTGATACATACTGAGCATCGTTAAGTGTGCAGTTTGTGATATTTACGGTGGCTCCGCTGTATGCATTGCCTATGATTATACCGCCTCTTGTGTCGTTGATAGAAGCGTCAACATTTGTGAAATCACAGTTTTTAATGTTGAGAGTGCCGCCGTCCACAACGCCGAACAAAACACCCGACTGACCGTGCCTGCCGCCCTTTGTGCTGCGGTAGGTTGCGGTGAAGGTGCTGTCTTGAATATCGACGTTATCTATTGTGGTTGTGCCGTTGCTCGAACCGCTGAACAAACCTATATAACGGTTGCCGTTATTGGCGGTTATGTTTTTAAGCACTAAATTTTTAACCGTTGCGCCATAGAGGAAGCCGAAGAATCCCGAAACATCGCCGGGGCTTGTGTGTTTATAGTTAGAAACATAGCAGCCGTTGCCGTCAAATGTACCCCTGAAGGCTCTGTCGCTGCCTGTGCCTATTTTAGTCCATTCCTTGCCGTTCCAGTTAATGTTAACTGTCAGCTTAACGGTAGAACCTTGATAGGTAGTTCCGTTTGTGACCGCGTTTGCAAAGCCTCTGAGCTTTGCCGCAGAGTCGATTATGTAAGCGCCCTCTGCGCTTGAATAAGTAGGTGTCACGGCAGATGAACCGTCCCATGTGCTGACCTCGGTTATTGCGTCGAGAGTCACTTCGTCCGTGTCTGCCGATGAATCAAACGATATTGACTCCAAAACGTCCGCCGCAGACTTAACTGCCTCTTCGGTAACCGTAGGCGGCACCGAGACGAACACCATCAATAACGAAAGAATCCATGCTATGATTTTCATTATACCCTCTTCCTTTCAGAGAAAATAACGCATTACACAGTAATGCAATTATACGGTATAAAGTATACCATAGTATATAAAGCAAAGTCAATTGAAAGAGTCGATATATTTTGACTTTTACCGCCTTTTGTGCCTGTAACGCAAACTTCGTTAAACCTGCACAATTCGGCATTTTGTATTCTGTCAAAAGTAACAAACAAAAAATTTTAAAAATTAAAATTGAGCATTTAGCATGAAAACGAGAGAAAAATGAAGAAAAATCGAGCATCGAAATGTTAAATTAAAAATTCAGAAAATTTACTCTTGACTTTATAAAGCCCTTGTGGTAGTATATCCGAGCAGAAAAAATTAACGGAGGTTAAGTTTATGTCAACTTATATGCCTAAAGCAGGCGACATAGTTCGTAAATGGTATGTGCTTGACGCAGCAGGCAAGCCCATGGGCCGCGTAGCAGCTCAGGCAGCCGTTCTTCTTCGCGGTAAGCACAAGGTAGAGTTTGCTCCCCATGCAGACTGCGGCGATCATGTCATCATCATTAACGCAGAGAAAGCCGTTCTCACCGGCAACAAACTCGATCAGAAAATGTATTATCATCACACAGGCTACATCGGCAACATGAAAAAGGTTAAGTACAGCACCCTTATGCGTACAAAGCCCGTTTTTGCAATGGAGCTTGCAGTTAAAGGTATGATTCCCGACTCGGTAATCGGTCGCAAGGCTCTCACCAGACTTCGCGTATACGCAGGTGCAGACCACAAGCATGCGGCTCAGAAGCCCGAAGCTTGGGAACTTTAATGAAGGGAGGCTATTTTAATGTACGATTCTAATCCTTATTTTTACGGCACAGGCCGCAGAAAAAAATCAATCGCCAGAGTCCGCGTTTATGCAGGCACAGGTAAGGTAACAATCAACGACAGAGATATTGATGATTATTTCGGTCTTGATACACTTAAGCTCATCGTTCGTCAGCCTCTCGAGTTGACCGGCACAACAGAAAAGTTTGACGTTGTTTGCCGCGTTGCAGGCGGCGGAGTTACAGGTCAGGCAGGCGCTATCCGTCACGGTATAGCAAGAGCACTTCTTCAGTATGACGAGTCTCTTCGTCCCGCTCTCAAGAAGGCAGGCTTCCTCACCAGAGACCCCAGAATGAAAGAGAGAAAGAAATACGGTCTCAAAGCAGCTCGTCGCGCTCCGCAGTTCAGCAAGCGATAATCGACTGCTCAGACTATATCAAAATGCTTCAAAAAGCCCGGAAAATCAAGGTTTTCCGGGCTTTTGCTATATCTAAACGGGCTGATATGGT
>UQCF01000023.1 GCA_900539465.1 uncultured Ruminococcus sp. | reverse complement strand
ATTTCATTTGACCATGACTATGTTGAAGACAGTACAAGTTGGATTATAAAAATCTTCAAATATGCAAATAATGAATATAGCGAACTTAGCAGTGTAGAAGTTAGTGCAAAAAGCTCCGGAAATTACGTTTTGCCGTTTGTCGGTACTGTTGCGAATGGCACATACTATGTCCGTGTATACTGCGGATTTTATAAGCCAACCGGAATTGAGTATCGCTTGTCAACAAAATTTACTGCAACAAATTTTGCTGAGCAGGAACTGAACGATTCATATCAAACTGCAAATGTAATTGCTCTTAGCAATGAATACACAGGAACAATGAATAGCGGAGAAGATCGGGATTTCTATAAAATTACGGCTTCTGCAACCGGAAATATTCCTGTTACTTTCAATCATAAATATAAAAACCAAAGCGGTTCGTGGATAATTACTGTATACAGCTATCAGAATAACGAGTATAAGGAACTTGGCCATAAAGAAATATCCATAAAAAATAGCGTTGAATCAAATCTTATATACACAATTTCGGCTGCCAAAAATGTAGCATACTTTGTAAAGATAACAAACGGTTATTACAAAACGACCGGTAATGAATATACTATTCTCCTCGGTCAAAAGTCCGCTTCGACGACTTACACCGTCATCTATAATACTAACGGTGGTAGTGTTTCGCCGTCAAGTGCAAGCGTAACGGCAGGCGGTTCGGTAACTTTGCCGACTCCGACAAAAGCAGGTTACACCTGCCTCGGTTGGTCAACAAGCGGTTCCGCTACAACTGCAAGTTATTCATGTGGCTCATCATATAAACCGTCTCAAAATATAACACTCTACGCCATTTGGAAGAAAAATGCTCCGACAATGTGTACACTCACTTATAACGCCAACGGCGGAAGCGTTTCGCCGTCAAGTGCAACATTTGAAATGGGAAAAACGGTAACCTTGCCGACACCGACAAGAAGCGGTTACACCTTTGACGGCTGGTACACCGCAAAGGACGGCGGCACAAAGGTTTCGGAGTCTTTAAAAGTTACTGCAAATATTACACTTTATGCACATTGGACGAAAATCGAGCAGCATATTCCGACAGTCAAAAGCGTAAAAATTGATGATAATGCAGAGATAAATTATAAAAGCAGTTATAAAATCTCATCTGAAATAACGGCCGAAAGCGGCGTGGAGTATACCGCCGAATGGCAGTCATCAAACCCCAAGGTTGCGTCGGTCGATAAAAACGGAAAGGTTACTGCGTTGAAAAAAGGCACAGCAAAAATAACCTGCACAGTCACGGATTCATACGGAAACACAGTGTCCGACACCTGCAATGTAACGGTAAAATACAGCTTCGGTCAGTGGCTTATAATTATCCTGCTCTTCGGCTGGATTTGGTATATCTAAATTTTTCGGCGGTAAGGCTAAATGCCTTACCGCCTTTTTCGGTGTGCCTACACCGCCGTCAACAACATCAAGTCGTGAGACTTCACCTCATCAGTCACTCCGTGACAGCTTCTCCTCGAGGAGAAGCCAGTTGTAGCCTTCGCCCCGGGGGAGAAGGTGGGAAGCGCCGGATGAGGGAGAGTCTTACCGTTAGAGCACATGAAATTCGGAGCATCGGCGGCATGAGGCATGCCGCCCTACGCCGAGAATTGAAACGCCTCGCAGGGCATTGTGCCTACACACCGCCGCAAAAAATAAGCCGCCCATTCGGACGGCTCAAATACATTATATATTAAAACTTTATGATTACGTCTTCTGTTTCATTGCCGTTTTCTCTCTTTGTTGCGGCGTTGCACTTTTCGCAAACAACCAAAAACATCGTCACTAAAAACGCATACGGAATGGGGCAAAATTCGCCCGGGTTTACCGTTGACATCATTGTAAGACCGATAAACGATATAAACAGCGTCAGATTAAAATGCGTGACATTTGAAAGCAGCAATCGGCACCTTGCCAAAAACTGATATGCAAAAGCAATAATTCCCACAATGCCGAAGCTGCCGATTATCTGAAACGGCGAGGAATGATACCAGTTTATTGACATTGACTTTCCGTCATATACATCGTTGTTGCCGGAGTAGCCGAGGCCTCTGCCGAAAACGACGTTTGATTTGAAATCGCCGAGTGCACGCTGAATGAGGTTGCTCCTTATGCTGTCACCGTTAAGGAATCGCTGAATTGTTGGGTCAAAAAATCTTATTACCGTTCTCGCAAGCATACAGGCGATTATTGTCAGCGTTGTTATTACCGCAAGGTTTTTTGCTCTGTTGCGCTTGTCGGTGTAAACAAGCACGATTATGCAAAGCGCAAATTCTATCGTTCCGAACATTGCACCGCCCCTCGAACCCGAAAGAAGTATCGCGGCGTACTCGATAAGTCCGAGGAAAAAGTACGGATATTTTCTTGTTGAAATATAAAACGGGAACGGCAAAACAAGCATTAAAATGGTCGAGACGTTGTTTCGCCACTGCATATAAATTATTCTGAATTCGCTGATGACTATGTCGCGGTACATAAAGTACTGAAAGAACACCATAAACGAGCAAAGTATGCCGGTTGCCATCATTATATATGATATTCTTATTCTCAGGTTATAGAGCTTGCTTGTGTGAAGGTGCGTGCTTAAAAGTATATACATAAAAAGCATACCTACGCCGAGCCCTACGGTGTAATAAAGCGATGTGCCGTTAAAATAGTCTTTGAGCGAGATTATGCCGACTCCGCCGAGGGTGACCGCCGCCGCCACGGCAATGTACGGGTACAAAAGCTTCCCAATGATAAGTTTGCGCCGATAGACGACAAAGTGAAATATAAGTGCCGCTGCAATGGGAATTGCCATCCACCAAAACTTTATGTATAAATCAAAAGAGTCATAGCACTTTATCGCAATGGTTGATATAAACATAAACGGCGGTGTTGTTGCGATTATATCGTCGCAAAAGAAAAGTATCACCGCTTCTAAAAGCACAAAGCCGACTACACCGTAGACTATCGGCATATCGTCGCCGTTATACCTTATTATTATAATGCCGATTGAAATGAGCAGCTGTATAAAAACACACAGCTTTGACATGAGAAACTTGCGAACCGACATAAAAAATTTATTTTTTTCTAATTTTGCAGCCAATGTAGACTCCATTCGTTATCCTCCCCGAAAACATAAAATGTTGTTACGGTCAAACATTACTTACTTAGTATAGCAGAGCAAAAGACAAAATCAAGTAAATATTTAATAAAAACTTAATTAAAAGTGCTTAAATTATCTTAAATTGCTTGTGTATTATTTCATTTATACAAAAGAAAGAGGCTCGGTATTCAAATATTTGACAAAAAATATCTTCTTTTTTGGGTTTACAACCGCCGATAAAAGTGTTATCATATTCGGTGGTATAAATTGAATGCTATTGTCTTGATATAACTTTAAGGAGGATAACAAAAATGGCAAGAAAAACCAAAACCATGGATGGTAACAATGCCGCGGCTCACGTATCTTATGCGTTTACCGAAGTTGCCGGTATTTATCCCATCACTCCGTCAAGCCCCATGGCTGACTATGTTGACCAGTGGTCGGCTCAGGGACTCAAAAACATCTTCGGCACAACCGTTAAGGTTGCAGAAATGCAGTCTGAAGCAGGCGCTTCGGGTACCGTTCACGGCTCACTCGCAGCAGGTGCTTTGACTACCACTTACACAGCTTCTCAGGGTCTTCTTCTTATGATCCCGAATATGTACAAGATCGCCGGCGAATTGCTCCCCGCAGTTTTCCACGTTTCTGCCCGCTGCGTTGCATCACACGCACTTAACATTTTCGGCGACCATTCAGACGTTTATGCCTGCCGTCAGACAGGTTTTGCAATGCTTGCAGAGACCAACGCACAGGAAGTTATGGACCTCGGTGCAGTTGCTCACCTTGCAGCTATAAAAGGCAGAGTTCCCTTCCTCAACTTCTTTGACGGTTTCCGCACTTCTCACGAAATTCAGAAGATAGAAGTTTGGGATTATGACGACCTTAAAGAAATGTGCGATATGGACGCTGTTAAGGCATTCCGCGAGCGCGCACTTAACCCCGAGCATCCCGTAATGCGCGGCTCTCACGAAAACGGAGATATTTTCTTCCAGCACCGTGAGGCTTGCAACGAGTATTATGACGCTGTTCCCGGTATTGTTGAAGAATACATGGATAAGGTCAATGCAAAGCTCGGCACAAACTACAAGCTCTTTAACTACTACGGCGCACCCGATGCAGAGAATATCATCGTAGCAATGGGTTCAATCTGCGACGTAGCAGAAGAAGTTATAGATTACCTCACCGCTAAGGGTGAAAAAGTAGGACTTGTTAAAGTTCGTCTTTACCGTCCTTTCTCTGCAGAAAAACTTGCAGAGGCTATTCCCTCAACTGTTAAAAAGATTGCTGTTCTTGACAGAACCAAAGAGCCCGGCTCACTCGGCGAGCCCCTCTTCCTCGATGTTGTTGCAGCTCTTGCCGCAACAGGCAGACAGGCTCAGGTTATCGGCGGCCGTTACGGTCTCGGTTCTAAGGATACTCCTCCCGCAAGCATATTCGCCGTATATGACGAGCTTAAGAAGGAAGATCCCAAAAAGCAGTTCACACTCGGCATCAACGATGACGTTACACACCTTTCACTCGAAGAGAAGCCCTCGCCCAACACTGCGGCTCCCGGCACAATCGAGTGCAAGTTCTGGGGCCTCGGCGGCGACGGTACTGTCGGTGCAAACAAAGACTCTATCAAAATCATCGGTGACCATACAGATAAATATGTTCAGGCATATTTCCAGTATGACTCAAAGAAAACGGGCGGTATCACAATTTCGCACCTTCGCTTCGGCGATAAGCCCATCAAGAGCCCCTATTATATAAACAAGGCTGACTTTGTTGCCTGCCACAACCCCTCATATATCGAAAAAGGTTATAAGATGGTTCAGGACGTTAAGCCCGGCGGAGTATTCCTTATCAACTGCCAGTGGGATGAGAAAGAACTCGCAGAAAAGCTCAACGCAGAAACAAAGCGCTATATCGCAAAGAACAACATTCAGCTTTATATAGTTAACGCTATCGACCTTGCCGCTAAGATCGGTCTCGGTAAGCGCACAAACACCGTTCTTCAGTCCGCTTTCTTCTCACTTGCCAATGTTCTTCCCAAAGA
This sequence comes from uncultured Ruminococcus sp., assembly GCA_900539465.1. Lineage (GTDB taxonomy): Bacteria > Bacillota > Clostridia > Oscillospirales > Acutalibacteraceae > CAG-488. The sequence goes on along the minus strand of UQCF01000023.1, from coordinate 12,316 downwards.
AGAAGCTATCGGCTACATGAAAGAGAAAGCTCAGAAGTTCATGAAGAAGGGTAAAGAAATCGTTGAAATGAACGAGAAAGCTATCGACGCAGGCGCAACAGCTTATGTTAAGATAGACGTTCCCGCCGATTGGGCAGACGCTGTTGACACAGCGGCAGAAGTTCATGAAGAGGGTCCGGCAAAGCTCGTTAAGATGGTTGACAGCATCATGAAGCCCGTTTCTAAGATGGACGGCGATGCTCTTCCCGTTTCGGCATTTGTTGACCATGCAGACGGCACATTTGAGCAGGGCGCATCCGCTTATGAGAAGCGCGGTGTTGCCGTTATGGTTCCCGAGTGGAATGCAGACACCTGTGCAAAGTGCAACAAGTGTGCATTCGTTTGCCCGCACGCAACTATCCGTCCGTACGCTCTTAGCGAAGAAGAGGTTGCAGCTGCTCCCGCAAACATGAAGAAGGCTCCCAAGCCCGTAGTTAAAACAAACTATACTTATACTCTTGCGGTTTCTCCCATGGATTGTATGGGATGCGGCGTTTGCGTTGGCATTTGCCCGACAAAATCGCTCACAATGGTATCTCGTGAATCTCAGGAGGATCAGCAGCAGGTATTTGATTACTGTGTTGCAAACGTAACAGAGAAGCCCGAAACAACAGCTACTCTCAACGTTATCAGCAGCCAGTATAAGAAGCCTTTGCTTGAGTTCTCGGGCTCATGCGCAGGCTGTGCAGAAACATCTTATGCACGTCTTATCACTCAGCTCTTCGGCGATCGTATGTATATTTCAAACGCAACAGGCTGTTCTTCAATTTGGGGCGGCCCCGCAGCAACATCTCCCTATACCGTTGACAGCAAGGGTCACGGTCCCGCATGGGCAAACTCATTGTTTGAAGATAACGCAGAGCACGGCTTCGGCATGTATCTCGGTCAAAAGGTTATCCGTGAGAGCCTTATTGCCAAGGTAAAAGAAGTTTCCGAATCAGACAAGGCATCGGATTCTCTCAAGGCAGCATGTGCGGCATATCTTGACACTGTTGACGACGGCGATAAGAACACAGCGGCAACAGACGCTCTTGTAGCAGAGCTTGAAAAGGTTGCAGGCGGCTGTGAGCTTTGCAGCTCAATCCTTGCAGGCAAAGATTATCTTTCCAAGAAATCCGTATGGATCTTCGGCGGCGACGGCTGGGCATATGATATCGGCTTCGGCGGCGTTGACCACGTTCTCGCTTCGGGTGAAGACGTTAACATCATGGTATTTGATACCGAGGTTTATTCCAACACAGGCGGACAGGCTTCAAAGGCATCCAACATCGGTCAGGTAGCACAGTTTGCAGCTGCCGGTAAAGCTATTGCCAAGAAGAGCCTTTCAGAAATCGCTATGAGCTACGGTTATGTTTATGTTGCTCAGATTGCTATGGGTGCAGACCAGAACCAGACTCTTAAAGCAATCAAAGAGGCAGAAGCTTATCACGGTCCCTCAATCATCATCGGCTACGCTCCCTGTGAGATGCACGGCATCAAGGGCGGCGGAATGGTTAACTGCCAGGCAGAGATGAAGAAGGCTGTTGACTGCGGCTATTGGAACCTCTTCAGATTCAATCCCTCACTCAAGGCAGAGGGCAAAAATCCCTTTACTCTTGACAGCAAAGCTCCCACACCGGGCTATCAGGAATTTATCAGAAACGAGAACCGTTATGCTTCTCTTCTTCGTTCCTTCCCCGACAGAGCAGAAAAACTCTTCACAAAGGCTGAGGATACCGCAATGGCAAGGTATGATTTCCTTGTTAAGCTTAAAGACCTTTATGATCCCAAGGCCGAATAATTTCTAATAAAAACAGCGTACACTTTAACCGGTGTACGCTGTTTTGGAATGTTTGGGAGCAAATATAAAAATATATACATTTTTGTTTGAATAAAGTGTATAATTATTCGTTACAAAACCTAAATATGCAAAATGAGATAAAATTATGCAGTTTTGGCATTGACACTTTGACGCTATACGTGTATAATCATATAAATATATTTCTTTAAATCGGAAAGGAAAATGTATGGATAATTTTTTAAAACTGTCGGATTTGAGCTGCGAAGAAATAACAGCGGTTCTCGACCTTGCCGATGAACTTAAAAGAAAGAAGAAAGAAAAAATCGAGCATAAAATGCTCAAAGATAAAACACTGGGAATGATTTTTAAAAAATCCTCAACACGAACAAGGGTTTCTTTTGAGGTGGGTATGTATGAGCTCGGCGGCAACGCCATATTCCTCTCGTCAGACAATACGCAGATGGGCAGGGGAGAGCCTGCCGAAGACACTGCGAGGGTTCTTTCACGTTACCTTGACGGCATTATGATAAGAACCTATGAGCAGGAGGAGGTCGAAACTCTTGCAAAATTTGCAAGCATTCCCATTATAAACGGACTTACGGACCTTTGCCACCCCTGTCAGGTTGCTGCGGATCTTATGACGATAAGAGAGTATAAAAAAGAGCTTAAAGGCAAAAAGCTTTGTTACATAGGCGACGGCAACAACATGGCAAACTCCCTTATAGTCGGCGCGGTTAAAACAGGTATGCAAATATCTGTCGCTTGCCCGGGCGGATACGAACCGGACGACGAGATCGTAAGATGGGCCGAGCAAAACGGCAGTCTTACCCTCAGCGATGACCCGCAAAAATGCGCCAAAGACGCTGATGTTCTTTACACCGATGTTTGGACATCTATGGGTATGGAAAGTGAAATTAAAGAGCGCAGAGAAATTTTTGCACCATATCAGATAAATGACGAAATAATGAGTCTTGCCAAAGACGATGCAATGGTTTTGCACTGCTTGCCGGCACATAAAGAAGAAGAAATCACCGAAAAGGTGTTTGAAGAGCATGTGGACGAAATTTTTGAGCAATCCGAAAACAGGCTTCATGTTCAAAAGGCGATAATGGTAATGCTTATGGCAGACAGATAAAAAGGCAAACTTCTATATAAAGGATGATAATTATGAAAAAAGTGTATATCGTTCTTGAGGACGGTCATGTTTTTGAGGGCAAACGCTTCGGTGCGGACGGCGAGGTTCTCGGCGAGCTCGTTTTCACCACGGGTATGGGCGGATACATAGAAACGCTCACAGACCCGAGCTATTACGGGCAGATAGTTATGCAGACTTTTCCTCTTATAGGAAATTACGGCATAATAGACGAAGATTTTGAAAGTGATAAAAGCTATGTCAGCGGATATGTTGTAAGAGAGTGGTGCGAAGCACCGTCAAACTTCAGAATGCAGACAACGCTTGACGAATACCTCAAAAAACAAAACATAGTCGGCGTTTACGGTGTGGATACTCGAGAGATAACGCAAATTATCCGCGAGCACGGCGTTATGAACGCAAAGATAGTTGATGAAGTAACAGACGCAACCTTTGAGGGCATTAAAGAATATGCGGTAACCGACGCCGTAAAATCGGTCAGCTGCAAAGAAAAGCAGATTTTTGAGCCGCAGGGCGAAGCAAAATATAATGTTGCGCTCCTTGATTACGGCGCAAAGCTCAATATTATCAGAGAATTAAATCAGCGCGCTTGCAAAGTTACGGTTTATCCATATAATACAAAAGCAGAGGATATTCTTGCCGCAGACCCGGACGGCATCATGCTCTCGAACGGCCCCGGCGACCCGGAAGAAAATGTTGAGCCTATCGCAGAGATTAAAAAGCTCCTCGGCAAAAAGCCGATATTCGGCATATGTCTCGGTCATCAGCTCACAGCGCTTGCAAACGGCGGCAAAACGGTGAAACTTAAATACGGTCACCGCGGCGTAAACCAGCCGGTTAAACGCCTTGCAACAGGCAGAACATATATATCGAGCCAAAACCACGGCTACGCGGTTGTTGCCGAGAGCCTCAACGGCACGGGCGCAGAAGAAAGCTTTATAAACGCAAACGACGGCACCTGCGAGGGTATAGATTATCCGCATCTGGGAGTTTTTACGGTGCAGTTCCACCCCGAGGCATGTTCGGGACCCAAGGACACAAGATTTTTGTTTGACAGATTTATTTCTATGATGGGAGGTAACGACAATGCCGCTGAATAAAGATATAAAAAAGGTTCTCGTAATCGGTTCGGGACCCATTGTAATAGGTCAGGCGGCAGAGTTCGACTATGCCGGCGCACAGGCTTGCCGTGTGCTCAAAGACGCAGGCCTTGACGTTGTGCTTGTCAATTCAAACCCCGCTACCATTATGACAGATAAGGCTCTTGCCGATGAAATATATCTTGAACCTCTGACGGAAGACACCGTTATGAGAATCATAGAAAAAGAACACCCCGACAGCATACTTGCAGGTCTCGGCGGTCAGACAGGTCTCACAATCGCCATGCAGCTTTCAAAATCGGGCTATCTCGATAAAATGGGAGTAAAACTGCTCGGCACTGATTACGAAGCTATCGACAAAGCCGAAGACAGGCAGATGTTCCGCGACACCATGCTTAAGATCGGTCAGCCGGTTATTCCCTCGGATATAGCAGAGACTCTCGAAGAGTCCATCGCAATAGCAAACAGAATAGGCTACCCTGTTATAATCAGACCTGCGTTCACTCTCGGCGGTGCGGGCGGCGGCGTTGCTTATAATGAAGAAGAGCTTAAAGTAATTGCAAATAACGGACTTATTCTTTCGCCCATAACACAAATTCTTGTAGAAAAATATATCTACGGCTGGAAAGAGATTGAATTTGAAGTAATGCGCGACAGCGTCGGCAATGTTATCGCCGTATGCTCTATGGAAAACTTTGACCCCGTAGGTGTGCACACGGGCGACAGTATAGTTATCGCCCCTGCGGTTACACTCTCGGATAAAGAGTATCAGATGTTGCGCTCCGCTTCACTCGATATTATAACGGAGCTCGGAATTGAGGGCGGCTGCAACTGCCAGTTTGCGCTCAACCCCGACAGCTTTGAATATGCCGTTATAGAGGTCAACCCCAGAGTTTCGCGTTCTTCCGCACTCGCAAGTAAGGCGACCGGTTACCCGATTGCAAAGGTTACAACAAAAATTGCCCTCGGCTACACACTTGATGAGATAAGAAACGACATCACAGGCAAAACCTGCGCCTGCTTTGAGCCTACGCTTGATTATGTTGTTGTTAAGCTCCCCAAATGGCCGTTTGAAAAATTTGTTCAGGCGAGCCGCAAGCTCGGCACGCAGATGAAAGCAACGGGCGAAGTCATGGCGATTGCACCGAGCTTTGAGATGGCTATTATGAAAGCCGTCAGAGGTGCGGAAATTTCGCTTGATACCCTCAACTATAAAAAGTTCCCCGAAGATATGGACGTTGTAGAGCGTCTCGGAGTTCAGGACGATTTAAGACTGTTTACGGTATTCAAGGCACTTAAAGAGGGCGTAAGTATTGAAAAGATACATGACATAACCAAAATTGACGAGTGGTTCCTCTCAAAGCTTTTAAATCTTGCAAATTATGAAAAAATGCTCACGTCGGGCAATCTCTCTGAAGATTATTACATCAAGGGCAAAAAATACGGCTACACAGACGCGGCGATAAAACGCCTTGCAGGTACTTTGCCCGAGAAATGCTCTGACGCAGTCTATAAAATGGTTGATACCTGCGGCGCGGAGTTCAAAGCAGAAACACCGTATTTCTATTCTACATACGATACTCACTGCGAAGCGAGAGAACTCCCGAAATCCGACAAAGAAAAAATCATAGTTCTCGGCTCGGGTCCTATCAGAATCGGTCAGGGCATAGAGTTCGATTATTCATCTGTTCACTGCGTATGGACTTTGAAAGAACTCGGCTATGAGGTTGTTATAATCAACAACAACCCCGAGACTGTATCTACGGATTTCGATACGGCCGACAGACTTTATTTTGAGCCTTTGAGCGAAGAAGACGTTATGAACGTCATCAAGGTCGAAAATCCCATGGGCGTTGTTGTGGCATTCGGCGGTCAAACGGCGATTAAGCTTACAAAATTCCTTGACACCAACGGAATTAAAATTCTCGGCACCTCCGCAGAGGGCATAGATATTGCAGAGGACAGAGAGCGTTTTGACGAATTGCTTGAGTCTTTCAACATCCGTAGACCCAAGGGTCACACCATAATGGATGTTGACGGCGCACTCAAAGCCGCAGAAGAACTCGGTTATCCTGTTCTTCTTCGCCCGTCTTATGTTATCGGCGGTCAGAACATGACCATTGCCTACACAGAGGATGATGTAAGGCAGTATATGGCAATCATTCTTTCTCAAAAGATTGAAAACCCGGTGCTTGTCGATAAATATATGATGGGCACAGAGCTTGAGGTTGACGTAATTTCGGACGGCAAAGATATTCTTATCCCCGGTATTATGGAGCATATTGAGCGTGCAGGCGTTCACAGCGGCGACTCAATAGCCGTATATCCGCCGTATAATATCACAGATACCATGATAGAAAAAATTGTCGAGTGCTCCACAAACCTCGCTCTTTCGCTCGGCACAAAGGGACTTGTAAACATACAGTATCTTATCTATCAAAATGAGCTGTATGTTATAGAGGTCAACCCCAGAGCTTCAAGAACAATACCTTATATCAGCAAGGTAACTAATGTGCCTATGGTTGAGCTTGCAACAAAGGTTATGCTCGGCGCGGCACTTGCAGACCTCGGCTACGGCACGGGACTTTATAAAACACCGCCTTACTTTGCAATTAAGGTGCCCGTATTCTCGTTTGAAAAACTCAGCGACGTAAACTCCGAACTCGGCCCCGAGATGAAATCCACAGGCGAGGTTCTCGGCCTTGCAAGAACGCTCAACGAGGCGCTGTTTAAAGGACTTGTTTCTGCAGGCTTCAGACTTTGCGAGAGAAGCACATATCACCATATGCACCACAACGGCGGCGTACTTATCACCGTTCAGGATAAAGACAAGGACGAGGTTATTCCGCTTGCTAAAAAATTCAGCGATGTCGGTCTTAAAATTTATGCGACAGACGGCACTGCAAACGCAATAAGAAGCCTCGGTGTTGACGTTGAAGTTGTCAGCAGTATAAACCGCGGCGATGATATGATAAAGCTTCTTGAAAGCGGAGCGGTAAACTACATCGTCTACACGGGCTCAACAAAGAAGAAGTCGATAGAAAACTTTATAAGGCTTCACAGACGTGCCGTTCAGCTCTCTATAACCTGCCTCACTTCTCTTGACACGGCGAACGCCCTTGCCGATATTATCGCAAGCAAGTTCACGCAAAAGAACACAGAGCTTGTCAATATCAACAAGATGCGCGAGACGAAAAAGAAAATTGCCTTCACAAAAATGCAGGCAACGGGTAATGACGATATTTATTTCAACAATTTTGACGGCGAAATAGAGTCACCCGAATCCCTTACCATAAACTTTATCGACCGCAACTACGGTATCGGCGCAGACGGAGTAGTATTGCTCGAAAAATCAGATATTGCAGACGCTAAAATGAGAATATTCAACACTGACGGTACTCTTTCGCTGATGGCGGCAAACAGCATAAGATGCGGCGCAAAGTATCTTTATGACAAGGGGCTCGTCAATAAAAAAGATTTGACAATCGAAACCGCAAGCGGAGTTATAGGCGTAAAGCTCTATTCCTACAACGGCGAAATACGTTCCGCAAGGGTTGACCTCGGCGCACCGGACCTTGACCCGAAGCATATACCGATTAAGACGGATAAGGAAAAAATAATCAACTATCCCATAACCGTTGACGGAGCGGAATATAAGATAAACTGCGTCACAATCTGCAACTCGCACTGCGTAATATTCGGCGACAGAATAGAAGATGTTGACATGAATGCTCTCGGCGACAGCATGAGAAACTCCGACTTTTTGCCCGAATACATCAACACAGAGCTTGCAAGGGTAGTAAACAAAAACACCATAAAAATGCGCTGCTATGAGCGTGCGGTCAACGGCGAGAGCCTCGGCTGCGGCACAGGCGCCTGTGCAACGGTAATAGCCGCTATAGAAAACGGTCTTTGCAACAAAAACGAAGATATAACCGTTAAAATGCGCGGCGGTGACGTTACGGTAAATTATGACGGCGAAAACATATATCTTCTCGGTGATGCCAACAAGGTATATGATGGCGTGGTTGAATATTGATTTTTGATAATAACAAAGAAAGCTGAGCATACTAAACTCAGCTTTCTTTATTTATACACCCAAAAAATATTCGGTCAGGTTTTCATATATCAGATATAATCCGCCGACGGGCGCGGGCGCAAGGCTCAAAAGCGTATCGACGGGGATTTTATCCGTCTTATTTGGCTCATAAACGGTTTTGTCTATTCTTACGGCGATTTGCTCGTTATCTCGTGCGGCATATATCATGGCGGGTGTTATGCCGGATTCTATTGCCGCAGTGTTGTTTTTTGCCGCAAAAATGCCGAGCGCAATCAAAACAAGACCTGTTAACGTCACTATTGAAGAGACAAAGGAATGAACAAGCTTTTGAGTTTCTGTTCTGCTGTCTTTCATAAAAATTACCCCTTTAAAAAATATTTTTGACAGTTTAATTGTTGGCATATTTGAAACAAAAAATTCAACGAATATTTTGTAGAATATAACAAAAAAAAGGCGTTTTACACTCTTTTCTTATTCATTTTTTGGTTGAAAATTTACAAAAAAAATATTATAATATATTTGTCAGAAGTTGAATTTTAATTCTGAAAGGAGAATTGTTATGGCACTTACAAATAACAAATCGATACTCGATTGGGTCGATGAAAAGATTGACCTTGTAAAGCCTGACAGCGTTATGTGGATAGACGGCTCGGAGGAGCAGCTTGACGCACTTCGCAAAGAGGCATGCGAATCGGGAGAAATGATTAAACTTAATGAGGAGCTCCTCCCCGGATGCTACCTTCACAGAACAAAGCCGAACGACGTTGCTCGTGTTGAGGGCAGAACCTTTATCTGCACCCCCACCAAAGAGGGCGCAGGTCCCACAAATAACTGGGAAGATCCGGCTGTTATGTATAACAAACTTTATGACATCGCAAGAGACAGCTATAAGGGCCGCACAATGTATGTTATCCCTTATTCAATGGGTCCCGTCGGCTCAAAGTTCTCAAAGGTAGGCATTGAGGTAACAGACTCAATTTATGTTGTTCTTAACATGTCTATAATGACAAGAGTCGGCAAAGTCGTTCTTGATTCATTCGGCGACACAAACAACGACTGGGTACGCGGTCTTCACTGCAAATGCAATGTTGAAGAAAAAGACAGATACATTTGCCAGTTCCCGCAGGATAACACAATTATCTCCGTCAACTCCGCATACGGCGGAAACGTACTTCTCGGCAAAAAATGCTTTGCACTTCGTATAGCTTCATATCAGGGCAGAAACGAAGGCTGGCAGGCTGAGCATATGCTTATCCTCGGCGTTGAAAATCCCAAGGGCGAAATCAAATACGTCTGCGCCGCATTCCCCTCAGCTTGCGGCAAGACAAACCTTGCTATGCTTATTCCTCCCGAAGGATACAGAAAGAAAGGCTACAAGGTTTGGTGCGTAGGCGATGACATCGCATGGCTTCGTAAAGGCGAAGACGGCAGACTTTATGCTATCAACCCCGAAAACGGTTTCTTCGGCGTTGCACCCGGCACAAACGAGAAGTCAAACCCCAACGCTCTTGCTTCAACAAGAAAGGGCACTATCTTCACGAACGTTGCTCTTAACCTTGATAATAACACCGTATGGTGGGAGGGTCTTGACAAGAACCCGCCCGAGAATGCAATCGACTGGCAGGGACGTCCCTGGAACGGCAAGACCAGCGAAGAAAAAGGCGCTCATCCCAACAGCCGTTTCACAGCTCCCGCAAGAAATTGCCCGTGCCTTAGCAGTGAGTTTGAAAACCCGAACGGTGTTCCGATTTCGGCAATTATCTTCGGCGGCCGCCGCGCAGCTCTTACTCCTCTTGTTTATCAGTCAAGAGATTGGGATCACGGCGTATTCGTAGGCTCAATAATGGCATCCGAGACAACGGCAGCCGCAACAGGTGCAGTCGGCGTAGTTCGCCGCGACCCGATGGCTATGCTTCCGTTCTGCGGATATGACATGGGCGATTATTGGCAGCATTGGATCGACATCGGCAAAACCCTCGATGCAGACAAGGCTCCCAAAATCTTTAACGTTAACTGGTTCCGTAAGGACGAGGACGGCAACTTCATGTGGCCGGGCTTCGGCGATAACCTTCGTGTTATTGAGTGGATTATCAAACGCTGCGAGGGCGAGGTTGAGGCTGATGAAACAGCTATCGGCTATCTTCCCAAAGCAGAGGATATTAACATTGAAGGCCTTGAGGGCGAAGTTTCACTTGAATCACTTAAGAAGATTCTTGATGTTGATAAAGACCTTTGGAACAAAGAGGCAGAGGGCATTGAAGAGTTCTATGCTAAGTTTGGCAAAACTCTTCCCGCAGTTCTTAAAGAAGAACTTGAAACCCTCAAAGCTAACCTTAAATAAGACAAAGCTTTTGAGCCGCTGTGAAAACAGCGGCTCATTTTTTATGCGGTGTGCCCTCATGCCGCCGAATTGAACCCCTCCGTCACGGCTTCGCCGTGCCACCTCCCCTAAAGTGTAGGCAATACGCGGCTAATCGGCTTCTCCTCGAGGAGAAGCTGTCACGAAGTGACTGATGAGGTGAAATTTTGCAGTTTGATGTCATTATCGGCGAGGCACTGCGTAGGGCGGCATGCCCTCATGCCGCCGAAAAAACACATTGACTTTATCTGTTTTAAATGTTATATTGTAATTACAATATGTTTAGGAGGGCTATATATGAAAAAGATGACTAAACGAATATTCAGCGCAATACTTTCCGCAATAATGCTGATATTGGCGTTGCCTTTAACAGGTTTTGCGGCAAGCAAGACATATGTTGATTACGGCGACATAATCGAGTTCGGCTCATATCCTCAAACTCAGGTCAAAGATACCGAGCTTATAAAAAAGCTTGATAATATCGGCAAAAGCTGGAGGTCATACGGTTATTATTCAGGCAACGGTGAATACGGCAGTATGACTCAGGGCGACTGGATGAAATATGCCGATTTTAAGTATAACGGCAATAAATACCGCGCAGTTACTTTTTCACAATACAGACCGGCCTCAACTATAAAAGAATCATCCGAAAAAAATTCATATCAGGATAATAACGGCTATTATATAAATAATATTTATTATTTTTTGTATGAGCCGATTAAATGGCGTGTTGTTTGCAACGGCGATTATGGCTCGGTCGCATGTATAAGCGAACTGATATTGGATTCACAGGCATTTCAAAACGATATTTACTGTCTCAAATACGTAGACAAACTTAATGAATATGAAACTTTTAAAATTTATCGTTATTTCAGTCAGAAGTATGACGACCTGGATGTTGCGGATAAGACAAAATATGCAAATGAATACGAAAACAGCAGTATACGCGAATGGATGAGAACAGAATTTGTAAATACCGCTATAACAACCGGTCAGTCAAAGCTCACAAGCATAGACCTCATGTCGGTAGTATACGTCTACAGTCCATATGAGCCAAATGAAGATCCGCTTGCTCCTTTTCTTGATTCGAATGAGAGAAAAGTCGTAGGCACCGATTATGCCAAAGCGCAGGGGCTCAAAGTTGGAAATTCAGACCCATACCGTAACTATAATGATCCAACATCACCAAACTCCTGCTGGATATTGAAAAGCAAAAGCGGTGATTATAATGATGACTATGCTTCGTCTATAGGAGAAAGCTGCGGATTTGTAGAGTATACAGGAGATAGCGAGTCGATGATACCGGATATATGGAGTTGGGGTATTAATGTGCACGCGACATACGGCGGAATCAGGCCTATAATATCACGAAACGACCTTGAAATAACTCCGAAAGGTGTAGTCTCGGTTGAAAAAACGAAACCTGCATTTTACGGCGATGCAACGGTAAATCTCGACGTAGTTGTAAAAGGTAATGCCAAAAAATTACGTTTTCATCGTGTGAATAAATACAATTATTCAATCGGTGATTCACTTACTTATGACAAAAACAACAGTTACGTCAAAAGTATAACACCGAACCCCGACGGCACAGAGACATGGAATATTGATTTCAAGATTCGTGAACCTTCCGCAAAGTACAGAGTGAGTGTCAAATACGATAAAAGTATTTACAGCGATAGTGGATGGTTTCCGAGCATAGTGTTTGAGCTTACTATACCCGAAAAGGAAATTGATAAAGATGTATATTCATTCTCGATAGATGAGTGTTACGATGATGTTATGTATGCAGGAGTGCATAAGGTCACGGTAGAAACGGGAGTTG
>UQCF01000022.1 GCA_900539465.1 uncultured Ruminococcus sp. | reverse complement strand
CCGACGCGGTTGCGTCGGCTCTTTTTCTCGGCGGTGTGAGGGCACACCGCCGATTGCTGTGAATTTCTGCGTTTGATGAACTTCAACCCCTCCGTCGCGGTTTCGCCGTACCGCCTCCCATAAAGTGGAGGCAATATGCATCGTTACTCAAAATTTAAGCACAACAAAAAAGCTGCCGCATTGCGACAGCCCTTATAAATCATTTTATTTGATTAAGTATTTTTAAAACGGTGAGCAGACTTTCTTCGGTGACTTTTTCTATCGGTTTATTATTTTTTACACAGTCTGCAAAATAGCGGATTTCGTTGGCGTAGCCGTCAGAAGACGGCAGCTCAAAATCACTCTGATTTTCTGCCGAACCGTCATTTTTGCAGGGCTTAATTCTGTTGCCGTCGCAGTCGTATATAGTTAATTCATCATTTTCAAGTGCAACAATGGCATTTTCAAACTGAAATCTGAATCCCATGCAAAATGCATAAGACGCTTTGTACCAAGCCGCCTCGGCGGTTACAAAAAAGTCGCCGTAGTCATAAACAACGCTCATATAATCCTGCTCCGGGCGTTCTTTTCTGTTACATGAATAAGATTTCGGAGCACCGAATGTATAAACAAGAAAATCAAGGTCGTGAATGTGAAGATCAAACGGAATAAGTCCGCTGAGTTCTTTCTTTAAATACCAGTCGTTCCAGCTGCCTTGCGGAACACCGCCGAGCCTCCACATCGTGCCGGAGATAAGCTCGCCGTATTTTTTTGTGTCATAGATTTGCTTGAGCGCCTCATACTCATTCCAAAAGCGAAGAACCTGTGCAACCATGTATTTAACGCCGTTTTCTTTCGCCGTTGAGAAAAGCAAACCGACATCACTCTCTTTAAGAGAAATCGGTTTTTCCGAAAGGACGTTTATGCCCTTTTTCATCGCCTTGACGGCAAATTCGCAGTGAAGAAAAGTGGGCAGACAAATATCTATAATGTCAAAGTCGTTTTCTTCGAGCATTTTGTCAAAGTCGGTGTAAATTTTATGGCCGGGGTATCTCTCGGCTTTTTCGGGTCTTATATCGCAAACGGCAACAAGCTGTGCATCGTCCATTTTATCCCATGCGGGCACATGCACGCCGCTTATTCCGCCGCAGCCGACCAATCCGATTTTAAGCATAATATCACCTCTGTTTAAGTTGAGAATATTATATAATAATTAACCGTACTTTGCAATTAAAAACGCTAAAAATTAAAAAACAAAATCCCTATCACCTGCGTGATAGGGATTGGTGGGAGAGGGTGGATTCGAACCACCGAAGTCACTGACGACAGATTTACAGTCTGTTCCCTTTGGCCGCTCGGGAACTCTCCCATATTCGGTTAAAATGCGTGGAGCTGGTGGACGGACTCGAACCCCCGACCTGCTGATTACAAATCAGCTGCTCTACCAACTGAGCTACACCAGCGCACTCAACGCTCAATTACTTTATCACAAACGGGCGGGTTTGTCAACACCTTTTTGCGATATTTTTTATTTTTTTAAGTCCGGGTTAAGTCCGTGCGACAATCAGTTCTTTTTTACCGTGTCAAAATTTATTTTATATGCGGTGCCTGTCTGATTGCTGCCGCTCAGATACAGTACAGCTGTGTCGCCCTCCCATTTGAGGACGTAGTTATCTTCGCTCAAGGCTTCTTTGCCGTTGTTCACTTCGGCAGTGAAGACCGCGGTGCCGTGGCGATGATCCTTATCGCTGTAATATGCCTTAACGGTGTTTGACCTGAACCAGTTGGGCTTGCCGACCTCATATACGCTGATGATGTATTCACCGTCTGCCGAGCTGCCTTGTGTGAGAAGATACTCCTCTTTGTTATCCAGCACACCCGAGAGCAATATAAAAATTACCCCTGCAAGGATGAGCGCGGTCTGTATTACCGTGACGATTCTCAGGGTTTTATACTTGTTTGCATTTTCCATTTACATCTTTACCTTCCGGGCACACAGCGCCTGATTTTGGACTTACCGACATATTATAACTTATAATCGGCTATAAGTCAAAACAAATTTAAAAACTTTTATCTCGGTGAATTTATGTATTCAATCACCGCCTCGGCAGTCGGCTCCTCCAGTTCTATATGCTTCGGGTCCAAATTCATATTTTCAAGATAATGCGCGTCGCTGTTATAAAAAATCTTCATACCCGAAAGGTCGGGGAAGCGTTCGGTGTACTCTTTTAAATTCGCGTCACGCGTAAGCTCCGCACAAGAAAAGCCCATGTCCGCCGTTATTTCACCGAGGCTTGATATAACGCTGTAAGAGCTTCTGTTTATATGCGCCGGAAAAGCCGCGCCGCCAAAGCTTTTTATAAGCGACGATACTTCATAAATGCCTATGCTGCTTGCTGTTGTCAAAAGCAAATCCTCTTTGCCGATGATTTCATCATCCTCCGAGAGAATGAGCTGTTCGCCGAAAATCTCTTCACGGTTTTTCACGGGCGGTATGCGCTCTCTCACATAAGCAGAAAAATCAAGAGCCTTTTGCGTGTTCGGCAAAAGGCACACAACATGGATTTCCTCCGCGGTGCAAAGCTCCATACCGGGTATGACAGTGACACCCGAATTTTCGCCGAGCTTCACCGCCGCAGGGCAGTTAAGGCAAGAGTTGTGGTCGGTCAGCGCGATAATATCAAGATTTAAAATTTTTGCCATGCCCACAATGTTGCATGGGGTCATGTCGTTGTCGCCGCATGGCGAAAGGCAGGAGTGATTGTGAAAATCATATCGAAAAAACATATTTAATCTCCGAGCAGCTTGCTCAAAAGCACTGCCGTTTCATAGCTGTTCTTTTCTGTGCGAAGAATTGCTATATCATTTTCTTCCGCACGTTTTAAAGCGTCCGAATCAAGAGAGGCGTTCTCGGTCAAAACTATGCAGGCGCACTCGCTAAGCGCGGCAACTCCAACAGCATTTATGTTGCCCATGACCGTCAGCCATGCGTCGCCCTCTTTTGCTCTCGACATTACCCAGCTCAAAAGGTCGCCGCAATAGCAGCCCGTTATGTCTTTTTTCGGGATTTCGCCCGGGCAAAGCAGAGCCATACCGCCTTTTTCGATAAGAGTTTTTATGTCTGTCATTATTCGCTTTCCTTTCTGAAAGGAGCGGGAAGAATCTCTCTGAAAATTTCCGCCTCCGGCTCATGTGAGCCCATATATTCGTTTCTGGTGCAGAACATACAGTCGTGTATATTGGCAAAGCCTCTTACAATATCCTCTGCCAGCGCCTTGCACGACGGTGCGCCGCAGGTGCCGCAATCAAGCTTCGGCAGTTTTGTTTCAAGCTCGTTTATTTCGCTCATTATTCGCATTGCGTCTTTCAAATTATCGGAAAGGCGGCGTATGTTGTTTGCCTGCGGCTCTTTTTGCCAGTAGAGTATGCCGACGTCCTCGGGGTTATCCTCATATTTTACGCAGGAAACAGGCAGATATTTTCTGAGCATTTGCAGCCTGCGCTTTGCTATAAACGGGTTTTCCGCAGTCAGACTGCCGCCCACACAGCCGCAGGTGCAGGAGTTAAGCTCTATAAAATCCATGCCGTTGAGCTTTTCGTCCTCAACCTCGTTGAGTATCGCTTTTACGTTTTCAATTCCGTCGGCGGCAAGGTAGTTGTCGCAAAGCAAAGCCGCACTCTCTCCACCGCTGGTTGCCCAGCTGACGCCTATTTTGCCGGAGTGCTGAAGATGCTCTATATTTTCGTCATTTTTTCTGAGTTTTCCCATTCTTTGAACAAGAACAGGGTAAATATCTTTTATTGCAACCGCACCGTCAATGACGGGCGAATCGAGTGTGAGCGGATTTTTTATTGCCGTGATTTTTGCGGGGCACGGAGTAATAAAAAATATTCCTATCTCTTTTGGGTCTAGCCCCGTCTTTTTTACCGCCTCTTCGCGTGCGAGCATTGCGGCAATTTCCATAGGTGCGTTCATGTCAAGAAGCTGCGGCAAAAGTGTGGGGTAAGATACTCTTATAAGCCTGCAAACCGCAGGGCATGCCGATGAAATAAGCGGCTTACAGGTTTTGTTGTTCTTTATTTTTTCGCGCGTTATCTGCGAAACGATTTCTGCCGCGCGTGAGACCTCAAACACATCGTCAAAGCCGAGCTCTTTTAGCCCGCACAAAATGTAATTCACATCGTCAAGATTATTAAACTGACCGTAGAGCGCAGGCGCGGGCAATGCCACACGGTGCTTAAAACGGACTATATTTGTCAGCGACTCTCTGTCGGCATATTTTGCATGGTGAGGGCACACGGATATACATTTGCCACAGTCAATGCACTTTTCTTTGATGATATTTGCTTTGCCGTTTCTTACGCGGATTGCCTCTGTGGGGCATCTTTTTATGCAGTTCATGCAGCCCACGCATTTGTCTTTATCCATTCTAACCGAGTGAAATATGTATGAGTCCATCAAAAGCCCCCCTTTCGGTTTTTATATGTTAAAAAGCAGTGTTATCTCGGTGCCTACGCCGAGTTCGGTTTTTATATTCATATTGTCGGAGTATTTTTTTATGTTGGGCAGACCCATGCCTGCGCCGAAGCCGAGGGCGCGAATGTTTTCAGGTGCGGTTGAGTAGCCCTCCCTCATTGCAAGGCTGACGTCGGGTATGCCGGGTCCGCGGTCGGCGAGAACGATTTTTATTTTATCGGGATATATGTCAGCGTCGATGCAGCCGCCGTCGGCATGAATAACCATGTTTATCTCGCCCTCATAAACGGCAATAGCCACGTTTCTTACAATATTCGGGTCAAGGCCGAGGTCTTTAAGCGTGCGCTTTATTTTGCCGGAGGCTTCACCGGCACAGGAAAAGTCGTCACTGCTGACATCATAATGAAGTTTTAAATTATCCATTATTTGCCGCTTGCTCCTCTCAGTCCTTTTTCATATAGCTTTCCGCACGAGCTGAACATCTCCATCTTTGTGCAGACGAGCACTATGTCTCTTTCCTGAGCAAGCTCTATCATGCTCATATCCGGTCTTTTGCCGCGAACAAACACAATGCACTTCATATCCATCATTTCGGCTGTGCGCACAACCTGCGGATTTACAAGACCAGTAAGCATAACTGCCTGCTCTTTGACAAAGGCGAGCACGTCACTCATCATATCGCTGCCGCAGGCGGTAAAAACCTCGTTATCAAGAAAATTTTCGCCGTAGACAACTTCGCCGTCTATTATAGAAACAAGTTCTCTGATTTTCATAAGCAAACTCCTTTGAATTTATTTCATAAAGTCAGTATATCATAAATATATATGGCAAAACAATATATGTTATATACAAAAACAATGCCGCCGATTTCGTCAAGGTGCAAAATCGGCGACCGTATCGCTATCGTTCAGTCATATTAAAAGAGACGCCCTCATCTTTCAAAATTGAGGCAATGTTGTTTTCAAGGTCTTTTTTCTCCGCTACGCACGAAACGCTCCAGTAAAGTGTTCCGTCAAAAGATATTATGCCCGAATACACCGTGTTTTTGAGCGTTTTGCCTATTATAAAGCCGAGCGATTTAACGTGCTCTTTGAGCTCGTCCGGCATGGTGACAATACCTATGTTTGAGAACGGGGAAGTAAACAGCCGTTCGCCGTAAATCGAGTTGCCGAGCTTTAGCACACCTTTTTTCATAAATCTGGGTAAGCCTTTAAAAATAAGCATTTCCGATTGACTTACGTTTGTGTAAACATCGTTTCTGAGCTTTTTATTATCCGCACCTGCCGCAAACTGCGGCTTTAGTTCACCGGCAATTGAGTCTATGCTGTTATACGCTCTGTCTGCCGAAATTGACGTTATAAAATAAAGAGAAAAATTTCTGAGCGTTGCAGAGTCAAACCTGCGCCGCAAATCAAGAGGTATCTCTATTTTGACGTTGGCTTTTGCGCCGTCCTCGGCAGCCGAGAGGCAAAGAGCCTTTGTGTATATTGCCGCAAGAAACTCGGTGATTGTCGCGCCGCATTTTTTTGCCCGCTCTTTTAAGCTTTTTATAGAAATGCAAAAAGTGCTGAGCCTCATTTTGCAATCGGCTTTGCCGCCGTTATATTGGTATGCCGGCTTTTCTGAGCGGCTTGAGGTTTTGCCGCCCTGCTCAAAAACCTTTAAAAAGCTGTTTTCGGTGTCGCGTTCTTCAAAATTGAAGCCGTGGTCAAACACTTTATCGGTTTTGGGTATGTCAAAGCCTTTAACGGCATAATATTCCGCAATTAAATTTATAAAAAATATTATTGCTCCGTTGCCGTCTGCTACCGAGTGAAAAAGCTCTATTCCGAGCCTCGGCCCTTTATAGGTTATTCTGAACAGAGGGTGCTCCGTCTCAAGCAAATTAAACTGACGGCACAGCTTGCCTTCCGGAACAATCTCCGGCATCTCGTCTGTTTTTTTGAGAAGATAGAGAATTTTTCTTTTCTCCATTATAACAAAAAACGATGGAAAACGCTCTCTGAGGTTTTGCAAAGCCTTCAAAACGCTCTGGACATCTATATCCTCGTCCAGCTCCGCCTCCAGTCTAAAGACCTGATTCCAATCGGCTTTTGCTATATAGGGATATATTATTCCGCCGTGATCCAATTTATAACAGTCTGAAAATTTATCTTTTTTTGAAGGCATATCCACCATCAACTCCCTGCCTTAATATTATAACCGATTGTTGTATTAGTCAACAATTTTTGATGGTTTTAATAAAATCGCAACAAATAATTCTTAAATTTTATATTGTTTGATTAGCCGACAGCGGAATCAAACCGCAAAGCACAATTTTATTTGACTTTTTAATTTGACGGGCTTATAATTTTATTTAACCGAAAGATTTTCCGCTTTCGGTTTTAAAAAACGCACGATGTGAATTTAATTCACAAAAAGGAGGAAGTATGAACAAAATATCCAAAGGCAAATCAAAAGCAAAAAAAGTAATAATTGCGATTCTTGCAATTATTGCGGCTCTGTTTGTTTTGATGTTGAGCATAGCGGCTTGTTCCGGCTCGGGTGATAGCGGGAATGCAAAAATCTACAGCGATGCGGTTCAAAAAATATGCGCGGGCGAATATGACGAGGCATACAACGAGCTCGGCGGAATAACCGATTACAAAGACGCCGAAGAAATTGCAAAATACGCTTTGCTCGTCAAGAATTTTAACGAAAAAGATTACAAAAACTATGAGGGCGCACTGGAAAAGCTTGATGCTATCAAAAACTTTGAAGATTCGGGTCTTAAAAGCGACCGCGAAAAATTCAAAGAAAAAATCAATTTTCTGATAAAAAAGCGCGATGAAGACTACGCAAAAGCCAAAGCTTTAGACGAAGAAATAGACGGCTTGGGCGATGTTATGCTAAGCGACAAGGAAAAGGTCACTTCACTGCAAAAGCAATATAACGAAAGCTCATATATTGTAAAAGAGCAGGTTCAAAACGTTTCAAAGCTGCAAGAGGCAAATGCAAAAATTACGTCTATTGAAGAAAACCGTCAAAAGGCAAAATCAGCAGAAGAAAAAATAAATGCAATCGGCTCTGTTTCACTCGAAAGCAAATCGGCGATAGAGAGCGCAAGAAGTGAATATGACTCACTGCCGGACGAGGCAAAAGAATATGTTTCAAACAAGGGCGTTTTAGCAAAAGCCGAAAGCGATTATAATAATCTTTTGAAAAAAGAACAGACCGAAAAAATTACAACCACAAAAAAGAGTTCAAAAACAAGTGAAAACGGCGGCAATAAAAATTCGGTAACGCATCAAAATAATTCAAGAACCGTTTACTGGGTCAAAAACGGTGAAGTTTATCATGTGTCTGAAACTTGCCCCACTTTGAGCAGGTCAAAAAAAATATACAGCGGTACAATCTCGCAGTCCGGCAAATCGCGCGCGTGTAAGGTTTGCTCTTAAATAAAATTATCCATTAAATTAACAAAAATTTTCACTTGTATTTTTAGCTTCTTTGCAAAAGATATTACTGCAAACGCACAATATATTTTTGGCGAAGGAGTGAAAATACGATGTCCGGTAACAAGAATGTAGTACCCGAGGCAAGAGCTGCTCTTGAGCGCTTCAAGATGGAAGCTGCTGCCGAAGTAGGCGTAAACCTCAAGCAGGGCTATAACGGCGACCTCACCTCTAAGCAGGCAGGTTCAGTCGGCGGTCAGATGGTTAAAAAGATGATCGAGTCTTATGAGAAAAATATGAAATAACAAACCCCTTTAATATGAAAAAGGACTGTTGTAAAGCTTATGCTTTTCGGCAGTCCTTTTTATCGGCAAGCGCAACTTGTTTCTAAAAGAAACTGATTTATGCTTTTTTTTGCTCTAAAATGTGCGTTTTTTTACAAACTATTGTAGTTAGAGAAAATATGGTGTAAAGTATCTTTATACTTTTTTCGGGGGTTTACATACAAACAGCGACAAGGTTAGACCTATAATTTGATGTTGTCGTACATCGGCGGGTCTGCCGCCAAACAAAAGAGAGATGAGTGCGGATCATCTCTCTTCTTTTATATTTTATACAGCTGCCCGAAAACTGCACGACAAAGTATGTTAAAAAGCAAAAAACCGGGCTGTCGGATTTAGATGCAGAAAGCGTTTTCTTTGCCCCGAAGCTGTACTTTCCGTATCGTGAGAGAAAAAAACTCTTAAAAGAGTAAATAATTCCACCGCCACATAAAAAAGAAGACTATAATCCACATTCGGTCACATCTTTAGTTACCGTTTTATGAATTATAGCCTTTTATTTTTTATTTTACTGTTTTGTCTGCGCTAAATGCGGCAGCCAAGCAAAGCGCAAAGCTGATTATGCAAGCTCTGCGAAGTATTTGATTGTACGAACCATTTGGCTTGTGTAGCTGTTCTCGTTATCATACCAAGAAACAACCTGAACCTCATAAAGGTCGTCTGCAACCTTTGATACCATTGTCTGAGTAGCATCAAAGAGTGAGCCGTACTTCATGCCGATAACGTCTGAAGAAACGATGGGATCGGTGTTATAGCCGAAAGACTCTGAAGAAGCAGCCTTCATAGCGGCGTTGATGCCGTCAACCGTAACGTCTGTGCCCTTAACAACCGCAGTGAGGATTGTTGTTGAGCCTGTCGGAACGGGAACTCTCTGTGCGGAACCGATAAGTTTGCCGTTGAGTTCGGGGATAACAAGACCGATTGCCTTTGCAGCACCTGTTGAGTTGGGAACGATGTTAGCTGCGCCTGCGCGTGCTCTTCTGAGGTCACCCTTTCTGTGGGGGCCGTCGAGGATCATCTGATCGCCTGTGTAAGCATGGATTGTGCTCATGATACCGCTCTGGATGGGAGCATAATCGTTAAGAGCCTTAGCCATGGGAGCAAGGCAGTTAGTTGTGCAGGATGCAGCCGAAATGATTGTGTCTTCGGCTGTAAGAGTGTCGTTGTTTACAGAGTAAACGATTGTCTTAAGGTCGCTGCCTGCGGGAGCGGAAATAACAACTTTCTTTGCGCCTGCGTCGATGTGAGCCTGGCTCTTAGCCTTTGAGCAATAGAAGCCTGTGCACTCAAGAACAACGTCAACGCCAAGCTCGCCCCAAGGAAGCTCTGCTGCGTTAGCCATAGCATAGATTTTAAGAGTTTTGCCGTCAACAGTGATGGTGCCTGCTTCGTCGTCGGCAGAAACAGTGTGAAGATTCTCACCGATCTTACCGCAGTAACCGCCCTGAGCTGTATCGTATTTAAGAAGGTCTGCAAGCATTGAGGGCTTTGTGAGGTCGTTGATAGCAACAACATCATAACCTTCTGCACCGAACATCTGTCTGAATGCGAGACGACCGATACGGCCGAATCCGTTAATAGCAACTTTTACTGACATTTGAATTACCTCCAAATATTTTTTGTTTTTAACCGTCATCTATTCTATATCTTTTTTAAAACTTTTTCAAGTCAATTTGTTAAAAAATTAACCCTGCCCGCAATATTTTGTAAAAGTCTACAAAAAAATCGGGCGGCATAACCCTTTTACCGCATTATTACCAAATGCCCGTTCTTAATTCTGTAACAGTTAACGGATTTTGTGCTTATTTTTTGCATTTTGCCGCAAAATATTCCCGAGCTTGAAAAAGAGAGATAAAAAATGTATAATTCCGTGGGGTGATTTTTTGGCAAGAAAAATAGACTACACCGTCGGCGCAGACTTTGACGGCAGAAAAATCAAGAGCTTTTTAAGAGGCGGAGCAGGCATATCCTACCGCCTTATGAAGTCGCTCAAAACTTATGACAACGGCATACTTTTAAACGGCGAGCACGCAAGAGTTATAGACACCGTTAAAACGGGAGATATAATAACCGTAAATATTCCCGACAAAACGAGTGATATTGAGCCGATAGATATTCCTCTTGATATTATTTATGAAGATGACGATTTTGTTGTTATAAACAAAAGTCCTTTTCTTGCAATGCACCCGACGCACAACCACCAGGGCGATACGCTCGCGAACGCGCTGTGCTTTCATTTGCAAAAAGAAAACAAGCCCACGGTTTTTCACGCGGTCGGCAGGCTTGACAAAGGCACCTCCGGCATAGTTGTGTGCGCGCTCAATTCACACGCGGCGGCAGCCATACCCAAAAGCATAAAAAAAGAATATCTTGCTGTTGTCTGCGGCAAAACGCAGGATAGCGGAACGATAGATATACCGATTTATCGACCCGACCCGATGAAAACGCTCAGAAAAGCGGGCGAGTACGGCGACAGAGCCGTGACCCACTATGAAAAAATAAAGGGCAACGATACTTACTCATTTTTAAAAATCCGTCTTGAAACGGGGCGGACGCACCAGATAAGGGTGCATTTTTCGCACCTCGGTATGCCCCTTGAGGGCGACAGCCTTTACGGCAGCGACGAACACGGCATAGGTCACCAGCTTTTGCACTGCACAAAGGCAGAGCTTAAGCACCCCGTCACGGGCGAAAAAATGCTGTTTGAAGCACCCATGCCGCCCGATATGCAAAATTATTGCGATATGATATAAATAAAATTTAGGATTTCTGCGTTTCAAGTCAGGCAAAATTAAAATTTGTATTTATAATCACTTTAAAATACTTTTTACATTCATTTCACAGTTACACATTGGGCAAGCTAAAGTATCATTGCTTAAAATTTCCTCTTTTTTATATGACAACGTATATTTGCAATTTGGGCAATCAAAATCTATATATTCGTCACTGCCAAAATCATCATCTGACAGATTAGCTTTAATCGCCGCGATTTTTTGCTTTTCTTTTCTATCCCGTTCTTTCCTGATATTGTTTTCGTATTTGGCATTTGACCGTCTGCTTTCCTCAGCAATAATATCACTGTTTTCAATCAGCTGACCAAATCCATATAGAATAAATGCGCCTACCCATGACAAAAGCGTCCCTATAACCGCCACTAAAATCCCGGCAAAAATTAAATTCTCATTTGTTGCCGCCATTACTATCCCAACAACAATACACGCAATAATCTCAATACAGCAAATAAACTTTGACAGATTCTTAATTTTTGATCCGATATTTTCAAACATTATTACATCTCTTTGTTCTCTTGTTGCTTAAATTATACAATAAAAGCAGTGTAATTCAAGAATAAATCAGAATTACGCTGCTAACATAAATCCCCTGTACCGAGATAAGCCTTGGCACAGGGGTTATTGTTTTATCAGTATATAAACTCGCTTTTTGAAATTCTTTCTTTAAGATAAGATAAAGTGTTTGTATAAATCTCGGCGCCGAGTTTTATGAGCGCGTCATCGTTCTGTGCAGAGCAAAGCTTTGCAAACTCTTTGCCTGCAAGGGCGGCCTTTTCGCCGTCTTTTTTAAGCGCAAGGCGATAGAACGAGAACGCCGCACCGTCCGCAATATTTTTGTAATATCCCGTTTCGGTTTCTTTAAGCTCGTCATACATGGCATTACGCACAGTATCCGAAAGTATTTGCGACGGAATATTCTCTCTCACCGCTCTGCCGCACAAAAAAGTTATAAGCACGCGCGCCTGGTAGAGAATTGCCGAGGTTCTGTCTTCTTTGGAAAGCGAAATATTAAGCTTCGAATCCGTAGGTTTAAGCTTTGCAAGCTCACGCCCGAGATCTTCGGCTTTTTGCTTGTTGCCGTTTTCTTTGTGAAAATCTATATTTCTTGCAAGACCGTCAAAATCGGATTGCTCCGACTCTCTTTTTTTGACATAGATTTTCATATCCGAGTCATTGTTCCTATTCATAAGAACCTTCTTTCAAAAAGCTTAGCTGTTTTTATGTTTTCTTCTCATTTTTGCTTTGTAATTCTGAAGCTCCGAGAGCTGCTTGTCCGGAGTGGAAAAGCTGCCGAGTGTAACGCAGGTTTTGTTATATCTGCCGCGGAAGCCGCTGCCGCCCGTGGCAAGAAGCTTTTTATCTTTTGCATATTTTTGAAGATATGCGGTTGTTTCTTCGTCATGCTCGGGCGACCAAACCTCAATGCCGTCAAGACCTGCATCAACAAGATTTTCCATAACATCATACGAAGAATATGAGCCGGGGTGAGACAAAACGGCGATACCGCCTGCTTCGTGTATCATTTCGATAACGCTCTTCGCGTCCTCAAACTTGGGCTTGACGTAAACCGATCTCGGTCCGCTGCCGAAAAGCTTGTCATAAAGCTCACCGAATATGGTTGTGGAAATTCCGCTCTCAACAAGAGCCGACATAATGTGCACTGTGTAAACGTTTGTTGAGCCCTGTGCGCATCTTAAAATAAGATCAGGTGTAACGGGGTATCTCTGAGCCGTTTTAAGCATCATATACTGCGCGGCTCTTTTTCTTGCAAGCAGGTTGCGGTGGCAAAGCCCCTCAAGTCTGTCGGGTGAATCGCTCAAGTAACACAAAATATGGATCTCTTCGTCACTCTCGCCGTAGCTTGCCGAAAGTTCAACTCCCGGAATAACGGTGATGCCGTGGCGCTCACCTATCATCTTTGCCCTCACCGTACCTGCCATGCAGTCTCTGTCTGTTATCGCAAGAGTGCCGACGCCGCGCTTTTGAGCAAGTGTGATGATGTCTTCGATTCCCATTGAACCATCTGATAGCTTGGTGTGGCAATGTAAATCCGATGACAAAAAAATCCCTCCTTAACGGGTAGATACAATAATCCTTTTTAAAATTCTAATAATAAAATTATACACCGCCGCGCCGACGATTTCAAGGGATTTAAGGGATTATTTGCCGTAAAAGGGAAAATTTAATGCACATTTGGTCGGATTATGCCAAAAAGCTTCGGACGTTTCTAAAAGCGCCCGAAGCAAAAGCCGCAGTTTTTAAAACACACTCTCTATTATTTTGGGGCATTTGTCGGGCGAATATACCCAGTGGTCAATATGGTCTGAATCCGTGTAATATTTAATCTGCGGATTCGGATACTCGGCGTCAAAAGAATCTACGATTATCAGCTTTATTTTCATTCTTTCGGGCACAATGCTTTTTATATATACCCCCGCGTGGCTGCCTGCCTGAACCCCCGGCGCATACTCCGCGAGGCCTGCAAGGTTCGGCGCAAGCTCCACAAAAATGCCGTAGCTCTCAATTGAGCGGACTATGCCGGGCACGGTCTCGCCGGGCGTAAATTCGCCTGCGTTTTGCTCCCATGTGCCTAGCAGCTCCTTGTGGCTGAACGTGAGCCTGCCGTGCTCATCGGACGATTTGACTATGACCTTTATCATCTGACCGGCAGAAAATCTTACGGACGGGTGCGGTATTCTCGAAACCGATATACTGTCTATCGGCAAAAGTCCGTTTATGCCTGCGCCTATGTCAAGAAAAACGCCGAAATTTTCCATATGTGCAACACGCGCCTTTATTACGTCGCCGGGTCTTAAATGAGAGACATAATCTCTCATGCAGTCGCTCTGCACGGCTTTTCTTGAAAGCAAAGCGTATTCATTGCCGTCTTCGTCCGTGTCAAAGCCCGTTATTTTAAACATCACGGGTTTATTTACTCTTGAAATAAGCGCAATGTCTCTCACAGAGCCGTCATCTATGCCGAGCGCGCCCTCGTTGTGCGGAATAATGCCGTATGTGCAGCCGAGGTCTACTTTGAGATTGTGGTCCCTGTCGCAGAGCAAGACACGCGATTCGAGCACCGCGCCGAGATGATACGCTTCTTTGAGTGAAGAGAGAGAAGACAAAAATTCTTTGTTTGATTTTTCTGAGATGAGCTGACCCTCAGGTTTAAAATTACTCATAGTTTTACCACCTTTGTTTTTTATGTGCTGTTTATTTATATGCGTCCGAAGTGTTTTTATATTCACCCGGCAAGTATTTGCAAAAAATAAGTGACATTTTATTATATGTATGCTATAATTGTTTGGATTTTAGAAAAGAAGGGAGAAAGTGCCATGGATGTGCGTTTGGGCGATGTTCTTTTGATGAAAAAGAAGCACCCGTGCGGCAGCGACAGCTTTAAGGTGCTGCGCGTGGGTATGGATTTTAAAATAAAATGCTTGGGCTGCGGCAGAGAAATCATGGCACCGCGCTCCAAAATAGAAAAGAATATAAAAAGGATACTGCGCGAGGGCGAGCTTTAGTGCTCATTTTTCAAAAACAGTAAAGAAAGGGTAATAATTGTGTTTGAAAAGCTTGACGCTATTGAAGAAAAATATGAGCAGATAAACGCAAAGCTCTTTGAGCCTGACGTTGTATCGGATATAGAAAAATACAAAAAACTTATGCAGGAGGTAAAGCACCTCACGCCGATAGTAGAAAAATACCGCGAACTTAAAAAAGCCAAAAAAGACCACGAAGAGGCAAAGGCTTTGCTTGACGCAGGCGGACTTGACAAGGACTTTCGCGAAATGGTCGTTCTCGAAATGGAAGAGAGCGGCGAAAAGCAGGAGAAAGCGCAGGAGGAACTGAAAGTTCTTCTTTTGCCGAGGGACCCCAATGACGATAAAAACGTCATAGTCGAAATACGCGGCGGAGCGGGCGGAGAAGAATCCGCGCTTTTTGCCGGTGTTCTTTTCAGAATGTACTCCATGTACGCCGAAACAAAGGGCTGGAAGACCGAGATACTTTCTCAAAACCCGACAGAGCTCGGCGGATACAAAGAAATAAGCTTTATGATAGAGGGCGACGGCGCGTACTCGCGCTTTAAGTTTGAGAGCGGCGTTCACCGTGTTCAAAGAGTGCCGGAGACCGAGTCGCAGGGCAGAATACACACCTCCACCGTCACCGTTGCCGTTTTGCCGGAGGCGCAGGAGGTCGATATTGAAATCAACCCCGCCGACCTTCAGATAGACACCTTCCGTTCCAGCGGAGCGGGCGGTCAGCACATCAACAAAACCGAGTCGGCAATCAGAATTACTCATATTCCGACGGGTACGGTTGTTGAGTGCCAGGATGAGAGAAGCCAGTATAAAAATAAAGACAAGGCTATGAAAATTCTGCGTTCAAGAATACTTGAAACAGAAAGAGAAAAACAAAACAGCGAAATCGCCGGTGAGCGCAGGGCGCAGGTCGGCACGGGCGACAGAAGCGAGCGCATACGCACCTACAACTATCCGCAGGGCAGAGTGAGCGACCACAGAATAGGTCTTACGCTCTATAAGCTTGAGGCGGTGCTCAACGGTGCGCTGGACGAAATCATTGACGCGCTCATAACCGCCGACACGGCAGAAAAGCTCAAGGCAGACAGCGAAGAGTAACGGAGATAAAAAATGGACACCGTTTTATACAAAATAGATAGTGAAAATCAAAAAAAAGAAATAGAAGAATCGGCAGAAATTCTGCGCCGCGGCGGACTTGTCGCGATACCGACCGAAACGGTCTACGGCCTTGCGGCAAATGCGCTTGACGGCGGTGCGGTCAAAAAAATCTTCAAAGCCAAGGGCAGACCGCAGGATAATCCGCTCATAGTTCACATAAGCTCCTTTGACGAAATTTATCCGCTTGTGAAAGAAGTGCCGAAAGAGGCCTTTGCCCTTGCCGAAAAATATTGGCCGGGGCCGCTTACAATGATAATGCCGAAATCAGACCTCATACCGGACGAAGTGAGCGCAGGTCTTTCAACCGTTGCAATAAGAATGCCGTCGCACCCGATTGCAAGGGCAATCATAAAGGCGGCAGGCGTTCCGCTTGCGGCACCGTCGGCAAATTCATCGGGGCTTCCGAGCCCGACAAAGGCAAGCCACGTTTTTGACGATATGAACGGCAAAATTGACGCAATAGTAGACTCCGGCGAATGCGGAGTCGGCGTTGAGTCAACGGTTATAACTCTGGCGACAAAGCCGCCGCGCCTTTTAAGACCGGGCGGAATAACCCCCGAACAGCTCACAGCCGTTCTCGGCAAAATCGACATTGACAATGCCGTGACCCACAAGCTCGCCGAGGGCGCGGTTGCAACTTCACCGGGCATGAAATATAAGCATTATTCGCCCAAAGCGCAGGTATATATTATTAAAGGGCCGTTCCCGTCTTACAGATGCTTTACGGATTATGAAAAAAAAGACGGCGACATGGCGGTATGCTTTGACGGCGAAGAAAAGCTTCTCGGTATTGACGCCGTGAGCTACGGGGCGGAGAATGACTCAAAAACTCAGGCGCACAGGCTTTTTGATTTGCTCAGAAATGCCGATAAAGTCGGGGCAAAACGCGTTTTTGTCAGGTATCCCAAAACAGACGGCGTGGGGCTTGCGGTTTATAACAGGCTCATAAGAGCAGCCGCTTTTCGCATAATCAACGTGCCGCCGATATACGGGCTTACGGGTCCCACCGGCGCAGGCAAGTCCACCGTCGCGGCAGAGCTTCAAAAAAGAGGCTGGCGCATTATAGACGGCGACATGGCCGCGAGAGAGGTTATGAAAAAAGGCTCTCCGCTTCTCGATAAGCTGAAAGAGGAATACGGCGAAGACATTATTTTGCCGGACGGCTCTCTTGACAGAAAAGCTCTCGCCAAAAAAGCTTTTAAAGACAAGTCTTCCGCAAAAAGGCTGGGTGAGCTCACTCACCCCGCGATTACCGACCTTGTTATGCGGCAGATTATAAAAGAAAAAGACGAATATCCCGTTTTTGTTATTGACGCTGCATTGATAACCGAGTGCAAAATGTATGACTACATTTCAAAGCTGATTGTCGTAACCGCAGACGAAGAAATTCGCTTAAAGCGCATAACGGAGCGCGACGGCATAAGCGAGCGGGCCGCAAAAGAAAGAATAAATGCCCAGCCCTCCGCCAAATACTATGAGAGCAAGGCGGACGTCATTATAAAAAACAACGGCGGCGAGATTGATCTTTCGGATATATTCTAAACGAATAAAATTAAAAAGATTGTCTAAATAAAGAGCCGCCGCAAAGCAAATCACGGATTATTTACACTTTTTAAGACAAAATAATTGCTTAATCACTGCATTGCGTGCGCCTTTTGTCGCACGGAGCATATGGAGGTTTTAATATGTCAGAAAATACAACCGAAGCAGAAAAGCTCAAGGAAGAGCTTTTTATGAACAACGAACACACCGCAAAAGTCATAGACGACGCCGAAATGAAAGAGGCTTTTGACTTCTGCGAGGGCTACAAGAGCTTTTTAAACTCCTGCAAAACAGAGAGAGAGGCCGCCGCTTTCACCGTTAAAGAGGCAGAAAAGAGAGGCTTTGTTCCTTTCGACAAAAACAAACACTATGCCGCAGGCGACAAGGTGTATTATCTTAACCGTAAAAAGGCGGTTATTCTTGCCGTTATCGGCAAAAAGAGCGTCGGCGAAGGCATTCGCATTGCCGCCGCGCACATAGACTCTCCCCGCCTTGATTTAAAGCCCAATCCTCTTTATGAAGACACCGACATTGCCCTTTTCAAAACCCATTATTACGGCGGAATAAAAAAATACCAGTGGGCAACGATTCCGATGTCTCTTCACGGCGTGGTTGTTAAAAGAGACGGCAGCGAGACGCAGGTCAATATAGGCGAAAACGAGGGCGACCCGCAGTTTGTTATAACAGACCTTTTGCCGCACCTTGCCGCAAGCCAGATGAGCCGCAAACCCGGTGAAATAATAAAGGGCGAAGAGCTGAATATTCTTGTCGGCTCTCTTCCGTTTAAGAGCGATTCGGGCAGTGAGCTCGTAAAGCTTAATATAATGAAAATACTCAACGAAAAATACGGCATCGTAGAAAGAGATTTCCTCACCGCAGAGCTTGAGGCTGTGCCTGCAATGAAAGTCAGCGACATAGGCTTTGACCGCAGCATGATAGGCGGCTACGGCCATGACGACCGCGTTTGCGCCTACCCTGCGCTGGAGGCGATTTTTGAAATAGACGGCACGCCCGAATACACCGCTCTCACCGTTCTGACCGATAAAGAGGAGACCGGCTCCGACGGCAACACGGGTCTTTGCTCGTCATATCTCAAATATTTTATTGCAGACCTTGCAAGAGCCGAGGGTCTTATGGGCAGAGATGTTCTCTCAAAATCAAAGTGTCTTTCCGCTGACGTAAATGCGGCGTTTGACCCGACCTTTGCGTCTGTACTTGACAAAATGAATGCGTCATATATAAATAAGGGAATCGTCGTTACAAAATACACGGGCGCAAGGGGCAAAAGCGGCACTTCGGATGCGAGCGCGGAGTTCGTAGGCGAGGTTGCGAGAATTTTTGACTCAAACAACGTAAACTGGCAGCTCGGCGAGCTCGGCAAGGTTGACGAGGGCGGCGGAGGAACAGTCGCAAAATACATTGCAAATTTAGATGTTGACGTTGTTGATGTCGGCGTTCCTGTGCTTTCTATGCACGCGCCTTATGAGGTTGTTTCAAAGCTTGATGTTTATATGGCTAAGAAAGCCTTTCTTAAATTTTTTGAAAAATGCTGACAGGGGGCAGTTTTTATGAAAAAAGCGCTGATACTTTTCGGCGGAGTTTCGAGCGAGCATGATATTTCGCTGATCTCCGCAAAATCGGTTATTGAAAACACGCCGAAAGATAAATACGATATTATAACCGTCGGTATAACAAAGGACGGCCGCTGGTATCTTTACACGGGCGACGTTGAAAACCTGCCGGAGGATAAATGGCTTTGCGACAAGGATAAGCTTAAGCCGGCGGTCATTTCACCCGACAGAGCCGACCACGGCATTATTGTTCTAGGCGAAAAGGCAGAAAAAATAAAAGTTGACGTTGTTTTCCCCGTTCTTCACGGCAAAAACGGCGAAGACGGCGCGGTTCAGGGTCTTTTGCAGCTTGCGGGTATTCCGTTTGTCGGCTGCGACATGATTTCTTCCGCCTGCTGCATGGATAAAGTCATAACAAACACTCTTTTGGACGAAGCGGGCATAGCCCAGGCAAAATGGCTCGGTCTTAAAGAGCATGAATACAAAGAAAACGGCGAAGAATTTATAAAAAAAGCCGAGGAATATCTCGGTTATCCCATATTTGTAAAGCCTGCAAACGCAGGCTCCTCCGTGGGTGTGAGCAAAGCAGCAGACAAAGACTCTCTCAAAAGAGCCATTGCCAAGGCTTTTAAAGAGGATACAAAGCTCGTGCTCGAAGAGGGCATAACGGGCAAAGAAATCGAGTGCGCCGTGCTCGGCAACGAAGAGCCCATTGCTTCGCTTGTGGGAGAAATAGAATCGTGTAACGATTTTTATGACTATGACGCAAAGTACATAAACGAAGCGAGCAAGCTTTATATTCCTGCGCGCATAGAGCAAAAAATTTCTGACGAAATACGCGAAACGGCGGTAAGAGCATACAAGGCGCTCGGCTGCAGCGGTCTTGCAAGAGTTGACTTTTTTGTTCGCGAGGGCGATAATAAAGTGCTTCTCAACGAGCCGAACACCATACCGGGCTTTACGTCAATAAGCATGTACCCCAAAATGTTCCAAAAATCGGGCGTTGAATATCCGGAGCTTATAGACAGACTTTTTACGCTTGCGTGCGAGAGATAAAATGAAGTGCTTGATTAAAATTACAGACACCCATTTTGCCGACGGAGAAACCGAATCTTCAGAAATCACCTTGCCCGGCTCAATAAGCTTTTACGGCGAAGACTATAAAATCCGCTACCGTGAAACGGACGAGGCTCTTAAAGACTGCTTTGTTACCGTCAGCTTTGAGGACGGATGCAGAGTGAGAGTGACAAGAAGCGGCGCGTTTAACTCCGAGATGATAATGGAACCGGGCAAAAGATACATCTGCGTATATTCCACCCCGGCAGGCAACATAAACATGGGCATTTTTACACAAAGACTTGAGTCGCTGATGTCTCAAGGCGGCGGCTTGCTAAAATTTGAATATTCGCTTGATGTGAACGGCGGATATGTCAGCAGAAATATTCTTGAAATAGAAATAAAGCAAACCACATAACCGATAAAGAGTTTGGCTTAAAATAAATTGCAAAGGTAGTTTTAAAATGAGTTATATTGTTAATGACGTTCAAAACCAGCTTCGCGAGGCAGTGCTTTCCGCCGCCGGCAGAGCTGTTGCAGACAACGCTTTCCCCGCGGTTCCGCTCTCTGCTTTTAATGTTGAAATTCCGTCGGACAGAGCTAACGGCGATTTTTCCACAAACGCCGCAATGGCTTGGGCAAGAGACCTTCACATGGCGCCGAAAAAAATTGCCGAAACCATAATTTCAAACATTTCGCTTGACGGCACATATTTTGCAAGATGCGAATGTGCGGGTCCGGGCTTTTTGAATTTTTATCTTGACGGCAGCTATTATGCCGCAATATTAAAAGATGTTAAGGCAAAGGGCAAAGACTACGGCCGCTCCGATTTCGGCAAGGGCAAAAGAATAAACGTCGAATTTGTTTCCGCCAACCCCACGGGCCCCATGCACATGGGCAACGCCCGCGGCGGCGCACTGGGCGACTGCCTTGCGGCAGTGCTCGATTATGCCGGCTATAACGTTGAAAGAGAGTTCTATATCAACGACGCAGGCAATCAGATAGAAAAATTCGCCCTCTCGCTCGATGTGCGCTATATGCAGATATTCAAAGGCGAGGATGCGGTCGAGCTGCCCGAGGACAGCTACCACGGCGAAGACATAAAACAGCGTGCAAAAGAGTTTGCCGATGTTTACGGCGATAAATACGTCGAGGCTTCGCAGGAGGAGCGCCGCGCCGCACTTATTGATTTTGCACTGCCCAAAAACATTCAGGCTATGAAAGATAACCTCACAAAATACCGCATTGAATATGACACTTGGTTTAAAGAGAGTGCTTTGCACAATGACGGCGAGGTTAAAGACACAATAGATATGCTCACCGAAAAGGGCTATACCTATGAAAAAGACGGTGCGCTCTGGTATAAAAACGCAGAGGTTCAGACAAAGAGACTTCTCGCACAGGGCAAATCTCAGCAGGATATTGACAAGCTCGAATTAAAAGACGACGTGCTTGTAAGAGCCAACGGTATCCCCACATATTTTGCCGCAGACATTGCATACCACCGCAACAAGCTTGAAACAAGAAAATTTGACACCGCGGTAGATATTTGGGGCGCCGACCACCACGGTCACGTTGCAAGAATGCAGGGCGCGCTTGACGCAGTCGGCGTCGGCGGCGACAGGCTTAAAGTAATTCTCATGCAGCTTGTGCGCCTTACAAGAGACGGCGAAGTTGTCAGAATGTCTAAGAGAACCGGCAAAGCGATAACGCTTGTTGATTTGCTTGAGGATATTCCGATAGACGCGGTAAGATTTTTGTTTAACATGAGAGAGCCCGGCTCGCAGATGGAATTTGACCTTGACCTTGCCGTTGAGCAAAGCTCGCAGAACCCGGTTTATTACTGCCAGTATGCTCACGCAAGAATTTGCAGCATATTCAAAAAACTTGCTTCAGAGGGCATTGAGCCGAGAGACTGCACAGACGAAGAGCTGAAGCTTTTGAAAGAGGACGAAGAAAAAGAGCTTATCCGTCATCTCGCTTCGCTCACGGGCGAAATTGTCACGTCCGCAAAGAATTGCGACCCCGCCCGTATCACGCGCTATGTTGTTGAGCTTGCAACGCTTTTCCACAAATTCTACAACGCTTGCAGAGTAAAATGCGACGACGAAAAGCTTATGCAGGCAAGACTTTATCTTTGCGCCTGCGTAAGAGACACAATAAGAAACATTCTTGAAATGCTTAAAATAACAGTACCCGAAAGTATGTAAAAAAACGGAGCCGATACATTTTTATTGTGTCAGCTCCGTTCAAATATAAAGAAGAAATAAAGAAACCGTACATTTTAAGCAAAAAAGCCGCGCGGCTATTGCATTATTTTTGATTTTTAATATAATGTGTATAAAAGATTTAAGAACATTTTAATGATTGTGTCTGTTGAAAAAAAGGCAGTAATATGTTAGAATAACGGTGTAATATTATCGTAGAGGTATTGATATGAAGACTAAAAACATGGAGATTTTGCGTCAGATAGCGTTGCTTTGCACTATTGCCGCACTTGTGTATCTTTGGTTTTACAATTTATATTTCGACCCGAACCCCGAATACGGCAACCGTGCCTCCACAGCGAGCAATGTTGGGCGCGACCACTGGTTTGCCTTTATAATGTGGGGAGTTTCTATTGATGTTGCGCTTTTAACCAACTTTTTGTATTCGTGTAAAAAGTTCGGTATCCATCAAAAGTTGCCCAAGGTTTTTGCATGGATTTCGACCATAGGCATGATAGGCTTTGTGCTTTGCAAAAACGAAAAGTTCAAAAGAATTTCATGGACTTTCTCTTTTGACCAATACACGGGCCCGCAAAAAAGCGATTATTCCGAACAAACGCTGGTATCAAGCCAAGAGCTGTTTAACGGCTTTATCTCTAAAAAATCGCTTCATTCGGCATTTTCGGTTTTCTTCGGCGTGTGCTTTGCAATAGCACTGATGTATCTTATAATAGTCAAGAGCAGGCACAGTGAAAAGTTTCACAAGCTTTTAATTGCCTTCGGAGTATACGTTTTCTTAACCGCCGTGCTTTTGAAAACGCACCTGAGCGGAACGACAGAGCTTATTGCAATAAGTGTAGCTATGATTTCTATGGCGATTATAAACAACACTGACATAATGCTTGATAAAGACGACCCTGTGCCGCAACAGGAAAGGCAAAAGGTGAATGAAATATAAAACAGACGGAGCCGCTCTTTATTGAACGGCTCCGTTTTTTCGATAGTCTGCGGCGGCATTAATTGCCGCCGATTTTTTATGTGTGAACGGTGTGCACCAATAAATAAAAGTGCCGTGAAATCAACACGGCACCGAATATATGTTATTTTTTTGCGGGCTTAACATTGATATCCGGCCGAAGCGAGCCGTCTATCTTTCCGTTTTCACTCTCAAACTGTTTTATCTTTTCGCGTATTAAAACCAAAATTTGGCTGTTGACCGAACGCCCCTCATAGTCGGCTATAAAGCCGATTTTTTTGAGCATTTCTTCCTCTATTCTTATAGACACACTTTTAACGGACATATTATCGCTCCACTATAAACATATTTTATGTTTATTTTAAGCAAATGTTATGATATAATGTGCTTTGTGGATATATCGTATATCTAAATAATTTATGAGAGTTGATAATATGCGAGTAGCAATAATAGGGTCAAGAAGCATAACGGTAAATAACCTTGAAAAATATATTCCTAAAAATACAAGTGAAATAGTCTCCGGCGGTGCCGTAGGTGTTGATAAGTGTGCCGAAAAATTCGCCTTTGAAAACAATATAAAGTTCACTGTATTTTTGCCGGATTAC
Organism: uncultured Ruminococcus sp.; assembly: GCA_900539465.1. Taxonomy (GTDB): domain Bacteria; phylum Bacillota; class Clostridia; order Oscillospirales; family Acutalibacteraceae; genus CAG-488. The sequence continues at coordinate 984 of UQCF01000022.1, read as the reverse complement.
AACAAATACGGCAAAGCAGCTCCACTAAAACGCAATTTAGAGATTATTGATTATTCGGATATAGTGTTAGCTTTTTGGGACGGGAAATCACACGGGACAAGGCACGTTATAAAAAAATGCAAAGAAAAACTTGTTCCGATTAAAATATTTTTGCAAGAATTTTGATTTTGCGTGTACAAACAAAACCGTCCTACATTCTTTCGTTTCTCGGCGTAGGGCGGCATGCCCTCATGCCGCCGATTCTCTGAATTTGATGTGAGCTAACGGTAAGACTCGCCCTCATCCGGCGCGTTGCGCCACCTTCTCCCCCAGGGCGAAGGCTACAATCGGCTTCTCCTCGAGGAGAAGCTGTCACGGAGTGACTGATGAGGTGAAATTTTGCGGTTTGATGTCATTCTCGGCAAGGCACTGCGTAGGGCGGCATGCCTTCATGCCGCCGCAAAAAATACATTGACTTTATCTGTTTTAAATGTTATATTGTAATTACAATATAACTAGGAGGGCTATATATGAAAAAGATAACTAAACGGATATTATGCATGGTTTTGGCAACGGTGTTACTGCTTTCGGCAACATCACTTGCAAGCTATGCCGCGGTGCCCGAAAAAGTTTCGTTTTGGGATATTGTTGAACTCGGCTCATACCCGCAATCACAGGTGAAAGACACAACTCTTATATCTAAACTCGACAAAATAACCAAGAATTGGATTTCATACGGCTATTATTCCGGCAACGGTGAATACGGCAGTATGGTTCAGGGCGACTGGATGAAATATGCCGATTTCAAATATGACGGCAACAAATACCGTGCAGTAACTTTTTCACAATATAGACCGTATGCAACAACAGTAGCTTCATCAGAAGAGAATTCACATCAGTATGATAATGGCTATTATATCAACAATATATATTATTTTCTCTATGAACCGTTAAAATGGAGAGCTTTGACATTCCAATCCGATGGAGTTTATCTTATATGCGATT
>UQCF01000021.1 GCA_900539465.1 uncultured Ruminococcus sp. | reverse complement strand
ACAAAATGCTACAAAACAAGAAATATTATTTACATTAAAACATAAAAAACGGAGCAAAAAAGTAAATGCTTTTTGCTCCGCCTGGTAGATTTAATTTTAATTGCCGAAGAACTGGTTCCAGTCAAACGCGGACGTTGTTGTGGTTGTGCCTTCGCTTGAGCCTGTATCTTCTACCAAAGTTACAGTCACATCAAACTCCGATATTTCATAGTTTTGATTTATTCTGCAAAGCGTAAGGGTGAGCTTATCGCCGACCTTGCCTTTTTCTATTTTTTCAAGCAATACGTCGGAGGAGTCCATATCTTTTCCGTCAACTTTTGTGATAAGGTCGCCGACCTGCGCTTTTGAGCCTTTAAGCGAGCTGTCGTCACTTATTTTGGCAATGACAAGCGAGCCGCTGGGCAATCCCTTTATCTGAACTACCATTGCGTACTGCTGATAGTTTGAAGCAGGGGCATAGCTGATGCCGAGTTTAGGTCTGTTTGTAACATAACCGTTTGAAATAAGGTCGTCAATTATTGTTTTTGCGGAAGTAATCGGAATCGCAAAGCCCATGCCCTCATACTCGGTAGAGGCAATTTTTGACGAGTTGATGCCGATAACCTGACCGCTTGAATTTATGAGCGCACCGCCGGAGTTGCCGGGGTTAATTGCCGCGTCGTGCTGTATGCACTTCATATCATAACCGATTTCGTTGCTTACGGGTCTGTCAATTGCGGAGATCATGCCTTTTGTATATGAACCGAAGAACTCCGTGCCGCCGGGGTTACCGATTGCATATACGGTTTCGCCGATTGCAAGCTTTGAAGAATCACCGAATTCAGCCGCCGTGAGACCTGTTTTTTCTATTGAGAGAACGCCTATATCTGTTTTTGAATCATATCCTACTATTTTAGCGTCATACTGGTTGCCGTCTTTATCCTGAACAACTACTTTGTAGCCGGAGGAGCTTGCACCCGAAATAACGTGAGCGCAGGTTATAATGTAGGTTCTTGTGGAGTCTGAATTTTCACCCATAATAACACCCGAGCCCTCGCCTGCAATGTTTGACTTGCTTGAGGACGATGAGTTTGGGTTTGATGAAAAAATCGAACTGCCTGTGGAATAAAGAATAATTCCGACGCATGAGGGTGAAACTTTATTATAAATCGCCGTGGGGGTAAGTGCTCCGTCGGACGAAGTGTTTGTTGCGGCAACCGTGGAGTCCGAAATTTTAAGCTCCGCATCGCCCTGACCTTTGGAGGTTTGCGTGTCGCTCTTCTTTGAGTCTTTTATAAGGAACGCTCCGAAAACTCCGCAGAAGACTACAACAACCGCGAGCACCGCCGCCAAAATTTTGCGGCCTTTTTTCTTGCTCTTTTGTTTATCGTTACCGCTTGAAGCAGTCGGCTGAGAATAATTTGTGTTTTGCTGTGCCGAATAAGCATAGCCTGCACCCGAAGAATAGGGGCTGTAATTTGACTCCTGCTCGGGAGCATTTTGTGAAGAATATCCGTTTGAATTTGCGGCGGAAGATTGATACCAAGGCGCATCGTTTTCTGCCTTCTGCTGTGCTTCTTCCGTTTTTTCCTGAGGCTCGGAATCTACATTAACCGCTTCGGTATTTATATAACCGTTATCATTTTCGGTGCCGTCCTGATTATAATTTTTGTTTTGTTCATCCATATTTATGACCTCCTTAACCTGTGGGTTAGGTTTGATTGATTTTGTGATTTAATTATAACCGCCTGTTTTTAATAAATATTCGTTTTTTTGTAAACAAACGATAAACAAATCAATTTTTTATTATTGACTGAGCGGAATCCAAAACGAAAAATCAGTGTAGCTTTCATGGTCGCTCGTCGCTTTTATTTCGCCCGAGTGAAGATTGATTATACTTTTTACTATATAAAGCCCGAGCCCTGCGCCTTTGACGTCATAGCTGCGTGACTTGTCAATTTTATAAAATCTTTCAAATATCTTATCAAGCTCTTCGGCAGAAATTCCGTTGCCGCTGTTTCTGACAGAGACATACGCTTTTTCACCGTCGCTGAAAGACTTAAAAGAAATATATCCGCCGTTTGGGGTGAACTTTGTGGCGTTGTCGATTAGATTATAGATTACCTGCATGAGCATATCTTCGTCAGCCTTGACCATAACACTCTGCATGGTGTCAAGCCCCAATATTTCGATTGATTTTGAATTTATCTTTTTTTCAAAATTCAAAAGAGTTCTGAAAATGCTCTGCGATATGTCAAACTCTTTGGCATTTATTTTCATTTCTCCTGCTTCAAGTTTTGACATATTGAGCATACCCGTTACAAGGCGCGAAAGCCGCTTGACCTCGTCGGAAACTATTTGCAGGTAATGTTCCTCCTGCGATTTGTCAATGGTTCCGTCCAAAATTCCGTCAATAAATCCGCCGATGGTTGTCATTGGCGTTTTAAGCTCGTGCGAAACGTTTGCCACAAAACTTCGTCTTGAACTTTCAAGCACTGCGAGCGAAGAAGCCATTTTGTTAAATGCCATGGCAAGCTCCGCCATTTCATCGTCGCCTTTTACACTGACTTTGTAGCTGAAATCACCGTCTGCATAACGTTTTGAAGCATAAGACATTTCTTTCAGCGGCTTTGTGATGCGATAAACCATGCCGTATATTATTATTGCCGAAACCGCGAGAGCTATTGCCGCCGAGAAAAGCATTATCTTTACAATTCTCGAAACATATGTTGACCACGTTGAAACAACGGGTTTTGTTGCAAAAACTATGCCAACAACATTGTCGCCGGATGTTATCGGCGTGGCAACAACAAGCTGGCTCACGGTGAATGTTGTGCCGAGATTTGTTATCTCGCTGTATTCACCCTTTGCCGCTTTTTTCATAATGTCCTGCGGTATCAGATAGCCTGAATGCTGCTCGCACTCGGTGCTGTTATGCGTCAGGCGGTTGTTCATCATTTCACGGCAAAGGATAACCTTGCCGTCCATTCCGCAAATAAAAATATCGCAGCTGTTTGCCGAACAAAGAGTATCAAGAGTGTTGCTCAAAATATATACCGGAGCAAACTGTGTAAGCGCGTTGCTTCTGTAACTGTGCATAAGATTTTGAACATTTTCCGCAACGACCTGCGTGTTGGTTGAAAGAGTGCCTGTTTGGTCGTCTCTCCATCTGCTCGTCTCAATCGTCAAAAACAATATGCTCATTATTGTAAGAGCTATAAGTATCATGGCAAACATATTGAGCATATATTTTCTGAACAGCTTGCTGCCCCTTTTTTTATTTTTCATGTTTAACCCTTCGTTTCAAACTTATAGCCTACGCTCCAAACCGTTGCAAGCTCCCATTTATCCGAAACGCCCGCAAGCTTTTCGCGTATTCTTTTTATATGAACGTCAACGGTTCTTGAATCTCCGTAATAATCAAATCCCCAAACCTCGTCAAGAAGCTGGTCGCGTGTAAATACTCGGTCGGGGTTGCTTGCAAGGTGATACAAAAGCTCCATTTCTTTCGGCGGAGCGTCAACTTTTTTGCCGTCTACAATAAGCTCATAGTTTGTAAGATTTATAGAGAGCTTATCATACTTGACTATTTTTACGTTATCCTCTGCCGCAGCCGAAGATGAGCGACGAAGCACCGCCTTTATACGTGCAACAACCTCTTTGGTGTCAAAGGGTTTTGTAACATAATCATCCGCACCGAGTTCAAGACCGAGCACCTTGTCAAAGGTCTCGCCCTTTGCGGTGAGCATTATTATGGGTTTGTTTGAGTATTTTCTTATTTCTCTGCAAACCTGCCAGCCGTCAAGCTGAGGGAGCATTATGTCAAGTAGCGTAAGATCGGGCTGAAGCTGAGGGAAAGTTTTTACAGCTGTCATTCCGTCGTTTGCTATTGTGACGGAGTAGCCCTCTTTTTCAAGATAAAGTCTTAAAAGTTCGCAAATGTTGGTATCATCATCAACAACAAGGATTTTTTCGTTACTCATAATTGTCCTCTTCCCAATAATGTAATCTTAGGGTGCAAATGCCATACCCTATAAACTTATTATAAAAAGTAATTTGTATATTTTATGAACATAAAAATAACTTTTTGTAAGCTTTAGAATTTGAAAGCATATTTTGTGGTTGAGCGGAAGACTTCGCCTGCCTTGACCGTGCACTGGGGGAAGTCGGGGTGATTGGGTGTGTCGGGATAGAACTGCGTCTCAAGGCAAAAGCCGGCATGCTTAATAAGCGGCAGAGAATTTTTACCGATTATCGTGCCGTCAAGGAAGTTGCCGGTATAAAGCTGAACGCCGGGCATATCGGTATGAACCTGCATTGTTATGCCGCTTGTCTCTTCGCTCACTGTTATAACCGCCCCTGCATTGTCGTTAAGACAGAAGTTGTGGTCATATCCTCTGCACATAATAAGCTGCTCGTCGTTTGCATTTATATCTTTGCCGATTTTTTTGCTCTCGGTAAAATCAAACGCGGTGCCGCGGACATTTCTTATTTCACCGGTGGGTATGCTGTCGCAATCGGTGGGGGTAAATGAATCCGCGTCTATTTTAAGAGTGTGCTCCAAAACATTATTCTCTGTGCTGCCTGTGAGGTTAAAATATGTGTGGTTGGTGAGGTTTATCGGTGAATCCGCACTGCAAATAGCGGTGTAGGTTATAACGACCTCGTTATCGTCGGTCAAGGTGAAGCGGACTTTTGTTTTCATCTCACCGGGGAAACCTTCTGCGCCTGCCTTGCTTGTGTAAGACATGACTATGCTGTTGTCGGTGTCCGCAATCGCGCTCCATACGGCTTTTGAGAACTCACCGCCGCCGTGGAGGCAGGTTTTGCCATTTTCGTTTGCAGTGACATTATAGGTCTTTCCGTCAAGCGTGAATTTTGCTCCGCAAAGTCTGTTTGCATAACGGCCGACGGTGTTGCCCTCATAATCTGAAAAATTAACGTGACCGTCAAGCGTGTCAAAGCCTACGACAACGTCGCGGCGTTTACCGTCGCGGCAAGGGATTGAAATTGACTGTATCGTTGCGCCGTAAGTGATAAGAGAGAGCTGCACACCGCAAGAATTTTCAATGGTATAAAGCTCTGTTTCACGTCCGTCGGGTGTTGTTCCGAATAAAGATTTTGTAATTGACATAATAATTCTCCCATCATATAAAAATAGGTTGTTTACAAAATAAAATATATCATTTTTTATGCGGCAAGTCAATTTATACTTTGCTTTTAAGCAATTTTTCCGCATCGTCTATTACGCTGCCGTACCATTCCGGCAAAATCTTCTTTGCTTCTTCTGAACCGAGCCAATATTCGCGGCTTATTTCGTCATAATTTATATTAGGCTCGCCGACACATTCGGTGAGAAACAGAACGACTTTTTTCCTTCTGCCCCTTGATATGTCATACTCGGCCGATTTTTTAAAATTCGGGTGGAATTTTGCTCTTATGCCGATTTCTTCGCTCAATTCGCGCTCGGCAGTCTGTTCTTCGGTTTCAAAAGCTTCCATATGACCTTTAGGCGCGCTGTAAGTTTGCGAATGTCTTTGCAAAAGGCAGAGGTATTCTCTTTGGCTGTTTCTCTTTCTGTAAACCAAAGCTCCGCAAGAAACATGAAGGAGCGAATCAATTTCGGTCTTATAATATTGCTCTCTGAAATAAACCTGCTCGGCTATCTCTTTTTGAGAGAGGCGAGTCCCTCGCGGCGCCATAACGAGCTTGTCTTCGTTGTCGTTTTTTCGATAAACTATGCCGATTATTTCTCCGGTGTATTCCTCCAAAGGCTCATCGACTAAAAGCAAATAGACATCAAGTTCTTCGCCGTCGCCGCCGATGCCACCGGGTATATAGCCGTAATTTATCGGATAAGTGAACTCAACATTATTTTTGGTGTGCACAAAGCCTTTCGGACGGTCTATTTTTATTGTAACAACCTTGCCGAGATATGAAGAAGCAAGATTTTTCCTCTCTTCTGCCGTCACGCAAAACACTCCCTTGAATAAACATCTTACAAAATCATATCATAAAGCAGTGATTAAGTAAAGAAAAACGAAGCCAAAAAGGCTTCGTATAGCGACATAATCGGTTGCTTGTGCTGACAATAAAGAAAGCAACCAACGATTTAAAAAGTCATAATAAATTACACTACTCTCAAACGCGCTCGTCTTGCTTCCAAAGAGGTGTATACTGATTTTTCATATAATCACTCCAATGCTCCATTAAGTATGTTCTTTCTTTTTCATACTCTTCAGGGGTCATATCTTCCCTCCAGAAAGGGACTTCTTTTATTGTTCCACTTGCCCAGTTACTCAAAAATAATCAACCCTTTTGTATATCCTTTAATTAAATTATCTACGATTATTTGTTCTCTCAAAAAAGTTCTCTCTCCCGGTGAAATCTCTCCCATACGTGACTGTTTGTTTATCTGTTCAAGTTCATCTGCATAAATTCTGTGTTTTACTACCATATGAAATTACACTACTCTCAAACTGCACTATCATCTTGACAGTTACAAGGTCAGTTTTACTACCATATGAAATTACACTACTCTCAAACTCTATCAGCGTGGCAAATGCCGCGTCGGGCGTTTTACTACCATATGAAATTACACTACTCTCAAACCTAACCCTCGTTATGTTTCTTCAATTATTAAGTTTTACTACCATATGAAATTACACTACTCTCAAACGTGTAACGCCGGGCATGCGCGAGAGCCTTGGTTTTACTACCATATGAAATTACACTACTCTCAAACATAGACATATCCGTTGCCGTAGCCGAAATCGTTTTACTACCATATGAAATTACACTACTCTCAAACCAACAGGACGGTCAGTTTGAACAGGCAGAGTTTTACTACCATATGAAATTACACTACTCTCAAACGTAATATCGGTCTTGATTGTTTACAGTATCGTTTTACTACCATATGAAATTACACTACTCTCAAACACGGCGCGAGCCGCAAGTCCAAAACTTCTGGTTTTACTACCATATGAAATTACACTACTCTCAAACTGTAAAACTTGCCAGACCTTTTCATTGCCAGTTTTACTACCATATGAAATTACACTACTCTCAAACAATAATGCAACGGCTTCTTCAAATGTTTTTGTTTTACTACCATATGAAATTACACTACTCTCAAACTGCGTTCGCTTAGATAAAAAAATTGACTGAGTTTTACTACCATATGAAATTACACTACTCTCAAACGGTGCTTTTATCTTTTGTTAACCTTTCGCAGTTTTACTACCATATGAAATTACACTACTCTCAAACTCGTGTGCTATATTATGGACAAGCTAATTGGTTTTACTACCATATGAAATTACACTACTCTCAAACAACGTCTTTGGACGTCATAATCATGATTATGTTTTACTACCATATGAAATTACACTACTCTCAAACAATGTTAGCATATCCAGTATAAGAATTAAAGTTTTACTACCATATGAAATTACACTACTCTCAAACACACCTTATTTCTTATTTTTCTTTTTTGAAGTTTTACTACCATATGAAATTACACTACTCTCAAACTCCTGATTGTTCCGAGCATATGGACGCTTTGTTTTACTACCATATGAAATTACACTACTCTCAAACACAATGTTCTTCGCGAACATAATCATGATTGTTTTACTACCATATGAAATTACACTACTCTCAAACCAGTCTTGCGCCTACATAGATCCTGAGAAGGTTTTACTACCATATGAAATTACACTACTCTCAAACACAATGTTCTTCGCGAACATAATCATGATTGTTTTACTACCATATGAAATTACACTACTCTCAAACCAGTCTTGCGCCTACATAGATCCTGAGAAGGTTTTACTACCATATGAAATTACACTACTCTCAAACTCGCGGAACAGCTCAGACGAACAGCGATACGTTTTACTACCATATGAAATTACACTACTCTCAAACTCTTAGCAAAGATTTGTACATTTTTCAATGGTTTTACTACCATATGAAATTACACTACTCTCAAACCTGTGATATGTTTATCTTTAATGATAAAACGTTTTACTACCATATGAAATTACACTACTCTCAAACAGTAAAGCTACACCCGTAATGTCTGTGCAAGTTTTACTACCATATGAAATTACACTACTCTCAAACTGAACTAACTCATAGCCAAGAGATTCTATTGTTTTACTACCATATGAAATTACACTACTCTCAAACAAACCATGATAATAATCATAGGCTTCATTAGTTTTACTACCATATGAAATTACACTACTCTCAAACTGCTGTTGATGATGTCAATTATAATGCTTAGTTTTACTACCATATGAAATTACACTACTCTCAAACCTCAAATTCATGTGGCAGAGAGTACCTTGTTCACTACTTAACAGGGCAATTTCATATGCAGTATTTTAAATTATAGAGCAAAGGTCACTGTCAACGATATAATATTTTTCGCAATCAAGCTTATCGCCGACTGTGTGCTCTATTGATAATATATCATATTTTTTCAAAAATGCAAACCTATAAAATTCTTTCAGCTCATCTTTTGTAAAAAGAGAGTGAAGAGAATAGATTATAAAATAATTAACAGAGAAAACCCGGTTCATAAGAGAGAGATAATCTATGAGCTTTTCCGGCAAAGATTCTCCCTCGGCTCTTGCCTTGATATTAAACACTTTCAGTATCCCCTCAAGCGAGGGGGCACTGTAATCAAGCGGAATATCGGATTTTAAAATAATTTCGGATATATACCGCTCTGCATTTGATAAAAAAGTCACGGTCTCGGTATAATTTTCATCATCATAGGCACGCAGTGACAAATCAGTTATTATTTTTGACGTGAACTTCTTTTGCTCAAGGTCAAGGTTAAAAAGATCTGTGATAATCACGGCTTTTTTCTCAAAAGGCAAAATCTCATCATCGGACAAAACAAACGAGCCGACTTTGGCTTTTATTTGACTGTCGATTTCAGACACAACGCGCCTTAGAAAGGTCGGCGATTCGATAACGAGCACATTCGCCTTGTTCTCTTCGGATTCAATGCAAAAATCAAATTGAGGATAAGCGAGCTTCATAATATCACAAGCCTTTCATCCGTATCTAAAATGTCATTCCTTTTTTGCCCGACTATAAACTCAATAGAGTTATATTGCTTTTCGGTTATTGTGAGCATCTGCACCAATCCCTCGGCAGGCTTGTTGCGTCTTACACGCTCGGCAACGGCTGAGGCAATGCTCGTGTTAAGCGCAAGCTTGCTGTAAACAGACTCCTGCATCATAATAAAGCCCTCTTTTATCAAAAAGCTTCTGAATCGCCGATAATCCCTCGACTGCGTGAGCGTTTCGGTCGGGAGGTCAAAAAAGACTATTACTCTCATAAATCTGTAATTACTCATTTCTGTAAAATCTAAGCTTGCCGAGGTCGTTTTCGCACAATGCGTCGGTCATGCACTTGCAATAAAGGCGTATCGCATTGGCAACGGTTTGGCTTTTGCCGCAAAACTGCACATTTTGATTAAGCACGCCCAAAAGCTGCGCCTTTTCTTCTTTGCCGAAAGCGTCGCCGAACATAGTGCAAACCTCTCTGTCAACAAGCGGTCTGAAAGGCTCCATTAAATCTGATGATAAGTTGAAGCAGTTGAACATATTATCATGAAACAAGCCGAGCTTTGTGGTGTAACCCAGCGCAACGATTTCGCGGTTAAAGCACGATAAAATCAAGCTGTACCCGTAATTCAGCGCCGCATTTGTCGGACTGTCGTTTTGCCTTGTAAAATCTTTGCCGAAAAGAGAATTAAAATACACCTTTGCGGCGTGACCCTCTCGGTTGGTGGAGTCGCCAAAGCAAATTTCATCAATATAGCGATAGAGCATATCGCACTCTTCTTTTTTCATTTCATAAAGCAGGTTTGCCTGCATAAGAATTTTTTCTCTTACAATCTCGGTCCAAACGGCTTTTTTAAAATCTTCCGTCCATGCAATTTGCTTTTTTAATTTGAGGCTTGTGTCGCAGCCGTCGTTGTATGAAATAAGCTCCGACTGGGGGCTTCTTTTTTCATCGCAAAAAATCACCTTTATTTTTCTTTTACTCAGCTCGCACAAAAGGCTTGCCGTGAGAGACACGGCGGTGCTTTCTATCATCAAAACCGATATTTCGGAGAGATGAATTTTTGTTGTGCTCTGCGCGTCTCTCACATAAAGATAATTTAATTTTTCCTCAAGCTTTGCCTGCCGAGTTATTACAACCGTGCGCCAGCTCATACGGTTTTAAGGTCTACTGTCTGCTCAAACAAACCTGTGACTGATTGGTTGACGAGCAAAGCCTTGTCCCAGTTAGAAATTGTTTTTGTCATCCTTATATTTCCGACACCTGGTTTTCCACCCAAAATACTTAAATCCGTTAATACACTGTTACACTGAAAGAAGTGCATAATCTGGTAAAGAAGCTCAGCCTGCTGCTCCGGCGGTAAACCTGCAAATTTATCGGCTTGTTCCGACAAAACGGGAATGTATGTTTTAAAAGTGCTTACATTGGAATACGGTTTGTTTTGCAGTTTATTCAAAAACAGGTTATATAAAGAGATATTTTCTTCTGCAGTAATTTTGTCAAAAGGCGTCACTTTAAGCTTTTGCTTCATCTCAATCTGTCTGTTTATAAATTTGACTATTTTCTTTGCATAAACATACTGCTCTTTCGGAATGCGAAGCTGTATCGCATTCCAAAAACTATGTCTGTAATCATCGTCTTTTCCCCTAATGTGCATTAACGCGCCGTTACAGTTAAAGAGGGAATCTCTTTTGATCTTTCTGATTTTTATATCGGGAGATTGCAGCTTCAAAACCTCATTAACATAACGCTCAAGCTCCGACGGGTCTTTTTCTATCACCTTTGAATAATATATCGGCATAACTTCAAGAGTTCTTATCCTTTTGCCTTTAACCTCATGCTCAACAAGGAAGAAGTATGCGATTTTGATACCGTTGTATCCGCCGTATTTAGCTATCCATTCCTCATTTGTGTAGCCTTGCATGTGTTTATCGGAAAGCTTTGCCGGAAGCTTACCCTTGCCTTTTTTGACAAGCTGAACATCAAACAATTTGCCGGTCACCTCATGCGGATAGCGGGTGAACTGCATATTCTCTTTGCCGCAAACCTTTTTGACAGTTGCAAGCGTTCCGTTTTCGCCTGCAACCCATGCCGTCTCTTTTCCGCGGCGAATGTCATATTTATACATGACCTCGTTAAGCGAATATTTTTCGCCGCCCTTTATAAAGTTACTCGGATTTTTGGTGAATTTAACATCAAAAGCATTGCCGACAACTATATTGAGATAGGCGTCTCTTGCGTGATGATAATCGTTTATCTCTCTGACTTTATAAAATTCGAGATTGCCTTTTTCTACGCCGAAATAATATTTAAACGTGTTGACGTTTGAAGCTTTTGAATATACAAGTCTTGTGTCGGGATAAAGCTCCTGCAAAATTTCTGCCGTTGCTTTTGTTGACTGGCTTGTTTCAACAATCTGACGCGCGATAAACTGCGACAGTTCATCAACCGAAAGCGGAGTTTTTCTTGTGAGACGTTTATACTTTTCTTCTGTTATAAGCCCGTTGGCTTTTAAAACTTTCCAGAGTTCTCTTGCTTTGGGTGAAATCACTTTGTCTGCAACATTGCACAAATCGTTATCACCCTTTTTTGCGTTGAGAACCTTTTTGACAAGCACTCTGTTGTTCAGGCTGTCATCCTTGGTTTTGGACTGCGGATATATGTGGTCAATATCATATATATTTCTGTCAAAGATTTCGTCAAGACCTATCTCTTCGCCGCTGTACATGCAGCGCCCCATTTGCGTATAGTACAAATAAAGCGCGTCTCTTCTCAAATCGCTGTCCGAGAATTTTTCAAGACTTTCACGAAGTTCTTTTGTCTCTTTGCCGCACTTTTTATAAAGCTCAAGAAGGGCTGTTCTGCGTGATTTTGTGCGAACTTTTTCACGGTCTTCTCTCGTCATCTCCATAAAAATCTTTTTAGGCGGATGACCTGTTATTTTTTCGATTTCTTTTACAACAAGCAGCATTTGCCATATTGACCGCTTAACTTTCGGTGAAACATAAAGGTCTTTGACAAGCGCGTCATATGTGAACTCTTTCTTTTCTCCGTTTATATCAGAATTATATTTATCGATATTTTCTTTAAATTTATATTCGGAGCTCAAAATCTGCATAAAGTTTTTGCTGCTTGAGCGAAGCATGCCTATTATGTTTGTATACTCGCCCGTGGAAGTATCGACAGCGTAAATTTCTTTTAGCAGTTTTTTGGAAAGTCTGCCCCAATCGGAATATTTAAGACCTGAAATGCTCTTTATTTCATCCGAAGTGAAGTAGCCGTCTTTTATATTTTTGAGCCTTTGAACAAGAATTTTCTTATCCGCGCCGAATAAAACTATTGCGCGAATTGCCTGCTCGACGGCGTCCTCGTCAAATCTGCTGCCGAGAATATTTTTGAAATCTATATATGAGCGCAAGGACGCTTTCGGATCGCCGTCAAGTCCGTCAAAATCGGATACGCCGACCTCCATACCGTTTATTTTGTAGTAGTTTGCAATATCCTTTATCTTGACCTTTTTCTTTCTCATAAAAAGGTTTGAGATGATATTGTCTTTATCCTCCGGCTTAATATCTTCACCGTTCAGCTTTAAATTGTTAAGCTCGTTAAGCATCATAAATTCGCTGTAAAGAAGCGAATCTTTCGGCAAAACGTCTTCGCCTAAAATATAACTGCATTTGTTTGTCATTCTTGTTATAAAATTTTCTGCGCTCGCGTCGCAGTCAACAACCTTTTCAAAATTCCACGGCGTGACCGATTCGCTGCTTCTTTTTACTATCCAGCAATATCCGGTGTCTTTATGAGCGTCGTTTAAAGGACCGACATAATACGGAATTCTGAAAGTGAGCAGTTTCAGAATTTTTTGCGATACGGTAAATCCGCTTTCATCTTTTTCTGTTAAGAAAGGAAAGTCTCTTTCTGCATTTTTCAGTATCGCTTTCAGCTCGTCTTCGTTGACCTGATAGGGAATAACGCTGTTATTTTTCGATGTCTGCTTGGGCATAAAGGTTTCGTTTTCAATCTCGGAGAGTATCTGTGCGACAGCCGGGTCTTCTTTATCGACATCGCTCAAAACAGAGCGTACTTTTTTATAAAACCCCTCTTGCATGGCTTTTTTCTCTATAACCTGTTTTTTGCCGCTCTTTTTGCACATGCCGGAATACGCGCAATAATTATCTTTGACCTTCGGGTCTTTAAACATCTCGGCATATCTTTCGGGGCAGTGCTTTCTTATTGTATCTTTAAGGAGCTCCAAATCTTCACCGTGCTTCTTGAAACATTCGACTTTTGCATACGAAATATATCTGTGCCCTGCCAAAATCTCGGTAAGTACCGCCCAGTCATAAACGGCTTTGAGGCAATCGACAAAAATTATTCTGTCCTGCAAAATGTCTGCCGCTTCGCTGTGTTTTTCGTCATAGTCAGAAGAAGAAAATGAAATCTTTGCTTCTTTCGGTATCGTCTCATCATCAAACAAAGCAGAAAGTTTTACATTTGCAGAGCCTGCAAGCAAATCTGCCGCAGCTTTAACAAACGGTCTTTTATCATTAAAAACGGCATACAGTTCTTTCTTCTTCGCCGTAATTCCTATTTTGGCTTTGAGCTGTTTTTTTAGCTCATTTGGATCCAATAAATCGGTATCATAATCAAACTCATCTCTCATATATTCGCACATTGCCGAAAACGAAGTTTCAAACTCGGTGACAGCCTGCAAATTCATACCGTAAAACAAGAAATGCCCTCTGTTGCACAAAATATGATGCAAGGCAAGGTAAAGCAGTCTGACATCTTTTATATCTTCTCCGTCAAGAAAAGCTTTTCGCAAATGATATATTGTATGATAATTTTTATGGTAGTCTTTGTCCGTAAAATCTTTGTCGTTAAAAAGCGCATTTTTCTGAAATTCCGTTTTGTCCTCGGGGAAATATTTGCTCTCATCAAGCCGCATAAAAAATCCCGGATCACGCTTTGAAATTTCTTCTGAAAAAAGCTCCTGCAAAAGCTTGATTCGCTGAACCTTTCTTGCGGTGCGGCGTCTTGCCGTTCTTTGCAGCCGTCTTTCTTCTGCCGAATTTCCCTCTTCAAAAAGTCGTATGCCCCACATGGCTTTTCCGTTAAACTTTAACACGTTATATTTATCATCTGTAACTGCCCAGCCTATAGAACTGGTGCCCGCATCAATGCCCATGTAATAATCGCCGAATATTTTTTTCATTTTTTATTGACATCTCCTTTTTTTCATGATATTATAATGACATCTCAATACTACCGTATGAGATTACACTACAAGTTCAAATAAAATTTTTTCAAACCGCCGCAAGGCTTTCACTGATGTGAAGTTTAAAAGACCGCTTTTGTCGGTCTTTTTTATTTTTAAAAAGTTCCGAAATACACAAAACGCCCCTCAAGCAATCTTGACGGGCGTTATTTATATTCGGTGTTTTATTCACTTTTATCCCCCCTATATAATCTTCTTGTATTATATAGGAGTTTTAAATGTTTTGTCAATATATTATTATATATTCCGGCTTTACTTTTTTATCGACACAATTCGACTTAATATTTTAATTTAGTAGAGATACCTAAGGAATTTAAGTTTTGGGATTTTTGCAAGATTTATGATAATTGCAGAAATTGCGAATGAATAAATACATGTGACCGCAAATATCGCAAACGGTTCAAATGAGCCGAAATTTAAGCCCAAAAACGCAAAAAAGTCTTTTATCCAATCTGTAAAAATCATAAGATGGCAGCAATAAATGATGGTAGAATACTTCCTCAATTCTTTGCAGACTTTTGTATTTTTTACCTTAACGTCAAGCAAAACGCTAAACAGCAGTGCGGCAGCCGCCATGGTGTATGGTTTATGTAGTACATTAAATATTTTGCCGTCTTTGCTGTTTATAATCACAAGAGCAATGTCTGCGGCAACAAGAATAATCAAAGCCGCGCACTGCATAAATTTGCCGCTGCTTTTGCGGTCTTCTTTTTGTGCAAAGCAATATCCTATCAAAACCGAAGTTAAGCCGATTGAAAACACGTTCTGAAACGCGAGCGGAATTGCATTGTAAATGTTGCCGATAAGAGGATAATCGTTTCCGTACACTGACGCAAAATTAAAAACTACCGCTATAACGGCCGAAACGGCAGTTAAAACCAAAGGCTTTATTTTTTTAGTCAAAAGGTAAATTATAGGCATAGCCCACACAACAGAAATCAAATACCAAAAATGCACGAAAGAGGTTTTTATCAAAAAATCTTTTACAAAGACGGCGGCAAACCCTACAATATGTTTAACATCCACCACCGGAAAGCTGCCGATATACTTTGCATAATAAATTATCGGAAAATAAATTATTGTCCATATAAGATAAAGTAAAAATACTCTTTTAAAACTTTTAAAAAAGCTTTTAGGCGATGAATCCCTCATCATAGACTTCCCAAAGAAAAACCCGGTCGATATAAAAAAGAAAGGTACGGAAATCGAGCAAATTGAAAGGCGAAAAACAGAATTTGCCGTTTCGCTTGCAAAAATCGGTCTGTGTATAACTACAACGCAAATAGCCATTATTAACTTCATCAAATCTATAATATTATAGTTAACCTTTGACGACGGCGTATTTAAACTTCGTTCCATATTACTATCCTTTCAAGATATATAAAAAGTGGCAACTGTATATATACAGTAATACACAGCTGCCGCCGACGATGGTGCGGATAACAGGATTTGAACCTGCACGGTTGCCCACCGGATCCTAAATCCGGCGCGTCTGCCAATTCCGCCATATCCGCAAATATTATGCAAAAACTATATCATAAACCGAAGATAATTTCAAGATGTGTATAGATTTTTATTACAACAATAAAAAAGAATGGCGATTTAATGCTAACCTAAACAAAAATCTTCGAGATTCACTTCATTGAAGTAAATCCCGAGGATTAGACAAAAGTATTAACTTACTAAATAAAACTTTATTGGGGCTTGTGATTATTGTAAGACTGAAGTCACACACACCGAAAATTCTCGACTTCGAATTGCTGCCACCCAAAACTCCGCACTCCACACAGAAATGCGAAATAAGAAGCCTGCACTTTTACCAAAGTTAAATACCCACTTCTGTATGGAGCTTTATACGGTCTTTTTTATTATCCTACAAAGCACAAATTATCTTTACTTTTGTATTATTTGCCTCCGACAGGTTTAACAGTCAATTCGATTTCTTCAATGCTTTGGGTGTTTGGAAATGAAATTTGAGTTCCGTGAAATAATTTATAAATGGCTAAAGTGTTTTCAACTCCTATTTCATCGGCAATATCCCTATAAACATCATTAAGACCGTCCGGGTTGTCTTTCAACATTTCCACCTCCGATGCTTCGGTCAATCGATACTTTATCGGCATAATACCACCCCCTGTGCGACATAACAAATGACATTTTCATTATCTTTGTCGTACCGTTTTTGGTATTCTGCTTTACGGATTATAAATTTTTCCATAAAAAAAGCTCCTTTCCGGGCAAAATCGCTGCCCGAAAAAGAGCTTGTAAATTTCGCGAACAAACAATATGGAGCAAAATTTGAGCCGAAGTATATATAGCAGGTTGTTAAATTTAAAGTAATATGTTAAAATAAATATATTGAAAGGAGAATGAGCATGAAAACCCGTTGGACCGATACAGTAGATAAAAACAAGCCGTGGAACGAATATCCGCGTCCGCAGCTTAAAAGAGATAACTGGCAAAATTTAAACGGTGTGTTTAAATATGCCGTAACCGATATTACAGACAAAATCCCCGCAAAATTTGACGGCGATATAATTGTTCCGTTCGCGATAGAGAGCGAGCTTTCGGGCGTTGCGCGCAGAATAAGCAAAGACGAAATACTTTGGTATCAAAAGACTTTCACGCTCGACCCTTGCTTTAAGAACAAAAGGGTGATTTTGCATTTCGGTGCCGTTGACTGGCAGTGCAGAGTATATATCAATTCTCAGAAAATCGGCGAACACACAGGCGGGTATGCTCCGTTCGGCTTTGATATTACAGACTACCTCACAGAGGGTGAAAATACGCTCACGCTCAGAGTGTTCGACCCGACGGACGCATCTATGCAGCCGCGAGGAAAGCAATCCTCAAAAAGCCACGGATTTTGGTACACATCGACAACAGGAATTTGGCAGACGGTTTGGCTTGAACCGGTAAGCGAAACTTACATTAAAAACATCCGCCTTGTGCCTGATATAGACTCTTCTTCAATACATTTAAAAACCGACACGGTCGGCGACGCAAAAATTTTTGCTCTTATAAAAAAAGGTGAAGAAATAATTTTTGACGGCGAAATCAAAAGTGATGAGAATATAGCAATTTCATCACTTCGTCTTTGGAGCCCCGAAGACCCGTTTCTTTATGATATAACCCTCACACTCAAAGGTGCCGACGGCGAAGGACTTGACAAGGTTGACAGCTATTTCGGCATGAGAAAATACGGAATAGCAAAAGATAAAAACGGTATTCCGCGCCTGACTCTTAATAACGAGCCGTATTTTCAGCGCGGACTGCTCGACCAGGGCTACTGGTGCGACGGCGGACTTACCCCTGCGTGCGACGAAGCGATGATTTATGACATTCAGTCAATGAAAGGCCTCGGCTTCAATATGCTAAGAAAGCACATAAAGGTTGAATGTGCAAGGTGGTATTATCACTGCGACAAAATCGGTATGATTGTTTGGCAGGACATGGTCAGCGGAATTGACAAGCTGAATCTTATGCTTGTGAGCGTTTTGCCGTTTGTGAGAAAGATGAATATTAAAGACACAAACTATTCTCTTTTCGGCAGAGAAGACAAGCGTTTCCGCGATGAATTTGAAAAAGAATTGTTTGAAATAATTGACGCGCTTTATAACTACACCTGCATCGGCTGCTGGGTTCCGTTTAACGAGGCATGGGGTCAGTTTGACGCAAAGAGAATAGGCGAAAAAATAAAAAGATATGACCCGAGCAGAATAGTTGACCACGCGAGCGGCTGGCACGACCAGGGAGGTCCCGAGCTTCAGAGCATACACAGATACATTGTGCCCGTAACCATGCCGAAGCCCGACGGCAGACCGTTTGTTTTAAGTGAGTACGGCGGATTGAGCTACATAATCCCCGAGCACGCATACAACACCGAAAAAAGCTTCGGTTACAATGTGAATTACAAGAGCAAAGAGAAGCTTTCTGCAGCTTATAAAAATCTTCACGAAAAGCAGGTTGTTCCGCTTGTTGAAAAAGGACTTTGCGCCACGGTCTATACTCAGGTCAGCGACGTTGAGTTTGAGATAAACGGTATGTTCACCTACGACAGAGAAGTGCTGAAAATAGACGAGAATGTTGTTAAAGAAATAAATAAAAAACTCTCTTTCAAAACTGAATAAAGCAAAAACAAATCCCCCATACTTTGGTTGTAACGACCGGTAAGGGGGATTTATTTTGAAACCGATAAAAAAAATAGAGCTGTCTGTTGCGGCGGCAATTATTATATCGCTGATTTTAAACATCGCAGGCTTTGCCTACACCTGTGAAGATGTGCGCGAAAATGTGTTAAGGCTTCATGTTATCGCGGCATCGGACAGCGACGAAGACCAGGCTTTGAAACTAAAAGTGCGTGACGCGGTTCTAAAAGAAGGCGAGGATATTTTTAACGGCAGCGTAAACATTGATAACGCCGTGCAAAAAATCACGCCGGAGATTGAAAGGCTGAGCACCGCCGCAAAAAAAGTTATAAACGAAAACGGCTTTGATTATGACGTTAAAGTAACACTCGGCCGAGAATTTTTTACAACAAGGACATATGAAAACATAACGCTCCCTGCCGGCAGATACCTTGCCGTGAGAGTGGTTATAGACAAGGGTGCGGGGCATAACTGGTGGTGCGTCATGTTCCCCCCGCTGTGCCTGCCTGCCGCCGAGGCAAGCACCGATATTGACGATGTTTTAACCGATAAGGGCGTAAAGCTTGTTGAAAAAAATCCGAAATACGAGCCGAGATTTAAAATTATTGAACTGATAGAAAAAATCAAAGACCGCGTAAAATAAAAATGGGAGCCGCTCGCCGAGCAGCTCCCTAAATTTTTATTTTTTCTTTTTCTTGCCGTATTTTTTAGCGGTGGTGATTGCCGCGATTGTTGCAACGGCTCCGCCTGTTATCCATGAAGCTGCTTTTATCTTCATGCACTGGCGATCGGTGAAGTTTCTCTGAATAGGTCCGAGGCTCTCGCTCTTGAGGCCGAATTCTTTAAAATGATACATTCTTGTTTGAATATCGTTTATGTTGTTTTCGTCTAAGGTAACAAGTCTTACTCCGCAGCGGCAGCCGTCGGTATAAGGTCTGAAGCTTGCGCACTTGTTCTGTGCCAAAAGTATACCGTCATAATATCCGGCAAAATCGTTCATGTGGTCGTGACCGAAAAATGCGCCCATAACATCGCCGGTTTCTTTCCACGCTTCAAACACACCGCTGTTGATGTTTGAGCAGGCAGGACCCTCGCCGAGGTAGCCCTCAACGCCTTGGGCAAGAACATAATAAGAGTCTGATTTATCGCCGTAACCTCTTACGGAATCCGGCAATTCATAAAGCTTTGCCTTGCGAAGCAAATGATACTCTTCGCAAACGGGAATGTGCATGAACCAAAGCGCAGGTATAGTTTTGCCGCCGTGCTCGTCTTTTATCTTTTGTGCTGTGTCTTTATACCATTTTATCTGGTCGTCATGAACCCAGTCATAATACGATATATCTCTGTCTTCCGCAAGGTTGTTGCTGTCAACAAACCAGAGGTTTAAAATGTCGTTTTCGCCCTTGCTGTCTTTAACAAGCACATTGCAGTTGCCGCAGCCTGTGAGTGAGGGGTCTGCATCATATGTATAAAACTTGTCATATTCCTGAGAATAAAGCTCTAACTGGTCTTCGAGAGAAAGCTCGCACTCGCGGTCATGGTTGCCGAAAACCAACGCAAGCGGAACACCGTATGCCGAAACGGGATATGTTATACGGCTGATGACCGATCTCATCTCCGATTCTGTATCTGCTTTGCCGTTGTCGCCTGCAAACACAACAAGGTCGGGCTTTAATTCGCCGACAGCTTTAAGCAAAAGCTTTATTGTGTCTTTGGACTTAATGTTATTTTCGGAAGATCTTGTGTCATAATATTCATGAAGATCTCCGGCTATCATTATTTTGAATTTGCCGTCTTTAAATTTAAGAGGAGGTAAATTGTTCAAATATATCATTCCTTCCCAAAAAATATCTTTATAAAATTATATCATATCCGTTGTGTTTGTCAATTATTAACTTATAATAATCTTGACATTATAAAAGCCACAGCGCATAAATTTTATTTACACGCTATGACTTTTTATTTTAAAACAAATGATGTTATTTGCCGCTGTTTTCCATGCCGAGTTCAACCTCATCCCTGTCTCTGAAGAGCATTGAAATGCACCAAATTCCGGCGAGGGCAACAAGCGTATATATTATACGGCTGACTATCGCGCCCTGACCGCCGAAAATCCATGCGACAATGTCAAACTGAAAAAGTCCGATGCTGCCCCAGTTTATGGCACCGATAATAACCAGTGCCAAAGAAATTTTATCGATCATCATAATTCATCTCCTGTTCTTTTTGTGCTTAGTATTTGCTTTTTTGGCTTAATAATTCATAACAAAGTCAAAATACTGCCATAACAGTGTTGAAAAAAAGAACAAATTGGGTTATGATATAATAAGTTAGTATATCAGAAGGTTTGAAAGATGAAATATAAAAATATTCTTGATATGCACGTTCACACCGATAATTCGTTTGACGGCAATCATTCAACGATGTATATGTGTGAAAAAGCGTGCGATAAAGGCTTGAGAGCAGTCGCTTTCACAGACCATATTGAAACAGACTGCTTTTATAAAGAAAAATTTTATAAATCCGCGGCTCAGTCGTTTTTTGACTCGGCAAAGGCGAGGTATGCTTTCAGCGGCAAAATTGTCGTTTGCATAGGCGTTGAGCTGGGCGAGCCGACTTATGATGTCAAAACGGCAGAAAACATCCTTGACAAATGGAAGTATGATTTTGTAATAGCTTCTATTCATAACCTCAGAAACAAAGAAGATTTTTATTATATCGATTACACAAAAGAGGATCCGTTTGTTTTGCTGGATGAATATTTTGACGAACTTATTTGCCTTGCGGACTGGGGCAAGTTTGATTCGCTTGCTCACCTCACATATCCTCTGCGATATATCGAGGGCGAATATCACATAAACGTTGACCTTTCAAAATATCAGAAAAAAATCGACCAAATTCTGTCGCTTCTTGCAGAAAAAGACAAAGCACTTGAAATAAACACATCCGGTCTTCGCCAAAAATTAAAAAGAACCTTGCCGGATGAAAGCATTGTAATGCGCTACAAAGAACTCGGAGGAAAGCTAATCACCATAGGCTCCGACGCTCACTATGCAAAGCATCTCGGTTTGGGAATAGGCAAAGCTATGGATATGGCAAAACGCTGCGGTTTTGACAGCGTCGCTCTTTTTCAATCAAGAAACCCGATGGAAATTCCGATAGAATAAACTTCACAGGCAGGTGTTAATATGGAAATTTATGACGCTTTTTCTCAAGGTGTAAAGCCCGGCGGTTTGCGCTCAAGAAACGAGATTAAAATACTCATATGCTATATTATTTGCAAAATAGACAGCGGTATAACAAAAGAACAGCTTAACGAGATACTCTCAAGCGAGGGACTTGCAAATTATTTTGAAGTCAACCAAGCTTTGAGCGAGGTTATAAAAAACGGAAATGTAAGAGTTGAGCTTTCGGACAAGGGTGAAGAAATTCTTTATCCCTCCGACCTCGGCAAAAGCAACACCTATGAGCTTGAGGATGAACTGCCGTACACGGTGAAAGAATCCGCACTCAATGCCGCGGTTGCGCTTATGACAAAACTCAAACGCGAAAGAGAAAATAAAATAGACATCACCCCTCACGGCAACGGATATGATGTGAGCATATCTATAATGGATAACGACGACAAGCTTTTATCCGTCACTATGTTTGCCGCCGACTCCGCGCAGGCAGATCATATAAAAAACAAATTTTTAAATGACCCGGTAAAAATGTATTCGACCATAGTCGCATTGCTCATGGCATAAAAAATTCACTGCCTTTATAACCGAAGGCAGTGTTTTTGTCTGATGAAAATAAAAGGAATGGAATGATTTTTTGGAAAGAGAAAACAAAATGGGCTATATGCCTATATTTAAACTCGTTGTAAATATGTCGCTGCCGATGATAATATCCATGCTCGTTCAGGCACTTTATAATGTTGTTGACAGCATGTTCGTCTCGCGCGTAAGCGAAAACGCGCTCACCGCCGTTTCACTCGCATTCCCGGCACAGAACCTCATGATAGGCGTTGCAACCGGCACGGCAGTAGGTGTAAACGCTCTGCTTTCAAAAAGCCTCGGTGAAAAAAATTATAAAAGAGCAAACCAAATAGCGGAGAACGGTATATTTTTATCTTTTATAGGCTTTTTGATATTCTTAATATTCGGTCTTTTCGGCACAGAAGTTTTCTTCAGAACGCAGACTGATATTGAAGACATCATCTCAAGCGGCGTTGATTATCTCAGGGTTTGCAGCTGCTTTTCGTTCGGCATATTCGGTCAGATAATTTTTGAAAGACTTATGCAATCCACAGGCAGAACCTTTTACACCATGATTACTCAAGGCGTGGGCGCAATAATAAACATTGTGCTCGACCCGATATTTATTTTCGGATATTTCGGTCTACCGGCAATGGGAGCAAAAGGTGCGGCAATCGCCACGGTTATCGGTCAGATAATCGCATTTATAATAGCCGTGATACTCAACAAAAAGAAGAATACCGACATTGATTTGAAGCTCAAAGAATTCAGACCCAATCTAAAAATAATCGGCAGAATTTATTCAATCGGTATTCCGTCTATAATAATGGTTGCGGTCGGCTCAATTATGACTTTCTCGATAAACAAAATCGTTATCGCTTTCACAGAGACCGCGGCGGCTGTTTTCGGAGTTTATTTTAAACTGCAAAGTTTTGTTTTTATGCCGCTTTTCGGAATGAACAACGGAGTTATTCCGATAATTTCATTCAACTACGGTGCAAGAAACAAACAGCGTGTTATGAAAACAATAGGAGTGGCAATATTATTTGCATTGTTCTTTATGGCAATCGGTCTTGCGGCAATGCAGATTTTGCCGAAAGAGTTGCTTTCAATATTCAACGCATCCGATCAAATGATAAAAATAGGCGTGCCGGCACTCAAAACAATAAGCATAAGCTATATATTTGCAGGCTTCTCGGTTGTTTTGATTTCAGTGTTTCAGGCATTCGGCAAAGGGCTTTTCTCAATGTCAATATCCATTGCACGGCAGCTTGTGGTGCTCGTTCCCTGTGCATACCTTCTTTCTAAAACAGGTGAACTTGACAATGTTTGGTGGGCATTCCCGATAGCGGAGGTTATGTCGGTGCTCGTTGCAGGAGCGTTCTTTATTTATCTTTATAAAAAAGTTATAACAAAGCTTGATACAGAGCAAAAGCAATAAACGGCAGACAAGCAAAAACACGGCAAGATGAATTAAAAACATCTTACCGTGTATTTTTTTATTTAAATCAGAACCAAAGACCGAACATCAGTGCAAGAAGAAGCCATTTTGAAGCGTTATCGTCTTCTGCTTTTTCTGCCGTGTCATTTTCTTTGGCATTTGCAAGCTGTGACGTAATGGTTTTAACGTCTGCCTTTGCGCCGTAAGCAACGGCATTTATTTTTTGAGGTTCGCTTTTTTCTGATTTAATTTCCGAAACTTCTTTGGTCTGTGAAACCTCTGCCGCAGCGTTTTCGGTCTGCTCGGGTATTTCTGTAACTTCCTCCCCGGCAGTTTCTTCCGTTTCGATTATTTCGGGCTTTTCGTTAACTCTAAAAGTTATCTTTTTGCTCTCTGCCTTTTTATCTGAAGAATCCGACGTCAATACGCAGCTTGCCGAATAATCACCGGCAACATCTGCCGAGAAAAGATAAGTGCCGTTTTTAACGGTTACATTTTTAACAAGCTCGGAATCGCGGTAAATGCTGATTTCACACTTGTCATAATTATCGCCGCTGGCGGTAAATTTAACTTTGCTGCCCTCTGAATATGTACTGTGCCCTGTTTTGAACTTATATATTTCGGGGTCTGTGTTAACAGGCTCTGAAGAAACGGATTCCGAAGATGATGTTCCGCCGACAACACGGATAAAATAGTGCTTGGGGTTTCTGACTCCGTTTTTGACAAATCTGCGAAGGTCGTTCATAACGCAAACTCCTTTTGCAGGTGTTGCAGCATGAACTATCGCATTGTTGCCGAGATAGATGGCAACGTGACCGTTCCACGAAACAATGTCGCCGGGTCTTGCTTCGCTCGCCGAAACAACTTTGCCGTAACTGCCGGGGCTGTTAAAATAAGCCGAAGAGCTTGACGGCATCGAAATACCGAAATGCTTATAAACATAATATACAAATCCGCTGCAATCAAAAGAATTCGGTCCTTTTCCCCCGCGTGCATACGAACGTCCTGCAAGACTTCTTGCATAAGATGCTATTTCGCTGCCGCTGACGCTGTCAGAACCTGCGCTGGCAGTAACCGAAAGCACAGAAAAAGCAACAATAATAACAAGAACAATCGCCGAAAGTTTGGTTGTAATTTTATTCATCGGAAAACTCCTTAAAATAAACTGCACGAATAATTATACCATACTTTAATCATTTTGTCAACATTTTGTAACCTTTTTGATACCTATTGTTATTCATATGAAATTTTCCGAGGATAAATGCACTGTAAATTTCACCAAACAGTTTGTTTGATCGCATTTCTTATAATAAACTGCACAATTGACTTTTTATATTTGAGATGTTATATTATAATTACAATATGTTTAGGAGGGCTATATATGAAAAAGATAACTAAGCGGATATTTAGCGCAATACTTTCTGCAATAATGCTGATATTGGCGTTGCCTTTAACAGGTTTTGCGTCAAGCAAGACATATGTTGATTACGGCGACATAATCGAGTTCGGCTCATATCCTCAAACTCAGGTCAAAGATACCGAGCTTATAAAAAAGCTTGATAATATCGGCAAAAGCTGGAGGTCATACGGTTATTATTCAGGCAACGGTGAATACGGCAGTATGGCTCAGGGCGACTGGATGAAATATGCCGATTTTAAGTATGACGGCAATAAATACCGCGCAGTTACTTTTTCACAATACAGACCAAAATCAACTATAAGCGAATCATCAGAAAAAAATTCATATCAGGACGACAACGGATATTATACAAATAATATTTATTATTTTTTATATGAGCCGATTAAATGGCGTGTTGTTTGCAACGGCACTGAGGGTTCGGTAGCATATATAAGCGAACTGATATTGGATTCACAGGCATTTCAAAATATGTCGTATGTGGTAGAAGATAAAATAGAAACAGAATATTACTATTATTGTACGCGTTATTTTTTCAGCCGGAGTTACGACTCGCCTGAATCTGCCGACAAAACAAAGTATGCCAACATATATGAAGAAAGCAGTATTGCTAAATGGCTAAACAATGATTTTAGAATTACAGCTTTTTCTACCGAGCAAAAGAAAGTCGAAAGCATCGAGCTTATGTATAATAAAAACACAGGTGTTTCTGATGATACCGGCTCACCGTTTGTAGCATTTCGCCGTGGAAACAATGGAAAACAATTCCGTGCAGTCGGAACCGATTATGCCAAAGCGCAGGGGCTTATGGTGTCAAAAGGCAATTATGATTTTGGCTATTCTCATTGGCTGTTGCGAGACAATGCTGATAATAACGGCTTCGGCGACCACATGGTTGAAGAATACGGCGGATATAACAAAGTCATATTCCCGGACGGAAGCGGCGACGATACAAACAGATCGCTTATAGATGAAGCTGTCAGAACCGATGTAACATATGGCGGAATCAGACCTATAATATTTAGAAATGACCTTGAAATATTGCCCAAAGGCGTAGTTTCGGTTGATATAACCTCGCCGGTACATTATGGTGATGCAACAGTAAACCTTGACGTAGTTGTAAAAGATCATCCTAAAAAGATAAGATTTGTAAAGTTAACAAATAGCAATGCCGTAACTAATGAAACATGCACTTATGATAAAAATAGTAGCTATGTCAGAAGTATAACAGTAAATTCCGATAATACCGAGACATGGAATATTGATTTTAAAATTCACTCGCTTTCCGCAAAATATTCCGTTAATGCAAAGTATGATAAAAGTATTTATGACAGCGGCGGTTGGATTCCGGGCATAGTGTTTGAGCTTACTATACCCGAAATGAAAATTGACAAAGATGTATACTCATTCTCGATAGATGAGTGCTACGATGATGTTATGTATG
>UQCF01000020.1 GCA_900539465.1 uncultured Ruminococcus sp. | reverse complement strand
CGTTTACAGTGTGGACTACCAGGGTATCTAATCCTGTTTGCTCCCCACACTTTCGAGCCTCAGCGTCAGTTAAAGCCCAGTAGGCCGCCTTCGCCACTGGTGTTCCTCCGAATATCTACGCATTTCACCGCTACACTCGGAATTCCGCCTACCTCTACTTCACTCAAGAACAACAGTTTTGGATGCAGCTCCGTGGTTAAGCCTCGGTATTTCACATCCAACTTGCTGTCCCGCCTGCGCTCCCTTTACACCCAGTAATTCCGGACAACGCTTGCCACCTACGTATTACCGCGGCTGCTGGCACGTAGTTAGCCGTGGCTTCCTCCTTGGCTACCGTCACTTTCTTCTTCACCAAAGACAAAGGTTTACAATCCGAAGACCGTCTTCCCTCACGCGGCGTTGCTGCATCAGGCTTGCGCCCATTGTGCAATATTCCCCACTGCTGCCTCCCGTAGGAGTCTGGGCCGTGTCTCAGTCCCAATGTGGCCGTTCAACCTCTCAGTCCGGCTACTGATCGTCGACTTGGTGAGCCGTTACCTCACCAACTATCTAATCAGACGCGAGTCCATCTCTCAGCGATAAATCTTTGATATATCTAAGATGCCTTAAATATATTTCATGCGGTATTAGCGTTCGTTTCCAAACGTTATCCCCCTCTGAAAGGCAGGTTACTCACGCGTTACTCACCCGTCCGCCACTAAGTCATATCATACTTCTTTCCGAAGAATTCCGTAATCAAGCTTCGTTCGACTTGCATGTGTTAAGCACGCCGCCAGCGTTCGTCCTGAGCCAGGATCAAACTCTCTAAAAATTCTATCAAAACATCCTATCGGATGCTCTAATCATTCTTAGAGCTTTTAATTCGCTCTCTCAAGTCATTGCTGACTTTATTTTTCGTTTCCGAAATTTCTGTACGGTTTTTCTCTCTCAAGAAAAACTCTTTTAAAAAAATCTCAGGGTTCCATTCTAAATCGTTGTTTAATTTTCAAGGTGCATCCGCTGTCTCTCAACCTCTCTTGCGAAACAGCTTCGTTATCTTACCACAACCATACCCTTTTGTCAACTACTTTTTTATCCTTTTTTCATCTGCTCCGCGCGTGTCTTATTGTTCCTGCATACATCTTGTTGTTCGTTGCGGTTCACATGCTATATGTTGTATATATCTTTTTTGTAACCATCTTTTTTAATTCACATAGTATGTAGTGTAAGAAAGAAAGGGGGTCAACGAAGTATGGGATGCTGCAACAACTGGATACTTATCCTCTTGATAATCTGCTTGTTCTGCGGCTGTGGCTGTGATTCGGGCTGCGGTTGTAACAACAACGGCATATTCAGCAACAACAACGGCTGCGGTTGCTAACCGATCTTCTGTGCAAAAGCCGCATTAAGCGGTAAAACCCGAGCAGGGAGCGAGTATTAAGCTTGCCCTCTGCTCTTTCTTTTGTGCAAATAACTTGTATGTATTATATATAGAAACAATTCATTAAAATCTTTAAATGTTAAATTTTTAACTTATGCAAAACGCCTTGAATAATGAAGAGAAAAGTTGTAAAATAAGAGAGAAATTTATCGGCATATAAATATGTATAGGTGGAATATATGAAAGACCCCAATAAAAAAAGCACTAAAAAAGCCGTTAAGGTCATTGCGCTCGTATTGTGTGCGGTGATTATTGCCGGCTTTATTTCTTATGATATATATATAAGCTCACTCAAAGAAGAAAAGACTTTCTTTTCTATGGGCACGCTTGTTACGGTAAAGCTCGGCGGCAAAAACGCTTCGCCTTGTGCGGAAGAAATTCAAAACGCAATAGACGGGATAGACTCCTCTTATCTTTCCCGGCGTGAAGAGGGTTCGGACGTTGAAAGAATAAACGCCTCGGCAGGCAGCGATGTTTCGGTATCGCGCGAGACTGCGGCGTGGATTTCAAAAGCACTTGACATTTGCTCGGCATCGAGCGGAAAATTTGACATTACGCTCGGCAAAATTTCCGAGCTTTGGAACATTGACAACGGCGGCGGAAAAGTACCGGACGAAAGCGATATAGATTCTTTACTTGAGAAAGTCGGTTACAGCCGTGTGCTCGTGAACGAAACCTCCGTAAAATGCGGCGAGGGTCAAAGCATTGACCTCGGCTCCGTCGGCAAAGGCATTGCCTGCGATGTGACAAAAGACATTTTAAAATCCGGCAATGTAAAAAGTGCCGTTGTATCTGTCGGCGGCAGCGTGCTCGTTTACGGCAAAAGCGCAACGGTCGGCATAACCGACCCTTATGACACATCTTCATACATGGCTGTTTTGAAGCTTAAAGATAAATTTATATCCACCAGCGGCGACTATGAAAAATACTTTGAACAAGACGGCAAAAGATACCACCACATAATCGACCCCTCTACCGGTTACCCGTCGGAGGGCGACCTTACAAGCGTCACCGTCATAAGCGATTCGGGGCTTGAGAGCGACGCGCTTTCAACCGCCTGCTTTGTTTTGGGATATAAAAAGAGCCTCGGTCTTTTAAATCAATACAATGCCGAAGCTGTATTTATATTTAAAGACAAAACCGTTGCCGTTACGGACGGCATTAAAAAATCCTTTGAAATCAAAAACAGCGATTATACGGTGAAGTGATGGATAAATTCAAGCTATTCCGGAAGAACGATTTAATTGTTCTGATTATTATTGCCGCATTATGTGCCGTTTTGCTTTTGCCGAGACTTTTTGAAAAAGACAGCCGCGTAGCGGTCATATCCGTAAACGGAGAAGAAATCTGCACAATAGACCTTGACGGAGTTGAAGACACATATAAAATAAAACCCGATTGCTCCCCCAAGCTGACTGTTGAAGTTGCAAAGGGAAAAATCAGAGTTTCGGAGGCGGAATGTCATGACAAGCTGTGCGTCAAATGCGGATGGCTCGACTCTGCCGGCGATACAGCCGTTTGCCTGCCTGCAAAAGTATGTGTGACAATCAAAGGGGCGGCCGATTCGCCCGACATAGTAACGTATTGAGGGAGCTTATGAGAGACAAAAACATTTCTAAAAAGGTTGCGCTGACGGGTATGCTTTGCGCGCTCGCTGCGGCAATATCTTTTCTTGAAAGCTTAATTCCGTCCGTATCGGGCTTTCCGCCCGGGGCAAAGCCCGGATTTTCAAATTTGGTTATTATGTTCTCGGCGGCAAGCCTCGGAATAGGTCAAACATTTATAATAACAATATTCAAAGCTGTTTTTGCCGGAGTAACAAGAGGTGTTACAGCGTTTTTTATGAGCCTTGCGGGCGGTCTTTTAAGCACGGGCGCGGCACTGCTTTTATTAAGGAGAAACAAGCTTAAATTAGGCTTTATCGGTATAGGCATTATTTGCGCGGTGTGCCACAACGCCGCTCAGCTTTGTGTTGCCTGTGTGATAGCGGGCACGCCGAAGCTTTTTGTGAGCTACGGTCCGCCGCTGCTCATTTTTGCGGCAGTCACGGGCTTTTTAACCGGCACGGCGCTCAAATATATACTGCCTGTACTTAATAAACAAATAAAACATATAATGAAGGATTCCAATCAACAAAAGGGGTTGAACGAATGAGCAAACTCAAAGTAAGCGGAGTGCTGAAAGCAGTTGTTAAAGTGCGCGGCGGCGTAAAAGTCGACCACCAAAAAAACACTGCCGAAACAGAAGTTGTTCGCATACCCGAGCCTCAAAAAGTTGTGCTGCCGATGCAGCAGCACATCGGCGCCCCGTGCACACCGACGGTTAAAGTCGGCGACACGGTAGCGATAGGTCAGGTTATAGGCGACAGCGACAAATTTGTCAGCGCACCCATTCATGCAAGCGTATCGGGCAAGGTGAGCGCTATAGGCAACGTCAAGCTTCCGAACGGAGCTATCGTTCAGGGCGTTACGATAGAATCCGACGGTGAACGCAGGCTCTATGACGGCATTGAGCCGCCGAAAGCGGACACCAAAGAGGAATTTCTTAAAGCGGTAAGAGCTTCGGGCTTGGTAGGTCTCGGCGGAGCGGGCTTCCCGACTCATGTAAAGCTTAACGTACCGCCCGATAAAAATGTGGACACGCTCGTTATAAACGCAGCGGAATGTGAGCCATATATCACGGTTGACTACCGCGAATGTATAGACAACTCGTGGGATATTCTTTCGGGCATACATATTATTAAAGATATGCTCGGCATAGAAAACGTAATAATCGCGGTTGAAAACAACAAGCCCAAAGCGTTTGAAGTGCTCAAGCGAATTGCGGACAGCGATAATTACTCGGGTGATCATACAAAGCTGATGTCGCTTGAATCACGCTACCCTCAGGGCGCTGAAAAAATGATGGTTCAGTCTGCAACAGGCCGCAAGGTTCCGCCCGGAAAACTGCCGGCCGATGTCGGATGTATAGTAATGAACGTAGCTTCGGTTGCGTTTGTCGCAAGATACATCAAAACGGGCAAGCCGCTCGTCAGCCGCTCGCTGACCGTTGACGGCTCCGCAATAGCAGAACCCAAGAACGTCCGCGTACCTATCGGCACAAGCATAGCCGATATTATTGATTTTTGCGGCGGATTTAAAGAAGAACCGCGCAAGATAATCACGGGCGGACCTATGATGGGTCTTTCAATAACAGGCACCGATTTGCCGGTTATCAAAAACAACAACGCTATTTTGGCGTTCACAGAAAAAGACGCAAAGCTCATGCAAGAGGGCGACTGCATACGCTGCGGCAGATGCGCCGCCGCCTGCCCGATGAGCCTTGTGCCCACGCTTATTGAGCGCTACACCAAAGCCGGAGACACCGACGCTTTGAAAAAAATCGGCGTAAATGTTTGTATGGAATGCGGAAGCTGTGCATACTCCTGCCCGGCTAAGAAACCGCTTGTTCAGACAATGCGAGCCGCCAAGGCATTTTTGAGAGAGGCCGGTGATAACAAATGACAGAAATAAAAAACAAGCTTAACGTCAGCGCGTCACCGCACGTTCGCTCGCCCAAAACCGTTAGGGGCATAATGCTTGACGTTATAATCGCGCTTTGCCCTGCGCTCATTGCATCGGTCTTTTTGTTCGGACCAAGAGCCTTGGCTGTAACTGCGGTTTGCGTGGGTGTATGTGTTCTTTCGGAATATCTTTCACGCAAAATAATGAAAAGAAGCAACACGACAGGCGATCTCAGTGCAATAGTAACGGGTATGCTTCTCGCGTTTAACCTGCCCGCTTCAGTACCGCTTTGGATTGCGGCGATAGGCTCGGTAGCGGCAATAGTCGTTGTAAAACAGCTTTTCGGCGGCATAGGTCAAAACTTTGTGAACCCTGCGCTTGCAGGCAGAATAATTCTTCTGACCTCTTTCCCCACAGCGATGGCAACATGGGTAAAGCCCCTTTCGTGGAAGACAGAGGCAGTAACCTCCGCAACTCCCCTCGCTTCAATGTATAACGAAGCAGGTGAATTTTCAAAGGACGCTTTGCCCTCTCTCACAGATATGCTCATAGGCAACAGAGGCGGCTGCCTCGGCGAGGTCTGTGCCATAGCTCTCATAATCGGCGGACTTTATCTTGTAATACGCAAAATCATCTCGCCGGTTATTCCGCTGACATTTGTCGGCACGGTTGCCGTATTTATGGCAATATACGGCAAATTTGATTTTACGTTTGTCGCTTATCAGCTTCTCTCGGGCGGACTTTTGCTCGGCGCAATATTCATGGCAACGGACTACACAACATCGCCCATAAGCTTTAAAGGCAAAATCATTTACGGCATAGGCTGCGGACTTGTCACATCGCTCATTCGCTGCTTCGGCAATCTCCCGGAGGGCGTCAGCTTTGCGATAGTTCTTATGAACATACTTGTTCCGCATATCGAAAATCTCACAACTCCGAAGCCTTTCGGAACACCCAAGAAAGAGAAAAAGGCAAAGGAGGAAAAAACAGCATGAAAAAAGCAATACTTATCCCGACAATTTCACTGTTTATAATTTGCCTTGTTTCAACGATTTTTCTCGGCGTGGTCAATGAAATAACAAAGGACAAAATAGCTCAAAACGCCGTTATCACCGAGGCCGAAAGCCAGAAAAAAGTCATGCCCGACGCGGACTCCTTCGGCGAAAAACAAGAGGGCACTTACACCTATGACGGCACAAGCTCCGCTTACAGCTATGTGCCCGCACTTGATAAAGATAAAAAGACTATCGGCTATGTATTTATAACCGAGTCAACCGGCTACGGCGGAGCAATAAGCACCATGACCGGCGTTGACATGAACGGCAAAGTTACGGGCGTTGAGTTTTTGGAGATAAACGAAACCGTTGGCCTCGGAATGAACGCAAACAAAGACTCGTTTAAAGAGCAGTTCAAAGGCTTGGTAAACGGAATTTCGGTAAACAAAAACGCCCCCGGTGAAAACGAGATAAAGGCACTCACGGGTGCCACAATAACATCAAAGGCAACAACCAAGGGTGTAAACACTGCGCTTGATATTTTTGAAAATGTTTTGGGAGGTGGCAAAAATGGCTGAGAAAAAATCACTTATGCATGAGCTGACAAAGGGCTTTATTAAAGAAAACCCCGTTTTAAGGCTTGTACTCGGCACCTGCCCCACCTTGGCGGTTACAACATCAGTTATGAGCGCGGTCGGTATGGGCGCGTCGGCAACGGCTGTTCTTATCTGCTCAAACATAGTAATTTCACTTTTGAGAAAAGTCATTCCGTCAAAGGTAAGAATACCTGCTTATATAGTAGTTATCGCTTCGTTCGTTACAATAGTTCAAATGATAGTAAAAGCGTTTTTGCCCTCGCTCAATGACCAGCTCGGTGTTTATTTGCCGCTGATAGTCGTTAACTGCATAATCCTCGGCAGAGCAGAAGCGTTTGCAGGCAAAAACGGCGTTGCGGCGTCTGCGCTTGACGGACTCGGAATGGGCATCGGCTTCACGGCGGCACTCTTCTGCATGGGTATTATCAGAGAAACTCTCGGCAGCGGAACTTTCCTCTCGGGCATATCGTCAATAAACGGCGGCAACGGTCTTTCTATTCCGTTTTTGAGTGAAAACCCGATGCTGATATTCGTTCTCGCCCCCGGCGGATTCTTTGTATTCGGCTGCCTTATGGCAATTGCAAACAGGCTTGCAGAAGGCAAGGGAATGCCCAAAGCCGAGCTTCACGGCTGCGAAAACTGCCCGATGGCTCACGGCTGCAAAATAATGAACAAAGAAAACTGCGACTCCGATAAGGAGGTATCCGGCAAATGAGTTATTCTAAAGAGCTTTTATCAATACTCGTTACATACATCCTTACGCAAAACTTTATTCTCGCAAAATTCCTCGGCATATGCCCGTTCCTCGGCGTATCCAAAAAGCTTAACACAGCAGTCGGCATGTCTGCGGCGGTTATATTTGTTATGCTTATTTCTACCGCGATAACCTACCCGATATATAACCTTTTGACATATCTCGGTCTGCAATATCTTGAAACTATAGTATTTATACTTGTTATCGCGGCTCTCGTTCAGCTCGTTGAGATTGCAATGAAAAAATATATGCCTCCGCTTTATAACGCGCTCGGCATTTATCTGCCGCTTATAACCACAAACTGCGCGGTTCTCGGCGTTGTTCTTTTAAACATCGACACCAACGGTTACAGCGGCACGCTCGCAAACTTCGGCAGAGCAATGATGACCTCGCTCGGTGCGGGCATCGGCTTTATGCTTGCAATGGTAATGTTCGCAGGCGTTCGTTCAAGGCTTGAATCCTGCGATATTCCCAAAGCATTAAAAGGTTTGCCGATTACGCTCATCGCCGCTTCGCTTGTTTCTCTCTCGTTCCTCGGCTTTGCAGGACTTGTTGAGAACATGTTTGCTTAAAGGAGGGCTGTGTTATGGAAATTACTCCTATTCTCATTGCGGTTGCGATAGTTGCGGGGCTCGGACTTTTGCTCGGGCTCGGACTCGCGATAGCTTCAATAGTCATGGCTGTTCCCGTAGACCAAAAGGCAGAAGACATACGTGCCTGCCTGCCCGGCGCAAACTGCGGCGCATGCGGATTTTCGGGCTGTGACGGCTATGCCTCCGCTCTTTCAAAGGGCATAACAAAAAATACCGCTCTGTGCGCCCCCGGCGGCAGTGAGGTTTCTAAACAAATTGCTGCGGTTGCAGGGCTTGAAGCCGGCGAAGTTAAACCGATGGCGGCAGTGGTTTTGTGCCAGGGTATAAAATCAAACTGCGGCACAAAAATGGTTTATCAGGGCGTCGAATCCTGCAAAATGGCAAAGCAGCTTTTCGGCGGCCCCAAAGAGTGCATCTACGGCTGTATAGGCTACGGCGACTGCGTAAATGCCTGCCCCTATGACGCAATACACATTTGCGACGGCGTTGCGAGAGTTAATCCCCTCGCCTGCCGCGCGTGCAAAAAGTGCGTTAAGACCTGCCCCAACTCTCTTATTAAAATGATGCCGCTTCACGAAACAAAAGCGGCTGTGCTCTGCGCCAACAAAGACAAGGGTGCACAGACAAGAAAAGAATGTAAAACCGGCTGCATAGGCTGCATGAAGTGCGTTAAAAACTGCGAAGCCGAAGCTATTAAGGTTGAAAACTTCTGCGCTAAAATCGACGCGATAAAATGCACAGGCTGCGGTAAGTGCGAAGAGGGCTGCCCGGTAGGCGCAATCAAGCTCATTACCTTAAAATAACCTTTATAAATATTAAATCATTTTCGCTCGCATAAAAAGAAAGCTATAATTCACATTCGGTTTAATTGCCGTTTGAGAATTATAGCTTTTTTATTTTAAATACTTCAACCTTTTACATTTTTCCATTTGCAATCTATCATTTTTAACAGCAAGCCGTAATATGACATTCCGACAGACTCGGCGGCTATTGCGACAAGCGAGCTTTGATTTTTTCGGTGCGGTCTGACAGAACCCGTCATATTCGGCTTCATATTAAAATCAAATATTTAGTACCTGCCGCTTTTGTCTGCGCGGCAGTCTATTCTGACAAGGCCATTTAAATCTAAAATCTTCACTGCTTTTTCGCACTCTCTTCTGATTGCGGTCATGTTTTCATCCTCACAGGCGGCCACCCTGCTGTTTTGGCTTACGGGCACATCACCGCTGTAAGGCGCAATTCCGCCGGCATGAGAAAAACGCTCAACCACAGGCAAGCTGACTGCATTCGGGAACACGGCAACTGTTATTTCGTTGCCGCAGAGAAACTCCTCCGCTATCATTTTGTTGCCGTATTTTCGGCTTTCTATCGCTTTTGATAAATCAAAATGCGTTTGCTCGGGTGTGTCGCACTTTGAAACGCCTTGACTGTCCCTTCCCCTGACAGGCTTTATAATGCAGGGGAAACCGCCCGTGTAATCCTCTGCCTTTACAACAAGCTGTTCGGAGACAACGGCTATGCCCTCACGGCGAAGACAGTCGTTCGTATAAAATTTATCGTCATATTTTGAAACGTCGCTCGGCCTTTGACCGACTATGCAGACACCCTTAAACAATACTATCGGATGAGAATCATAAAGAACGGTATTGAGCCAAAATGTGTCGGCACCCTTTTTAATTGCCTGTTCTATCCCCTCTTTTGTGTCAGGAAACACTCAGTCATAATCATTATATATATCGGGATTTTCGCACGGCAGAATAACGTCTTCGCCGTTTTCTTTAAGGCAATAGGCTATATCCGCTCCGCTGTCGCTGTATCCGCCCTTTTTCATGGGCTTTTTTATGCCGTCTGCAACGGGCGGCTCGTTTTTTTGATAAAGCACTGCAATTTTCATAATTTGTCGTGTCTCTTCTCATTTCTTTTGCCGCTTATTTTTTCGAGTGTTACCTTATAAACCGCTACGTTTTCATTTACAGGGCAATTATATTTTACACCGCCGAATCCGCAATGCTCCATTAAAAGGTCAAGTCCTTTTTTGGCTTCATCGCCGTATATGCGCTCTGCCCTGCCGAAAGCCATAACGCTTTCGTAATATGCGGTCGCACTGCCCGGCACCTCGGCAAATGAATTTAAAATATCAAACTCAAGGCACACGCGGTTGTCGCGGTTTATTCTGTCAATTTTTTCACCCACCGAGGCAGAGTGAAAATAAATATTTATTTTATCGTTTTCTCTCTCATAGCCGAAAGACAGCGGAACGACGTACGGATATTCCTCTCCGTTAAGCGCAAGGCGCACGGTGTCGCATCTGCCGATTATATCTGCAATATCAGAAAACGATGTTATTTCTCTGTCTTTTCTTCTCATATTCTTCCTCCCGCTGCGGCGTTGCCGACAAACCGTAATAATTATACCACGGCAAAATAAAGCTTGACAAGCAAAAATAATTGTTATAAAATTAGAATGTTCAAAATTGAAATATATAGGAAGTGACAAGATGATAACCGCCGCAAAGGTATACACACATTCGCGCCACTTTGCCGAGGCTTACTCCGCCGTCATGGCACCAATGTGCGAAGAGATAGACATGCCGCAAACAGCCGCGGATATACTGATGTTCCTTGCAAACAACCCCGGTTATGACACCGCAAAAGACATATGTAAATACAGGCATCTAAAACCGGGTATAGTATCTTTTCACATTGAAAACCTTGTGAAACAAGGCTATATCGAACGCCAAAGCGTTGACGGCGACCGCCGAAAATGCAGACTCGTCTGCACAGAAAAAAGCCTTTCTGCAATAGAGATGGGGCGAAAACTGCAAACGGAATTTATAAACAAAATGACCGCCGGGTTAAGCGAAGACGAAATCAACTGCTGTCTTCACTGCTTTGAGGTCTTTGAGAAAAATTTGAATGAACTGACAAAAAAGAGGTCATAAATATGCAGCAGGATAAAAAATTTCTCGGCACCGAGCCGATAGGTAAGCTCCTTTTTAAGCTCGCCGTGCCGACCGTCATAGCTCAAATTGTCAATATGCTCTATAATATTGTTGACAGAATTTATATTGGACATATTCCGAATGAGGGCAGTCTTGCCCTGACGGGCGTAGGGGTATGTATGCCCGTCATTTTGATAATCTCCGCTTTCGCCGCATTTATAGGCTCCGGCGGTGCGCCGCGCGCCTCAATATTTATGGGCAAGGGCGATAACGACTCGGCAGAAAAAATTCTCGGAGGCTGTTTCACTCTGCAACTATTCATTTCGGCCGTTTTGACCGCCGCTTTGCTGATTTGGAACAGAGACCTGCTTTTGGCATTCGGAGCGAGCGAAAACACAATAGACTATGCCGCCGAATACATGAACATATACGCCATCGGCACGCTGTTTGTTCAGCTCACTCTCGGTATGAACGCATTTATTACCGCGCAGGGCTTTGCAAACTTCGGCATGATAACCGTTTTGATAGGCGCGGTTGCGAACATTGCGCTTGACCCTCTGTTTATTTTCGGCTTTAAAATGGGCGTGCGCGGCGCGGCACTTGCAACCGTCGTTTCACAAGGAATCTCCTGCATATGGGTAATCAGCTTTCTTGCAGGCAAAAGAACGGTGCTGAAGCTAAAAAAAGAAAATTTGAAAATAAACTTCAAGCTTATACTCCCCTGCCTCGCACTCGGACTTTCGGCGTTTGTTATGCAATCCAGCGAAAGTATTATATCGGTCTGCTTTAATTCATCGCTTTTAAAATACGGTGGGGATCTCGCGGTAGGGGCAATGACAATACTCTCGAGCGTTATGCAGTTTGCAATGCTGCCGCTCCAGGGCATTGCACAGGGTGCACAGCCTATAATCAGTTATAACTACGGTGCGCAAAGCAGCGAACGCGTAAAAAAGACATTTAAGCTTCTTCTAACGGTGAGCCTTACCTACTCCTGCATTTTGTGGGGATTTATAATGCTCTTCCCTGACCTTTTTGCTAAAATGTTTTCGTCAGACGCCGCGCTCATTGACTTCACCGCACATGCGTTGAGAATTTATTGTGCCGTACTTTTTATGTTCGGCATACAAATAGCCTGCCAAATGACCTTGGTATCCATAGGCAATGCAATTTCTTCAATATCAATAGCGGTATTGAGAAAATTCGTGCTTCTTATTCCGCTGATTTATATTATGCCGCATATAATCTCGGACGGCACTACGGCGGTTTATACGGCAGAACCCGTTGCGGATTTTATTGCCGTGAGCTGCACCGCGATTATATTCGCCTTTCAGTTTAAAAAGGCTATAAAAAACCTGCATGAAGAAAGAAAAGCCAAACAGTAATGCAACCGATTCAGCCTCCCCAAAACGCGGGGAGGCTGTTTTGCTTTTCGCAGCAATCGGCGGCACGAGGGCGAGGAACCGAATCTTGTAGGGCAGTGTGACCGCACACCGCCGTTAAGCTTTCGCCCAAATAAAAAGCGGCGCACACATCTCCTCTGATTTAGGGAGGCGGCTTCGGCGTTTTGCGCCGAGGGCGGAGGGGCTCAATTTCACCGAGACGAAGATTTTGAGCAATCGGCGGCATGAAGTATGCCGCCCTACGCAGTGCCTCGCCGAGAACAACATCATGTCGTGATATTTCACCCCGTAGGTCGGTGTGCCCAAACTGTGCCGCAAAAGCGGATTTCTTTGTCATGATTACTAAATAACACACGGATATTTTTATGTTTTCGGCACTGTACTTTGAGTTTAAAATAAGTTATAATTGTATACGTATAAGTGGGGTAGTTTACCCGTCTTTAGAGGAAGGAAGATATTGTATGAAAAAGAAGATACTTTCGCTGATTATTGCGCTTTGTATGCTACTGACATTCACCCAGCCCGTACTGTCCGTTCTGGCAGCCGGCGGAGTTTGGAACGGCGGCACGGCAGTGCCCTCGCTCTCGGGCGGATATTATCAAATTGCATCTGCAGAAAACCTTGCATGGTTTGCTTCGCAGGTCAACTCCGGCAGTTCATCTATAAAGGCAAAGCTGACTGCCGATATTTCGCTCAACGAAGAAGGCTCTGAAGAGCATGTCTGGACCCCTATCGGAACAGAAAGTTCTCCTTTTAAAGGTGAATTTGACGGCAACGGATTTACAATCAGCGGTCTTTTTGTTGACGGAAGCAATGATTACTCCGGTCTTTTCGGCTATGTTTATGCAGACAAGCCGAATGTTGACGACAACGATAATACGGGCGAAACAATTTTTGTTGCCGAGCCTGTGAAGATGATATATAACCTCAAGGTTACGAACGCAAGCGTTTCAGGCGGTCAGAACGTCGGTGGCATCGCGGGCTATATTCACTATGCGATTATATCCGGCTGCTCGTTTTCGGGCACCGTCAACGGCGCAAACAACAGTGTGGGCGGCATTTGCGGATATGCCTTTAATTATTCGGTTGTTGAGCAGTGTTACAGCGAAGGCTCGGTTTCGGGTGTGATAAGAGTCGGCGGTATTCTCGGCTACGCAAATGTCAACTCAAAAGTATCGGAATGTTACTCAAAAGCGGCGGTCACAAGCCGTGCCTCTCTCGCAGGCAACGCAGGCGGCATTTGCGGAATAATCTCTGCGGGTTCTGTTGAGAACTGCTACTTCCTCGGCAGCGTTACGGGACCTAAAAGAGTAGGCGGAATAGTCGGCAGCAACACTTTCTCTACAATTCAGGGTTGTTATGTTATAGCCCCCGTTACCTCTACAATCGGTGATGCGGAATACATCGCCGCAGTTGCGGGCTACAGCCTCAGCGGAATATATTACAACTGCTATTATCATCAGCCCTCTACCCACACGAGCGACGCGAACGCCGTGGCAAGAACTCTTGACGAGATGAAAAAGTTCAGCTTTGTGCGCGAGCTTAACGAAAACGGAAGCTCTTATACATATGACTACATGGTTATAAACAACAGCTACCCCGTGCTTGCGTGGAGCCTTGAAACCGCAGTTTGGGCAGGCGGAAAGAAAAAGCCGCAGACCGATTCCGCAGGATACTACCTTTTAGGCACGGCAGACGAGCTTGCATGGTTCGCCGCGCTTGTAAACGGCAAGCTTGCGGGTGTCCAGCAAAACACTGCGGCAAAGGCAAGAGTAACAGACAATATTCTTCTAAATATATTTATAAAAGAAAACTCCGAAGACACCAATGTATGGACGCCGATAGGCTCTGCAAGCGCACCTTTTAACGGCATATTTATAGGCGGCGGCTACAACATTGCAGGCGTTTATACAAACGGCACAACAAATCAGGGTCTTTTCGGCTATGTAGGCGAAAACGGAACAGTAACAGAAACCGTTGTTATAGACGGACTTATAACAGGCACGGAAAACACAGGTGCTGTTGCGGGATATAACAAAGGCATCGTTTCATTATCCTGCAACTCCGGCACGGTGCGCGGCGTTAAGGCAACAGGCGGCGTTGTGGGTTACAACACCGGCACAATACAAAACAGCTACAATGTCGGCGAGGTTTACTGCGACTCCGAAACAGGCTCGCAGGTCGGCGGCATAGCCGGCTACAACACAAGAGCAAAAATTAAGCAATGCTTTAATAACGGATATGTCACCGGCGCGGCAGGGGCAAACTATTTCGGCGGTATCGTCGGCTACAACTCCGGCGACGGAATATATAACTGCTACAATGCGGGTGAAGTTCTCGGCGGATTTTATATCGGCGGTCTTGTTGGCTTCAACTCTTCGGGAACCGTCAGATACAGCTACAACCGCGGCGTTGTCAAAACTAAAAATGCGGTGAACGGCAACGTAAATAACTTTATAGGCTATAATAACGGAACATGCACCATTGACACCTGCTATTATGACTCGTCGATAGAGGGCAGCGTTATGAATAACGCCAACGGAGCTACCCCCAAAACAACAGATGAAATGACAGGTTCAACGGCATCATCCCGTCTCGGCCTTCAATCGGGCATTTGGTCCAACAGAGCTGACGACAGTTATTTCCGCTACTATCCTCAGATAATGGAGCTTTACGGCGCGAACTATGAAAAAGCACGCACCGATTCGCTTGACAGCGTAAGAATAGTTAAGTCAGATTACTACCTTAAAGTAAAAATCAACGGTCAGGCAGAAACATATTATCCGGATTTTGACTCTGCTGTTTCGGCAGTCGGTACAAATGACGCGGCTATAATCCCCGTAAGAAATATAACGGTAAATTCCACAGTAAATATCCCCGGCAAAATAACGATACATGGTGAGGGAATTGAAAGAACAATTCTTCGCGGCGCGTCTTTTAAAGGCACAATGTTTAATGTAACGGGCACCCTCACGCTCGGCGACTCAAAGAACGGACTCGACAGCGACACCCTTCTTTATATTGACGGCAACGGACAGAAGGTTCAGTCAACGGCCTCGTTTATAACTTTGGGCGAAAACGCTGTTCTCAACACCTATGCGGGCTTTTCGCTCAGAAACAACAGCACCACAGCCAAAGGCTCGGCAGTTTATATAGACTCCGGTGCCACAGTAAACATACACGGCGGCAAAATAGAGTCTAACACTTCGTCGGCAGACGGCGGCGCAATATATAACAACATGGGCACGGTGAACATGAGCGGCGGATATTTAAGCCAAAACACCTCAAGCCTTAAAGGCGGCGCGGTATATAACAACTACGGCACGGTAAACATAAGCGGCGGCGAAGTAAAAGGCAACTACGGCAAAACGCTCGGCGGTGCGGTTTATAACATAGGCAACGATGCCGAAGTCAATATTTCTGACGAAGCGAGCATCTCGGAGAACTCATCAAACACAGGCGGCGCGATATATGTAAACTCCGGTGCAGTGAATATCTCCGGCGGCACACTGAGCAAAAACTTTGCTTATAACAAACGTGGTGCTTCTGCAACGGCAGGCGGCGGCGGAGCTGTTGCGATAGCTGCGGCAGGTACGGTCAACATGACAGGCGGAACGATAAGCGACAACTACGTTTACAACAATGTCGGCGACGGATTCGGCATGACGGTCTACGGTACGCTTAATATGTCCGGCTCTGCGGCAATAACAAACAACGACGTTTACCTTGCAAAAAATAAAACAATATCCGTTGTGGGTACTCTCTCCTCCCCCGGCACTGCGGCAACAATAACGCCGAGCACATACTCGACTTCAACGGTTGTACTCAGCGGTTCATCAATGGGCGTCAGCTACAAGAAATTTGAGATAACGCCCAAAGGTTCATCAAAATGGAACGTAAACTCAAGCGGTTATCT
The DNA here is from genome assembly GCA_900539465.1 of uncultured Ruminococcus sp. GTDB lineage: Bacteria > Bacillota > Clostridia > Oscillospirales > Acutalibacteraceae > CAG-488. Next base: position 16,267 of record UQCF01000020.1, on the reverse strand, counting down.
TATGGACACCGAAATCGTTCCGGTTGCTTCTTTGAGCAAATTCGGCGCATACTCGGTTGATTATGTATCCGTTGCCCAGGCAGTCGCGGCGGTCGCGGCAGGTGAATCGGGAATTATCACGGTAACTGCCGACAACACCATAGACGAAACGATTAAGGTGGTCGGCGATGTTACAATCCTCAGCGAAACAGACCAGACCTTTACATCCATGAGAGGCGGCAGCTTCAGCGGAACTATGTTTGAGGTTGAGGACGGGGGTACACTCTCTCTCGGATACACAAATATGGAGACACCCGGCGTTGACGTTTCGCCCGACGACGCTCCCGAAGAAGAACTTTCTCAAGACTCGATAGGCGGCGAATACCACCTTGACGGCGGATATACCTACAACGGTGCGGCAGGCACTGCAATTATAAATGTCAAAAAAGGCGGAACACTTTTCACCTATAACGATGTTATAATCGAAAACGGCAACTCCGTTTCTTCCGGCACAATAATTGTCGGCGGCACAATGCACATGTACGGCGGCACAATCAGAAACAATATTGCGGCAAACGGCGGAGCAATAAACGTCGCTTACACAGGTGAGGTCACCCTTTACGGCGGAACAATAACGGGCAACACCGTTAAAAACGGCGGTCACGGTTCTGCGATTTATTCGGCGGGCTCGCTCGTAAGAGCCGCAAACGTATATGAATATTACAAAGCACAAGAGGTTGTGGCAACACAAAACAGCTTTGTTACGATAACCGACGACAACGATGTTTATTTAGCTTCCGGCACGGTGCTGAATCTTGCGGATAAAAAATCTGCCATACTTCTCTCTGACGACGCAGCAGTACCCGAAACATCACCCGTCACAGCATCGATAATATATCTCACCGCACCGTCTTATTACAAAGGCATGCCGATATTGACGGGCAAAGCGGTAAGCTATCATTACTCATCATTTGCCATAACGGACGAAGGCTTTTATATATTGCCGGACGGCACGGTTGACTTGAATCTTCTTGTAACAAAAGAGTCTTCAACTTTGAAAATCGACCGCGACAAAGACTATATCAGCGGCGTTGATATGAGCAAAGACACTGCCGAATATTTTAAATCTTCATTTATCAATACCGATAAAATCGAGGTTTGCGATTTGAACGGCAACGTCCTCTCCGGCAAAGACAAGGTCGGCACAGGCTGCAAAATAAACCTTTATAACTCTGACGGAACACAGATAATCGACACCGTAAGCGTTCTTATCTACGGCGATGTTGACGGTGACGGATATATTGACGCAAGAGATTCGATATATATAGCCGCTGTTGTTCAAAGGCAGCTTGACTCGGAAAAGCTCTCGGCTGTTCAGATTGCCGCGGCGGACGTTGACTTCACAGGCACCGTCACAGACGCGGATGTGCAGTATGTAATACAATGCGGACTTTTGACGCACACGGTTGACCAGCAAAACTAAACTAAGCAAAACAAAAACAGCAAAGAGATTAAAATTGTCTCTTTGCTGTTTTTTATCTTTTTACATTGCCGATGTCGGTAACAATTTTATATCCTGCCGCCTCTACCCGCTTCTCAAGACATCCGCGGCACTGCGCCGCTTCTTCGCCGGTGCATATTTTATTCTCATAAAGCTCATAAAGCTTTCTGACCTTTACGGGTGAGAGATTCGGCATAACAACATTCGCCCCGGCTTTAAGGCCCAGCTCTCTCCCCTGCGGATGGAGTGTTCCGAGTGCGGTGGTAGAAGGTAAAAGCACATAAGGGAACATGAGCCTCAGCACAGACAGCAGCCGCAGAGTAAGCTCAACGCTTCCGTTTTCAAAAGATGCAAAAGGCGTTTGCGCGTGAGTGACATATGGACCTATGCCTATCATATCGGGGCTGAGTTTTTGCAAAAAGCGCAAATCCTCCATTAAATTCTCTGTTGTCTGATACGGCGAACCGACCATAAATCCCGAGCCGACCTGATAGCCAATCTTTTTTAAATTGAAGAGACAATCTTTGCGGTTTTGAAGGTTCATGGACTGCGGGTGAAGCTTGCCGTAATGCTCGGCGTTTGCAGTCTCATGCCTCAAAAGGTATCTGTTTGCGCCCGCATTATAAAGCGCGAGATAGCTTTCATAACTTCTCTCGCCGAGCGAGAGAGCAATCGCACAATCGCTGTAACGCTCTCTTACCGCCGAGACGATGCCGCACATGACGTCATCTGTGTAATACGGGTCCTCGCCGCCCTGCATAACAAAGGTGCGAAAGCCAAGCTTATAGCCCTCTTCACAGCAGGCAAGAATATCGTCTTTTGTAAGACGGTAGCGAACGGCACTTTTATTGCCGCGGCGTATTCCGCAATAATAGCAGTCATTCTTGCAATAATTTGATATTTCTATAAGCCCTCTTATATAAACATCTTCGCCGTAAATTTCGCGGCGGACTTCATCCGCCAGAGTATGAAGCTCGCTGTCGTATTCGTTTGTTGAGAGGAGCTTTAAAAGCTCTTCGTCACTAAGGTTTTTCTCTTCTTTTAATTTTATGGGCAGACTTTTAAAAGTTTTCATATATCTCTTCGCATTGCCTCATTGCAAGTATTGTTTCGCTTATAAGCGTGTCCAGATTCCAGCCGAGCATCTCTGCACCGCGCTCAATAACCTCTCTTGAACAGCCTGCGGCAAAGCCTTTGCTTTTATATTTTTTCTTTACGGATTTAAGCTCCAAATCACTCACGCTTTTTGACGGGCGCATAAGAGCGGCCGCGCCTATAAGCCCCGTCAGCTCGTCAACGGCATAGAGAACCTTCTCCATCTCATGCTCGGGTTTAATATCAACCGTCAAAGCGTAGCCGTGGCTTGCTGTGGCATGAATAAGTCTTTCATCAAGCCCTTTTTCGCGCATAATTTCTTGTGATTTAATGCAGTGGCTCTCAGGGTACATCTCAAAATCAAGGTCATGCAAAAGCCCGACAATTCCCCAAAAATCGACCTCGTCACCGTAGCCTAATTTCTCTGCAAAATAACGCATAACGCCCTCAACGGTCAGGGCGTGCTTCAGGTGAAAACGGTCTTTATTATATTCATTTAAAAGAGCCCATGCCTCGTCTCTTGTAATATTTTTCGACATGCGAACCATTCCCTTCTGCGTTTAATTATATCAAACTTAAACCTACTTTGTCAATAGGAAATGGGGCGTTAAAGAAGCAGGCAACCGTCATTGCCTGCTTACTTTTTATTTGTTTGAAAATTTTTGCTTGGCGGCGTCAATCTTCTGCTGTTCCGCCTGCTGCGTCGGGTACCAGCCCTTTTGCGACATTTTTGAATATATTTCATTCTGCATACCGAGCGTGTCGTTAAAGCACTGCGTAAAAGCCATGTGAACATCGGGCGTTGACGACTCTATTGCGCCGTGCATCATAAGGTCGCATGCGCCTTTTGTGACCGAAAGTATATTGTCCATTATTGTTTTATCATCCATAAATAATCCTCCTCCGTTATTTCAGCAAACCGTAAAAGCGGTCAAAGCTTTGTGAGTGTTTTGTGCAAAGTTCCTGAACAAAGCTTTTGAGTTCAGGATCCTTTATCTGCGAGGCAAAGTCCGAGCATGCGGTCTGCATCTGTTTTTCGTGTCCGAGTGCGTCTTCGATATAAAGCAATTCTTTAGGTGACATAATAACCCTCCGTTAAAAATTTTGCAGCGATAATTTCGCCTGTTTTATTTTGCTTCAAACATCGCTTAATATTCTTCTTGACTTTTAGAGCATACGATATATAATATAAATGTAGCTACCTTTGCCGGTTTCTGTAATAAACCGACAAGGGCTTTATTTTTGGATGTGATAAAATGAAGAAGAAAAAATTTTCTGCCGAGCTTGCGTACGTTTTGGCAACGCTGATACTCGCATTCGGCACGGCAATGATGACAAAGGCAAATTTCGGAGTATCTATGGTTGTGGCACCCGCGTATCTTTTGCACCTGAAGCTTTCGCAATATTGGAGCTTTATAACTTTCGGCGTTGCGGAATATATGCTCCAGGCTTTTCTCTTAATTGTGCTGTGCATAGTTATGAAAAAGTTTAAAGTATCGTATCTCTTCTCATTTTTCACAGCTGTATTTTACGGTCTGTCGCTTGATTTGAGCCTTTGGACGCTATCGTTCATTCCTTGCGAAAAAATTGCGGTCAGAATAGTGTTTTTTGTTATCGGTCTGCCGCTGGTATCGCTCGGAGTTTCGCTATTTTTTCACACATACATTCCGCCCGAAGCATACGAGCTTTTTGTTAAAGAGATTTCTGCAAAAACGCATAAAGATATAAACAAATTCAAAACAGGCTATGACTGTGTAAGCTGCGTTATATCAATAATTATGTCTTTCTGCTTTTTCGGACTTTTTAAATTTGAGGGTGTAAACGTCGGCACGGTTATCTGCGCTCTGATAAACGGAAAAATTATCGGAATGATAAGTAAATTTTTAGAGAAAAAATTTGAGTTTAAAGACTCATTGCCGCTCAGAAAGCTTTTTCAAAAAAATGAACAATCGGAGGGAACAAAATGATAAGAAAAATTACGCCAAGCGACAAGGAACTCTATTTAAAGCTTACGGACGAATTTTATAAAAGCGACGCCGTAATGCACCGAATCGACTCTGAAAATTTTGAGCTGACGTGGCAGGAACTGATGCGTTCCGGTGATTACACCGAATGCTTTATAATCGAAAAGGACGGAGAAACCGCAGGCTATATGCTTTTGGCATATACATTTTCTCAGGAGGCGGGCGGCAAAACGGCATGGATTGAAGAAATTTTTATCTTGCCGCAATTTCGCTCCAAAGGTCTTGGCAAAGAGGCATTTGCATTTATAAAAAATAACATTGAACCGCAATGTGCAAGGCTCAGACTTGAAGTTGAGGATGATAACGTCAAAGCTAAAAAACTTTATGCGTCCTTGGGCTTTGAAATGCTCGAATACCGCCAAATGATAAAAGAATTAAAATAAAAAAACACAAATATTTTTAAATGCAAAAAAGCTATAATTCACATCGGCATATTTACCGTTTGTGAATTATAGCTTTATTTTTAGCGTTTCGCTCGACATCGGCTTTTATAAAGTTTTAACTATCGTTCCGCCGCCTATGACATATTCGCCGTCATAAAGCACTGCCGCCTGACCGGGCGCAGCAGGCTCCGACGGCTCATCAAAGGTTATTAAAACACTGCCGTCCGGCAGAGCTTCAGCCACGGCAGGCACTTCTCTTGCTCGGTATCTTGTTTTGACATTCACCTTTATGGCTTTGTTCGGTTCGGGGCAAGAAAGCCAGTTAAAATCCTTTGCGATAAGGCTTTTTATTTTCATGTCTTTTTTCACCGCGAGCGTGACAGTATTGTTTTCGGCATTTTTTTCTTTAACGTACATGGGCTCCGGCAAAGCGAGCCCCAGACCCTTGCGCTGACCTATGGTATAGCGGATTATGCCCTTGTGCTCACCGAGAATTTTTCCGCTTTCGTCAACAAATTTGCCGCACGGATAATCTTTACCCGTGGTTCTTTTGATAAATGCGGCATAGTCGCCGTCCGGTACAAAACAAATATCCTGGCTCTCATGCTTCTGCGAATTTACAAGGTCGTGTTTTTCGGCAAAAGAACGAACCTGCGATTTATCATCAAACTCGCCGAGCGGAAAAAGCGTGTGCTTTAATTGCTCCTGCGTTAAAAAATAAAGCACATAGCTTTGGTCTTTGTTTTTATTTACCGCTTTTTTCAGCTTGTATCTGCCGCTTTGAGAATCTTTTTCTATCCGTGCATAGTGCCCCGTTGCGATATAATCACACTCCAGCATCTCTGCTTTTTTATATAGGCCGTCAAATTTTAAATATTTGTTGCAGTCTATGCAGGGGTTCGGGGTCAAGCCGTTTTTGTATGCAGAAATAAATTTGTCGCATACCGCGCTTTTAAAATAATCTTTAAAATTCAGAACGTAATACCTCATGCCGAGTTCTGCCGCAACACTGCGCGCGTCTTCCGTATCGGAAAGAGAACAGCAGGTTTTCTCTCTTGATACTCCCACATCCTCGTTGTCATAAAGCTTCATCGTCACTCCGATGCACTCATAGCCTTTGTCGCTTAGAAGCGCGGCAGCTGCGGAGCTGTCCACTCCCCCACTCATTGCAACAAGAACCTTGCTTTTCATAAACTACCACATCCAAATAAAAAAGGGCCTGTCGCACAGACCCTTAAATTTTAAAAATTATGCCTCAAACAAAGCAGTTGAAAGATAACGGTCGCCTGTATCGGGGAAGATTACAACGATGTTTTTGCCCTCATTCTCTGCCCTTTGAGCAAGCTCAACAGCCGCTTTGAGTGCCGCACCTGCCGATATACCTACAAGAACGCCCTCTTTTTTGCCCACAAGTCTGCCGTAGTCAAAAGCGTCTTCGTTTGAAACGGCGATTATCTCGTCATAAACCTCTGTATTGAGCACTTTGGGAACAAAGCCTGCGCCTATACCCTGAATTTTATGACTACCTGCCTTGCCTGTTGAGAGTACCGCAGATGTAGCCGGCTCAACGGCAACAACCTTAACAGACGGTTTTTTCTCTTTAAGATATTCGCCTGTTCCGCTGAGCGTTCCGCCCGTGCCGACGCCTGCTACAAAAATGTCTACGCTGCCGTCGGTATCGTTCCAAATCTCGGGACCCGTTGTTGCCTTATGCGCCGCCGGGTTTGCAGGGTTGGTGAACTGACCGGGAATAAAGCTGTCGGGAGTTTCTGCGGCAAGTCTTTCTGCCTCCTCTATTGCTCCCTTCATTCCCTTTGCACCGGGTGTGAGCACAAGCTCCGCACCGTAGGCTTTCATAAGCTGACGTCTTTCAACAGACATCGTCTCCGGCATTACGATTATTATTCTGTAACCTCTCATTGCGGCAACCGCGGCAAGACCTATGCCCGTGTTGCCCGAAGTCGGCTCGATTATTACAGAACCGGGCTTTAATACGCCTCTTTTTTCTGCATCGTCTATCATTGCTTTTGCAATTCTGTCTTTTACAGAGCCCGAGGGATTAAAATACTCAAGCTTTGCAAATATTTTTGCTTTGAGCGAGAGAGCTTTTTCAACGCCTTTGAGTTCGAGCAACGGGGTTGAACCTATAAGCTCATCTGCCGATGTATATATTTTTGACATAAAGCTTAGCCTTCTTTCACTGCCGCAAAACCGTCTTCAAGGTCTGCGATAATATCATCAATGTTTTCTGTGCCGATAGAAAGTCTTATTGTATTCTGCTTGATTCCCTGGTCAAGAAGCTCCTCTTCCGTAAGCTGTGAGTGAGTTGTTGTTGCCGGGTGAATAACAAGGCTCTTAACGTCTGCAACGTTTGCAAGGAGCGAGAAAAGAGTGAGGTTATCAATAAACTTATGCGCCTCTTTCTGACCGCCCTTTATCTCAAAAGTGAATATGCTTGCGCCGCCGTTGGGGAAATACTTCTCATAAAGAGCATGGTCGGGATGCTCGGGAAGCGAGGGGTGATTTACCTTTTCTACAAGCGGATGCTTTGAAAGATATTCAACAACCTTTTTGGTGTTCTCAACATGACGGTCAAGACGAAGAGAAAGAGTTTCAACACCCTGCAAAAGGAGGAATGCGTTGAACGGAGAAATCGTTGCGCCTGTATCACGAAGAAGAATTGCTCTTATATATGTTACAAATGCCGCAGAACCTGCCGCCTGTGTGAACGAAACGCCGTGATAGCTGGGGTTCGGCTCCGAAATTGCCGGATATTTGCCGCTTGCAGCCCAGTCAAATTTGCCGGAATCAACGATTATGCCGCCGAGGGTTGTGCCGTGGCCGCCGATAAACTTAGTTGCCGAATGAACAACAATATCTGCGCCGTGCTCAATTGGTCTGATGAGATAAGGTGTGCCGAAAGTGTTGTCTATTACAAGGGGCAAACCGTGTTTATGAGCAATCTCTGCAATAGCGTCGATATCGGGAATATCGCTGTTGGGGTTGCCGAGGGTTTCAAGGTATATAGCCTTGGTGTTGGGCTGAATTGCCGACTCAACCTCGTTAAGGTCATGAGCGTTAACAAATGTTGTTGTTATGCCGTAGTGAGGAAGAGTGTGTGCAAGCAGGTTGAAGCTGCCGCCGTAAATGGTCTTTTGAGCCACTATATGCTCACCTGCGCCCGCAAGTGCCTGAATTGTGTAATCTATCGCAGCCGCGCCCGATGAAACCGCAAGAGCCGCTACGCCGCCCTCAAGTGCGGCAAGTCTTTTTTCAAGAACATCCTGTGTGGAGTTTGTAAGACGGCCGTAAATATTGCCTGCGTCTGCAAGGCCGAAACGTGCCGCAGCATGAGCCGAATTGCGAAAAACGTAAGAAGTTGTTTGATATATCGGAACCGCTCTCGCATCTGTTGCGGGGTCGGGCTGTTCCTGACCTACGTGAAGCTGTAATGTTTCAAATTTATAATTTTTGTTTGACATTATAATTTTCCTCTCTTTAAATGAATTTTGATAATATTAAAAAATGTTTGTTTAGAATATTACCAAATCACATTCGTCCGAAACGAAAATTTGCTCTTAAAAGCTTTTCAAAATACTTTTTCATAATCATCAACCTATCTATCCTGTGGGTTTATTGGGATTATACTCTATAAATCATACCTTGTCAATAGGTTTTATAAATTTTTTTAAAAAATTTTTATATAACGTAGTTATCTCCGCCGTCGGGGCAGCCTGCAAGGTCTGCAAGATTAACACTTTCAAGATAATCATTTATAATCTCATCAAGCTTTTTCCACACAGGCAGCGTTGTGCACTGCTCTGCACGCTCGCATTTGTTGGCAGAGCTTTCAAGGCAAGCTACGGGAGCAAGGCTGCCCTCTGTTACTCTTAAAATACTGCCGACCGTGTAGGTATCTGCCGGTCTTGTGAGCTTATATCCGCCGCCTTTGCCGCGCAAGCCCTCAACAAATCCGTTTTTAACTAGCATAGAAACAATGCTCTCCATATATTTTTCCGATATTCCCTGCCTTGAAGCGATGCTTTTGAGTGAAACATAACCTTCGCTCGCTCTGCCGGCAAGGTCAACCATAATTCTCAAAGCATATCTGCCTTTTGTTGATACCATCATAATGTTCACCTCTTTTTCCTATTATACCACAAGGTTTATAGGATTTCAAGGGCTTAAATCCTTTATTGAAAACATCCGAATGTTATGATATAATTTTTTGGGGTGTTTTTTATGAATATACTGCATATATGTGATTACGCAGCGGCGTACCGCGGAAACTTTATAGAATCGCTTGAAGTGCTTAACCAAAAGCTCAACGAAACGGGGAGCAAAATAGTTTATGCCTTTCCGCAAAGAATTGAAAACAGAGAGGATCACTGGTACGAAAAATTAGCCGAGCACTCCCCTGTTTATGTTTACGGTACCTCATTTTTTGATAAAATAAAATCATTTAAAAAGATTATAAACGAGCATGAAATTGGTATTGTCCATACCCATTTCACAAATAACGAAACTGACTTATGCGTAAAAATTGCTTGCGGTTCAAAAAGCATAATAAAAGTTAAAAATTATGAGAGCCGCTACGGTGTAAGCGGAATAAAGAAAAAAATCGCCGCAAAACTTATTTATAAAAACTGGCATGCCATCGGCGTAAGCAAATCGGTAGATGAAGAAATTAGCAAGTTCAATCCGTTTTTATCACACAGATTTATAAACAATGCGGTATTTTTTAAAAGACTTGATTCATTTGAGCCAATAGATAAAAAATCCGTTTTCCCCGAAGATAACAGCATAAACTGCTTTATGTTGGCATATGACTATCGCCTAAAGGGAGCAGACATTGCGTTAGAAGCAATTTCACAGCTTCGGCAAAAATATAATATCTATATTATGATTTCGGTTTCGTCAAATCTCGAAAAAATAAAAGAGCAAATCATAAATCAATTCGGCGAAATTCCGAATTGGGTAAGGCTTGTTCCGCCGCGAAACGATATAGCCGCATATTATGACATAAGCGACATATTTCTTTCTGCGTCAAGACGTGAGGGCTTTTGCTATGCAATTGTTGAGGCGGCATACTGCAAAAACACGGTTATCGCAAGCGACTGCGAGGGTCAGCTTTGCCACGCTCAAAAAAATCTTGATATTTTGTGGTTTGAAAATGAAAATCCAAGGTCATTGAGCGAAGCTATACAAAAAGCAATAAATCTTCTTGGCAATGATGAGTTGAAAGAAAAAAATAAGGCTCTTGCGGCACAAAATTATAATATAGACGCTTGGGCAAACTCGGTTATTGAAGCGTACAAAGATTTTGAAAATAATTTTTAATTTTTGCACTGCCGGGCACAAAAAATTTTCTGATTTTTTGTTGATATAAATAATTGACTGCTTTATTTAAAATGTTTTAGACGTCGGGCTTGTGCTTTTGCTGCCCATATGGCTGGGTCTTGACGGAGTTTTATACTTTATGGCGATTGCAGACACCGTTACCTTTACAGTCACTGTTTTTGTTTCGCTCAAAATTTATAAATCATAAAGAAAAAGCTATAATTCACATCAGATGACGAGAGTGAATTATAGCTTTTATGATTTGACTAATTTATTTTGTATTACATAACGTCGTGGTCTGTTGCTGGCTCTCCGCCCTCTTCAACAGGAAAGACGTCTATGTTGCCGACAGAGTAATTAAGCACAAGCAACGCGTCTGCCGAATTAACCTTATCGTTGCCGTCAACGTCGGCAGCTGTTTTTTGATTTTTGCTGAGTTTTTTAAGACCGACGCTTGACTGAAGAATCATAAGTGCATCGGATGAATTAACTTTGCCGTCACCAGTAACATCACCGTAAACAGTCTGTGCGGCAAATGCGGCAGGCACCAACATAGCGGCAACTATAACAGCAGCAGAAATTATCGCAATTAACTTTTTCATATCCTAATCCTCCGTAATTTAACAGCTTTTGTTTATTATATCAAAGCTAAAAATAAAAATCAACTGTTTTTAAAATCACTTTCCGCAAAAGAACACTGACATAGCTATCATAAACTGACCCGAATAATAAAGAATGTGATTTAGCACAACATACGGTTTTGAGTTTTTGCCCTGACCGAAGTATGTACCGGAGAGCACAAAATCAGATAAAAAGAACAGTGCCGCGCCGGCTGTCATAACCACCTGAGAGGTTGCGCCGCCGGAGGCTATCGCACTTCTCGCAGAGACAGACACGGTCATCGCAAGAAACGCGCCGTAAAGAGATGAAATAAATTTGTATCCTGTAAAATCGAGCTTTAAAGGCTTTGCACAGAGCTGAACGCCAATCGCAATCAGCACCGGAGGAATGAGGCAAAGCAAAAATTCTTTTATCGGCATTTCGTTTATAAGCACAACCGCCGAGGTAAAGCACAAATGCCCGAGCAAAAAGAATATAAACCCGCCGTAAAGAAAATACTTTATATCGTTTGGATATATCCATTTTAGGTCTAACCATATATCGCCGAGCATGCCGAGCACAAGCCCCATAACAATCATGAGGCCGTAGCGCATATCGCCGCGGTTATAATATATCGCAACAACCGCCGTTGTAATAAACATTAAGCTCGCCGCAGTTTTGAGAAGCAATGCCATTCTGCTGCCGTTTGAATCTCTCTTATAAAGAAAAACGCAGGTAGTGACGATGCCTAAGCCTAAAAAAATCCAGCATAACATAAGTTTTTTCCTCCAAGAGTTTTGCTATTTAGATAATATCACAGTTTATGTACTAAATCAATATAAAAAACTATATTGCTTGCATAAATTTTTATCAAAAAAAGACATCGAGCTGCATAAACAGCCCGATGTCTTATATTATTCAAGCGTACCTTTAAGATTTGGGTCAAACCATATCTCGTTTGCGATTTTAATTATAATGCCAATAACATTCTTTAATGCAGGCGGAACATTCATGCCGGCAAAAAACAGTCTGAACACCAACAGGTCGCCGGCATTCATATTTGCCTTTGAATTTATCTTAACGCTCTTGCCGTTAAAGCTAAACACCATTTGCCTGTTTTGCGACCTGCCGAGAGGATGAATGTTAAGCTTAAATTTATTGTCTTTAAGCCAGCTGCCCTGCGACGCCATGATAACAGGTATATCTGCCAAAATCGCATTTGAATAGGCAAAATCGCCGTTCATGCCTATATCCATTCTGTTCTCAGGGCTGTTAGCCTCTTTCCAGATAAACTGCGGAACATCTTTTGAAAAATCAAACTCGATGTATTCCATTTTTCCGGGCTTTTTAGACCACATAAAATAGCTCGTTACGCCGAGTACGCTCGCATTATCGCGGGGTTTAATGCGGTATCTTTTGCCGTCAATCTCGCTCTCTGCTTTTTCGTTTCTCGGCATTGCGGGTGACCAGTCATATGACTTTCTCTCAAGCTCCGCCTTAAAATTTGAGATATAATTTTCGTCCGGCATCACAAGATCGTCGCCGAATGCTTTAGGGAAATAATCAAAAATCATTTTGATGTATTCATATTCTCTCGTATCTGCCGCGTTGAATACCACACAAGCGTCATAATCTTTAAACATTACCGATATTTGACCGAAAAGTCCGTCAAAGCGAAGATAGCTCGGGTTGTCATTCAGCCATACCTGATAGCCATAGCCCGTGCCGTCATGTATCATGCAAGGCACAAGGTCAATGTGCTTTTTGGTGCAGGCTTTTATCCATTTTTCGGGCAATATGCGTTTGCCGTTCCAGATACCGCCCTGCAAATAAAGCAAAGAGAATTTTGCCATTTGCTCGGTTGTGAGCTGAAGTCCCCAGCCGCCGGCCTCAACGCCCTCGGGGTCGGTCTCCCACTTCGGCACGCCCATTTCAAGCGGTTCATAAAGCCTCGGTGTGAGGTATTCCGTCAAGGACTGACCCGTAACTATGGTAAGAATTTTTGCAAGCATATATATGTTTTCGCTCACATAATCCCACTTTGTGCAGGGCGCGCATTTGAATTTTGCACCCATATAATTTTCCGTCCAATCCATTTTGGCGGTGTCTTTAAACATATTTATTCTTTTGCCCGAACGCATCGTAAGAAGCGAATGAATATTCATTTGATCGGCATAGTCTTTTTGTGCACCGTTGAGTTCAGCATATTTTTCGGGGAAGAACGAATATATCTTTGTATCAAGTGAGAGCAAGCCCTCGTCTATTGCAAAACCGATTGCCGTTGCGGTCATGGTTTTGCTGAAAGAATACATATCGTGAGGAATATCGGCATCATAAGGCCTCCAGACAAATTCAGCCGCAACTTTGCCGTGCCTTAAAACCATTAAGCTGTCAAATTTATATCCTCTTTTTTCTATTTCATTTACATAGCTCATCACAACAGATGAGTCTACCCCTACCTCCTCCGGCATAGATGCGCGCGGAAGTTTAACGACACCGGGCTCGGAATTAAAATTCATAGAAATGCACTCCTGTTAATTTTTCTTTTCTATCAAGGTTTTGCCGCCCATATAAGGTCTGAGAGCTTCGGGAATTCTGACAGAGCCGTCCTCATTGAGGTTATTCTCGAGGAAAGCGATAAGCATTCTCGGCGGAGCGACAACTGTATTATTAAGAGTATGGGCAAGATATTTGCCGTTTTTGCCGTTGACGCGGATTTTTAATCTGCGAGCCTGTGCATCGCCGAGGTTTGAGCAGCTGCCGACTTCAAAATACTTCTTCTGCCTGGGTGACCAAGCCTCAACGTCTATTGATTTAACCTTGAGGTCCGCAAGGTCGCCGGAGCAGCACTCAAGTGTTCTGACGGGTATATCGAGCGAGCGGAAAAGGTCAACCGTATTCTGCCAAAGCTTATCAAACCACATTTTGCTCTCTTCGGGTTTGCAGACAACTATCATTTCCTGTTTTTCAAACTGGTGTATTCTGTATACTCCGCGCTCTTCAAGGCCGTGTGCGCCCTTCTCTTTGCGGAAGCAAGGCGAATAGCTTGTGAGAGTCTGGGGCAATTTTTCTTCGGGAATAATGGTATCGGTAAATTTGCCTATCATAGAGTGTTCACTTGTACCGATAAGATAGAGGTCTTCGCCCTCAATTTTATACATCATTGCGTCCATCTCGGCAAAGCTCATAACACCCGTTACAACTCCGCTGCGAATCATAAACGGAGGAACACAGTATGTGAAGCCTCTGTCTATCATAAAATCTCTCGCATAAGAGATGATTGACGAATGAAGTCTTGCGATGTCGCCCATGAGATAATAGAAGCCGTTGCCCGCCACACGTCTTGCAGAGTCAAGGTCTATGCCGTCAAAAGCCTCCATAATATCAACGTGATAAGGAATTTCAAAATCCGGCACAAAAGGCTCACCGAATTTTTCAACCTCAACATTTTCGGAATCGTCTTTGCCTATCGGCACGGACGGGTCGATTATGTTGGGAATAACCATCATGATTTTGTTGATTTTTTCGCTGTACTCTGTCTCTAAAGCTTCAAGCTCGGCAAGTTTCTTTGCATTTTGTGCAACCTGTGCTTTTGCCTGCTCTGCCTCTTCTTTTTTGCCCTGAGCCATGAGTGCGCCTATCTGTTTTGATATTTTATTTCTGCCTGCGCGAAGTGAGTCTGCCTCGCCTTTTGCCGCACGGCTCTGTTTATCAAGCTCTATAACCTCGTCAACAAGCGAAAGTTTGGAATCTTGAAACTTATTTTTAATATTTTGTTTTACAATATCGGGGTTTTCTCTTAAAAATTTCAAATCAAGCATTTTAAATGCTCCCTTCATATAACATCCATATTTAATAATATCAAATTAGGCAAAAAGTTGCAATAACAATTTTTATTTTTTATAAAAAACAAGCCGTTTTAACAGAAATAAATCTGAAAACGGCTTGTGCTGCTACCGGTTACGCGTTAAAAAGTATCTGTTGTGTTATTTTTCTTTTTATTTATAAGAACTATTGCTACAACTGCGCCTGCAATAAGAACCGCAGCAGCGGCCGCAACAATAATTATAGTCTTTTTGTTGTGAGACTGTTTGAGCTGAATTTTGTCTGCCGCCTTTGCGTTTGCCCCGACCGCTGACGAAAGCGCCGAGTACTCTGCACTCTCCGAAGAATATTCGTCAATGTCAAGGTTTTCATCGGTAGGTTCGGACGATGTTGTGGTGTCGCCCTGAGCCGTTGTGCCGCTGCCGCTTGCTACGGTGACCGAGCCGCCAGGTATAACCGCTGTGCGGACTGTTGTTCCGTTATTCGTCTTGTTTGTAGTATTAGTCGGGTTATTTGGCTTCGGCTGATTAGGGGCTTTGGTTGTTGTGGTTGTAGTTGTAGTTGACTTGGTTGTTGACGTTGTAGGCTTTTCGTATTTATAAGATACGCTTTCTTTAACGGTGGGCTTAACCTCAACATTGTCATTGCCGACGGTAATTCTGCAATCTGTCGCATAAACGCTTATGGAATAATCCGAAGCAAAAGGAACCTGGAAAGTTGCCACAAGCATCTGACCCTTTTGATTATAACCGTCAATCGCAATCATGGATGCGTGTGACTGATCTGCCGAAGTATTTGCATTGGGATTCAGCATAGCCATAGCACCGGATGTTTTAAGTGCACTGCCCTGCTCTATTGTTTTAAGCTTAACGCCTCTTGAATATCTGAAGTTTAAATCCAGCGCGTTAAAGCTGCCTGATAAGAGATTTACCTCTACCGTTACGGTGTTATACTTTTTGCTGACTTCTTTCACTGCAAACACAGGTGCGTCCGCGGCAAGCGAATTCACGGCAAATGCCCAAACAAGCGACAGCACCATTGCAACAGAAAGAACTACTGAAATTATTTTTGCGCCTTTTTTCATAATCAGAGTTTCCTCCTTGTTTTTTATTAAATATATTCTATCAATAACGAAATAATAAATCAACAGTTTTAGAAAAAATAAAATCCCACATTCCGGTGAATGTGGGATATTTTATTTTATGCGTTAATCAATCAGTCTTCTTTTTTGCGAAGAGCAACTACTGCTGCTGCACTTACGCCGAGAACTGCAACTGCTGCAACTGCCGCTGCAACGCTCTCACCTGTGCTGGGGTTCTCTGTGTCTGCAGAAGAGCCGCCTGCAACTGTGGTTGTTGTGGTTGTTACTGTTGTTGCATCGTCTGTTGTAGGAACAGTTGTCTTTGTTGTAGTCTCTGTGGGTTTTGTTGTATCAGAAGGCTCGGTTGATGGTTCTGTTGAAGGTTC
Source organism: uncultured Ruminococcus sp. (assembly GCA_900539465.1). GTDB lineage: Bacteria > Bacillota > Clostridia > Oscillospirales > Acutalibacteraceae > CAG-488. The sequence goes on along the minus strand of UQCF01000020.1, from coordinate 53 downwards.
TGTCGAGGGCTCGGTTGAGGGTTCTGTTGAAGGCTCTGTCGAGGGCTCGGTTG
>UQCF01000019.1 GCA_900539465.1 uncultured Ruminococcus sp. | reverse complement strand
ATTTAAGGCTGCATAGGAGGTTGATATTTAAATAAAGAAAGGATAATAAAAATGATTTTTGATATTACAAAAGAAAACTACAACAAAACACTTAACAATTTGCAGAATGCGGGATTTAAAATTGACACTGTACCGTTTGAATTCGGCAATATGCAGATTAACCAAAAACTTAAAACCCCAAGCACGGGCGGAAACGAAAATGAGAATGAAAATACCGCTTCAACCACAAATGAAGTTGAAAGAACATCTCTCACTATCGAATTGCCTTTGCCCGATGCAAACAAAAAGCTTGATGATTATGCGTCAATTATGCTTTGGTTTAACTCGGTTGACGGATATATGAGTTTATCTTTACCGTTTAACACGTCAGAATATCCCGAAAATATTACAAATCCGACGGAAGATCAAATAAAACGTATCACTTATAAAGTTTATGGCAGCAGCAGCGGCAAATTCATACTCAAAGCAAGTGTCACAAACGATGATTACAGCTATTTTGACCTTTTGGAAGATTCGGATTGTTATTTGACGTTTTTATCAACAGACAATTTCAGGTTTAATTATAAAGAAACTGTTGTTGTCGAATCTTTGTCAACTTTATTTAATCTCTGCACAGCAGAAGACAGTAAAGACTTGGCAGATTCAATTCTTGGTGAAAAAACAAATCTTATAACTGCCGATTACGACAGCGAAAGCCAAATAGCAGGTTGCTACAAGCTTTCTGCTTGCGAGCCATATAATACGGACGAGACGGAAATTGTGTATGATGCAAACACTCTTACATATTCATATAAGGGATGTGCATATAAAGCAACTGCTCTGCCGACGTATGGCAAAAGATACACAGTTAAGCAGTTTGGCGCGGTGGGCTATACACAGGCAGAGCTTGACGGTATGACGGATTCGGAAAAAGGCAATATTGCCGCAAGTAATGCCGCTGCTCTCAACAATGCCGCAAATATGTGTGCACAGATAGGCAAAGAATATAACAGAGCAATTGAGCTTTCGTTTGAGCCTAATCTTATCTATTTGCTTGGCAGTGTCGTTTATTTTAGTTCCGATACAGAATTTATCGGCAACAATGCAATCATAAGACTTTTTAATAATACAAATGGAATTATAGTTGCGTTTTCAAACAAACGAGTTTTAACTGCCGATGATGACTACGGCAATGTCGGATTTTATGGCCTCACAATCGAAGGACGTTACGGCAACTCCGTATCGATAGCAGACCAGGCGGTGCACTGTGCAAGCATTGATTCTGACGGAAACACAATTTCTGTCCTTCCCAAGAGTGTTACATTTAACAACTGCAAATTTACGGATTTCTGTTTCGGTATTCACATAAACAACAGCGCATATTATGATGTGCCGCTTTATTGGACATTTGATAAATGTGACTTTAAAACGGGAATGGGCTTTAACTTGACTGGCGTCAAAAGTCTGAAGCTTCTCAACTCTCACATTGATAACTGCTTATCTACCGACAAGTTCAATCACTGTATTTATATCAGCGAAAAATGCTCGTATCTCACAGTTGATAATTGCTTGCTTGAGAACTCAGCAGGAGGAGCTATTCACCAAAATTATGGACATGAATTAAAAAACTCTGAATTTAATCATAATAATACATTTAAGAATATCACCATTCGCTCTTGTCAAACAGGCCTTAATATAGGATTGACTTCAAAAAGTATAAATGCAGAAAACATATATATGTATGATGTCTTGCGTGGTATAATTCTTAACTCATGTGTTGATGTTGAAATAAAAAACATATATGCTACGGGCTCTTTTTACAGAAGACCGAGAAACTATGCCAATGGCAGAGAAAGAGTCTTTAACAGTCATATAAAATTATACGAATCGACTGAGAACGGACTTCCAGTATCAGATGATGCTTGGACTGCGATTGGAATAAAAGGCAAGGTTAAAGCTAAGATAAGCAACGGCTATTTTAAGTTTTCGTCACCAACTATAGGTTCAAGTGCCTACTTAACCACAGATATAAACGGTGGAAATAATGGTGCAAGGGAAATTGACTATGTTTATGAACAACACAAGGATTGGTTTGAAGATGATTTTGTTGAAGCGAATGTTGTTTTTGAAAATTGTGCTTTTGACAGTACATATAATAATCTATATAAATCTTATAAAAAAGAAAACGGCATTATTTCTTCGTATTGTACAAGTGAAAGAAGTAATTCATACGTAGGTGTTAGTGTGGCGCAAAAAATTACTTCTAATCCAAATTTGGAAATAACTTATAAAAATAATATTAAGTTCATACGTTGCAAATTTGAGATGAATTATGATACAGTTTCAAAAGTATTCTTCTATTTTAAAGGTAATCCAAAAAGTGTTTCAACATACTCATTTGAATCTTGTAATATTTTTCTCTATATTGAAGATTATATTGCTCAGCAAAACAAAAAACTATTTGGAGCATACTTTTCATATGCCGGCAAAGGAGCAAATATTTCTCTTGTGAACTGTAATTTCAGAAAGAATTGCTTATTATATAAAGCTTTAGGCAATCCCAAAACCGAATGTCAATATTGGGCTAATGGCGATGGAGAAACAATTATTTCAAATTGCACTGAAGCTCTTTTTGATTATCAGCTAGACGATTTTCCAAACTAATCTCATAAAAGTGGAGGGCTATATATGAAAAAGATAACTAAACGGATATTCAGCGCAATACTTTCTGCAATAATGCTGATATTGGCATTGCCTTTAACAAGTTTTGCAGTCTCTTCTGCAACATATATTGAGGAGGGCGATATAGTTGAGTTCGGGACATACCCACAATCAACAATCGATGATTCTGCCCTTATTAAACAGCTTGATTCTGTAAACAAAGACTGGGTATCTTACGGTTATTACAGCGGAACCGGCGAATGGAACACTGCACAACAAGGTGACTGGATGAAATATGCCGATTTTTCATTTAACGGCTGCAAATACCGCGCAGTTACTTTTTCTAAATACAGACCCTCTTATACTTACTGGAATTATGAGGAAAGTAAATCACAACAGTATCTTAACGGTTATAAAATAAATGAAGTATACTATTTTCTTTATGAACCAATAAAATGGAAAGTTGAATCTGCATATGAAGACCATGTTTTTTTAAATAGCTTATATGTTCTGGATTCCCAAGCTTTCAGAAATATAGTTTACGCATATAAGGCTGATTTGGAATATGATGATGTAGTGTATTATTTCAGCAAGCAATTAGATAATCTGCCAAATCATAATCCCGAAACACTTATGTCATATAAAAAATATTATGCACACTTATATGAAGACAGTGATTTAAAAGAATGGCTTAACAGTGATTTTTATAATACTGGTTTCAATGGCAGTGAAAAGGCACAAATCTCAAATACAATTACTACTTTCTGCCGCCAACCGGTATATGATTATGATGAAAGTGCTGAAAGAGAATCAATTGTAACGAGTGGAACTGATTATGCCGCTTCTCAAGGCTTGCGTGCACCACAAGGCCCTTGTAGTTGGTGGACAAAGGACGGTATTTTTGATGCTGATTACAATATTAACGGAGGCTTTGTAAGAATTGAAAACGTTGATTTAGAAGAGGGAGACCCCTTTGAAGGCTGTCTGGCTGACAGTACATGTATCGGAGTTCGACCGGCAATATACACAACTGCTTTTAAGGCTACACCCAAAGGTGTTACATCTGTAAAATCAAAAGATACACCATATTTAGGATCTAACGTTAAATTAAATATTACCGTCAAAAACGCTCCTACAAAAATTCGTTTTGTAGATTCTAAAGGTAATAGCATGACTATCGAAAGAACAAACAGCATGGTAACTGACATTATTACATATCCAGACGGTTCAGAATTATGGAGTATAAATTTTAAGGTTAAAGCACTTACTCAAACATATAAGATTTATACAAAATATGCTCAAAGCGGTTGGTATGAAAAAACATATGATTTTACCCTCACCGCCCAAGAGCGTGAAACCGACAAGGACGTATACTCATTCTCGATAGATGAGTGCTACGATGACGTTATGTATGCAGGAGTGCACAAGGTCACGGTAGAAACGGGAGTTGACGCGACAAAGGTGCAGTTCTATAAAGACGGCAACACCTGGACTTATTCAGCCAACAACGCAAGCTATGTTATCGAGGACGACAAAAAGATTTGGAGCATAAACATGAACTTCTCGGAGCTCGGCGAGGATATGGAATACTATATCCGCACAAGATCGCAAAAATCCGCATTTGAATTCACAGACCAGGTAATGAACGTCTGGGTTCGCTTCAAATAACAACCTGAGCCGACGCTGCCGCGTCGGCTCTTTTTTCTCGGCGGTGTGAGGGCACACCGCCCTACGAGGCGTTTTCGTTCTATGGATTTCCTAATTAACAAGAGGCAAAACCCATCCTCATCCGAGAGAAGGCTTTTTGGCAGTGTGTGGACGCGCCATGTGGGAATCATTTTTCGGCAAAATGCGAAAAAAGCAGGCAACCGTTACGGCTGCCTGCAAATTATTGCCTTATTTAATTATTCGGCTATCTCTTCTGCGGGAGCTTCTTCAGCTTCTGCGCCGAGGTCAATTGCTGCCTCTTCCGATTCGGGGAGAAGAGCACGGATTGAAAGGCTTACGCGGCTCTTATCAAAGTCGATAGCTGTAATCTTAGCCTGAACCTTATCGCCTACTTTAAGAACATCTGACGGGTGCTTAATACGCTCGTTAGAAATCTGTGAAATATGGATAAGACCGTCAATACCGGGAATTACGGTTGCGAATGCACCGAAAGCGGTAAGACCTACGATTTCGGAATCAACTACTGTGCCAACGGGATAATCACGGCGGAGAATCTCCCACGGATTATCTTCGGCCTTTTTGTAACCGAGAGAAATCTTTTTGTTTTCTTTATCAAGTGACTTGATGTGAACGTCAACTTCCTGGCCTACAGAGAGAACGTCTGACGGGTGCTTGATACGTCTCCAAGAAAGCTCGGAAATATGTATCATACCGTCTACGCCGCCGATATCAACAAATGCGCCGTAGCTTGTAAGTGACTTAACAACGCCGTGATAAGTCTGACCCTCTTCTGCCTGTGCCCAGAAAGCATCGGATGCTGCCTGACGCTCTTCTTTGAGAACTGCACGAACCGAGCCGACTGCACGTCTGCGCTGACGGTTAACGTCAATAATCTTGAGTTTAACCTTTGTCTTGAGAAGATCCTCAAGAGAATCGCCTCTTGAAGCAGTTGCCAAAGATGCGGGTACAAATACACGGATACCGTTTGTAACAACGATCATACCGCCCTTGATGATGTCGGTAACAGTTCCCTCAAGAACTTCGCCCGACTCAAGAGCTGCTGACATCTTGTCCCATGCGCCCTGAGCGTCAAAACGCTTTTTGGAGAGCATGATTGTGCCTTCCTGATCGTTGGTCTTCATGATGATAAGATCAAGCTCATCGCCGACTTTAAGCTCTTTTGACGGGTCTGCGGTCGGGTCTGCGCTGTATTCGTCAGCAGGAATATAACCTGTCTGTTTTCTGCCTATATCAACCTGAATCTCACTGGGAGATATTGCTGTAACTATTCCGCGAACTTTCTGGTCAGTACTCATATTCTTAAGAGACTCTTCGAGCGCCTGAGAAAAATCCATTTCGTCAATGGACTTAGCCGGTTGAGCAGCTTCCTGCACCTCCTCTGTCTGAGCCTGCGGTGCAGTCTCGATGATTTCTTTTTCCTGTTCGTTTAAAATTTCGGACATGGTTGAAAGTACCTCCTTTATAATACCGGCAGGGGTGGATGCCCCCGCAGTAACACCAACGCAATCAAAACCGCGAAGATCTGTTTTTTTGAGCTCATCCGCCGTTTCGATAAGATATGTGGGGCAGTTTACACTGCACACGGCTTTAAGCTTGGCTGTGTTTGAACTTTGCCTGCCGCCCACTATGACCATTGCGCTGCACTCTTTTGAAAGCTCGATAGCCTCCGACTGCCGCTCATTGGTCGCATTACATATTGTATCAAAAATAATCGCGTTTGTATAGTGTTTTTTTATTTTTTTTATACAGTTTTCCCACTCTTTTATGCTGAAAGTGGTCTGAGCGACAACAATAATTTTCTTTTTTGGAATATCTTTGCCGTTTTTTACAATATTATCAAGTTCCGCGGAGTCAATAAACACATAGGTGTCGCCGTGCGAATAGCTCATTATCCCCTTGACCTCTGGATGGTTTTTATCGCCTGCTATGAGCACCACGGTGTCGGCATCCGAATTTTCACCGACTATTTTGTGTATTTTTTTGACGAACGGGCAGGTTGCGTCGCAAAAACTGTGCCCCGTCCGAGAAAGTCTTTGTAAAATCTCTTTTTCGACGCCGTGAGTTCTTATAACAACCGTAACGTCGTCGGGGATTTCTTCCGGCGTATCATAGATAGCCACGCCTTTGCTTTTAAGGTCGTTTATAACCTGCGGATTATGTATTATCGGGCCGAGGGTGCAAACCTTTTGCCCGTCTTCTACCATTTTATAAAGCATATCCACCGCTCGGTTTACGCCGAAGCAAAACCCGGCGGTTTTTGCGAGTTTTATTTTACGCATGTCCCATCGCCCACAGTTCTTTTATTTTTTTCATTATCATATCGGCGGCACGGCAATAATCTTCGGTATCGGGAAAATCGCCGAGCATAAGGTCTTTATATTTTATCGGCTCGCCGTATCTGACGGTTAAACGGGTAAAAACCTTTGACTTTTTATCGTTATAAATACTCACGGGCACAACGTCGCATTTGCACTTGTGAGCTATATATGCAATACCGGGCTTTGCCTCATGCGGGAGATAGTCTTTCATAGATCTCGCCCCCTCCGGGAATATGCCGAGCACCGCTCCGTCATTTATTATTTTTATTGCGAATTTCAAAGCCGACCTGTCGAAAGTTCCGCGCTTTATGGGGAAAGCGTTGAGCAACCTTAAAAATGCAGAAAAAGTCGACCTTTCAAAAAGCTCTGATTTTGCCATAAAATACAGCTCTTTTTTGCTGCCGAGAGCAATATAAAACGGGTCAAGCGCAAGCAGATGGTTTGAAGCCATGATAAATCCGCCGCCGCGTGGCAAATTCTCTTTGCCGACATATTTCACGCGGTACAGACCTTTTAAAATCGGCGTGTTAAACGCTAAAAAAGTTCTTGCAAAATAATTCTTTTTTATATTGCTCAAATTATATCCCGTCTATCTCTTAAGCTTATTATTCACAGCGTTGAGAACGGCGGCTACGCTCTGCTCAAAATCAAAAGAGCCTGTATCTATCACCTGCGCGTCATCCGCAACCTTAAGAGGTGCTATTTCGCGGTGGGAATCCTGATAATCTCTCTTTTTGAGGTCGTCGAGCACATCGTCAAATTTGACGTCCGCGCCCTTTTTTATAAGCTCGTCATATCTTCTTTTGGCGCGGACTTCGGGTGAAGCGGTCAAGAATATCTTAACATCCGCATTCGGCAGAACCACCGTGCCGATGTCTCTGCCGTCCATAAGGCAGTCGTTCTCTTTTGCTATGTTTTTTTGCAGGTCAAAAAGAAAAGCCCTCACGCTCGGTATAGACGAAACGTTTGAAGCACCCATCGAAGCCTCGGGAGTGCGAATATCAGACGACACATCCTCGCCGTTGAGATAAACCTTTTGCTCACCGTTTTCAAAGGCAAGCTTAATGTCTATATCGCGGAGCGTACTCTCTACCGATTCGGCATTTTTGGTGTCAAGGCCTTTTCTTATTGAATAAAGCCCAACGGTTCTGTAAAGTGCGCCGGTGTCAACATAAATGTAACCGAGCCTTTCCGCCGCCGTTCTTGCAACGGTGCTTTTGCCTGCGCCCGCAGGGCCGTCTATTGCTATGTTTATAGGCATAATATATCCTCTTTTCTAAAAATAATTCACATATTTTCGCCTGCGAGCCTGCCGGTAGAAAATGCAATTTGCAAATTAAAACCGCCCGTATAGGCGTCAACATCTATAACTTCGCCTGCAAAATAAAGATTTTTCACAATTTTAGACTCCATTGTTTTTGGGTCAATCTCGCTCACTTTAACGCCGCCCGATGTTACGATTGCCTCTTCTATGGGGCTGAAATCGTTGACGGTTATCTTGAATTTTTTGAGCACCTCGGCAAATTTGTGCCTTTGCTCTTTGGTGATTTGGTTCACCTTTTCTGTCGGCTTGATTCCGCTGAGCTTCACCGCAACGGGTATCATCTTGCGAGGCAAAAGTCCTCCGAGAGAATTTATAAAGTTTTTATTATTATTTTCAGAGAAATCGCGGAGTATTCTCGCATCAAGCTGTTCATAAGAAAGCCCCGGTTTCATATCGACATATATTTTGTATCTGCCGCGCTGCATATTTCTCATATGTGCGCCGGCAGAGAGTATCATTGGCCCCGAAACACCGAAATGAGTAAAGAGCATTTCGCCGAAATCTTTATAAATTTCTTTATTTGTCACACTGTCAATAACGCTCATAGATACATTTTTGAGTGCAAGGCCCTGAAGGTCGGTGCAAAATCCCTCATGGCAAACCAAAGACACGAGCGAGGGCTTTAGCTCGGTAACGGTGTGACCCGCCTGCTTTGCGAGCTCGTATCCGTCACCGGTGGAGCCTGTTGCAGGGTAAGACTTGCCGCCTGTTGCGATAAGCACCTTTTCGGCAAAAATCTTTTCGCCGTCATAGGTAACCGCGCCTTTAACCGTGCCGTTTTCTATTATAAGCTCTTTGGCTCTGCCTTTTACTATCTGCGCGCCGTCATCCGTTGCAAAAGAGACAAGTGCGTCCACAATATCAACCGCTTTATCCGAAACGGGGAAGACCCTGCCGCCTCTTTCGGTTTTCAGCGGAACGCCCATGTCCTCAAAAAGCTCCATAGTGTCGCTCGGCATAAAATTTGAAAATGCGCTGTATAAAAATCTGCCGTTTTGAGGCACGTTTTCTATAAGTTTATCAAGCTCTGTGCAATTATTGGTAACGTTACACCTGCCCTTCCCCGTTATCATGACCTTGCGGGCCGGGCGGTCGTTTCTTTCGAGTACAGTTACGCTTTTACCTGTCATAGACACGGTACCGGCGGCCATCAGACCTGCCGCGCCGCCGCCTATTATCAATACATCAGACATCTTAAAATCTCCGTTAAATTATTACGATTTATTTTACAATATCGGGCTTTAAATTGCAAGAACTAATTGACTTTGCCGCACTGTACGTTTATAATTTCTTAAACGGATTAACACAAATCAGGAGGGCAAACATGACTGACGCATCAAACGCCTTATGGTATAACCACCCGGCAAAAACATGGGTGCACACACTTCTTCTCGGCAACGGCAGCCTCGGTGCCGCACTTTACGGCAGAACAGACACAGAAACCGTTGAGTTGAACCTTGACACACTGTGGACGGGTTACCCCGGGAAAGAGACTTTCAGGCAGAAAAATCCGACAGAGACATTCAAAAAAGCGCGCGAATTATCTTTGAAAAATGAAAATTTCAAAGCGCAGGAGCTTATACAAAAGGATTTCGTCGGCGATTTCAGCCAGTTTTATCTGCCGATGGGTAAGCTCATAATTACATATAAAAACAACCTCAAGCCGAGAAAATACAAGAGGTCTCTTGACCTTAAAACAGCTTTGTATTCGGCGTCATACTGCCTTAAAAAGACAAAATACACTACCGAAGCTTTTACAAGCGCGGTAAATGATATTTTGGTTATGAAAACGACTGCAGACGGCGATGAAAAAATTGACATCGGCATAACATATCAAAATGAATTTCGCCACACAGTAACAACCGACGGCACATTTTTGCGCCTTGAGGGTCTTTGCCCCTCAGAAATGGAAGAGGACGGCAGTGAAACATACCTTGACGGTGACAAAAAGGGAATTGAGTTTTGCTGTCTCACCGCATTTGACACAGACGGTGAAATTAAATTCAACAAAAACAGCGTTCAGATAAGCGGCGCGTCATATATCACATATTATCTCGGCGCACAGAGCAGCTTTGACAAGTGGAACACTTTGCCGAGAAAAGAATTTAAGGCTCCGTGCGAAGAAAAGATAAAGAAAGCAATGCTTATTCCCTACGACGAGCTTCGTTGTGCTCATATTGCGGACTATAAAAAATATTACGACCGAGTAAGCCTTGACCTCGGAGATTCAAAAAAAGAGAATACCGTTACCTCAACGAGGCTTATTGAATTTATGCGCTTTAAAAACGACATTGAGCTTTATACGCTTTTGTTTAACTTCGGCAGATACCTTGCGATAAGCGCGTCGCGCCCGGGTACGCAGGCGATGACGCTTCAGGGAATATGGACATATAAAAAGGTTTCGCCCTGGCGCTCCAACTACACTGTGAATATTAACACCGAGATGAATTATTGGCCGCTTCTCCCCTGCTCAATGCCGGAGCTTTGCGAGCCGCTTAACGATATGATTGAGGAGCTTGCACAATCGGGCAAAAAGACCGCAAAAGAGCTTTACGGCGCACGAGGATTTGCCTCTCACCACAACGTTGACATTTGGCGAATGAGCACACCTGTCGGCGGCTCTGCGGCATGGTCGTTCTGGTACTGCTCGGGCGCGTGGTTCACAAGACATCTTTTTGAATATTATGAATACACGGGCGATATGGATTTTCTAAGAGAAAAGGCATATCCGGTTATTCTTGAATCGGCAAAATTTTGCGTTGATATTTTGACGGAAGATAAGGACGGTAACCTTATCGCCTGCCCCTCTACTTCGCCCGAGAACCTCTTTATTGACAAAGACGGTGAAGAAGTCGCTGTGAGCCAAACAACGACCATGACTATGAGCATTATAAAAGACAACCTTCAAAATGCTCTGAACTGTGCCGATATTTTAGGCGACAACGACCCGTTTATTGACGAAATTAAAGACGTTCTTCCGCGCTTGCTCCCATTCAAAATCGGCAAAGACGGCAGACTTCTCGAATGGTATAAAGAAGAAAAAGAGAATGAGCCGAAGCACCGCCATGTTTCGCATCTTTACGGTCTTTTCCCCGCAAACCTCATTGATGTTGACAGAACTCCCGAGCTTACGGCGGCGGCAAAAGAAACGCTCAAAAAGCGCGGAGACAAGGGAACGGGCTGGAGTCTCGGGTGGAAAATAAACTTCCGCGCAAGACTTCGAGAGGGCAACAACGCATTGAAGCTTATAAACAATCAGTTAAGATACATACCGAACCCCGAGGTTAGAGGACGCGGCGGCACATACCCGAACATGCTTGACGCGCACTCCCCTTTCCAGATAGACGGAAACTTCGGCGCAGTCAGCGGAATTGCACAGATGTTTTTGCAGTCCTTCGGCAACAGAGCGCTTATTTTGCCCGCACTCCCCGATGAATGGAAAAACGGCAGCGTAAAAGGTCTTAGCATCAAAGGCGGCGCGGTCGTTGATATTGAATGGCGCGACGGCAGTTTATACGAAGTCTATGCCACCGGAGAGGGCGAATACGAATTTGTTTATGCCGACAAATGCGTTACCGTAAATCTTGACGGCAAAAGACAAAAAATCTCTTTTTAAGGAGCTATTATGACAGCCGATCTGTATGATTTTGACAAAACTTTATACCCGAGAGATTCGGCAAGCGAGTTTTGGCTGTTTTGCCTAAAACGTCACCCAAGGCTTTTGAAATATCTGCCGAGACAAATATTTGCAGCAATAAAATTCATGTTTAAAAAAACGGATTTAACAAAATTTAAAGAAGAATTTTTTTGCTTTGTAAAAGGCATTGACGCAGAGAAAGAAGCCGAAGAATTTTGGGCAAAAAACAGGCACAAAATATTCTCTTGGTTTGACCCAAAAAGCAACGACGCCGAAACCGTTGTTTGCTCTGCCTCGCCGGAGTTTGAAATATCCCCGGTGCTCAAAGAGCTGGGAGTAAAATTTATTATCGGCTCAAAGGCAGACCCAAAAACAGGAAAGTTTTTATCAAAAAACTGCAAGGGTGAAGAAAAGGTAAGAAGAATTAAAGAAGAGTGCCCCGGCTTTGTTTTTAGAAACGCTTATACCGACAATCCGAAATCTGACGCTCCGCTTTTGTCACTGGCACAAAACAAATTTTTAATTAAGAACGGCGAAATAATACCTTTGGATTAAAATAATAAAGATTATACCTCACGCTCAAATGTGAACTTTTTGTGAACATTTGGGTGTGGGGTATTTTTTTGCAAAAAAATGCTTCAAATTTTGCTGTTTTGCCCCTTAGGGTGAGAGACGGTTTAAACATTCACCGCCTCTCGCGGCGAAATATTAAAGAAAGGAAAGAAAAATGGAAAGCAAACTGAAACCACGCGAAAAACTTTTTTGCCTTTACTATTGTCAGTTCAGAGAACCGCGCAGAGCCGCCGCCCTTGCAGGTTATGAGATGTTTATTTGCAAAACAGCCGCAAAGCTGATGAAAAGAAAAGACATTCTCTCTGAAATAGAAAGGCTTGATAAAATCGAAACGCCGTCCGATTGCGAAGTGAAAAGCGGCTACCGCAGGCTTGCGTTCGGCTCGTGCGCCGACGCCTATAAGCTGCTGTTTTCAGATGACGAAAACAGTGCACCGAATTTTGAAACTCTTGACCTTTTTAACATAAGCGAAATCAAGAGGCCAAAAAACGGCGGGATTGAAATAAAATTCTTTGACCGTTTGAAAGCGCTTGAGGCTCTCGGTGAAATGTCTGCCGACAGCGAAACAGACAAGGCTCTGCCGTTTTATAACGTGATAGAAAAAAGTGCTGCCGCCATAAGGGGCTCGGACGATGGCGATTGACGCAAACTGTTTTAAAAAGTTTTCCGAAAAACAGCTTGCCGTTTTAACCTGGTGGTGCTCATCATCACGTTTCAGAAACAAGGACGCAATTATTTGCGACGGAGCGATTCGATCCGGCAAAACCGTTTGCATGTCTCTGTCTTTTATTTTCTGGTCATTTTATGATTTTGAAGACACTTCTTTTGCCCTTTGCGGAAAAACAATAGCGTCGCTCAAAAGGAATTTGATAACGCCTATGCAGCCGCTGCTCTCTTCTTTAGGTTTTATCTGCAAAGAATTTCACTCAAAAAATCTTATTGAAATATCGTATCAAGGCAGAACAAACCGTTTTTATCTCTTCGGCGGCAAAGACGAAGGCTCGGCGGCACTCATTCAGGGCATGACGCTCGGCGGAGTTTTGCTGGACGAGGTAGCTCTTATGCCGCGCTCTTTTGTGGAGCAGACAATTGCCAGATGCTCGCTCGAAAAATCACGTCTTTGGTTTAACTGCAACCCCGAACACCCCATGCACTGGTTCTATTGCGAATGGATAAAAAAAGCCGAGAGCAAAAACTGCCTTTATCTTCATTTCACTATGAAAGACAACCCCGGTCTGTCGGATAACATAAGAAAAAGGTACGAGTCGCTTTATTCCGGCGCATTTTATCAAAGATTTGTAGAGGGCAAATGGGTCGCGGCATACGGAACCGTTTACCCGATGTTCAGCGAAAAGCTCCATGTCAAAAATCCGCCCAAAGAAGAGGCCGAACGCTACTGCATCTCCTGCGATTACGGCACAGTAAATCCCTGTTCCGCAGGCCTTTGGGGAATGTTTGGCGACACATGGTACAGAATAGCCGAATACTACTACAATTCCCGCACAGAGGGGGAACAGCGCACCGACCTTGAGCACTATGAGCAAATCAAAAAGCTGGCGGGCTGCCGCAACATAGAAAAAATTATTGTTGACCCGTCGGCGGCAAGCTTTATTCAATGTATTCGCCGTGACGGAAAATTCACCGTTATCCCCGCAAAAAACGATGTTATTGACGGGATACGGCAGGTATCCGACGCACTCAAGGGCGGCAAAATATTTTTTTCGCCCGATTGCAAAGATACTTTGAGAGAATTTTCACTTTACAGATGGGACGAAAAATCATTAAAGGACGCGCCGCGCAAAGAGAACGACCACGCTATGGACGACATCAGATATTTTGTCACAACGGCGATGAGTGCGCCGCAGAATGATTTTTTTGCCCTTAGTGTTGACAGAAAGGAGAGTTGAGATGGGATTTTTTAAAAAAATTTCATCTGCAAAAACAGCAGTCAGCGTTCCGCAGACTTACAGACCCTCACCGTTTGAATTCACCGAGAACTTTGCCGTGCCCTCAAATATTCAGACAAGGCTTTTCGGCGAGCTGAGAGAGGCAATACCGATAATCGACGCCGCAATATTAAAGCTTGTCAGGCTCACGGGCGGATTTCATATAGAATGTAAAAACGAGAAAAACGGCGTTCAAATAAATGAATTTATGCAAAACGTAAGAGTGGGGCAAAACAGATACGGCATATCGGAATTTATGTCCGCCTACTTCGAGCAGCTTTTGACCTACGGCACCGCAGTGGGAGAAATAGTCACCGACAGAGCAGGGAATTTTGCCGCTCTTTACAACGCAGACCTTGACTCGGTGGAGCTTTGCAGAGCAAAAGACGGCATCGGCACGCTCGTTTGCACAAGAACCGCAGGCAGTGCCGCACCCGTCAAATATCAGGAGCTTATTTTGCTGTCGGTGTTAAATCCTTCCCCCGGCAAGCTTTGCGGTAATTCGCTTTTAAAAGGTCTGCCGTTTGTAAGCGGAATACTTGTAAAAATTTTTAACACTGTCGGCGATAATTGGGACAGAGCCGGAAACGTGCGCTATGCCGTGACATACCGCCCCCAAAACGACGTTGTTGACAGGGCTTATGCAAAGGACCGCGCACAGCAGATTGCAAAAGAGTGGGGCGAAGCGATGAAAGCGGGCGGCCCCGTAAAAGATTTTGTTGCAGTCGGCGATGTGAGCATAAAGGCCATCGGCGCGGACGACCAGATTTTGGACAGCGAAGTACCTGTGAGGCAGATGCTTGAGCAGATAGTTGCAAAGACAGGTTTGCCGCCGTTTTTGCTCGGTCTTTCATGGTCATCGACCGAGAGAATGTCAAGCCAGCAGGCGGACGTTTTAACAAGCGAGCTTGAGGCATACAGAAGAGTTCTGACCCCGGTTATAGGCAAAATATGCAAAACTTATATGAGCCTTTGCGGCATATGCGACGAGGCTCGGGTAGTGTGGGACGACATTACTTTGCAGGATGAAGTCGAACTCAGCAAGGCTCGGCTTTATGACGCTCAGCGTTCTAAAATAGAAAGTGAGCTGAAAGGAGAAACCAATGAATAAAATCAGCAGCAATGCTCCCCGCGGCGCGAGCGAAGCGGAGCTTGCACTTATAAACAAATTCACACTTAAAGAACTTAAAGCAGACGACGTTTTTGTTTTCAGCGTAATACTTTGCGACAATGAAATTGACCGTGACGGCGAAAGATTTGACGACAGTGCTCTCTTAAAGCTCAAAGAGCTTTTTGTGGGAGTTACCGGAATTTTTGACCACGCGCAATCAAGCAAAAACCAGACTGCAAGAATTTTTGAAACCGAAGTAATATCGGACAAAACAAAAAAGACTTCTTACGGCGGGGAATATAAATTTTTAAAGGCAAAAGCCTATATTCCCGACACGGAGAAAAACCGGCCGCTTATATCCGACATCGCCTCAGGTATAAAAAAAGAAGTCAGCGTTTGCTGCAGTGTTAAAGAGCACATATGCTCCGTGTGCGGCAACGATATGCGAAGCGAAAAGTGCACGCATATGAAAGGTGCCGTTTATTCGGGCAAACTGTGCCACTGCATTTTAAAAGACCCTGCGGACGCATATGAATGGTCATTTGTCGCAGTGCCGGCACAGGCAGGCGCCGGCGTAATTAAGAGCGCAGAAAAAACAAAAGTTGCAAAATCTTTTTGCGACGGCGAAAACGCCTTTAAAAAAGGCGATGAAATAATTATAAGCAACGCGCTCTCAAAGCAGCTCGGTCAAAAGCTCTCGGAGCTTGAAAAATGCGCCGAAGAGGGCAAGGCATATCGCCGAAATCTTACAAAGCAGGCGATAAAATATTCTTCGCTTTGTCTTGGAAAAGCAGACGGCGAAATCATAAAGAAAATGTGCGATTCTCTTGACATCGACTCGCTCAAAAGCTTCACCGAATCTTTAATAAGCAAAGCAAGCGAAGTGATTCCGCTGAAGCCTCAGCTTGAAGCACGCGAGGACGCACACGATTTTAACAACAACGAATTTATATTTTAATTGGAGGACTGATTATGTCATTTGATAATATTAAACTTGAAAAAGGAATGTACGGCACAGGCCGTTCTTTTACCAAAACACTTGAGGGACTTGACCCCTCTGAAAACTACAAGGGCACGAGCCTTGAGGGACTTGACGCATACCAGCGCCAGCTTAAACGCTTTGATATTAAGGTTTCGGGTGCAGACAGCAGCGTTGTAGGCAAATTCTTTCAGACCAGCGACGCGGCGGTGCTCTTCCCCGAGTATGTTGCGCGCGCCGTAAGATACGGCATGGACGAGGCTAATTTCATACCCAAAATCGTTGCCGCAACCACAAACATCGACTCTATGGATTACCGCGCCATGGATCTTGTTATGACGGACGAAAACAGAACAATGCCCGTTATCTCTGAGGGCGACACTCTTCAGAGCGCAGATTTTTCTGTGAGCGACAGAACAATCCGCCTTAAAAAGCGTGGCAGAATGATTACCACGTCCTACGACGTCATTCGTTTTCAGCGACTTGACATCATTGCCATTGCCCTTAAAAGAATCGGTGCATATCTCGCCCAGAGCCTTATGGCAGACGCGGTGGACGTACTTATCAACGGCGACGGCGGCGAAAATGCCGCTTCGGCTTCAAGCATTAAAGCATACAGCTATGATGAGCTTGTGGATTTTTGGAACGGTTTTGCGCCGTATGAGCTCAACACCATTCTCGCATCATCGGACGCTGCGGCAAAAATTCTCAAGCTTCAGGAATTCCGCGACGCAAATGCCGGTCTCAATTTCCACGGTACGGGCAAAATGGTTACGCCCTTCGGCGCGGAGCTTATTAAAACATCTCATATCAAAACAGCAGGCTCTCTCATTGGTCTTGATAAATCCTGCGCTCTTGAGCACGTTAAAGTCGGCGATATTGAAACCGATTACGGCAAGCTTGTTGACCGCCAGCTTGAGCAGATTTCAATAACATCTATAAACGGCTTTGCAAAAATTATCAAAGACGCTTCAAAAGTGCTTAACGTAGCGGCATCTTCTTCGGGTACATAATATGGCTGACGCTTTTGATGTTTTGGACTCATTGCAGCAAATAACAGAACTTCGCGATGAAGAAAAAAGCTCTGCCGAAAGTCTTTGCTCGCACGCACTTTTATTTGTAACATCACGCTTAAAGGCAGACGCAGACCCTTTTGACAGCAGAATCACGGCGGCAGCCGCGGCTCAGGCATTTTTTAACCTTTGCGTAAAAAGGACCTCGCGCGATGACGACGGAGTAACATCTTTCAAAGCGGGTGATTTGACCGTATCAAAAGACAGCGCACAAGCCGACAAAAATCTTGCGCTTGCAAAAGAGCTGAGAGACGAAGCATTTTTAAAGCTCCTGCCGCTTTTAAACGACGAATCTTTTTACTTTGAAAAGGTGGATATATGAAAGATTTTGACCTTGACGCGCTGTTTAAAAAATTCGGCAGAGAAATTTTATTAAAAAAAGACGATGGCTGGAGTTCGCCGATATTTCACGGCTTTATACAGCCGCTCAGATACAAAAACAAAATTTATCTTGACGGCGTTTATACCGTAATCGGTTTTGATAACCAGGGCAAATATCTTTATATAGGCCCCGCCGAGCATGACCTCACGGCGTTTGACTCCATGAACGGGCACGTTGAATCCGACGGCGTTAAATACACCATTGACCGTGCGGAAAAAGTTTATTATAAAGACAAGCCCTCTTATATATGGGCAATTATAAGAGAGATAACGGAGGTGGATTAAACGGACAGCGTAGTTGCGCTCCCGGGCAGAATAGTAGATTGGCTCTCTGCAAGGGAGGATATGAAAGATATAACATTTTTTACGGAATTTCCGCCGATAGCAAAAGCGGTTCCGCTTAAAAGGTCAATAGTTGCGGTGGGGATAGAAAATTTATCTCTTACCGATAAATTTGAGGTGAATGCGGACGGCTTGCTCGAAAAGCAGGAATATTGCCGCACCGCAAACATAAAAACAAGGCTCAGCATTTGCGTGCCGTATTCTTACGGCGGCTCTGCCTGCCACGATATATTCACAAGAATTATCGACGCGCTTAATTTTAAAACAGACCTCAACATCAGCGAATCCGGCTGTGACGAAACACAGTCCGACAGAAACACCAACGCGCTGGTTTTAAACGGCTGGTTTAAAATAATTGCCGACTTTTGCCCGGCAGAAAACGCCGATGAAAATTATAAATCTTTTCTCGAAAAAGAATTTATCTGCGGCAGTCACATAAGAGACACCGTGGTGCACGTCACAAAGCAAGACAAAGAGAATTGGAACAATCCCCTGATGACGGGATCTTATCTCGGCAACGGAGCAAGTTCAAGAACAATAAATTTCGGGTTTAAGCCAAGATTCATAGCGGTTTTCAGCCCGGATATGCCGAACACCACAATAGATTTTTCATCTTCAAAGGCGAAAAATTATTTTGCGGTTGCGGCAGATGACACAAGCTCCAACGGTGTGCAGCTGACATCAACGGGATTCAGAGTAACAAACAAAGCCGTCGGCTCTGTCAGTGCCGCCATGAACGAGGCAGGAACAAGCTACTGCTATATTGCAATGAAATAAATATTATATTTACGGCACAAAAGATGAGAGATTGCCTTTTTATCGGGCAGTCTCTCTGATGTTTTATGCAACATTGATTTGTCGGCTTCAATATGATATACTGCAAAAAAGAGGTGAAAGCAATGGCGGAAATTGAAAAAATCGGAACAGAATATATTGAATACTTTGCCGCGATATACGAGCAGGCGAAGCAGGACGCCGGCAAAGAGCCGCTTCTTTTAAGCGAAAAAAAGCAGAAAAAGCTTCAAAATGATATATTCAAATTTCATGAAGAGGCAAAAAGTTTTCCCGATGAAATATCAAAAGAATTTAAAGAAAACTGCCTCGGCTTTCTCTCTTTGTGCGAGACGGAAGCCGTTAAGCGAAGACAAACAAGACAAGAAGAATTTGACGAAGCCTGTGTTTTATTTGACGGCGATGTCAAAAGCGCTTTTAAAGAAATAATCGGCTCTGATTTATTTTATATCGCAAATCAAACAGCCGAAGAAACGGAATTTATTATCGAAGACATTTCATCTTTCGGCAGAAGTCTTATTTTAGAAGACTTAGAAAAAGGCGATATTCCCGACATGCCGATAATATTTTGCTCCCTTAAAAAATGCGGCGATAAATTTTGCCTTTACGGAGCAATGCAGGATTATGACGACAACAATCTTTATAACTTTGAAATAAAATTTTCATCCGCAAAATGCGAGACAAAAATTTATGATTGCTCCGAAGATTTCGGGTATGCCGAAACAGCATGGAATATACTGTATAACATTTGCGCCGCAATAAAAACAAAGAATGACAGTCTTCACGGCGGTTGTAATGACAAAGAAAAAGAGCTTCTGCCTCTCATAGAAGAGATTGTCGCTTTGTTTGATTTGACCCAAATAAAAAGTGAGTGCGAATTTAAAGAATTAAAAAGCATTGCACAAAAGCACGACTGTAAAAAGCTGCTTCAAAAAATCATCAAAACAGAAAAGAAAACCTGCGGAACATTCTCTCGCACCAAAAATGCTATGCAGCTGATATACGCTTTGAATAATAAAAAGTATGAAAATATTTGGCGCGAAATATATGATAAACTGCAAAATTCACAGAGTGAATACGTCAAAAAGTCAGAAGCTTTGTGCCCGCCGAATATTTTAAAATCCGCAAGAGAAAAAATAACCGAGCAAATGAATTTACTCGGCTATAAAGGAAATTATCCGAATTTTTATAAAGACGGCGAAATTCTCCGCCCGCATCTTGCAAAATCTTATGAAACGGTTTATCTCGTCGGCAGAGAGAAAAACGTCAAGCACATCGTTTACTGCTTTGAAAGCTGCGACAAAGAATCGTTAAATATTTTTCTTCTCTGCGGCACGGCTCTTTTAAAAAATGGCGAAGAAGCAAACGATATAATCTCATGCTTATTCAACGCAAAAGGGCGCAGAATTTTCAGCGGGATTTCGCAATATATTCCGTTTGAAGATTATGAAAAAAATATAGACGAGCTTAATTTATTTGCATCTGCGGCAGCGAAAAAATCCGAGCTTAAAAAGCTGAGTAAAAAAGAAAAAGAAGTTTGCGGCAGAATAACATTTGACAACGGCTGTTTATATTATTTGATACTCGGTATTTTATTTTCGCTCGCATTCAACATTTGCTTTTTTATATTCGCGTTTTTGCTGTGTTTGATATTCACTTCACCGAAAGAAGCTTTTGATGTAATACTTTCACTGCCGTGGCTCGGAGCATTTTTGTTTGCCTCCATTGCCTTTGCGGGAGCAACGTCGTTGACAGATTTTTTATCAAACCACAACCGATAAATAAGGAGCTGCCGCATTTGGCGCAAACCAAAGAGTAAAAGCGTAAAAAATAAAAGACTATAATTCATAAACGGTGATTTAAGAAGCTGCCGAATATGGATTATAGTCTTATTTTTATTTAACGGTAAAATATTTACTCTTTCAGGGCAAAGAAAATGCTTTCTGCAGCTGAACGTAACAGCCCCGCTTTTAATTTTTATGCTCGCTTTCCATACGGTCTATTTCTGCCTGCATATCGTTTTTGTCTTCGTCCATTTTTCTCTGCATTTCGCGCGCATATTCCTGATAAAATTCGTCTATTTTTATATCCTGAAGTCCGAGGAGTTCATCGTCTTCTTTCGGCGGCACCGCACCGGGATTTTGCGGACGGGAATGTTTGCCGATAGAGCTTATCATTTCATTTTTATATTCGTTCACGCGCTTGCCGACACCACCCTCATCGAGTGAAACAATGTCGTTATTCTCTTCGCTTGCCGAGACGGGCGCACGATGGCCGTGGCGCCGTGATTTCACAGAAGAAAATTCTGCAACTTTTTTGCGAATTTCATCATGCGAAAAATCTTCGAGCTTGTCTGCATTTGCTTTTTGAGCTTCAGTCTGTGCCGGAGTTGTCTCAATATCATTCATGACATTCTTCTTATGCTCTATTTTTTTAATCTCTCTTTCAAGCGATTCCTTTTTCTTTTTTGCACGCTCTTTTTTATAATAAAAATAAACCATCACAAAGGATATTGCCTGAACAGCAATCAGATAAATCATTGTTGAAAGCTTTGTAACCTTTGTTTGCGAAACAAAGAGAGAATATGCCAGCACTCTGTAAATCCAATGGTCAAAAAAGGACGCCCAAATATCGCCTTTGGCTCTGAATAAAAGCCCCCATTTTATACCCGAAATAAAGTCATGCACAACAAAGCAGAGCACAAGCATAATCACAAATGGAATACTTTCAACAATTCCGCCGTACTGCCCCGTTGTAAAGTTTCTTGCAATGGTTGCAATTGAAATTCCGCAGCAAAGAGCGGCCTGAACAATATTGGCATCTGCAAATGAATATGTGGGACGCGCGGAGCGAATTATGTAGCCTCTGAAGAAAAGCTCTTTCATAAAAGTGCTCACAAGCAATGCGGCGGCATAAATAAGCGTTGTTTTTAAAACACCGAACGGACTTTTGCTATGGTTCGGCGGAATAAATGCAAACTTAAATGCTTCATTTTGAGTGACTGTATAAAGCCCTGCGCGAACAAGGCAAACTATTGCAATCGGAATAAGCGCAAACACCGCGCCCTCTAAAATTCTCTTGAATATTTTTTTAGGCTTTATTCTTAGCCCAAACATTCTGACGTCTTTTCTTTTAATAAGACACGCAACAAACACGCAGAGAATGCCTGCAAAGTGACCGTAAAGATTGGTGCCGAGTATGCTCACATCGCCCGGTGTGACGAGCACAAATGCATCGGCACAATGAGCCACCATAACAAACAAAAACACGTTAAATATCTGCGGCAGAACTCTGCTTTTAGGATTTGCCATCTCATCACCCCGATTTTTATTTTAACATAAATTCTTTTATTTTACAACACCGTAAAAATTAGACTCCCACGCCGGGATATATTTGTGATGATAAAAATAAAATTTATAATCGGGGCAAATTTTATTTATTCTTATAGGCAAATCAAACATATCGCGGTTTCGGTGATAAGCACAAATATAAAGCGACGGCTTATGAACCGATATCAGCTTTTTTGCGCCCTCAATCGCTCTCGCTTCGCTGCCCTCAATATCCATTTTTAATATGGTCGCAAAGTCAATCAATTCATCAACGCTGTGCGCCTCAACCGCTGCACTGCCGTGAGATGACAGGTGCGAGCTTCTCGCATTTCTTTTTTCAAAATGCAGCATTTCGTTTTTATCCCATGCGGCATAATTATAAAGTTCAATATTTTGAAACTCCGCCGTATTTTTTTGAAGCTTTTTAAAGTTTTTTTCGTCCGCCTCAAAGGCATATATTTTTTTGTATTCTCCGCTTGTGCTCTCGCAAAATTCTTTGACGGTGTCTCCGTCATATGCGCCGAGGTCAATAAAAACGCTCTCGCCGTTTGCGCCCAAAATATTTTTATAAACAAAGCTTTTTTCTTTCTCTGCAGAAAAAAGATATTCGATTTTTCCGCTGACTTTAAAATTTAAAATATCGAGATAGTTTTTTCTTGACTCTTCATCTGCCAAAAGAGAAAAAGCAAAGTCAAATTCTTTGTCATGCTTTTCTATATATTCCCGAGTAAAAAGTCCGTCATTCACAATCGGCACATTGGGCGAAACAAGCGGATGCTTTGCCGCCATTTTTTTGACAAGCTCTATCGTTTTATCATCACGCACCGCAAAGCACATCACGATAAAAAAATCTTCATAGGTTTCTTCTGTTTCTTTATATGTTTTTACTCTTTTGCCGTGAAAAGACTGACCGCGCACAAAGGCATCGCTCGCAAATATGTCGGCAAATTGTATATTCCTTTCCTCCAGTGCGGATATAACCATGTCCGCTCCGTCGCCCATGCCGTAGAGAACAATCGGCAAATCGGTTTCGGATAATGTATCCCATATATTTTTTTCTCGGATTTTTTCAATCATCTTAATCACCTGTTGATATTGCGGCTTTATTTTGCTATACTTAAATAAATCTTTTGCACCGTTAATATTACAATAAGTTTTTTACTTTTTCAAGGGTGTGTTTTTATGACGGAATACAAAAACATTATAACCGAGGCTGTCGGCACTGCCCCCAAAAAGGCAGAAGAACTTTTTTTGGACGAGCTTTCTTTAAGAACATCTTTTGATAAAAAGAGTAAATCTCTTACGGTGAAATTTGTTATATCCGAAGCAAGCGAAGATGAAAGCTTTGAAATAAAATTTGATAAAAACACGCTGATATTTTCGGCGCACAGGCTTCGCGGTCTTATATATGCCTATTCTCTCTTCCTTCGCAAATGCAGTTTCAAAAAAGACAGAGTTCTTTTTGATGAAAATATTTGCGGAGAGTATTCACCCGATAAGAAAATCAGAGGGCATCAGATAGGCTACCGCGATTTAAACAACACATATGACGCGTGGGACAAAATGCAGTACCGCCGCTATTTTCTTGACCTTATGATGTTCGGTATGAATACATATGAGGGAATACCCGATGTGAAAGAAGAGCAGGGCGTTTTGATGAAATATGACGCGGTGCTGATGTTTAAAAAGACGTCCGAGATATGTATGGAGCTTGATTTGGACGTATCGTCATGGCAGCCGACGCAGCAGAATGATACAGATGAAGAAGTAATAAAAAGAACCGAATATTTTTATAAAGACGCGCCGAAATTAAACGCGATTTTTATACCCGGCGGCGACCCGGGCGACATGATGCCGCACGAACTCTTTAAAAGATGCAGGCTTATTAAAGAGACGGCGCAAAAATATCACCCCGATGTAAAACTTTGGATTTCGGCGCAAGCTCCGCATGAATATAAAAGCTGGGGAGAAAAATTTATTGAAGAAATAAAGGAAGAGCCCGAATTTATTGACGGAATAATTTACGGCCCCAACCATGCCATGAGCCTTGCGGAGCTTCGGCAAAAACTCCCGCAAAAATATTCTTTGAGATTTTATCCCGATATAACGCACAGCGTCAGGTGCGAATATCCCGTGCATTATGACAGGGACGACTGGCACTATGCGTTTGCCTCTGCTTTCGGCAGAGAGAGCATTGCGCCGAGACCGACGGAGTACAGCCGGCTTTATTCCGAGACGGAAAGTTTTTTTGACGGCAGCGTTTCATATTCCGACGGAATACACGACGATATAAATAAAGTCGTTTTTTCCGCGCTTGATTTTGACAAAAGCACAGCCGTAAAAGATATTTTGAAGGATTACGCAAATGCGTATATTCCGTTTGCCGATAAAGAAAAAATCGCAGATATAATTATTATGCTTGAGAAAAGCTGGCTCGGTGCGCCGGACGAAAGCCCCGAGGCAAGTCTTTGCCTTGATTTTTTGCAGAGCCTTGCAAAAAAAGACAAAAGGCTTTTGAGCAATTTCAGGTTTGTTATGCTTCTTTTCAGAGCGGAGTGCGATTGCCTTGTTAAGAGCAGATTTGTTTTTGAAAACGAATTGTTAAAAGAAGCAAAAAGAAAAATTACGGACGGCGATATCGGAGCGGCAGAGAAAATTTTGCTCACGGATTTTTCACCGGAATACAAAAAACTGCGAAAAGGAATCGACAAAAACGCAAAGCTTTTGTTTGAGCTTATCGGAATACAGCTCGATGTCAAAAATTATCACGGCAGAAGCTGGGAGCGCGGCTGCACACTTGAAACGATTGACAAACCGATAACAGACAGAGTGTTTTATCTTAACAAAATAAAAGAGAGCAAAAAAGAAAAAAATCCGCTCTTATATATGCAAAAAATATGCGGCGGGAATAAGGTTAAAGAGAGAGAAATTTATTTTTCTTTTGCGCTTGACGGTTTCTCACGCACAGGCAGGCAAAAAGGTGAATTTTATATGGATTTTCAGGGCGATACGCCGATAAATGACGGCAACCTGCCCATGTGCATGACGAAAGTTTACGACCACTTTAATTTTGGATGCTCTTTCGGCTCACTCACAGGCAAAAATTATAAATTGCGTATCACCTATAAAAAAGGGAATTATGACGAGAGTGCAAATGATTTTTGCATAACAATAAACGACAACCTTCTTTATCGCGGCAAGCCGTACGGCGGAAAGCGCGATGAAAAATTTGAAAAAATCTTTCTTAAAGAGCCTTTTATATCTGTAGTTTATGACATACCGAACAGCTTTATAGAAAACGGCTTTGCGAAGATTAAAATAACCGAACCGACCGCGGGCTTTATGATGAGCGAATTTTGGATAACGGAGGAATGAAATGTTTTATTCATACAAAGACAATAGTATAAAATACACGGGCAGATGGTGCGAAGATGATTCTTGCTTTTGCAGCACAGCTCCGGGTTCATTTTTTAAAATAGCCTTTGAGGGAGAGGATATAACCCTTTATTTCGACACGCTTTGGAACCGCGAGCCGTACCCTCACCTCTATCTTTCTCTTGACGGCGGAGCAAGATTTGAGTCGCCGCTCTCGTCTTTTTTAAGAGTGGAAGCACCTCAAAGCGGCAATCATGTTTTGACGGTAATTTTTAAAAGCGCAGTCGAAATGCAGCACAGGTGGCACTCACCGCTGATTGCAAAGGTGTCTTTTCTCGGCTACGAAGCGCAAAAAAATGCCGAGATTTTTGATGCAAAAGAAAAAATTATTGAATTTGTCGGCGACTCGATAACCGAGGGAGTTTTGATTAACGAAGAAAAGCAGGCCGACAAAACAAACGGCTTTAACAACCGCGTTTATCAAGACGATTCGACCGCAACTTATGCATGGCTAACCGCAAAAAATCTCGGTCTCACACCGATTATTATGGGCTACGGCGCAGTCGGTGCCACAAAAGGCGGCTGCGGCTCAGTGCCGAGAGCGGCAGAAGCTTACCCATATTGCTTTGAAAGTCATAAAACAAATTATGCTTCACCCGATTACATACTCATAAACCACGGCGCCAACGACAGAGGAGCAAGCGCCGAAGAATATTTAAAGTCTTACGGTGAATTATTGGACGTTATAAGAAAAATAAATCCCCGCTCGCGCCTTATTGCTTTGAGCGCGTTTTGCGGAGCATTCCATAAAGAACTCGGTGAATTTATCTGTAAATATAATAAAGAAAATTCCTGCGATATTTTGTTTATAGATTCAAGCGGATGGATACCGGAAGAACCTCTTCACCCCGACAGGAACGGACACAAAATCATCGCGGAAAGGCTTACGGAAATTTTAAAATCAAAACTTTAAACAAAACAAAAGAGCCGAAGATTTCAAAAAAAGTGAAATTTTCGGCTCTTTTTCTGCCTCTATATTACCACAAATCGGGCAAAAAATCAAGTCTTGTATTTTTTGCGGCCTTGGTGTATTAAGAATTGTGAGGTGATTATAATGAACAAAAACATGACCGCGCTCGTCAGCGCATTTGCAAGAGCATATCACAGCAAAAAAAGTGACGTTAAAATCTATGACGATACTCTTGCAGAAAAAATTTTGACAAACCGTGAGTATGAAAGCATTAAGAAAAATATGACGGACGGAATAAACTTTTTTTACCCGTCATTTTGCGGAACAGAGGACGAAGTCCTCGACAGAATAGTTTACGGCTCGCTTGCACCCTCACCGCTCGGCAGGGCCGCATTTGCAAACAGCTCGCTTAAAACCGCAGTTAATATCGGCACAGAGCAATATATCGTCTGCGGCGCAGGGTATGACACCTTCTCTTACCGCCGTCCGGAGTGGGCGTTAAGCCTTAAAATTTTTGAGGTTGACAAAAAAGAGATGATAAAAGACAAGCTGCTCCGTTTAAAAGAAGCCGACATTGATGTGCCTGAAAACACCGAATATATCGCCCTTGATTTTTCAGAAGAAAATATCGGTGCGGCTCTTTTAAAAAACAAAAATTTTGATAAAAGTCAAAAAAGCTTTTTCAGCCTGCTCGGCTTAACTTATTATATCTCTCAAAAAGATTTTGAAAAAACTTTGAATGATTTTTCTCAAATTGCGCCTGTCGGAAGCACCGTAATTTTTGACTACCCCGAAAAAAGCGGCAGCGAAGATTTTAAAAAACACTCTGCCCTTGCAGCGGCGGCAAACGAAAAAATGCTTTCTGAATATTCATATTCGGAAATTGAAAAAATCCTCTCAAAAAACGGATTTTTAATATACGAACATCTGACGCCCGATGAAATAACAGACCGATTTTTTTCGTCATACAACAAAGCAAACCCCGGCAAAAACATAAAAGCTCTTGACGGGGTCAACTACTGCCTCGCGGTGAGGCAAAATATTTAGTTTCAGTCACCTATGCCGGTGATAAGTTCATATATTTTTTTTACGATAAATATAAAGGATTTTTTTAGCACATCTATCATTTTTAAAATAACAGAATCGTTTTTCTCGGTCGTTACGGCAGAAACATCCGTGCTGTCCCCTGCCGAAACGGTAAACTGCCGTGTATAAGCCGTGCCGTCTTCACTGCAGCTCACGGTGTATTCGCCTGACGGAAGTTTCTTAGTGTAGTTTCCGTCTTTGTCGGTAATTCCGCGGTAAACTTCGCCGCTGTTTAAATCCGTTATAACATACGGGACGGCAACGCCGTTTTCGGTATCCTTGCATATTATTTTGCCCCGTGCGCAGCCGAGATTATCAAGGCGCGATACGGCGTCCTCAACAGAAAGCCTTGCGTTTACGAGCCTGCCCTCGCCCTCGGGCAAATGGTAGTCGTATCTGCTGTCTCTGACGGTTTCGGGGGTGTTTTTTTCGTTGCAGATTATTTTTTTGACCTGTGCGCCGGTCATGTCCGGGTTAGTGCTCCAGACCATAGAGGCAACGCCGGTGACTATCGGAGCCGCCATGGAAGTGCCTTTCATGTAACTGTAAGCGTTGTGTATTGATAAATCCTTTTCGTCGGTGTATGTGCTGTATATTTCCACACCGGGGGCATAAACAGAGACTTGGCTGCCGCCGTTTGAAAAATTTGCCATTTCAAAGAACTGAAAATCTTCATACATCGCCGCGCCGACAACAACAATTCTGTCGCATATCTCCTGTGCGCCGACTCCGTCCACAAAGCTGACGGCATTTTCGGGCGTAACACAGCAAAAAGTGCCGTTGTTTGATGCATCGACCGCGTAGAAATTACCGTTTTTAAGCGTTATTCCGTTACCTGCCGACTGAACCGCCAAAAAGTCATAGCCTTTTTGCAGCAGCTTGGCAATAACATATGAGCTGAGCTTTGCCTCAGCGTCTTTTGCTATTTGATAGCGGTCGGTAGTCCCGTTTATTATAGCGTCCGATGAGCCTAAAGAAAAATTTACAACCTTTGCACCTGCGGTGACCGCATAAACAAGACCTGCCAGGATTCTCTCCTTGGTGTTCCAGCTTTGCCCGGAGTTCTTGTCGGGCATCCAGTCAACGCAAATCAGCTCACTGTTCCAAACAAGCCCGGCAATGCCTTTGCCGTTGTTCGGAACGGCTCCGATTATCCCCGCAACGTGAGTGCCGTGATATGCCGGAATATTTTGCTTTTCCATGCCCTTTGTGGGGAAGCTGATTTTGCCCTTTAAATCCTCATGCTCCGTGTCAAAACCGGAGTCAACAATGCCAACCTTGATTTTGCTGAAGTAGTCGTTATAATCCCATGCCTTGTCCGCCTCAACGGCCTTTGCCCACCAGCGCGAATCGCTGCTTATCATAGAACCCTCCCATGACCAGAAGAGATCCCACGGGTCATCGGGTATCATTTGCTCTGAGCTGTTGTCTGCCATAGAAACGGCGGCAAGCTCAACGGCTTCGTTTTTCATCAAATCCTCGCACAGTCTGCCGAGCGAAGCAAATGAGGATTTTTTTACACCTATCTGATAAAGAGAGAGCATATCGAATTTGCCGAGAATTTCTCCGCCCAGCGAGCTTATGATTTCGGCTTTTTCACGCTCATCGGCATCGTCTTTAAAATAAATGCTTATGCAGTCGTTGACATAGGCGCTGCCGTCTTTTAAAACGGATATGCTGTTTGCCTCGGGTTCATAAAGCTCGTATTGCTCCCGGGAAGAGCACAAATCGGTTTCGGCTGCCGACATCTGCGACGACAAGCCGAAAAGCATTGCTAAAACAAGTATTAAAGAAATGATTTTGCTGAAATATTTATCTTTTCTCATGCCGCATCTCTCCCGCTGTAAAATTTGCTTTTATCCGCGCTCTTTTTTGGCTTAAGCCGCGGACGATACGGTTGTCAGCTTTGACATATCCGCATTTTGAATTGCGCTGACATAAAAGCCCGAATCTGTTTTGCGCAGCGTAATTTTTCTGTATTTTGCAGGCTCTGGCTTTGTGAAGCTTTTATCCTCGTTGACCTCCCAATCACCATAAGCAATATAGCCCACAAGCAGCTCAACCGCACCTTCTCTGCTTTTTTTTATATCCTCTACGCGAGGCGTATAAGCAGGGTCGTAGCCAGTTATCGGTATAATATATCTTTTTGCCGCGCTTTGATATTCAAAAACGCAGGTTGAACATTCAACGCTTTGGTGAACCGGGGCAACGTCAGTACCGAAAAGAGAAGAAAAAGCCTTCTCAACCGTCTCTTGCGGAACAGCCATACCGGAGGTTTCACCCTCGACAAAGTCAAAGTCATACGGCGTCGCCTCGTC
This sequence comes from uncultured Ruminococcus sp., assembly GCA_900539465.1. Classification (GTDB taxonomy): domain Bacteria; phylum Bacillota; class Clostridia; order Oscillospirales; family Acutalibacteraceae; genus CAG-488. The sequence goes on along the minus strand of UQCF01000019.1, from coordinate 3,461 downwards.
GCTTGTCAAAACAGAAAGAATGGCGGCATTTAAAAGATCCTCCATTTTTGCGTTTGTGACGTCGTCAAACACATCCGGGTCAAGCATCACAACGGGGTATAAAAACTTTTCGTACTCTTCTTTTTTCTTTTCTTTACCGCCAAGGCTCTTTATTCCGCCGACGGCAAGTCCGCCCAAAAACACAGCGCCCACAAGCGCAAAGCAAATTATAACAATGCCGAGAGCAAAAAAGCCGCCGCGTTTTTTCTTTTTAGGTAAAGATTTATCAGTAATCTCTTCTGCCATAGCGATTCCCCTATCTTATTTGACCGCTGCCCAAAACAATATATTTTTCGCTTGTGAGGTTCTTGAGGCCGAGCGGACCTCTTGCATGAAGCTTTTGGGTTGATATGCCTATCTCTGCACCGAATCCGAATTCCGCACCGTCGGTAAACCTTGTTGAGGCATTGACATAAACCGCCGCCGCATCAACGCGCGAGGTGAAAACGCGTGCGCTTTCATAATCCTTTGTTACGATACACTCGCTGTGCCCCGTGCCGTATTTTGCAATGTGGGCTATCGCCTCGTCCTCACTCTCGACAACCTTTGCGCTGATTATATAATCAAGATATTCTTTGCCCCAGTCGCTCTCGTCTGCCGGGATACAATCGGAGAACAGCTCTTGTATTTTTTCGTCCGCTCTTATTTCTACACCATTTTCTCTGAGTGCGGAGCAAACCGCAGGCACTGCCTCGGCGGCAATGTCCTTGTGAAACAGCAGGCTTTCGCAGGCGTTGCAAACAGAGGGTCTTGACGTTTTTGCATTAACGGCAATTTTTACCGCCATGTCAATATCTGCATATTTATCAATATAAACATGGCAGTTGCCCGTGCCTGTTTCTATAACGGGAACGGTGGAATTTTCTACACACGCTCTGATAAGACCTGCTCCGCCGCGGGGAATAAGAACGTCAACGTATTCGTTGAGCTTCATAAGTGCGTTTGAGCTTTCGCGCGAGGTATCCTCCACAAGCTGAATACAGTCCGCAGGCAGACCTGCCGAGGCAACAGCCGCACGCATTGCGTTTGCTATTGCCATGTTTGAATTTATCGCCTCTTTGCCGCCTCTTAAAATAACGGCATTGCCGGCTTTGAGGCAAAGAGCAGCCGCGTCAGCGGTAACATTGGGTCTTGCCTCATAAATAACCGCAATAACTCCGAGGGGAACGGTTACCTTTTCTATATTGAGTCCGTTGGGTCTTGTCGTTCCGCTCAATGTTTTGCCTATCGGGTCTTCCATGGCGGCAACATCAAGCGCACCCTTTGCCATTGCCTCAATTCTTTTTTCGTCAAGAGAAAGCCTGTCAACCAGCGACTCGGAAATACCGTCCATTCTGGCTTTGCGCACGTCTTTTCTGTTGGCGATAAGAATATCCTCGGTTTTTTCTATAAGCTTTTCGGCAATCGCCGAAAGTGCGTCATTTTTTATATTTGTGCCGGCGCAGGATAATACGGTTTCCGCGCTCTTTGCTTTTTTGCCGATTTCGGTGAGCATAGTAATTCCCCTTTTAATTTTTTTGGGCGCAGAACATGGTGCCCGTCTGCCTGCCCTCCATAAGTCTGTATATATCCTCGGGATTTGAGCCGTTCATTATAACGGTAGGTATCCCTGCGTCACAGGCGATTTTTGCGGCGTGGATTTTTGTTATCATTCCGCCCGTGCCTCTGCGCGTGCCTGCGCCGCCTGCAAGTTTTTCTATCTCTTCCGTTATCTCGTCAACAACGGGTATGAGCACCGCGTCCTTATCGGTTTTGGGATTTCCGCTGAAAAGCCCGTCAATGTCGGTCATTATAACAAGTCCGTCCGCACCGATAAGCTTTGCGACTATCGCCGAGAGCTGGTCATTGTCGCCGAAGACGATTTCTTCAACGGCAACGGCGTCGTTTTCGTTCACAATCGGTATTGCGCCGTATTCAAGAAGCTTGTCAAACGCATTGACAAGGTTTTCTTTTCTCTCTGAATTTTCTATATCGGAACGCGTGACAAGAAGCTGACCTATTTTGTGGCCGTATTCGGAAAAAAGTTTATCATACATAAACATAAGCTCGCACTGACCAACCGTAGCTGCGGCCTGTCTGCCGGGGGTGTCATGCGGTTTTTCTTTAAGGCCAAGCTTGCCCACGCCTACACCTATTGCGCCGGAACTGACAAGAACAACCTGTGTTCCGCTGTTTTCAAGGTCCGAGAGCACCTCGACAAGCTCCTTCATTCTTCTGATATTTGTTTTGCCGGTTTCGTATGTAAGAGTTGATGTGCCGACTTTAACGACTATTCTTTTTGCATTTTTTAATGTATCCATTTTTTACCTTTCTCTGAAAAGAAGCGAAGCACCGCCGAAGGTCAGCGTGTCGCCGCTTTTAATTACAGACGGCTCTTTGATTTTTTCGCCGTTAATATATGTGCCGGAGCGTGAAAGTGTGTCGGTTATTACCCAGCCCTTTTTTTGCTTTGTCAAAACGGCATGGAACCTGCTCACGGTGCTGAAAGAAAGCACTATGTCGCAGGAATTACTGCGGCCTATCGAAGTCTCCCAATAAGTTACGGGGTATTCTTCGCCCGTCACGGTGTCTTCAAACACGGCGGGCTTGACCTGCGGGTTTTTAATTCTCATAAGCGATATTACGCAGGCAAGGACTATCGCACAGCAAAGCCCTGCGAGAATATATCTCACAGCAGATGTAAAAATAATCTCCAACAGTTTCACCTCGGTATATTATAATTCATTTTATTATATTACATCTTATATATCTAAATCAAGAGCTAATTAAAATGTTGTGGTGAAAGAGTTAAAAATGCAGTAAATTTCATATGTGCGGACGGTGAAATGGCAGCGGCGTGTGGGCACACCGTCTCGGTTTCATGCCCTCATGCCGCCGCAAAAAATACATTGACTTCATCTATTTTAAATGTTATATTGTAATTACAATATGTTTAGGAGGGCTATATATGAAAAAGATAACTAAACGGATATTATGTATGGTTTTGGCAATGGTGTTACTGTTTTCGGCAACATCACTTGCAAGCTATGCCACAACCATTAAAAACGTATATTTTTGGGATATTATAGAGTATGGCTCATACCCGCAGTCACAGGTGAAAGATAGCGCTCTTATTTCAGAACTTGACAAAATAAATAAGAACTGGGTATCTTACGGATATTTTTCAGGTAACGGAAAAACAGGCTCTATGAAACCCGGCGACTGGATGAAATATGCCGACTTTACATATAATGGCAGCAAATACCGTGCAGTTACTTTTTCACAATACAGACCGGCCTCAACTATAGAAGAATCATCCGAAAAAAATTCATGCCAGTATGATAACGGCTATTATATCAATAATGTATATTATTTTCTCTATGAACCTTTAAAATGGAGAGCTTTGACATTCCAATCCGATGGAGTTTATCTTATATGCGATT
>UQCF01000018.1 GCA_900539465.1 uncultured Ruminococcus sp. | reverse complement strand
TCCAGCGAACTTGATGTTTCCGACATCGAAATTTAAGCCGCTAAATTATTGTTTATCAAAGATTATTGCTTATGGTAAATGAGTAATAAGACGTAATCGATCAATACTAATTAAGCATAAATTAGTATTGAGGTGATATCATGAATAGTAAAAATCTTTATGATTGGTTATTTTCATCGATAGATGATATAATTGATTGTGATTTTAGTTATTTTGAGGAGGAAAAAGAAATTGTTAAAAATAACAGAAAGCGATCTTTTGAGGTTGTCAATGATTTTGGAGAATCAAGGAGAGACAACTCGCAATAAATATATTTGCAAATTAACTGAATGCGTAATATTTGATTCGGAAAACGGCTCGTTATCTTCATTAGAAATATATAAATGTATCAGAAATCGATTCCAATTAGAATTTGATATCCAGGAAATTGAGAAAGCAATAGCAAAAAGAGGAAAAAATAGAATTAAAATTGTTAATAAAAAATATATGCTTTCTGCTAAAGTTAATGATCAATTATCCACACAAATTTCTGCTGAAGAAAAAATTAAAAAATATGTTAATGATTATATTGAACAAGTTCAAGACATAGATGCTAATCAGCTTTTAAGTCTTATTCAAAAATATTTGTATTATTGTTTTAATTCAAATGCTAAAAATTTCAATTCAATAATAGGGATAGATTTTAAAGCCAATGTCGAGGAAGATGTGATAAATGAATTTAAACCAACTCCTGGGGAAATTGATTTAATAAATGGCTTTATGCTTTGGAATAATCCTGAAAAAGATAAATTACTATATTCGATTGTTGCGTCTTGCTATGAATATTGCTTAATAACAACAAAAAAGAATCCCGTTATTTCAAAGTCAATCTTTAAAGGAAAGAAATTTTTTCTTGATACAAATATTATATTTAGAATAGCTGGAATAAATCAAGATGACCGCATGTTTGTCACTAAAAATTTTATTGAAAAATGTCGTGAAGTAGGGGTTTCACTTTACTATACTAGTGCCGTTTTAAATGAGATTTATAGGGTGATTGACAGTCAAATTAATTTTATAAAATTAATGACAAGAGGACAAGCACCTGTGGATCCAAATATTATTTCGAAAATTTCTTCCACTTTTGATTATAATGATTTTTATGCAATATATTGCAATTGGTGTAAGGAACCGCAAAATAAATATCACGACTTTATTTCTTTTAGAACTTTTTTGCTAAAAAAAATCAATAGTGCTATTAGCAATTTTGAATACATCGATTCTTCAAATATTCTGAAAGAAGATAAAAATTCAGCATTATTTGAAGATTTGAAATCCTTCAAGAACGCCAAAAGGTCATATAGAGCCACTACTGACGAATCGGTTAAAACAGACATAAATCAAGTGCTTTTTTTGGAATCGTTAAGACCGAAAAGTGCAAAGAATTTGTGGGAAATGAATGAGTATATTGTTTCAGCGGATCAATTACTCATAGCTTGGTCGGACAAAACTTTTGATGGTATTCCTATGGTAGTTATTCCAAGTTTATGGTTATCAATTATTTTGAAAGTATCAGGTAGAGCCTCTAATGATGATTATAAATCTTTTTGCATGTTTATGACTCTTAGACACCATCATACTGACGAAGATGAAATTAATATCAATCCCATTGAACTTTTGACAAGATTATCGGAAAGAACTATTGATAAACAAATTAAAGAACTTGTAATCAATGAAATATTAACAAATAAAAATGAGTATTCTTTTGATAGTGTAGAAGATTACAATGATTCAATAGAACTTGCATTTGACAAAATCTTATCTGATGAGAAAAAAACTCATAAAGAAGAACTTCACAAAGCTGTTGAAGCGGAAAAAGAATTATCAGAAGAAGCAACCGAAGAATATAAAAAGCAGTTGGAAAACAAAAAATCTGCTGAAGAACACGCTCAAATATTTGCGAGAAAAAAAGCTCAAAAGAAGGTAAATTGGTTCGCTCAACGAGAAAACATTCCGTTAGCGATAGAGGGAATATTAATATTAGTATTATTATTACTTTTTGCATTGTGCTATATTTTCCAAGTAAAGCCTTTTGTTGAATTGATTACAAAATCTACTGAAATTGATACTTTTTCTCTGAAAAATTTCAGTGCATTTACTTGGATTTATGGAATCTTCACTATAAGTCTACCAACCTATTTACATAAGATATGGAAGTATTTAGCATCAGATAAAAGAAAGGATAAGCTTTGTTCAAAATATTTTAAGAATCAACTTAAAATATTAAACGATAAGTAAATCTATAGTATAATTGGAGAAAAATATATGTTACAGCAATATAATGAAGCTTCGTATGAAAGCTCTGTAATCGAGCTGTTCAGAAATGATTTGGGATACGAGTACGCATACGGTCCCGATATTGAAAGAGACTTTTACAGTCCGTTATATGAGGAAGTTCTGCTTGATTCTCTGTACCGCTTGAACAGAGGGTTACCTGATGATGCTATTCAGGATGCTTTATTCAAGCTCAAAAACTTTGAAAACGGAGAGCTTGTGCAGAAAAACGCCGTGTTTATGGACTATCTGCAAAACGGTATCCCTGTAAGATATTTTGTTGACGGTGAGGAGCGTTCCTCTATCGTCTATCTTGTTGACTATAAAAATCCCGACAACAACTCCTTTATCGTTGCTAACCAATGGACTTTTATTGAGAACAGCAATAAACGCCCTGATGTAATTCTCTTTTTGAACGGCTTGCCGGTTGTATTGGTTGAGCTTAAATCTCCGTCCCGTGAAGAAACGGACGCTTCCGAAGCGTACAGGCAGCTCCGTAACTATATGAAAGAAATTCCGTCTATGTTCATTTACAACGCAATTTGCGTAATGAGCGACCAGTTGACCTCAAAAGCGGGTACGATCACCTCCGGTGAAGACCGCTTTATGGAGTGGAAAACAAAAGATGGTGATTATGAAAACACGCAGTATGCACAATTTGATACTTTCTTTGAGGGTATGTTCCAAAAGGCACGACTGCTTGATATAATAAAAAACTTTATTTGCTTTTCTAACGAGGGTATCAATTCGTTTAAGATACTTGCAGGGTATCATCAATACTTTGCGGTCAGAAAATCGATTGAATCTACAAAGCACGCTACAGTTACCGACGGTAAAGGCGGTGTGTTCTGGCATACACAAGGCAGCGGAAAGTCGCTATCTATGGTGTTCTATGCCCATTTGTTGCAAGAAGCGTTAGACAGCCCGACGATTGTTGTTATCACAGACAGAAACGACCTTGACGACCAGCTTTACGGTCAGTTTGCAAAGTGCAAAGAATTTTTAAGGCAAGAGCCAATGCACGCCGAAAGCAGAGAAAACTTAAAATCTCTCCTTGCCGGCAGACAGGCAAACGGTATTATTTTTACCACTATGCAAAAGTTTGAGGAGTCTCACGAAGCGTTGTCCGAACGCCACAACATTGTGGTTATGGCAGACGAAGCACACCGTGGACAATACGGACTGACAGAAACCGTGGACGCTAAAACCGGTAAGGTCAAAATCGGTACGGCTCGTGTTATCCGCAACACCTTACCTAACGCTACATATATTGGTTTTACAGGCACACCTATTTCTTCAAAAGACCGTAGCACTCGTGAGGTGTTCGGCGACTATATCGATATTTACGATATGACGCAGGCGGTCGAGGACGGAGCAACCCGCCCTGTTTATTACGAAAGCCGTGTAATTAAGCTCAATCTCGACGAAGCAACGCTGCGGCTGATTGATACCGAGTATGATATTATGTCCGCCAACGCAGACGAAGAAGTTATCGAAAAGAGCAAGCGTGAACTCGGTCAGATGGAAGCAATCCTCGGCAATGATAACACCATCAATTCGCTTGTAAGCGATATACTCGACCACTACGAGAACAACAGAGAAAATCTGTTGACAGGTAAAGCAATGATTGTTGCTTACTCTCGTCCTATCGCTATGAAAATTTACAAGCGTATTTTAGAGCTGCGCCCAGCTTGGACGGAAAAAGTTGCGGTTGTAATGACTTCCGGCAACAACGACCCGGAAGAATGGCGTGAGATAATCGGCAACAAGCACCACAAGGACGAGCTTGCAAAGAAATTCAAAGACAACAACAGTCCGCTTAAAATTGCAATCGTTGTAGATATGTGGCTCACAGGCTTTGATGTGCCGTCACTTGCAACGATGTATGTTTATAAGCCGATGTCCGGGCACAATCTTATGCAGGCTATTGCCCGTGTGAATCGTGTGTTCCGTGACAAAGAGGGTGGTCTTGTTGTTGACTATGTGGGTATTGCAACAGCACTTAAAAAGGCAATGAACGATTACACTGCCCGTGATAAAAAGAATTACGGTGACACCGATGTTGCAAAGGTTGCATTTCCGAAATTCCAAGAAAAGCTGTCCGTATGCCATGATAAGTTCCACGGATTTGATTATTCCAAGTTTCAAACCGGCACAGACCTTGAAAGGTCTAAGACTATCAGCGGCGCTGTCAACTTCATTATGGGCAGAGAAAAAGTTGATGATAAAGACTCGTTTGTAAAAGAAGCACTTATGCTTCATCAGGCACTCTCCCTTTGTTCTTCATTGGTTGATGAAAAATTGAGATTTGAAGCAGCGTTCTTTGAGTCGGTTCGTGTTCTTGTTATTAGACTTACAAATACCGGTGTGGGCAAGAAAATATCATTGTCTGAAATGAACACAAGAATAAATGAACTTTTGAAGCAGAGCATCAAGAGTGACGGTGTAATTAACCTTTTTTCAGACATCAAAGAGGAGCTTTCTCTGTTTGACCCGAAATTCCTTGAAGAAGTCGCAAATATGAAAGAAAAGAACCTTGCGGTCGAGCTATTGAAAAAACTTATTGCAGAACAGGTATCTGTTTATCGCAGGACAAATGTGGTCAAGTCCGAAAAGTTCAGCGAGATTATGCAGCGTTCGCTCAATGCATATTTGAATGGTATGCTGACCAATGAAGAAGTCATTGAAGAAATGCTGAAACTGGCAAAGCAGATTGCGGCAGCACAAAAAGATGGTGACCAGCTCGGACTTACAGCCGATGAACTTGCATTCTACGATGCCCTCACAAAGCCGCAGGCAATCAAAGATTTTTACGAAAATGACGAACTTATTGCCATTACGAAAGAGCTTGCCGATACTCTCCGCAGGAATAAGACGATTGACTGGCAGAAACGAGAGTCCGCAAGAGCAAGAATGCGTATGCTCATTAAAAAACTTCTGAAGAAACACAAGTATCCGCCCGAAGGGATGGACGATGCTGTTCAAACTGTTATGACGCAGTGCGAGCTTTGGACGGATAATGTGATGGAAGACTGATGCTTTATTTTAATTGTTGTTAGAATATAAATTGACTTGTAAATAGAAGATAAATGAGAAAAAATTGCTTGGATATTCACTGATTGTGAATGAATGGATGCAATTCTACTATCTGACCTACATAAATATAATCACAACCCCCGACTGTCGGTTATTCCGGCGGTTGGGGGTTTTCTTCATTTGGTCGTTTGATTTGCGGCATTGAAGTTGGGTTCGGAGAATATGACTATGTCTTTGCATCAGAATTCACTGTCACAGGGTATATCAACGATTATCTCGTTACCATCTTCAAAAACTAATTGAACAGTATTAGCATCTTGAGTTTGAGATATTACATCATATCTAATAACACGCTTTGCTTTCTTTTGCTGTTCAATTTCGCTATATAATGAACCGATAATGCTCGCACTTTCACTTATTTCATCTTTAGGAACGGGATGTGAAAGAGGTACTTTATCGAGAGCTTCGTTTAATTCAACGGATACATCATTTTCTAAGATATTAACTTCTTTAGGTGCAAATATTTCTGCAAACAGTTTGCGTGTTTTGTTGTCAAGCTCGTCATTGGATGAATTGATATAATACTTCATAGTGGTTTCATATTTTTCATGGCCCATCATCACACATAATTTGAGAGAACTTACACCATTTGTAGCACATCGTGTTGCAAAATCATGGCGAAGATTATGAAGCTTGAAAGGTCTCTTTTCTTTTCTAAGAACCTTGTTTAGTGTGTCAGCCAATCGTCTAAGACTTCCCGGAATTATGAGTTCTCCGTTTAAGCGTCGATTGACAAAATCCCCCCCTATAGTATATGTTTCTATTTTTTTATGAGTTTTTTCATCAACTGTTCTTATAACAATTTTTTCTGTGTTTTGATAGCCCACCGACTTTTTATGTTCGTTTTGTTTTTTATATAGCTCACTTAGATGCATTTGAAGAACCGGGCACATTATTATTTCGCGAGCATAACCTTTATGAGTCTTGGCAGGCGTTAGGTAGTTTATTTTTTCTTTATCATCATATAGCATCTGAAACTTTGAAATTAATGTGCCATTTTTAAAATTAACATCGGACCAGCGTATTCCAAGACACTCACTGCGGCGTAGTCCGGCATAACGTGCAAGCATATACACTGTAAGGAAAGGAGAATTAGTATCACGCAAATATTTCTCCATATTATATAATTCAATATCACTAAATGTTATTGGTGGTTTTTTAATCTCACCTCTCATCTTTTCAGGCATTATGCGTAAACCGGTAGTTTCCTTAAACATGTCTTTATATACTTTAAGTTGGATGATACCGACATTTGCTGCATATCGAAATAAAATGCTAAGGACTTTATATATATTTTCCAGATTAGAAAATGTTACTCCATTATTATATTTTTGTAGAAGGTACTCACGAAGTTGGAAGGCAGTTATCGACGCTATCTTAAAATCGCCTAATTCTGGACTAATATGCACACGCCAGGAGGAGTCATAGCGACGCTGAGTGCCAAGTGCAAGACTTCGCCATGTTTCGGTGTTTGAATATGTTTTGTAAACATCGGAAAGAGTTGCCTCGGTATTACAACCTAACCCATGTCTGATATGCTCTGTACGAATAAATGCCTCACGAGCTTCTTCTGCTTCCTTTTTGGTTTTGTATGGGGTTCCATCTTTGCGTTGTGTAATAAGCTTACGAACGGGCTTAGTGCCATCCTTATAGTCTTTATAATATTTCCAACCCCAAGCACTGTTTTTGTTCTTTTCATCAATTCTAAATACATCTGGTTTTTTTATCATTAATATCACCTGCTTAAAATTAATATTTGTTAATTCTAACTATTGAGATATAATTAATTGTAGCGACGAAAATATTTCAAAATATAATAGTAAAAATAGTACATTTTATAGAACAACTACAAATTTACTACAATTTCTATGATAATACTACAATAAAATATCCTTATTTGTCAATATTTTTGAGCTTTTCGGCTCGTGACGAGGCAAGGCACGGCAGAGCTTTCGCAGGTCTTCTTAAGAGATATTTCGGCGAATAAGAATATTTATCGGCATTTTTTCACTCCCCGAAGAGTAACTTCTTCGAGGAGTGATTTTTTATATGCAAGCTACTGAGGCGAAACATATTTGATTGAAGCGTACTTATATTTTAGGCGACAATCGTCTCTCTGTGTCTATTGACACCGGCGGCAGCACAGTGTATTATAACTATAACGCAGGTAGGCTGTTGTATTGCTTAGTGCGGATAGACTGGTATAGAGGAGAGATTGTTTTGAAAAAGTTTTTAGCAGTGTTTTTAAGCTTGGTAATCTTTGTGATGGCTGTCGCTCCAGCGAGCGCAATGACGGGGACTTCCTGCGACTGTGATGAGGTGCCGATTATCTATGTGCGCGGACGTTCGCCGATATACATTGATAAGGACGATCCGGACAGCTATGAAATTCCCGTTTTTTCGGAAGAATTTATTAAGAGAGCGGCAAAGGACCTTGTTCCTATTTATACAAAGGGATATCTGACAGACGATTTTTCGGAATTTAAAACACAGTTCACTCGCTATATGGCTGAGCTTTGCAAGGATTATATGCTTGATAATAACGGTGAAGTTCCGAACAATTCAGGTCAAAAGACTTGCGAAAATTGGAAAAGTCTTCCGCTTACGGATGTACATAAGCTTTCAAACGATGTAAGCACAGCCAACGGAGCGCATGACGAAATTTACAAATATTTTTATCAGTATGACAGCCGCATTGACCCGTGTGAAACTGCGGACGACCTCCACGAGTATATTCAGGCCGTTAAGAAAGTAACAGGTCATTCACGGGTTAAGCTTCTTGCAAGATGTCTTGGAACGGTAATCCTTTCCGCTTATCTTGCGGAATACGGCTGGGAGGACGTCGATGACGTTGTGCTTTACAATTCAATCTGCTTCGGCACAGAGGTAAACAATTCGCTTTTCAACGGCGAGCTGTATTTCGATGCCGACGGAGTTGATTTCTTTGCAACTCAGAATCTCGGCAACTCACCTTTGTTTATGCTTATTAAAGAGATTATAACACTCAGCAACAAGTTAAACGGGCTTGATATGACAATGGATTATTTTAACAAAACGGGTACAAAGGTTGCAAAATATGTGATTCCCGATGTTATGAGGGTCTGTTACGGCACTTTCCCGGCTTATTGGGCTATGGTTTCTGCCGACAGATTTGAAGAAGCGAGAGATTATATCTTTGCGGGCGTTGAGGATGAGTATGCGGGACTTATCGAAAAAATAAATCACTATCACGAAACTGTCGGCTCGAAGCTTACTTCTATGTATAAACAGATGGAGGCGGACGGCGTAAATGTTTCGATAATTGCAAAATACGGCTATCAGCTATATCCTATTGTTTATAATGCCGATTTGCAGAGCGATATGCTTACAACTTGTGAGCAGCAGGCTCCGGGAACGACTACTGCGCCTATAGGCAAAAAACTGAGCGATGAATATATCGCGCAGGCAAAGGCAAACGGAACGGATAAATATATTTCTCCGGATCTTGCAATTGACGCTTCAACGGCACTTTTCCCGGATACGACATGGTATGTTCAGAACCTCAATCACGATTGCTATCCGTGGGTGCTGTATATGGTCATTTATAAAATTTTGAGACACGGCGAGCAGCCGCTTACGGTGTTCAGCGACAGCAGTATTCCTCAATATCTTATTTTTGATAAAGACGAAAACAATGTTGAATCAATCAGACCCATGACCGACGAGGACAGGGGAAGCCCGATTGAAAGCCCGAACCTGTTCACGCTCATTAAAAATATAATAATAAATATTTTTAAAATAATCATTGAGCAGTTTGGCAAGCCGGTTAAATAATAATTGATATAATTTTGTTTTGTGCCGCAACAGGTTACGGCAGCATATTTGCTTTTTACTCAAAGGCCGATAATATTAAAGCTTTTCAAATCCCCCGATTTCGTTACGATTTCGGGGGATTCTGTAAATTGACATAAATATTGACATATAAATTTTTATAATATATTATAAAAGTGATTAAATTGGGGCGTTTGGAGTGAATAATGTGAAAAAAATTGTTGTTTGTATTGTCTCTGCCGCAGTTATTTTATCTGTATTGATAATAGCGGGTAATAAATATGCCGATGACGCGGCAGTGATTACGGCAGAAAATCAGAAAATAGAATTTACATGCTCCGGGCTTTATTTTTATAACACATTGCAAGATGAATACGACGCATCGGCTGATATTGTTGATTATAATTTTAAAATCGTTGCCGTTCCCGCCAGTGCCAAAATCAGCTTTAAACCCTCGCGCAAACCGTTGCGCGTATATGAACCGAATACTTTGGGCAACGAAAATAAAAAGTTGAAAGCTTCATATAACAAGCAAGACGGGTGCTATTATTTGTCACCGCTTTATGAGTCAGAAAATTGCTCTTATATTGTTGTCGCCGATTACGGAATAAAAAAATATGTTTACAATTTTGATGTTTATAATAAAACATATATAGAAAAAAGCAAATCCGAAAAATCAAATATCAAAAGCAAAATCAGCCCCTATAACGGTTTAAAGAATACAGAAGATATTTCAATAAATTTAAACGAAGATTTTGTCGGAATACAATATATGCATTTCGGCTTTACAGTAAACAACAATATTTCTCAAAACATTTCTTGTTCTCCGTTTAAACTCGAAAAGAAAATAAACGGCACATGGTATTCGCTTGACGAAACAGATACAATTTATGATTTGGATATATGGAAAAGTTATACGGAAAAATTTCCGGTCAAAATTCTGCCGGGGGACAGTGCAAAAATAATTTCACCCACCGCCTTGGATCTTGTCTTTGATATTTCGGAATTAGATAACCTGAAGTGCGGAACTTATCGCGTTATCCTGCCTTATAATATAGGTGATACCGAAAAGGCGGCAATTTCAAAACAATTTGTCGTCGGTTATGCCGAAGAATAACCTCGTGTTTGCAGCACCGACATATTAACAAAACTATTGATTTTTGTGAGGTATGGTTATGCCGAAAGCATTAAAAATAATAATTATTGTTTGTGCTTCTTTACTTTCTTTAGTGGCAATTTTTTATCTTAGTATTTATCTTGTTGTTACTTATATAGTAGAAGAAAGCGAGAGGTTGGCCCCGCAATATGAGGGCAAAACGATTGAAATATCAGATATGGAAACTCTGGGTCAATATGTATCGCTTGATGATGATTTGAAATCATCAACAGTAAACTGCGAAGTATATCTTACTCCGACCGATATATTTTTGGGAGGGGTAGATGACTATTATTGTTCGGGAAATTTGACCGTAACCGAAGAGTATTACGACGAATTGTTGAAAAAATATGACGATTGGACGCTTACTTCAAAAATACCGCAAACCGATGATTTTAGGTATGAGAAACAAGAGCTTAGGGAAAAAGCCGATGCAAAATTTAATAATTTTATTGAAACCCAAAAATTTCTTTATTCCGATAAATATTATAATGAAGAAAAGAGACTTGTGTTTCTTTCGCCTCAAGAGAATAAAATATATTTTTATATTGTTCCTTATTAAACTGATAAATCGCAGAGGTAAAAGCACCGCCGCGGGAAAATTTCTTGCGGCGGTTTTTAATATTTGAAATTGCAAGAGCTTTTTTATCTTTTAATTCTTTACAAATTCCGCCGGATATACTATAATTGCAAGTGGTGATACCGATGAAAAAGTATTTATATATTATAGCCGCGGCGCTTATTTGCACGGTGCTTCTTACTTCATGCGGCACAAAAGACAAAAGCGATACTCCTACCGAGCCTTTGCAGACCACAACCAAGGTCGGCGAGGCAGTCAAAACAACTCAAATTGACTCTGCCGACGGTGAAAACGTGGCACATCTTACCGATGACGGCTTGACCGTCAAAATGGATTATTATGGCGAAGACGGTGATAAAAAATTCACCGAAGAATATATTTATGATGATTATGCACAGGTAATAGGTTATAATTATTATGATGCAGACGGCGGATTTGTTGCAAGATATATCGTTTCGGGCGAAAAGCAGGGGAGTTATTACTCCGACGGTTCGGCAATGAGCGATAAGGATTTCACCGAAAGAATGGAAAAAATAGGCGCAGTCGGCTGATTTTAAAAGCAATGTACCTGAAAGGGTGGTTTATATGTTCGGCAAAAAAAGCAAAAAACAAAAAAGAGGATTCTATGATTTGCTTGAGGCTCAGGCAAAGGTAACCATGGAGGGTATCGCGGAGTTTTGCAAGTTCTGCAACGAACCCACCGAAGAGCTAAGCAAGTCGATAAAGAACTTTGAGGTTGACGGCGATAATGCGCGCAGACTGCTTATCTCCGAAATAAACAAAACCTTTATCACACCTATTGACAGAGAAGACCTTTTCAGGCTTTCGAGCGATATTGACGATGTTATAGACGCGGCATGGGCTACCGTAATGGAAATGAAGCTTTATAAAATCGCGCCCGATGAAACAATGCTTAAAATGAGCGATATGCTCAGAATGATGACTGTCGATCTTCTCTCGGCTGTTTCAAACCTTGAGAATAATAAAGACATCTCAACCGTTGACGCCGTTAAAGTTAAAAAACTCGAAAATGAGTTCACAACAACATACCATACGGCGCTCGCACATCTTTATGAGACGGATGATTTCAGAATTATCTTAAAATATAAAGAAGTGTACCACCACCTCAACGGCGCGGCAACAAAGTGCGATACGGTTGCCGATACACTCCTCAATATAATAGTTAAAATGTAAAAAACAGGCAGAACATTGCGTTAAATAGCTGTTCTGCCTGTCTTTGTTTTTTAAAATTTAAGCTTTGCCCTTTTCAAGTGCACGCTGAAGCCAAATAGAACCGATGTCCATTGCGTTGTAAAGACCTCTCTTTTCGGCCTTTTTAACAATTCGCTCTCTCGGTCTGCAATCCGGATCGGTGTTGAGCATCTGCACAACAACACGGTCGGCTATCGTCATGCCCTTAAATTCTTTTGTGCTTGTTATAGAAAGCATTATAACAAACGGATCGTTCATATCGCCGTAATAAATAGTGTTGCCGCTGCGAACAAGAGGTTTGCCCTTGTATGTTAAAAATTTTATTTCGTTTTTCTTAGCCAAAACGGTACCTCCCTGAATTATAAGTCAAGATAGTTTTTGACAAGAGACTGCAACAACTCATCGCGGTCGATTTTTCTGATGATGCTTCTTGCGTTGTTATAAGTTGTGATATATGTCGGGTCTTCTGAAAGAAGATAGCCCACTATTTGACTTATGGGGTTGTATCCCTTTTCGCTCAAAGCGTTATACACCGATTGTAATGCGGTTCGCATTTCGTTTTCGTGGTCTTCTTTAATCGAAAATTTTATGGTTTTGTCAGTCATTGCAAACACCTCCGTCTACTCAATATGTTATTATAAACTACTTTTAAAGAATTAACAAGGGGTATTTTGCACTTTTTTATGTCCGTGCGGTGCTTCTGCGTTGATTTTGCATTAAAATGTGTTAAAATATTTAAAGAATATAAATCTGCAAAAGGAGATTTTTATGAGAATATATACTTGCGAACAAATGAGAGAGATAGAGCGTAACGCCAACAAAGGAGGAATGTCATATATAAAAATGATGGAAAATGCCGGCGAAGCCTGTGCCGAAAAGGCTTACGGTATTATAAACCGAGCAGATAAAAAGAATATGTCGGTTTGCGTTCTTTGCGGAAACGGCAAAAACGGCGGCGACGGATTCGTGATTGCGCGCTGCCTTTGCAAAAAAGGAGTCAGAGTGGGCGTGGTGCTTGTCTGCGGCGAACCGAAAGCGGAGGAAGCGGCAGAGATGTATTCGCTTTTAAAGGATTTGCCTGTTGAAATAAGCGATTTGAGTTGCTCCGCCGGCGAGAGCTTCGGTATGATAATGTCAAGCGACGTTATTATAGACTGCATTTTCGGTATCGGCTTCAAGGGAGAAATGAGGGGCGCTGCCGCAGAGCTTGTGAAAGATATAAACTCAATGAACAAAACGGTTATCTCGGTGGATATTCCGAGCGGGCTTGAGGGCGACAGCGGCAAAGTAACGGGTGCTCATATTTCGGCGAATTATACCCTTGCCGTCAGCTGCAAAAAGCCCGTTCACGTTTTAAAGCCGGCTTCCGATTATTGCGGAAAAGTATTCGTTATAAATATAGGCTTCGGGAATAAATGCTATGAAATTGACGGCGGCTGTGCTTTTTTGTCTGCCGACAACAAATTTGTTAAAGACGCTTTGCCGCAAAGAGAGGCAGACTCCAACAAGGGCGATTTCGGCAGAGTGCTGTGCATATGCGGCAGCAAAACAATGCAGGGTGCGGCTGTGCTTTGTGCCGAAGCCGCGGTTAAAAGCGGTGCGGGTCTTGTGACCTGCGCATTCCCCGAGAGCGCGTATTGCGCAATAGCACCGAAGCTCACCGAGCCTTTGATGATGCCGCTTGACGATGACGGCGGATTTTTCGGCGCGGGAGCAGAAAAACCCATACTCGATTTTCTCGAAAAATGCTCGGCGGTTGTTATCGGCTGCGGAATAGGCGTAAACGAAAACACCGAAAAAATTGTTTGCTCGGTTATAGAAAATGCCGAATGTCCGATTATAATCGACGCGGACGGAATAAATGCGCTCAGCAAAAATATAAATATATTGAAAACCGCCAAAGCGCAGGTGATTCTTACTCCGCACCCCGGTGAAATGGCAAGGCTTACCGGGCTCTCTGTTTCAGAAATTCAAAAAAAGAGAATTGAAACGGCACGCGCCTTTTCTTCTCTCAGCGGCGCAGTTATAGTACTTAAAGGCTGCAATACCGTTGTGGCTAGCCCGGATTCTGCCGTTTGCATAAACCCCACAGGCAACGCAGGCATGGCAACAGGCGGCAGCGGAGATATGCTCGCGGGCATGATAGCTTCTTTCTGCGCACAGGGTATGAGCGCACAAAGCGCCGCAGTTTGCGGTGCGTATCTTCACGGTCTTTGCGGCGATGAGCTTGCAAAAAAGACCTCTATGCGCGCTCTTACACCGTCTGCCATGATAGATTATTTGCCGAGGCTGTTTTCAAAATTTGAAAACAAGGGCTGATTTTATTGAGAAAAATTGCCGCCGTAACTCTTATTTTTATATTATTGCTTTCAGGCTGTTCGTCAAAAAATCGGCATGATGAAATATATATTAACAAAGAGTCTTTGAACGCTTCGTTTACCGCCGAGTCAAACTCTGTGCAATACGGCGGAACATCGGCGTGGGACGGCGAAAAAATTATATTCTCGGTTTCGTCTCCGCAGGAGCTGGAGGGCTTTAAATTCGCCTGTTCGGGCAATGAGATAAGCTGTTCTTTTGCAGAAACGGATCTTAAATATTCTTATTCGGATTTGCCGGACGACTTTGTTTTTTATAAGTTTTCAAAAGAACTCAGGTCCGCCGAAGGAGAAGTTCTGCAAAAAAAGAGCGACGGCATATATGAATATGAATGTAACGACGCTGTTTTTACCGCAGACAGCAGAGGTAATTTAATTTCTTTTAAATGCAAAAATGCTGTTATATCTTTCACGGGTCGGCAATAAAATAACCGTTTTATCACTTTTCTGAATATTATATACGGGGTATGTTTGATTTCCCCGAATCAAATGTTTAAAACCGCCCCAAATCGGCAAAAATAATTTTGCTGATTAAATTACGGAGAGTGATAGAAATGACAGTAAAACGGGGAGATATTTATTATGCCGATTTGAGCCCGGTTATAGGCTCTGAGCAGGGCGGAGTTAGACCTGTTTTGATAGTGCAAAACGATGTCGGCAACAAATTCAGCCCCACGGTCATTGCGGCTGCGATAACCAGCAGGCGATTTAAGACGGAACTGCCGACTCATATTCAGGTCAATGCTCACGGCTGCGGACTTGCAAAAGACTCTATCGTTTTGCTTGAGCAGGTAAGAACGCTTGACAAGAAAAGGCTTAAAGAAAAGATGGGCAATCTTGACGAGCAGGATATGACGCGCGTCAATCAGGCTTTGTCTGTGAGCCTCGGAATAAATACTTAAAAATATAAAGCACGAAAGACGGCAATGTTTCTTTCGTGCTTTGTTAATTCATTGCATATTTTTTTAAAAAACCTATTGGAAGCAGGAGGATTTTGTTATATAATATAAAAGGCAAAATAAGGTCTATCAACTCTTTTGAAAGGAGATAAATCTTGGACAGTAAATATTCCGTGTCGTTAGATAAAATAATAGAGGCTCACGGCTTTGAGGTCGCCTATGCTCCGGAGGATATGAAAAACCGAGCGGTAATATCGCCGGACGTCAGCAGACCCGGGCTTATTTTCACCGGTTTCGATCAGTATTTTGACAATCACCGTATCCAGTTCCTCGGTGCACAGGAGATGTCGTATATCGGCAGTTTTTCGTCCGAAGAGGCGAGGGCGAGAATTAAAAAGTTCATGTCTATGAAGCCTGTCGCGGTTCTTGCAACAAGAGGGCAGAACTACTCCGATGATTTTATGGAGTTCGCAAAAGAATACAGTGTTCCGCTTCTTAAAACAAAAGACGCAACCTCAAGCTGTATGTCGGCAATAATATCATACCTTAACATAGAGCTGGCACCGCGCATAACTCGCCACGGCGTTTTTGTTGAGGTTCACGGCGAGGGCGTTCTTATACTCGGCGAGAGCGGCGTAGGCAAGAGCGAAACCGCGCTTGAACTTATTAAAAGAGGTCACAGGCTCATAGCCGATGATGCTGTTGAAATAAGGCGCACATCGTCGCGCACGCTTGTCGGTTCGGCTCCCGAAAACATACGTCACTTTATAGAAGTGCGCGGCGTAGGCATAATAAACGCAAGGCGCATTTTCGGTGTCGGCGCGGTTAAGCTCACAGAAAAAATTGATATGGTTATTCAGCTTGAACCTTGGGAAGAGGGCAAAACATACGAGAGGCTCGGTATAGAGAGCGAGTACACCGATATACTCGGCATAAAGGTGCCGATTTCCACCGTTCCCGTTCAGCCCGGACGTAACCTCTCGATTATAATAGAGGCCGCCGCCATGAACAACCGCCAAAAAAAGATGGGCTATAACGCGGCAAGGCAGCTGCTTCATAACCTCGGTATGACAGAGGACATTGTACCCGAAGAAAAAGAGCTTGAAATTTGGCATGATTTTTAATATATATCAGGAGGATTTTTTATGTACAGAATAGGTGTTGACCTCGGAGGAACAAACATATCGGTAGGTGTGGTTGACGAGGACTTTAATATAATAGGCAGAGGCAAAACAAAAACAAATTCACCGAGACCTGCCGAAGAAATTTTTGAAGACATAGCAAAATGCATATCCATGGCGGCGGACGACGCAGGCATAAGCCTTGACGACGTTAATGTTATCGGCGTGGGCACACCCGGCTCTGTCAACGATGAGACGGGCTATATTGATTATTCAAACAATCTGCGCTTTGATAAAGTTCCCGCAAAGCAAATGCTTGAAGAACTCACGGGTAAGCCCTGCTTTTTTGCAAACGACGCAAGCTGCGCCGCTCTCGGCGAGCTTTATGCAGGCGCAGGCAAGGGCTGCAAAAATCTTATTGCGATAACTCTCGGCACAGGCGTAGGCAGCGGTATTGTTATTGACGGTAAGGTTTTCAGAGGAGCCAATTCCGCAGGCGGCGAAATAGGTCATACGGTTATAAACGTAAACGGTGCCGAGTGTACCTGCGGCAGAAAGGGATGCTGGGAGAGTTATGCCTCCGCAACCGCGCTTATAGCACAGACCAAACAGGCGATGAAAGAAAATCCCGAGAGCAAAATGTGGAACTGTGCCGGCAACGATATTGAGAGCGTTAACGGCAGAACCGCATTTGACGCCATGAGAATGGGCGACGAGGCGGCGAAGGCAGTTGTGGATAAATATATCTATTATGTTGCGGTCGGTATAATAAACGTCATAAACGTCTTCCAGCCGGATGTTCTTTGCGTAGGCGGCGGAATTTGCAACGAGGGCGAAACCTTGCTCGCACCTATACGCAAATATGTTGTTGAAGAGAGATATTCAAAATACGCACAAAAGCAGACCGAAATCTGCAAAGCTCAGCTCGGCAACGATGCGGGAATAATCGGCGCGGCAATGCTCGGCGAATAAATCGGTGAGATTATGACAGATTATAAAGAAATTTTTGACTTTGCCGCAGAGAACGGCTGCAAAACATCATATAACGAACCTATGAGCGCTCACACTTCGTTTAAAATCGGAGGAGAAGCCGCGCTGTTTATAGTTCCGAAAAATGCAGACTCATTAAAAGCCGTTTTAAAAAAGTGTAAAGACTGCTCCGCAAGAGTTATACTTCTCGGCAACGGCAGCAATATGCTTTTTGCAGACGGCAAAATAGACGCGGTTGTTGTCTCTATGTGCTTTGACTCGGCAGAGGTTCGGTATCTCGGTTCGGGCAGAATAAAAAGCGACGCAGGCGTGTCTCTTATGAGAGTGTGCAGGCTCGCGCTTTCTCATTCGCTTTCGGGGCTTGAGTTTGCTTACGGAATACCCGGCAGCGTGGGCGGAGCGGTGTATATGAACGCGGGGGCTTACGGCGGAGAAATCAAAGATATTATCGAAGAATGTGAATATCTCACGCCGCAGGGCGAAATAAAAGTCATGAAAAAAGACGATATGCACCTAGGTTACAGAAAAAGCGTTTTCAGCGAAAATTCATGTGCGGTGCTCAGCGCAACATTTGCTCTTAAAAACGGCAGTGCTCAAGAGATAAAATCGAAGATGGACGATTTTATGTCAAGGCGCAAAAGCAAACAGCCGCTTGAATATCCGAGTGCAGGCAGTGTGTTTAAACGGCCGGAGGGCTATTTTGCCGGCGCGCTTATTGAGGAGTGTTCGCTCAAAGGCTTTAGTATCGGAGGAGCGCAGGTCAGCGAAAAACACGCGGGTTTCATAATAAACAAAGGCTCGGCGAGCGCAAAAGATGTTATGGACCTTATTGAATATATAAAAGACAAAGTGCTAAAAGAAAAGGGAGTAAAACTTGAGCCGGAGATAAAGCTTATCGACTGATTTTCGGCTTGGGTGAATATTATTTATGGAGATTCTTATTGTTACGGGTATGTCCGGCGCGGGCAAATCAAAGGTGGTCGACGCACTTGAAGACCTCGGCTATTTCTGTGCCGATAATCTGCCGCCCCAACTTATAATAACATTTGCAAAGCTGCTCCAAAATGCGGCGGATTCTTATCCGAAAGTGGCTTTTGTGACGGATATACGCTCCGGCAGACATCTTAACGAAACACTCGATTATTTGACGGCTTTGAAAAACGAGGGCTTCACATACAAAATATTTTTTATTGACGCGGACGACCCCATTCTTGTCAGAAGATATAAAGAGACAAGGCGCGTGCATCCGCTTCTTAACGAAAACGGCGGCTCACTCTCTAAGAGCATAGCTATGGAGAGAAACCGTTTAAGCTCAATTCGTGCCGTGGCGGATTATTACCTTGATACTTCGAGCCTTTCCGCAGTCGAGTGTAAAAGGCGCGTTACCGAGATGATGACCGATAAACCGTATGCGGCTATGAAAATACACTGTATGTCTTTCGGCTTTAAATACGGTATTCCGACCGACTGTGATTTGGTGTTTGATGTCAGATGTCTTCCGAATCCGTTTTATGAGCCGGAGCTTAAAGAAAAAACAGGGCTCGATAAACCCGTAAAAGATTATGTCTTGAAGTTTGACGAGGCTACAACGCTTTTGAAAAAACTTTATGACCTTGTAGATTACCTTTTGCCGCTATATGTTAAAGAGGGCAAGGGTCAGCTCGTCATAGGCTTCGGCTGCACGGGCGGCAGACACCGTTCGGTGTGCTTTGCACAAGAGATGAGCGAGCATTTGGGAAACGGCAGCTTCAGCGTGAGCGTCAGCCACAGAGATATAAACAAATAGCGGGGTGCCATTATGTCTTTTACAGGTGAAGTTAAAAAAGAGCTTTGCGGCATCTCGCAGGAGGCGGACGAGTGCTGCCGTTTTGCCGAGTGTTACGGCGCACTTATAATGGGCAAAAGCTTTTCTCAAAGAGAAATCAAATTTTCTACCGAATATGATTTTGCGGCGGAGCATGTAAATTCTCTTTTAACAAATTGTCTCGGCGAAACCGTTTGCGCCGTAAAGCAAAAAAATAAAAAATATGTTTTTGAAATAACAGACAGAGAAAAAACAGAAGATATTTTGGATCTTTTCGGTCACGAACCGAATCAGGTCAATTTAAGAATAAACAGAGGCAACCTTGCGGACGATTGCTGCTTTGCCGCCTTTTTGAGAGGTGCTTTTCTCGCCTGCGGCAGTATAACCGACCCGAAGAGAAATTATCATCTTGAGTTTGTCGTTCCGTTTTTAAAGCTCAGCCAAGATTTGTATAAGCTGATAAGCGATACGGGCATAAGCGCAAAAACAGTCGTCAGAAAAGGCAGTCATGTTATATATATAAAAGACAGCGAAAATATTGAGGATATGCTCACGCTTATGGGCGCACAGATGTCCACACTTGAGATTATGTCCATAAAAATTCAAAAGGATATGCGTAATAAGGTCAACCGCAAGGTGAATTTTGAGTGCGCCAACATAGAGAGATCCGTCAAGGCGGGTCTTGCGCAGGTTGAAGCGATAGAGCTTATCAAAACCCGCCAGGGGCTTGATACTTTGCCCGACGGTTACAGAGAACTCGCACTTTTGAGGCTTGAAAACCCCGATATGTCTTTAAAGCAGCTCGGCGAAAATCTTTCGGAGCCTTTGTCACGTTCGGGTGTTAAACACAGGTTGGACAAGCTTATTGAAATATCCGAGAAACTAAAAAAATAGGAGAAAGTTATGGGCGGTTTTACACATTTGCATCTTCATACGCAATACAGTCTTCTTGACGGTGCATGCCGCCTTGACACTTTATTGGACAGGGCAAAGCAGCTCGGTCAAACCTCTGTTGCAATAACGGACCACGGCGTTATGTACGGCGCGGTCGATTTTTATAAAAAAGCAAAAGCCAAGGGGATAAAACCGATAATAGGCTGTGAGGTGTATGTTGCCGCAAGAACAAGGCATGACAAGGTTCATGCACTTGACAGCGAGCGTTACCACCTCGTTTTGCTTTGTAAAAACAATACCGGCTATAAAAATCTTATCGCAATGGTGTCGGAGGCTTGGACAAGCGGCTTTTACACAAAACCGAGGGTTGATAAAGAGCTTCTTCAAAAATACCATGAGGGAATAATCGCACTCTCTGCCTGCCTTGCGGGTGAAATACCCAAAGCTTTGATGCGCGGCGACTATGACGGCGCAAAAGAAACCGCGCTGTGGTATAAAAACGTTTTCGGCGACGGCAACTATTATTTAGAGCTTCAAAATCACGGGCTAAAAGAACAGATGAGCATAGAGCCTCAGCTTATTAAGCTCTCAAAAGAGACGGGCATACCGCTTGTTGCCACAAATGACGCGCACTATGTTTATAAAGAAGACAGCAAAATTCAAAAGGTGCTCATCTGCATACAAACCAATAAAACAATAAACGAGAGCACGGGCTTTGATTTTGAGACGGACGAATTTTATCTCAAAAGCGAGGACGAGATGAGAAAACTTTTTTCTCACGTTCCCGAAGCGATAGACAATACGCAGGTGATTGCCGAGCAGTGCAATGTCGAGTTTGAGTTCGGCGAAACGAAATTGCCGAATTTTGATGTGCCCGGTGGCAAAGACCATTACGAATGGTTCAGAGAACGCTGCTTTAACGGACTTTATAAAAGATACGGCAAAGATGTTCCCAAAGAATATGTTGAAAGACTCGAATATGAGCTCGGTGTTATAAATAAAATGGGATATGTTGACTATTATCTCATAGTCAGCGATTTTATAGATTATGCCAAAAGCAAAAATATACCCGTCGGTCCCGGCAGAGGCTCGGGTGCAGGCAGCATCGCCGCATATTGCATAGGCATAACGGGCATAGACCCGATGAAATATTCTTTGATGTTTGAGCGTTTCTTAAACCCCGAGCGCGTAAGTATGCCCGATTTTGACGTGGATTTTTGCTATGAGCGCAGGGGAGAGGTCATAGATTATGTAATTCACAAATACGGCGAAGATCATGTGGCGCAGATTGTCACTTTCGGAACTCTCGCCGCAAAGGCAGCTATAAAAGATGTCGGCAGAGCGCTCGGCGTGCCTTACAGCGTCACGGATGCAGTGTCTAAAGCTGTGCCGAGAGAGCTTAATATAACTCTCGATTCGGCGATGAAAAAAAGCTCCGAGTTTAAAGCTCTGTATGACTCGTCTGAGCAAATAAAAGAGCTGATTGACATGGCGAGAAAGGTTGAGGGTATGCCGAGGCACACCTCGACCCATGCGGCAGGCGTTGTTATCACAAGAGACCCGGTGAGCACCTACGTTCCCTTGGCTCTTAACGATAATGTACCCGTTACGCAGTACACCATGACCACTCTCGAAGAACTCGGGCTTTTAAAAATAGATTTTCTCGGTCTTCGCACTTTGACGGTTATATCCGACAGTGTGAAGATGATAAAAAACAAAGAGCCGGATTTTTCACTCGAAAATATAGATATGGAAGATCCGCTCACCTTTGAGATGATTTCAAAGGGATATACCGACGGCGTGTTTCAGCTTGAATCCGCAGGTATGAAGAGCGTTCTTATAGGTCTGCAGCCGGAGAATATAGAAGATATTATCGCGGTTTTCTCTCTCTACCGTCCGGGTCCTATGGATTCTATCGACACATATATTCATAACAGACATCATCCCGAAGATATAAGATACCGCACTCCGCTTTTAAAGCCGATACTTGATGTCACCAACGGCTGTATGGTCTATCAGGAGCAGGTAATGCAGATTTTCAGAACTCTTGCGGGCTACTCTTTCGGTCATGCGGATATAGTTCGCAGAGCTATGTCCAAAAAGAAGCATGACGTTATGGAGAAAGAGCGCGAAGCTTTTGTTGAGGGCTGTATAAAAAACGGCATCAGCGAAATAGACGCAAACGCGGTGTTTGACGATATGTCATCTTTTGCTTCATATGCTTTTAACAAATCACACGCCGCGGCCTATGCGCACCTTGTTTATCAAACCGCATATTTAAAGTGCAGATACCCGTGCGAATTTATGGCGGCGCTTTTAAGCAGTGTGCTTGACAGTGCCTCAAAGGTTGCGGAATACACTAACGAGTGCGCTCGTCTGGGCATAAAGGTATTGCCGCCCGATGTGAACGAGAGCGAAGAGAGCTTCACCGTCAGCTCCGGCAATATCTGTTTCGGACTTTTGGCGGTTAAAAACCTCGGTAGGGGGCTTATATCAAAAATAATCGCAGAGCGGCAGCTCGGCAAATTCACATCTTTTTACAATTTCTGCAAAAGAATACACGGTACGGACCTTAACAAGCGTGCGCTTGAGAGCCTTATAAGATGCGGCGCATTGGATTCACTCGGCGCAAACAGGCGCAGTATGCTTTCGGGTATGGGAGAGATACTCTCTTCTCTCGATGATTCGCGCAGAAAAAATATTGACGGTCAGATAGGGCTTTTTGATATGCCCGGTGAAGATATTGAGGTTAGCGAACCGAGACTTCCGATAATAGAAGAATTTTCTTCCTCTGAGCTTTTGGCTATGGAGAAAGAGACTACGGGTTTGTTTTTGTCGGGACATCCGATGTTTGCATATACTGAAACAGCGCAAAAACTTCACTGTGTGCCGATAAGCTCGGTTGTCGGCGACGAGAGCAGCTTTAACGACGGTGCGCGCATAAGAATTATGGGAATAATCACGTCATTTAAGAAAAAGATAACAAAGAATGACGCCACAATGGCATATGTTACGGCAGAGGATACGTCGGGTTCGGCAGAAATCTTAGTGTTCCCCAAAACCTTTCAGACCTATTCATATCTTCTCAAAGAGGGCAAAATATTTGTCTTTAACGGCAGAGTGAGTCTTCGTGACGATGAAGAGCCGAAAATAATTTGCGACAGCGTCGAACCTCCCGAAAGCGCAAAACCGTCTTATACATCAAAAAGCGGCGGCACGGTGCAGACAGAGCAAAAAAAGAAGCGCAGAGGAATGTTCCTGCGTTTTGATGATGAGAATGACCCGAGAAAACCGATTGCCGAAAAATACCTTGCAATTTTTGACGGCGGCACACCGCTTTATTATTACTACAATTCAACCAAAAAGTATGAAATGCAGCCGAGAGAAAAATTTGTTTCTCCGAATGAGCCGCTCACAAAAGAGCTCAAAAAGCTCCTCGGTGAGGGCAATGTTGCCGTTCAATAAATCTTTTGTTATTTTCTTGTCAAAAACAGTGCGAAAAAGTTTGACATACGGCAAAAAATGCTGTAAAATATCGGTTAATGCAGATTTTATTTCACGTTTCAAGGAGGAAACTTTAAAAATGAAAAACATAGGTGTTCTTACAAGCGGAGGCGACGCCCCCGGAATGAACGCGGCTGTCCGCGCAGTAGTACGTGCAGGCTGCGAAAAGGGTCTTAATGTTTACGGTATCTACAGAGGCTATGAGGGTCTTATGGATGATAAAATGGAGCTTATGGATCTCAGAAGCGTATCCGATATAATCAACCGCGGCGGCACAAAGCTTTTCTCTGCAAGAAGCCCCAGGTTCACCACAGAAGAGGGTATGCAGCAGGCTATAAAGGTTTGCAAAGAAAAGAATATTGACGGCCTTGTTGTTATCGGCGGCGACGGCTCTTTCAGAGGCGCAAGAGATCTTTCACTCAGAGGTATTCCCTGCATAGGTATCCCCGGCACAATCGACAACGATATTGCATGCTGTGATTATACAATCGGCTATGATACCTGCCTTAACACAATTATGCAGATGGTTGACCGTATCCGCGACACAACAGCTTCGCATGACCGCTGCTCTGTTGTTGAGGTAATGGGCAGAAGAGCAGGTTACCTTGCACTTAACGCAGGTATTGCCTGCGGCGCTACAACAATTCTCATTCCTGAGGTCGAGTATGATTTCCAGAGAGATGTTATAGACAGAATCCGCAGAACTCAGAAGACCGGCAAAATGCACTTTGTAATCATCGTTGCAGAGGGCATCGGCGGTGTTGAAGAGCTCGCAAAGAAAATTCAGGCAGAAACCGGCGTTGAGTCAAGAGCAACCGTTCTCGGTCACGTTCAGAGAGGCGGCTCTCCCTCTGTTAAAGACAGAGTTGTCGCAAGCGAAATGGGCTACTATGCTGTTCAGCTTCTTCTCAAGGGCATAGGCAACCGCGTTGTTGCCATGCAGAAAGACCGGATTGTTGACTTCGATATATTTGAAGCTCTCAATATGAAAAAGAGCATTGACCTTGACCTTTATAAAATCGCACACGAAATTTCTATCTGATTAAATTAAGGATAAATTATGTTAAAAGACGAATTTCTTGAACTTCGCCGCCGCATAATTGCAAATGATTTTCAGAAAATGAACGACAGGCAGCAAGAGGCTATTTTTACAACAGAAGGCCCCTTGCTGCTTCTTGCAGGTGCGGGAAGCGGAAAAACCACGGTGCTTGTAAACCGTATTGCAAATTTAATAAAATACGGCAACGCCTATTGTTCGGATTATTGCGAGTTTGAACCTACTCAGGGCGATGTCGATATAATGAGAGAGTACCTTCAAGACCCAAGCATAGATTTGTTTGACGTTTATGACCTTTTGAGCGTTAAGCCCGCAAGACCGTGGGAGATACTTGCAATCACCTTCACAAATAAGGCGGCAAACGAGCTTAAAGAGAGGCTCTCAAAAATGCTCGGCGACGCCGCAATGGATATTTGGGCAAGCACATTCCACTCATCATGCGCGAGAATATTAAGACGTTACGGTGAGTCGTTAGGCTACACAAACCACTTCACGATTTATGACACGGATGACAGCAAGCGCGTTATGAAGCAGGTTCAGCGGCTCCTCGGTATAGACGATAAAATGCTCTCTCATAAGGTTATACTTAAAGAGATAAGCCGAGCCAAAGATATGATGATTTCGCCGAGCGAATATTTGCAGCAGGCAGGCTCCGATTTCAGACTTAAAAAAATCGGCGAAGCGTATGAACGCTATCAAAAACAGCTCAAATCCGCCGATGCGATGGATTTTGACGATATTATATACAACACCGTCATTCTTCTCGAAAACAATGCCGAAGCGAGAAACTACTATCAAAACAAATTCAGATATGTAATGGTGGACGAGTATCAGGACACAAACCATGCCCAATATATGCTCACGTCGCTTCTTGCAGGCAAATATAAAAATATATGCGTTGTCGGTGATGATGACCAGAGTATTTACCGTTTCCGCGGTGCTACGATAGAGAATATTTTAAGCTTTGAAAAGCAGTATGACAATGCAAAGGTAATTCGCCTTGAGCAAAATTACCGTTCAACACAGAATATTCTTGACGCGGCAAACGCCGTTATATCAAACAATACCCAAAGAAAGGGCAAAAATCTTTGGACATCAAACGGCAGAGGCAAAAAAATCACCGTCAACACCTCTTATGACGAAAACGAAGAGGCACGTTACATAGCAGACACAATAACTGCCGACGTTGCAGACGGCAGAAGCTGGAACGATTTTGCCGTGCTTTACCGAATGAACGCACAGTCAAATAACATAGAAAATGCGTTTATAAGAGCCGCCATACCATATAAGATAATAGGCGGACTCAGATTCTATGAGAGAAAAGAAATTCGCGATGCACTCGCTTACCTCACGGTTATAAACAATGAGAATGATGATGTACGCCTTCGCAGAATAATAAACGAGCCCAAAAGGGGAATAGGCGACACGACCCTCAACCATGCCGCAGAAATTGCCGCAGGGCTCGGGACGAGTATTTTTGACGTTATCTCTCATGCAGAGGATTACCCGGCACTCAGCCGAGCAGCAAAAAAGCTTGTTGATTTCACCGTGCTTATTAACGAGCTGAAGTCTGAAGCGCAGGATCTTACCCTTGATCAGCTTTTGGAGCTTACGCTTAAAAAGAGCGGATATTATGAGGGCTTGGCGACCGATAAAGAAACCTATGACGACAGAATGGAAAATTTATCGGAACTTAAAAATAATATGCTAAGATATTCGCAGGAGGTTCCGGATGCAGAGCTTAACGGCTTCCTTGAAGAAATTGCCCTGATGACCGATATAGATAATTACAACGAGTCAAACGAAACCGTAACGATGATGACCTTGCACTCGGCAAAAGGTCTTGAGTTTCCGGTTGTGTTTATTCCGGGCATGGAGGAGGGAATATTCCCCGGACTTCAGTCCATGTATAACCCCGGCGATGTTGAGGAAGAACGTCGCCTTGCATATGTCGGCATCACAAGAGCAAAGCAGGAGCTTTATATCACAAACGCGAGAACAAGGCTTCTCTTCGGCTCAACATCTCACAATGCGCCGTCAAGGTTTTTGGGCGAAATACCGGACGAGCTCACAGAAAAGACGGGCGCGACATCTCTTGCTTCCGGCAGCTTTGAGAGAGAAGAGAGATACAGCCATGGCTACGGCGGTGACGATAATTTTTCTTATTACTCTCCGCGCAGAAATGCACGCCATGCCGCCGCACCGTCTGCCGCAAAGCCGAAGCCGGTGCCGAGCGCGTCTTTCAGTGTCGGCGATACGGTTAAGCACAAAATTTTCGGTACAGGCGTTGTTTTGAGCGTTCAGCCCATTGCAAACGATACTCTTCTTGAAATTGCCTTTGACAAGGCAGGAACAAAAAAACTTATGGCAAACTTTGCAAAGCTTACCAAAGGAGAATAACCATGAAAAAATTTATTTCAGTTTTTCTTTGTGCTGTGATGATTTTTGCCCTCGCCGCACCGTCATATGCGGCAAACGAGAGCGAAAACGTGCCGTTTGTGCTTGTTACGGGCATGAATGTTTTGCCTCTTTATAAAGACGGCGGCACAGAGACTTCTCAAAAAATATGGCCTATGACGGGCAGCAGTGTTGCATCACTTGCCGCAAAGCTTGTTCTTCCTCTCACAAGGCTTGCTTTAACAAAAGATTATGCCGCGTTTAACAAATCGGTTTTGCCTGCTCTTTGCGACACTTTCGATTATATGAGGTGCGATGAAAACGGCGATTCGGTTTATGATGTTTCAACGCCTCTTTTTCCCGAATCAATGGCTCAATACCCGGAGCTTTATACCGGCGAAGAAAAGGACGAGCAGGGCATACTTAATGCCGCCTGCCAAAAATACGGCGCAGAAAATGTTTATTTTTTAAATTATGACTGGCGTCTTGATCCGCTTGAGCACGCAGACAGCCTGAACGATATGATAGAATATGTTAAAAAAGACAGAGGCTGCGATAAGGTGAATCTCGCCTGCTGCAGCATGGGCGGCACAGTTACCATGTCATATCTTTATAAATACGGCAGTGCTTCGGTTAAAAATCTCTTGATACTTTCAACTGCTTTTCAGGGTGTAACGGCTGTCGGTGATATGTTCGGCGGTGAGCTTTATGTCGATAAAGACAGCGCACTTCGCAGAGTTATAAATCTCGGCAAGGGCGATTTAAAAGAGTTCATTTTTGAGGCTTTGACTTATGCGATAGATAAAGCGGGTCTTGCAGATTGGGTATGTGATCTCGCAAACGGACTTATCGAGGGCATGGGCGATGAGCTTTATAACGGATTTTTAAAAGAGGTCTTCGGCACAATGCCCGGTATATGGGATCTTGTTGCGGCAGAGGATTATGAAAACGCCAAAACATATATGCTTGACAGCGAGAAAAACGCACTTCTCATAAAACGCACGGACGAATATATTTATTCTGTTCAAACTAAGGTAAAAGATATACTTGACGGCGCAAAACAGGGCGGCTCAAACGTCTATATTGTGTGCCAGTACAATATGCAGGCTTTGCCCGTTTCGCACAACAGTGCGCTCAATAACGACCTATTGATAGATACAAAATATGCTTCGGGAGGTGCAATCTGTGCCGACCTCGGCAAAACTCTCGGTGACGGATATGTTCAGGCAATTGACGATTCGCACAACCATCTTTCACCCGACGGTGTTATAGACGCTTCAACCTGCATGTACCCGGAAAACACATGGTTTATAAAAGACCAGGCTCATGTGGATTATAATGTAGGGGAGACGACGGATTTTATCTTCACTCTTGCCGATTCCGAGAAACAGCTCACGGTTTTTGATAATGAAAATTATACCCAGTTTATGAAGTATGATTATGACGAAAATACCCTCACTGCAATGATCTCGTCTTATGTCGAAAATCCGAGTGCATTTGAAACACTTGTTTCTGTTATAAATTATATTTGCCCGATTATAAAGTCGGCAATTATAAAAATATTAGATTTCATAATATCGGAGGTATTGTAATGTTCAAAAAAACTATTGCATCCGTAATGGCGGCGGTTATGCTCATATGTGCATTTTCTGTCAATTCATTTGCAAAAACCCTGCCCGATTACACGATGAGCGACAGCGAATGGAACGCCTATTGGGAAGAAAATAAAACCAATAGCAGCCAAATTTCTCTTACCCCCGGCGCAGATGAAAGCAAGCTTAACTTCAACTGGCATTCAGAAACCAAGCTTTCGATTCCGAAGGTAAGAATAAGCAAAAATGCCGATATGTCAGAGTACAAAGAGTTTTGCGGCTATGCAACACCGGCAGAAAAAGGCTGGCAGACCAACAGGGTAACCGCTACAGGCCTTGAAGAGAACACGGTTTATTATTACTCATACGCTCTTCTCGGCGAAGAGTTCAGCGAGCCGGTCATGTACAGAACACTTAAAAAAGACAGTTTCAAAGCTCTTTATATAGGCGACGCTCAGTGCAATCTTGACGAGAGCGGATATGCCGATACCGACGCTAAAAACTGGAACAATCTTCTCTCTTCGGCACTCAGAGATAATGATGATATATCCTTTGTTCTTCATTGCGGTGACCAGACGCAGACCGGTGACAATATGCTCCAGTGGGCAGGTACGCTCTCACCAAAAGCACTTCGTTCGATTCCGATAGCCACCACCGTCGGAAATCACGATAAAAAGGGCTACAACTATCAGTATTATGTCAACAATCCCAACAGCTATTGGGGCACAACTCCCAGCCCCGTCGGCAGAGGCTACTATTTTACCTACGGTGACGTTTTGTTTGTCTCTGTCAACTCAACTCAGTATAATGTGTTTGACCAGTATGACCTTATAGAAAAAGCCGTTATCGCAAATCCCGACGCAAAATGGCGCGTGCTTATGATGCACCACGATGTTTACGGTACGGGTCACCATGCAAGAAGCGACGAGAGTCTTCTTATGCAGGCGGCGTATTCGGCAATGTGCGATAAATTCGGCATAGACGTTGTACTTTCGGGCCATGAGCATTATTACGGCCGCTCATATTTTATGTATGACAACAAAAAGGTCGATATGGATTACACCGCGAACACGGTCACAGACCCCAAGGGCACTCTTTATCTCACTTCGGCAAGCGGCTCGGGTAAAAACCGCTATTATGACGAGTATATAAAGAATGACTGGGTTAACTTTGATTACATGACAAAAGAGAGTGTTTACAGCACCGTTGAGTTCACAGACACAACCTTTAACGTCAGCACCTATGACCTTGACGGCAAGCTTATAGATACCTATACAATCGTCAAGACCGACTCATCTTATCCCGAGGTTGACGAGAGCGATAATCTTCTTTTTGGCACTAATGCCGTTGACAGAATTTTACGCACCTTCACCGGTAAGTTCTATGTTATATTTGAGTATCTTTATAAAGTGATTGATTTTATAAAGAGTTATATCCCGAAATTATATAAATAAAATATGCCGTATCGCTAATTTTGGCGGTACGGCTATTTTTATTTGCAATGATAATTGACAAACAGCGCACATGATAGTAAAATATTAACGTTAAATAATAAACAAAGTAGGTGCATTGATGAAAAGCTTTGATATAAGCACTAAAATACATTTCGGCGAAAGCTCACTTGACAGAATTGCACAGCTCGACTCTAAAAAGGTTTTGGTTGTTGCAGATCCGTTTGTTATTAAAAGCGGACTTATCCGCCACATAACAACACGACTTGAAAGTAAAGGTATTCCGTATGATACTTTCAGCGATGTTGTACCCGACCCTCCCGTAGAAGAGATTACAAAGGGCGTTGCCGTTCTTGTTAAAAGCGAGGCAGATACAATCATCACCGTAGGCGGCGGCTCTGCAATAGACTCTGCAAAGGCTATGCGCGAGGTCGCATCTAAAATGGACGATTACAAGGGCAAGCATATCTGCCTTATAGCAATCCCCACAACCAGCGGCACAGGCTCCGAGGTTACGTCATTCTCTGTTATTTCAGACCCGGAGCACGGCAAAAAAATTCCGCTTATTGCAGATTCTATTTTGCCGGATGAAGCTATTCTCGACGTTGAACTTGTAAAATCGGTTCCGCCTACAATCACGGCAGATACGGGTATGGACGTACTCACTCATGCTATCGAAGCGTATGTCAGCGTTAATAACGACGAGTTCTCGGCGGCTCTTGCCGAAAAGAGCGTTGAAATTATCGGCTCTTTCCTTTTAAGGTCTTATCTCGACAATAACGATATTCATGCGAGAAGCAAAATGATGTGCGCCTCCTGCCTTGCGGGTATAGCGTTTAACCATGCCGGGCTCGGACTCAACCACGGTATGGCGCATCAGCTCGGCGCAAAGTTCCATATACCTCACGGCAGAGCCAACGCAATGCTTTTGCCGCTCGTTATTCAGTATAACAGCGATATAAACAAGCACAGCCGCAGCAAAAAAGAGTATCCTAATCATGTTCGCAAATACACAACTCTCGCACGTCTTTTGGGTCTTCAGAACTTCAACACCATCACAACAGTCAGAGCATTGGTCAGCTGGGTTGAGTTTATGATGAAAGAAATGGATATGCCTCTTTGCGTATCAACAATGAACGTGTGCTCGC
The DNA here is from genome assembly GCA_900539465.1 of uncultured Ruminococcus sp. GTDB lineage: Bacteria > Bacillota > Clostridia > Oscillospirales > Acutalibacteraceae > CAG-488. The sequence goes on along the minus strand of UQCF01000018.1, from coordinate 9,609 downwards.
GCGAAGATTATTTTGCGGCAATCCCCGAAATGGCAGAGGCCGCACTTGAGGATTCATGCACAGCCAACAACCCCAGAACGCCCACTAAAGAGGACGTAATGAAAATTTACATAGACCTTTGGTAAGCTAAACTTTAAAAAAAATAAAAGCTATAATTCACATTCTTGATTTCGGCTTGTGAATTATAGCTTTTTTAATTTGTCTGCGTTAATTCAGCAGTTGAGCTTTATTTTTTATGGATTTTTCCCACATATGCCGCAGCGGCAAAGATCAGTGCAAATATTAAAAAGACGCTTGCAAGAATAACGGAAAAGCGAAGCCTTATTATTCCGCCGTGGTGGTAGTTATCCCACAAAATGCCCCAAACAATGCTGTATATTGCCGCTTCCGCACTTATCAGGGAGCATATGCCGAACGAACTTATTTTTGTTGAATGAATTATCGCCGAATCCGCGCCGATAAACACCGCGAGCACCGCTATCGCAGGCAAGGCAAATGCTGCAAACCACAGCATACTGCCGCTCACTTGCTTTACGATAAACATTAAATACAGCGCCAAAGACATAAAGCATATCAGCGCAGTAACGGGCGCAGGCGTAATCTTTATTGCAGGCAGCACACAGCAAATCCAAAGTACAATCAGTGCACCGACTATGTAGCCCGTCGGCTTCCAGTCTATTTTGTAGTTCCAAATGTAATCTATTGTCAGCGTAACTATTGCGGGTATCAGGCAAAGCACCGAAAATATCGCTGCAAAGCTTTTGCTGCTCTTGTCGGGTGAGTTAAAAAGTTTCATGGAAAAAGCACCCCTTTAACGTGTGTTAATCGTTGTTATAGAACGAAGACCGTAGTATTTTGATTTTGTAACATTTTGCCATCCGCTTGATTCGGGCGCCAAGTCCGGCAGCTGATACAGGGGGGAGCGAATATCCAGCGGGGTTATTCTTGTCAGCTCGATGTCATAATTGCCGAGAGCTTTTTGTTCTTCAATGTATTCTACCCTTTGGTTATATTGAGCCATAACCGATTTTGCATCTTGAATCATATGAACATATGACATAGCACCCCACGCGGTCCAAAATACAGCACCGATTGTAACGGTAAGCCTTAAAACGGGTGGAGTCAATTTAATTTGCGCCAAAAGAAAACCGACGGCAAGTATTGCACATATTCTTACTCCCGACCATGCTCTTTCGGGAAAGTACGGTGTTGTAAGCATTATAAATGAACCGCCTACGCTGCCCAAAAGATAAATAAATCCTATTCCGATTCTGTATTCTCTTTTTTCTTTGCCGTAAAAATATAGCAATAAAGAAAGCATAAAGAACACGGCTACAAATACGAATATGAACCTGATATAATTGCCCGGTATATTTATGATTCTTTCTTTTAGTGAGTTGCCGCCCTCTTGATTCCATGTGTCAACGCGCTTAAAGTTTGCGGGGGCAAGGCAAATAAAAGCAAAGCCTGCTAAGGCACCGAACAAGCCTGTTATCTGCCACAAATGAATTTTAATTTTCTTTACTCTGTAATATATCAAATATAACACGCACATGCCGATAAATGCCGCGCCTGTGTTTTCGTTTGTTGCACCTGCGGCTGTGCAGAGTATAAATGTAGGAACTAAAAACAAAAGAGGCTTTTTTTCTTCTTTACTGTCGGCATAAAGCCTAAAGGGCAGGAGTGCGGCAAGTCTTATAACGCTGCCCCAAAGATAGTTAATACTTCCGTCGAGCCATACGTTGGTTACGCCCCATGTTGTTGAGCTGAAAGTCCAAAATGCAAGACCTATAACAGCAAAAAGTACCGCGTTGTGATTTTTGGATTTACCCAAGCAGTGTTTATACATAAGCAAAAGCAGAGCGACATACATTGCAGAGTTTATTACATTAAAGAGAGGCTTGCCCAAAAGGAGCATAAGCTGAACCAGGAAATGCAAAAAGACTCTGCCGTTCATGTTAAAATAGTGGGATTTCATAGAAGTTATAATATCGCTCACACTTTGAACTTTGTCGCCGATTTGAAATGTGCCGTCTTCACCGGGATAATCAGGATCGCCGTCTTCACTGTAAATATAGTTATAAGAAAAATCGTCCGCAGCAAGAGGAGTATTTACATTCGCAATATACATTCCGGCAAAAATTGCAATGCAGAGCACGGCAATTATCGCGATGTTAATTCTGCTTTTTGTGTCCAATGTCTTTTGTAAATCAAATATTTTTTTCAAAAGCGACTCAATAAATTTTTGCCACCTATCAGAAAATCTTGAGCAAAACGAATCAATTTTATTTTCTTGCATTTTCATACCTGCTTTAGTTTTTTAATAATTATATTATATAGGCAGCTTCTTTGTCAATAAAAAGAAGCCGCATATATATGCAGCTCCTTGTACTTTATTGCTATTTAACAAATTCGGTTGTAATTGAATGAAGTCCGTAATATTTTGCTTTAGTAACATTTTGCCACTCATCGGGTGTTTCACCGAGATCGGCAACTCCGTAAAGGGGAGAATGTGGGTCTTGCGGATTTATTCTTATAAGCTTTATGTCATAGTTTCCGAGCGACTTTTGCTCTTCAATGTATTCTTCTCTTTGCTCATATCGAATCATTACATATTTTGCGTCTTGAATCATGTGAATATATGATATTGAACTGCACGCCAGCCAAATAACGGTGCCTATGGTCAGGCAAAGTCTCAAAGAGCGCGGCGTAAGCTTCATTTGAGCAAAAAGGTTACCTGCCGCAACAAGGGCGCACATTGCAAGACCCTGCCACGCTCTCTTGGGCATTGTGGGTGAGGCAAGCATAACAACCGCGCCGCCTATACTGCCTAAAAGATAGATAAAACCGATTCCGATTTTATATTCTTTTTTCTCTTTGCCGACAAGGTACAACAGCAAAGCGAGCATAAGAAAAATTGCCGCAAAAACACCGATATATCTTATGTAGTTGCCGGGAATATGTATCAGCCGCTGTATAAAAGACTGATTTGTAGTGGTACCCATTGTTGTAATTCGCAAAAAGTTACCCGGTGAAAGGCACATAAATCCGAAGCCTGCCAAAGCACCGACCAAACCTGTTACTTGCCAAATGTGAATTTTAATCTTTTTAACCTTGTAATATATCAAATAAAGAGCGCACATACCTATGAATGCCGCACCGGTGTTTTCGTTTGTTGCGCCTGCGGCTGTGCACATTACAAGAGTCGGGAGCAGATAAAGAAGCGGTTTCTTTTGCTCTGCGCCGTCGGCACAGAGCCTGAAGGGCAAAAGCGCGGTCAATCTTATCACACTGCCCCAAAGGTAGTTGATACTTCCGTCGAGCCATACATTGGTTATTCCCCAATCGGGGCCAAAAGCCCATACTGCAAGGGCTATTGCGGCAAACAGCACGGCGTTATGAGTTTTGGGCTTTCTGCCAATGCTGTGTTTATATATAAGAAGCAGTAATGCAACATACATTGCAGAGTTTATAACATTAAAATATTGCTTGCCCAAAAGCAGCATCAGCTGAACCAAAAAATGCAAAACCAGTCTGCCGTTCATTGTGTAGTAGTGCGCTTTCATTGAAACTATAATATCGCTAATGCTTTGCACACGTTCACCGGTCTGAAAAAATCCGTTAGAGCTTTTATAATCCGGGTCTTCTTCCATAGTGTATATATAATGATAAGCATAATCATCCGCTGCAAAAGGCGTATTCTTATTTGCCGCATACATACCTGCGAAAATCGCAATGCACAATATAGCTATAATTGTTATATTTGCGGTATTTTTAGTGTCAAGACCTTTTTGCAAAGTAAGTAATTTATCCGTAAGCACCGATATAAATTTTTGCCATTTCTCCGAAAATTTTGAACAAACCCCGTCGAATTTAGTTTCCTGCATTTTACTCCCCGCTTTTATATAATTTACTTTTCTGATTATATTACACATTTACCTTTTTTGTCAACGCATATGTTTTGTCATTAAACATTTTGTTTTTGCATATTATTTACGGACAAGTAGGAGGAATGTTTATGAGAAAATACGCATTGCTGTGCTGTGCTTTGGCAGTTATAATGATAACCGTTCCGCTCATTTCCGTGAGATATATGAGAGTAGAGGGCGGAGGCGAAAACATATCGTCCGAGTCTGATTTGCCACGCGATACAATAGATGTCATGATGAGCAATACAGGCAGCGTCAAAACGCTCAAAATGCGCGAATATATTATCGGCTCGCTCTCGGGTGAAATGTCTGCCTCTTATCACAAAGAGGCGCTGAAAGCACAGGCTGTCGCTTGTTATACTTTTGCGCTCTATGTCGCTTCCCGTGAAGAAAAAAGACCCGAGGGTGCGGATATTTCTGACGACAGCACGGTTTACCAGTCGTATATAGACGAGGACGCACGAAAAAAGAAGTGGGGCGACGATTATGAAAAAAACGAAAAGATAATGAGCGAAGCCGTTGACGAGGTTTTCGGTCAATATCTTGAGTATGACGGCAAGCCTGCCATGGCGGCTTACCATGCAATGTGCTCCGGCAAAACAGAAAGCGCGGCGAATGTATGGGGCAAAAGTGTGAACTACTTAAAAAGCACGGTTAGCAGCGGCGATAAGCTCGCGCCGAATTACGAAACCTGCCAAAAAGTTTCTGCCGATGAGTTTAAAAGAATACTCTTTAAAAAGGGTCTTACATACGGCGATTACCCGACAGACGCTTCAAAGTGGATAGGCGATATAGAGCGTTATGATTCCGGCGTGGTTAAATATGTTGACATATGCGGCAAAAAAATCTCCGGTACCGATATACGCTCGCTCTTTTCTCTTAAAAGCGCAGATTTTGATATATCTTTTGCGGACGGAGGCTTTACCTTCACTTGCCGCGGCAACGGTCATTTTGTGGGTATGAGCCAATACGGTGCGGACTATATGGCAAGGCAGGGCAGCAGTTATGATGAAATATTAAATCACTACTATCCCGGTACGGTTTTAAAAAAGCTTTAAAGCTTTTTTCTGCAAGAGTTTACACTAAATGACTTTTTAGGATAATAAAAACGTATTTATTTTAAAAAAAGGTATTGAAAAATCCGAACAATGTGATAAAATTAAGCTAATCTCATTAAAGGAGGAAACAAACGATGGCATATTTTATTTCTGACGATTGCATTGCATGCGGTGCATGTGAAGCTGAGTGCCCTGTAAGCGCTATTTCAGAGGGCGACGGTAAATATGAAATTGATGCAGACGCTTGCCTTTCATGCGGCGCTTGCGCTGGTGTTTGCCCTGTAGGTGCTCCTCAGGAGGGCTGATTAACATAACCTGTCGGTTGTGAAGCAAAACGCCAAATTATGTGTGCGGGGCGGCTTTGTCCGCCTCGCATTTCTTTTTTCGGAGGGCTGTATGAGCGAATATAAAATCGAATACCTCGGCTCCGGCTACCGAGTTGCAGTCAGTAAAGAGCACGGCTTCGGCACAGACGCCGTTATACTTTCGTCCTTTGCCTCCGGCAGAAAAAAGGACAGGGTGTGCGATATGGGCACGGGCTGCGGAATTATCCCTATGCTTCTTTTAAAAAACGGATTTGCCAAAGAGGTCACGGCTGTTGATATTCAGCCTCAGGCTTGTGAGCAGGCGAAAGAGTCCTCTGCTTTAAGCTCGGCAGAGGATAAGGTTACCGTAATAAACGGCGATATCAAAAACATAAAAAGCCTTTTGCCTCATGCATCGTTTGATACGGTTATAATGAATCCTCCTTATAAGGCGGCGGGCGGCGGAATAGAAAGCAGCACTTCGTCCGCCAAAATTGCACGTCACGAAACCATGTGCTCTGTTGACGATGTGACGGCTGCGGCTGCTCATCTTTTGAATTTTGGCGGCAGACTTTGCCTATGTAACCGACCCGAAAGGCTGTGCGACACAATAGTCAGTATGCGCTCTGCCGGCATAGAACCTAAAAGATTGAGATTTGTGTCAAAATTTTCAAATACTGCGCCGTGGCTTTTTATGATAGAGGGCAAAAAAGGCGCAAAACCTTTTATGAGAGTTGAAGCTCCTCTTGCGATTTATTCGCGCGCGGGTGAGTATTCGGAAGAAATGATTGATATTTACGGTGAGTATAAGGAGGGTCACGAATGAGCAAGCTTTATGTTGTCGGAACGCCGATAGGAAATCTTGAAGATTTTTCACCCAGAGCCGTTCGGATTCTCTCTGAGTGTGATTTTATTGCCGCAGAGGATACACGTGTTACACTAAAACTCCTTAATCACTTCGGCATAAAAAAGCAAATGGTCAGCTATTATGAGCATAACAGAAACGAGAGCGGCGAAAAAATAATTGCCGATATACTTTCGGGCAAAACCTGTGCCCTTGTTACGGATGCAGGCATGCCTGCAATCTCAGACCCGGGCGAGGACCTTGTGAGACTGTGCCATGAGAGGGGAATAACCGTCGAGTCCGTTCCGGGACCGTGCGCGTTTTCTACCGCGCTTGCAATATCGGGTATGCCATCCGGCAGATTTACTTTTGAAGGCTTTTTAAGCGTCAATAAACCCGGCAGAGCCGAGCATCTCGAATCACTTATAAATGAAAAAAGAACCATGATTTTTTATGAAGCTCCGCACAAGCTCTCTGCTACATTAAAAGATATGAACAAAACTTTCGGCAACAGAGAGGTTGCCATAGTCAGAGAGATTACCAAAATACATGAGCAGGTTATAAAGACAACGCTTGACGAAGCGGTGCGGCTTTACGGCGACGGCAGCTTAAAGGGTGAAATCGTAATAATTGTAAAAGGTAAAGAAGACGATACGGAAGAAGCCTCGACCCTTGCCGATGCGATAGATATTGCCAAAGCGAGCGTTCAAAGCGGAATGAGCGTGAGCGAAGCCGCAAAACACGCCGCAAAGCTTACGGGCTTTAAAAAAGGCGAAATATACAAAGCTTTGCTTTAAGGGGGATTTTATGAAAGAATTTATAAGCTATTTAATTTCAAATTGGTATGCGGCGGCAGGGCTTGCGCTTTTGATTGTCGTCACCGTTGTCGCATGGATAAAGGCTTGTTCCGCAGGCAAAAAGCGTTCGGCAGAAAGGGATCGCATAATAGCCGAGCTTGAAGAAGAGAAAGCCCTCAGAAAGCAGTTTAAGGTTATTGATGAAAATACTTTTTCGGATGATACAATAGACGACGAGCGGCTTCTTTTCGGCATGGCGATGAATGTTCAGATGTCAATTGAAAAGAAAGATGACCTTATAACGGAATTTAACGGTCTTTGCGAAGAAAAGAGAATGATATATGCGCTGAACTTTGTTTTTGAAGACAGTAAGTATGAAAAGCTCTCGCTGTTTTTCAGGTCAAACGGTGAGCCGCTCCTCTCACAGGCAAAAGAAGCGGTCGAAAAAATTATCGGCGGCGAGCTCTCAAAAATTTTTGACGAAATGTTTTTGATGATGAATGAGGATGTCGAAGACGTGTCCTTTGACAAAGAGCGCGTAGAAAAGCTTGACGAAGAATTTAAAATGCTTATGCAAAAAGATAAAGACTCCGCCCTGCACTCTGCGGCGGATTATATAAGAGAAAATAAATCCTGCTTTATTTCCTCTGCCGAATAAAAATTAACGCGAACAGTTTTGCCTGTCCGCGTTTTTGTTTGCCATGAACCAATATTGCCACCCTATATTGGAGCTTAGACACCGCCGCATATCGCCTCCACTTTAGGGGAGGTGGCACGGCGAAGCCGTGACGGAGGGGTTAAATTCGGCGGCATGAGGACGTGAAACCGAACCTCGTAGATCGGTGTGCTGACACACCGCCGGAAAAAGTTTTTATATAGTTCGATTTATGCAAATCAAAAAAATAACCGTCAAACAAAAATTTGACAGTTATTGTTCTTTATATTCCGCAATATCCTCTAAATTGCAATTTAAGATAGAGCAAAGCAAATCCAGTGTATGTGTGCTTACATTTTCATTTTTTCGTAATCTGTCTAACTGACCTGTGCTGATTTTATATTTTTTTATAAGCGCATATTGTGAAATACCTTTTTCTTTCATGGTATCCCATAATCTATCGTACACTATCATACTTTCACCTCTATGTATAATTTTAGTATGATAGAATTTTCTTGACAATTGCCCGTAAATGGGCTATAATCCGATTGAAAGGAAAATAAGGAGGAATCTTCAAATGAAATATGAAGATGTTTACAGTTATGTTTATGACAAGGCATCATATTTTCCGGCAGGGTCAGCTGATGAACTTATGGGAATATTGATTGATTGTGATGATGAAGCTTTTGAGAAAATTAAAAAAACACATTTAAAAAGTCCTGCGCTGATACAGCTTGTTTCAATTTTTCTCGGAATATATGGAATTGACAGGCTTTTAATAAAAGACTATGTCATGGGATTCTTAAAGATGTTTACGGGCGGATGTATTTTGTGTATGTGGATTTATGATATTTTCCACATAAGAGCTGATGTTAAAGAGGCCAACTACATAAAAATAAAATGCATGTCTGTTCCGTCTCTTGATGCTATTGTGAGAAATGTAAGTCCTAAATAATAGGGAGGGATGAAAATGACTTTAGACAGACTTAACAGAGCCGATGCAATGGCTGTGTTAAAAATGTTCTATGAATTAGAGAAACAGGTAGATATACGAAATCATAATATATTTGTTATGCGCGAGCATTTGAAAAAATACAGCCCTCAAAATGCTCGGGGAGGTGTAGGGAGTTTTATTGTAAAATCATATTTTGCCAGAATAATTATTTATTTTTCTTTTGTTGCTCTATTTGTTTTAGGAGTATTTTTAAGGGCATATTTCCCCGACATGAATGAAACGTTACGGTGGATTATCATAGGCATATTTGCACTGTGTATTCTTAGTCTATGTATAGTCGTAAGAAAAAAATTAAAGAAAAGAAAAAAGGAAAAATTTATTCAGCAAAACAAAGGCAATTTTGAGCATTGGACGAATTCATTGAATAAAGACATAGAAGAATTGAATAAATTGAAACCGGCAATAGCAGCTGAGTATAATAAATTCAATATTGCGCCGGAATACAGAAACGGATATTCAATGCGTGCGATATATAAAATATTGTATTATAATTCAAGAATGAGTGTATCCGGAGCAATTGCAAAATTCGATGCAGATGAAAGAGCACGTTCTATTGCTGAGGCGCATATTCATGCCGGTCAGAAAGTTGCCGATACCATATCCGCAGAAGCAGAGAAAACACGCAATACAATAAATGAGAATGCACGAAAAGAGCAAGAAGTAACAAGCGCAATGTTAAATCGTCTTAACGATTTTTATTTTTATAGATAGTATTATCTATGTTGATATGCCCTCGTATGACATTGCTTCTGCACACCGCCTTTAAATTTTCGCACGAATAAAAGAGGTGCACATATTGCCTCTGATTTAGGGTAGGTGGCACGGCAAAGCCGTGACGGAGGGGTTAGGGCTTTCATTGAGAGCTGGAAAAAGCCCCAAAATCCCGTCACTAAAAATTTCTGGAAAAATTTTAAAAAAATTGTCATAAAACGCTTGACATTTCGAGAAACCTGTGGTAAGATAACGAAGCTGTTTCGCAAGAGAGGTTGAGAGACAGCGGATGCAC
>UQCF01000017.1 GCA_900539465.1 uncultured Ruminococcus sp. | reverse complement strand
TGTGTAATACTGTGCCTCTGTTGACTCAAGTGCTGCCTTTGCTGCCGCTTTGGCTGCCTCTACTTTAGAGTAATCAGCCGTGTCAAGCTCAAGATTGCCGATAGCGTCAATAATTGCCGCTGCGAAAGCGTCTACTCTTTTCTGCTCGGTGATTTTAAGACCGTAAACAACTGCGTTTACTGCTTCTGTAACTCTCTGCCACGACTCTGCCGTGTAGATAGATGAATCTGCGGGGATCTGCTTCTTAGCTGCTTCAACTGCGCTGTAGTCTGCATCGTTATCTGTGAGAGCTTTTACTGCTCTGTTGATAGCTGCTGCATAATCGTCAACAGTCTCCTGCTCTGAAGTGTCAAGTCCTCTTGTAACAGAATCTCTTGCAACTTTAACTGCTGCAACAGAAGCTGCTGTGTATCTGCCGCTGTCAAGATCCGAAGGAATCGAAGCGAGTGCGGCGTCTACTGCCGTATAATCCGCTGTGTTGTTTTTAAGAGCGGCAATAGCGTTATTGATAGCTGTGGCATAACCTGTTACCTGATCCTGATAGCGAATATCAAGTCCGGTCTTAACAGCTGCAACTGCGTCTGTAAGTGCTTTATAGCTGTCTGCGGTATAATAGCTGTTTCCGTTGTATTTTGCCGCATATTCTGCTGCTGCGTCTGTAATCTTCTTAGCATTCTCAAGAGCTGTGTTAACTGCGCTGTAATCTGCGGGTTTGTATTCGAGAGAATCAAGAGCCGCTTTAATTGCCGCTGCATAACCGTCAACTGTGCTCTGGTCTTTCTTGGGAAGATTATAAACAACGGTTCTTATTGCCTGCTGAACTCTGAGAAGAGAAGCGGAAGTGTAAAGAGTCTTATCAAGGTCGTTATACTCCTGAACATATGTGTTAACCGCAGTATAGTCTGCCGGAAGATCAACGAGATCTTTTATTGCCTGGTTGATAGCGTCGGCATAACCGTCGATAGTTGTCTGCTTGTCGATTGTAAGGTTCCAATTTACGCTCGAAATAACGTTCTGAAGGTTATTCCATGACTCCTCTGTGTAGTTGCTTGATGTGAGTGCGTCCGCAGTGTTCTTGGCGTTTATAACTGCGGTGTAGTCACCTGCAACATACTTGAGGTTTTTGATTGCATTTTCGATTGCGGCCGCAAAGCCGTCAACCTTTTTCTGCTGTGTGATATTAAGACCTCTTTCAACGCTGTTGATAGCGTTCTGAAGAGCCTGCCATGAAGCGGGTGTGTAGTTTGTCTCTACAAGGTTATTTGTCTTTTTAATTGCAGCATTAACTGCGGTGTAATCGGCCGGCTTGTAAACAAGATAGTTGTCAAGAGCGTTCTTGAGGTCCTCAACCATCTGGTCAAGCTGAGCCTGCATTGAAATTTTAAGGTTCCATACTATTGCTTCGTAATAAGCGTCAACTCTTGCAAGTGAAGCAGCGGTATAAAGGTCTCTGTTAAGAGCCTCATAGCGCGCTTTCTGCTCGTTTGCCGCTGTGTAATCCGCGCCTTTTTCAGCAAGGTGCTCTATTGCGTCATAGATAGAGTCTGCCATAGCGTCAACTACTGCCTGCTCTGTGACCTTCTTTGAACGGAAAGCAACCGTTGAAGCCTCTGCTACAAGGTCGTCAAGAGCTTTAAGTGACGCGTCTGTGTAGATTGATCTGTCAACAGCATTTGCGGCCTCAATAGCGTTATCAACGTTTGTGAAGTCCGCAGCAGCATATTCAAGAGCATCTTTAGCCGCTATAAGGTCTGTTGCCATCTTATCAACTGCGGGCTGATAGAAAATGGTGTAGTCCTTAACAATAGCGTTTCTTGCGTCTGCAACTCTCTTCCAAGATGCGGGAGTGTAGAGCGAAGAATCAAGGTTTGCAACAGCTTCGAGAGCCTGGTTAACCTTGGTGTAATCGGCTGTTTTAACTACAAGGCCGTTAATAGCATTCTGAAGTGCCGTTTCGGCAGCGTCAATATCAGCCTGCATAACATTGGGCTTTGCAATTACGCGCTGTGCGTTTGTAAGAGCCGACTTATATGCATTCCAACCTGCGGAGTAGTAGCTCTCCTGCGGGTTAACACCTATCTCTTTGCCTGTGGGGTTGATTGCAACGTGCTCTGTAAGTGCCTCGCTGATAAGGCCTTTAAGCTCGCCCTTGTTATACATATAGAAGCGAAGGTCAATAGCCGAGCGGCCAGCAATCATTCTGTCGGACGCTTTGTATTTTGAATAAAGATTTGTGATAAATGTATAAGAAATATACTTTGTTCCGTCAGACTGAGTAGTCATAGCGTCTTTATAGGTTGTGCCGTTGAACGGAATAGAAAGGCCGTATGCCGTAAGTCTGAACTCAGAAGCAGGACGTGTGCCGTTGTTAAGAAGAGTTACATCCTGACTCATAGCTGCAAAAGCAAGCTGATTGCCTGCATATACATCTGCCGTGTATTTCGACCAGTCAACCTCACCGGGAAGAACTGCTGTTGAACTTGAAACCTGTCTTATATATTCGCTCTGTTTCCAATCGCGCTTTTCATCAAACATGGCATAACGCAAGTTAATGTTTGCGCCGTTGAGAGCCGTACCCTCTGAGGAGTCGATATAGGTTGTTGAAACGGGGCGCTGTTTATCAAGGCCGGTGTTGCCGGTCTTATTTCCGTCGCCGTTATCTTTGCCCCAAAGAAGAAGACCGTAGCCGTCTGCAGCTGTGGCATTTTGACCCCAGCCCGAAGCCTCGGGTACAGTAAAGTTATAGTAACCGTGTGCCCATACTGTTGCATCTTTTTTGAAGTTGTCGCCTCTGCCTTCATCACCTGTGCCGTTATCATAGTAGCTGCCGTAGGTGTTGATGCCGAGAATTCTGTATACAGAGTCAAGCTCTTCGCCCGAATGGTTCCAGCTCTTGGTTCTGTAAAGGTTCATGTATACGCCCGCAGGCTGTATGATATTCTCAACATAGCTGCTGGCATATGCTTTATAAGATTTGGTAAGAGTCTGACCTGTGAGCTTATCGGTGTATGTATAAGAATAACCGATCTCAAAGTCAAGGTAAGTACCTGCCTGTGCGGTACCGCCGGTAACAGTCCAAATCCAAGTGTTGTTATCGGGGTTTGTGCTTGTGAACTTAATGCTTGAGTTGTTAACGCAAGTAATAGTTACGTTTTTGTTGTTAGCCAGTGAAAGATCTGACTTGAAGGTAATGGTAGCGTTGGTGGGAGTTTCGCCCGCATACGCCTCTTTTGTGTAATTACCGCTGATGTAGGGTACACCTGAGGGAGTAGCCTGAACGATGGTAGTTCCGAGAGTCAAAGCACCTGCCGCACTTGCAACTCTGACCACCGGAGAAGCGGTAACGGTGACCGTGGGAGCGATTACTCTGCCGGTGCCGTCGTCAACCATGACCTGTGTGCTTGCAACGTTTTCGCCCGCCGATACGTCAACTGCACATACACCGACCTGTACGATCGTGAACAGCATCGCAACGGTCATTATAACGCTGAGAACACGCTTGCTGATTGCCATAGAAAATTCCTCCTTAAATATTCTGATGAAGAATGTGCAGAGATACTCCTACACATTATTACACAATATGATTATACTCAATTAAGTCTCAAATGTCAACAATAAAAAAAGATACTCTGCCGTGATTTTTAACAAAAATGACTAAGATAATATATACAATTTGTTTCAAAGCAAAAGAGCCGACTGATTCAGCCCGGCTCCTTAAATATATATTAAGTTACTCTTTTTAAAATTCGCCGTCGTTCTTCTTGGAGTTTTTCACAAACAAAACGACCACCGTGCCTATGCCCGCAACGCAGACCACCGCGGCGGCAATTATAATTATTTTTTTAAGCGGCGAGCTTTCTTTTAAGCTTTTTTCTGCCGATGAGGAATCACCGGAGCCGTCCCCGCCGTTTTGCGAAGCGTCTGAACCACTGTCGCCGCTTGAGTTGCCGTCCGACGGCTGAACGCTCTCGCCAATCTCGCTGTCCTTACCGTCGTTTTTGCCATCTACGGAAGTGTTCTGAGCATATTCGGTAGAAGCATTTGCATTTGTCACACTGCCGGTGAGGTCCGTGGTGACCGAAACGCTTATATTTTTAAATTCATATGTCTGGCAATTTTCGATTGTTACCGTTATGTCGGACTCGGTGAGCTTTGTGCCGGGAATTTTTGAAAATTTTATTTTTGCAAGCGAGCCGTCACCGTTTATTGCTTTAAAAGGTTCAATGCTTGCAAATGCACCCAATATCGGGTTTTTAGCTGCATTTATGCTCACAATAGGCGACATTCCGCTTTTCTCTGAGGCATATTCGTTAAACGCAGTCAAGCCGCTGCCCTTTTTACAGTCTTGTTCTTTGAGAGAAAGCTTAACTTTGTTGTATTTTATTTCATAGTCAAGAGCCGAAAATCCCGTTCCGCCGACAAACGAAAATTCAATCGTTACGCTTTTATCGTCCTGCGCCACTACCGAGAGCTTAAAATCGGCGCTGTCTGCCGCAAAGGCAGAGAACGGCAAAGCCGCAGCCAAAAGCATAACGCAAATAAGCAGAGATATAATTTTTTTCATAATGCTTTATCCCCTTTTAATTATTTCAAAATCCGTAGGCGGAATTTTTAAACATTTCCATGTCCGAAAGGTCGATTTTACCGTCGCGGTTTATATCCATAGCCTCGCGCTCGGCAAAAGAAAAGCTCTCTGCCTTTTTTGTGCCGTAGATATATGCCGCCGCGTCCGAAAGGTCAAGCCCGTCGCAAATTCCGTCGCCGTTAATGTCGCCCGGCAAAGCAACGGTGTATTTATCTTTAAGCTCGCCGTCACAGAAAAATTCTATAACCGCGCCGGTGCTTATAACAAAATCTTTTTTCGGCATAATTTTTGCGCTCATTCCGTTTTTAAGGCTAAGATATTTTGCAATAAAATCGCTTTGAGCCGTCACAGCCGAGCCGACCGTTACAGTTTTTGTGTTTGAGTTTGCCGCCGCGCCGCCTATAAACGAAAACTCGCCGTCGCTTTTGAACACGGCATAAAGCACGGTGTTGCATGTGCCCATTTTAAAGCTTGCACCGTCTGAATAAACAGCACTGCCGGAGGCAGATGTTGCCCAACCGCAGAATATTTTATCTCCGTTTTTAAAATTATTCTTTTTAAGATTTTCGGATTTTCCTTTTTCTATAAGCTGATGAGACATTCCGCCGCTCGCGCCGTTGCCGTCAAAGCAAACCGTGCCGATAAAGTCCGCATAGTCAAGGCTTATCCAGCCGACCGCGCCGTTGCCGAGATAAAAGCTGCCCCACTTGCCGCTGACCGAGGTGATAAACACCGTGTCGCCGAGAGAGAGCGTGCCGAGCTTTGAATACGAAGTTGACGCGCCGCTTCTTATGTTAAGAGTGTCGGTGTTGACCTCATAAAATCCCACTCCGTTTTTAAGCGAAATATATTTTGAGGTTCTGCCCGAATAATTTTGATTCAGCGAAATCCAGCCGACATCATTTGAAAAAGAAATTTGACCCCAGCCGTCTTTATAGGCATAGACATAAACTTCACTGCCGTTTTTTAAAGTGCCGAGCGAACGGTATTCCGTGCCCGCTCCGCTTCTGACATTCAGCGAGGTTGCAGTAAGCTTGTATGTGCCGAATTTTGATGTGTCGGTAACGTCTTCTTTATCGGGGTCAATAACCTCTGTGCCCGTGTAGCCGTTAAAACCGTATTTTTTTATAAAAGACGAAAAATCGCGGTAGCATTTGTTGATATCCACATTGCCGGGGATTCCGTCAATCGTACCCGTCTCTGTATACTGCCACATATCGTATTCGCCCTTATAAGAGCACTGTGAAGCATATTGTGCAACCCAAATTGTGCAGTTTTTAAGCTCCGAAGCGTTTATAAGAGAAGTCAGCCAATATTTGTTGGCATAAAGACCGGGGTAATATCCGTTTTTATAAAGAGTGTCACAAAAAGTTTTTGCAATGGCGGTTCTCTGCTTGTTGTTGAGGGTGTTTTGAACCGTCGAATCCTCCATATCTATATAAACGGGAAGATCCGGCTTGCATTTATATGCCTTTAAGGTTTTGATGACCCACAGAGCCTCCTCCTCCGCCTCTTTTTCATTCAGCGCGGTGCTGAAAAAATAACAGCCGAACGGCAGCGAAACAGATGTTGCTCCGCTGAAATGCGAGGCAAACATCGGGTCCTCAACCAGATTGTCTCTGTAAACCGAGCCGCGGTATCCTATGCGCGCGATTATACCGTCAATATTTTTGGCGGTCTTTTGCCAGTTTATAGATATGTTCCACTTTGAAATATCCGCAATTGTGAGGTTTGCTTTGTCGGGTGAAGCAGCCGTGCCGACGCCCGCCGTGCAAAAAACAAGCACAACAAAAAGCAGAACAGATATAATACGTTTTAACGCTTTGCAGTCCACAGCCGAATCCTCCGATTATATAAATTATTTCTATTATAGCAGAAGAATATATATTTGTCCATAATTCGGGTTGTAAATTTAAGCTTTCAAGTTTATAATATCTCTATTCCGCTTGATTGGACGTAAGAATATGCAATCCGAAAAGATTTTTAAAAACAAATACGGCTTTGTGCTCTCGGCACTTTTGTGTACCGCCTTGTGGGGCACCGCGTTCCCGGGGGTTAAGCTCGGGTATGAATGGTTTAATATCGGTACATCGGACACAGGCTCAAAGCTTTTGTTCGCAGGCACAAGATTTATGCTTGCAGGCATTGCGGTGCTTTTAATTTATGGCATAAAAAACAAAAAATTCCCGAGCTTTTCAAAAGCTCAGGCTCCAAAAATTCTTTTGCTCTCGGCAGTTCAAATTGCCGGCAACTACTTTTTTTATTATCTCGGCCTGTCCGTCACGGCAGGCAGTGTTGCCTCTGTGCTAAATTCATTTGACACATTTTGCACCGTGCTCACCGTGCCGCTTATTTTTAAAGACGACAAATTGACTCTCAAAAAATTTCTCGGCTGCGCCGTCGGTATATCCGGCATAATTTTAATAAATCTCGGCTCTGACGGCATAAGCACTTTTAAATTCACAGGCGAAGGGTTTTTGCTTATTTCTGCACTGTTTTCTACCGCCGGAATAATGATAAACAAAAAAGCCGCGAGCGACACCGACCCGATGATTGTGACGGGTTATCATCTGCTTTTCGGCGGAGTGGCGCTCACTGCCGCCGCGCTCGCTTTGGGAGGAAAAATCTCTTTCTCATCACCCAAAGCCGACCTTTGCCTTTTATACCTCGCCATGGTTTCTGCCGCGGCATTCTTCATATGGTCCGCACTGTTAAAATACAACCCCGTCAGCAAGGTGAGCATATTCAAACTCATGACGCCTATCTTCGGCAACGTGTTCTCGTTTCTTGCTCTGGGCGAAAATATTTTAACTCCGCTGCATCTTTTATCGCTGTTGCTCGTCTGCCTCGGCATAGCGGCGGTCAACACCGACAAACCAAAGCTCAAAAAATAATGTCTGCCGTCGATGCTCCGACGGCTTTTATTATGTCTTCGGGAGCAATCTCGATTTGTCTGCCGACCTTGCCTGCGCTGACCGTTACTGTTTTGAGCGAAAGCACTGCGTCATGAAAAAAAGTTTTAAACGGTTTTTTCATGCCTATCGGGCTGCACCCTCCGTGGACATATCCCGTGAGCGGAAGCAGCTCTTTTTGCTTTATCATTTCAACCGATTTTTCACCTGCAGCTTTTGCGGCTTTTTTTAGGTCAAGCTGTTCTGCAACGGGAATAACAAAAACAAAATATTTTTTTGACGCGCCTTTTGTAACAAGAGTTTTATAGACCTCTTCTTGATTTTTGCCTATCATTGCCGCAACGCTTACACCGTCCGGCACCTCGTCTTTTGAAAAAGAATATTCGTGCGGAATATACGCTATCTTTTTTTGATCCAAAAATCTCATTACATTTGTTTTTTGTTCTGCCATAATTATCCCTTCGTTTTAATAAAAATCAACGGTCTTTTTTGCCCGTATAAACCATGTAGTAATTGTGGATTTTTTCCGCTTTCCAAAAATCATATTTCACCGTCTCAAACCCGAGCTTTTCATAAAGAGGGACATTCGCGGGGTTCTGCGTTTCGAGCCCGAGCGAATACCCAAGCGGAACAAGGTCTTTAATCCCCTGCTTTATAAGAGCGGTTGCAACACCCTCGCCCCAATGATTTCTGTCCACAAAAACAGGCTCTATGAGAAGCGTATTTTTCTCAAAAACCTTTGTGTCAAGGTGGCTGAAAGCTTTAAGAGTTTTTATAAGAGAAATATTATAAACGCAAAGAAAAACCCAGTTAGGGCACTTCAAAAAATCAAGCATTGTGTAATCGTTATGCGCGTCGCGCCACACACAAATTCCACGCCCTTTTTCATCTTCATAAATGAAGTCCTCACCGTTCGACGTGCTGAGACGTTCAAGCATAAAATGATAGAGAAATTTTTTGCGTAATTTTTCATTCTTTGTGGCATAGACATGAACCGGGTCATCTTTGTAACTCTCTGCCGCCATTCTCGAATAATATTTTAATCTTTCGCGTGAAAGTTTTTTCTTTTCCATAACAGATCCTTTTTTATATAAATCTTTTCATTGCTCATGGCAAGAAAACCGGAGCAGCTTTTATATGCTTCCCACATTTTCTCTTTTTAGTTTTATTTTATCTGCAAGGCGCAAAACTCCCTTGCCCGTGTAGCACAAAATCACGCTGAATAAAACTATCGGCACAAAGGATGTGAACCACACTGCATCTGTGTTTGTGATGTTATACTTTTCTATTATATTGCGTCCCCAGTTGAGCACCATAATGTGTGTTATATAAAGTTCAAGCGTGTGACTGCCGACAAAACCGAGTGCCTTTAAAACGGTTTTTCCGACCGAAAATTTTTCTATAAATTTAGAAACATAAGAAATAACAATGCAAATTGCGGGTGCAAGCACAATCAAAGGGTAGTTGCCGAGACCGTAAGGCGTCAATAAATCATAAAATTTTAAATAAAAAATAATTATTGCTCCGAGTGCCGCCGCCGAAGCTGCGGCAAGCGTCAGAATTGATTTTTTGGAAAGCGGTTTGTCGTTTTCTTTTGAGCGTTTTGCAAAATATATTCCGACAAAAAACACCGGCAGTCTCGACGCGGCGATTATCATTTTATCAACATTCCAAAATGCCGTCGAAAAAAGCACCAGCACCGCACAAACTCCGGCGCAGGCAAGGTTGTTTTTGGTTTTGTCCGCAACAGCCGCAAAATACGGCACAAGAATATAATAGACCCAAATTGCTTCAATATACCAGTTAAAGCCCTCAGTCTGCCCCGTGAATCCCCTGACATAAAAGAGGTTGCCTATTACGGCAGAAAAATCCGCCCCTCTTTTAAGGCAAAGATACACGCACCAAACCGCCATTGCCACAGCGGTTATCGGCAGCAGTTTTCTTATACGGCGTTTCATAAAGCCTGCGGCGTCTCTGTCTTTGGAATAAGACAGATAGCAGCCTATGCCCGACGCAAAAAGGAATATATCCACGCCTGAATATCCGCTTAGCTGCAAGAAAGAAAGCGGACCTGTAATTTTAATCTCGAAATGCAGAAGCATTACCCAAAGTATCGCAAAACACATCCAGATTTTGCGGTATTTTATTATCTCTTTAAGCGTCATTTTAAATATCCTCCTCTTTTGTTATGAGCATAACACGCTCTGCGTTTTTGAACATCAGCGTAAAATATGCTCTTAAACCCAACTAAGCTGCCGACCGTCAGCACTCCCGTTTTTCAGCTTTGTATATTCCCCAATCGGCAAACATCTCAGGAATAGAATAAACATCCTTCCCATCGGTATAAATACGTTCCGACGAGCCAGGATTTTTCGATGAAAATGTGTCCCAAGCAGTGATAATACGATCTGCCTTTGGAATATCGTGTTCCGCCATAAAATCAACATACCGTTTAATACTCTTGCTGAATATAGTTGTAACATTATACTTGCCAAACATAATCTCATCCGTTGATTCATGGCCGCCAAACCCAAAAGAACACAGTCCGTCGTTAATCATTAAATCGCCGATACGAATAAGAATCGTCAGTGCTTCTTCGATTGTACATCCGTCAATATAATAAACGTCATTGTGTAATTTCTCCACAATTCCGGGTCGAATTTCTTGCTCGTCATCACAATTTGAAGGTAGCTCCAAAATGAAAAAAATCGGTTCATCGTGAATACAGATGAAGTGCCCCATAACATCACTGATTTTATCTGCCGATATGTTGGCAATAATCCGATCATCTTCCAGCATATATTCTTCACAAAGCTTTTCCGGAAAAGGAACTTTGCAACCGTTTCTCAGTGTAAGCATTATCTTTTATCTCCTTTTGCATCCGATTTTTCGCTTCGAGACATAAGTACAACAGTCTCAATACGATTTTCATTGGTCAGGTAAATATCGGTCAATTCGTTCTCTTTAATATTTATCGGGAACTTGAATTTTATTGAGGTGATTACTTTGCTGTAATCTATTCTTCCTTGCTTTCCTGAGCCAAGGTCTTTGCGAATTTCTATGCTCTCAATCATCTCGTGCAGACATTTCTTCTTTTCTTCGGCATCGAATTTATTAAACAGGGACTCAAAATTAAGAAGTAATGTATATATTGCATCCTTCGTCAACTGGTTTTCTTTAATCGTTGAAATCTGTTGCTCGACGCTCTCAATGTTCCTTTGGAGTTCAACAAGGCGCTTCATCGAGTTAAGTCTTCGATTACTTAAATCCTCATACTGAACGGCATAGAGTTCATCTTCAACATCAAGATTATCCAATTGATATCCTAAGCTCTCAATAGTCCTGCTGACAGAGCGAAGTCCCTTTTCGTAATCGAGTTTTTGCTTTTGAAGTTCAGATGTATCAATACTTTCTCCGATTTTTTCGGTAATTAACTGCTTGAACTTTTCGTTCGAAGAAATCCGATTTATGATTTCTATTACTGCATTGCACATTGAATCTTCATTTAATTGTCGGTTAAAATCGCAGATGTAGCCACGCTGACTTTTGTTGTTACGACATTTATAAGCAAAAGTCGGTTTATACATTCCACCCTTGGAGATGTTCTTCTTTTGGCTGCTGTAGCCGTTCATTCTGCAGCCGCAATCCGGGCATACAATAAGACCGGTAAGCGGATAGGTATGGTCTGTATATCGGGTTTTATTTATCTTGTGCAGTTCCTTGGATTCGTTTCGTTTTCTACTCGCAATATCCCATATCTCCTTTGATACAATAGGTGTATGCGTTCCGAGAACCTTGATATAATCATCACTTTTTACTCTCTGAGTTTTGGACCTGTCTTTTTTATTCTGAACAGAACGAGTTCTGCCATAAACAATATAACCGCAGTAGGTCTCATTGTCAAGAATGTGTCTCACAAAATCTGCAGTAAATAAACTTTTGTCATGTTTTTGAATCGGTATTCTTTTAAAATGGTCGTTTAAATACTTTGATATTTTGTCAGGGGTAAGGTTTTCATTGACAAATTTATCAAATACTACTTTGACAATTTCAGCTTCATTTTCGTTAATTTCGAGCTTGCCGCTGCCTTTGATAAGGTTATAACCATAAGGGGCTTTGCCACCGTTCCATAAACCTTTTGCGGCCTTTTCCTGCCGACCGGCGAATGTTTGAGCGGCAATGTTTTCTCTCTCTATTTCGGCAACAGAGGCGAGAACAGAGATAATCAATTTCCCTGCATCTTTTGAACTGTCAATACCGTCCTCAACGCAAATCAGATTTACATCGTTTAACTGCATGGTCTCAAGATTTACAAGAACATCTTTTGCATTTCTTCCGAAACGGGACAGTTTGAAAACCAGAACATAGGAAACATTATCTTTATGAGACTCGATATCTTCCATCATTCTCAAGAACTCAGGTCGACCCTCGATGCTCTTTCCGCTTCTGCCCTCGTCGGAATATTTGCCGACAATTTGCAGATTGTTGTAAGCGGCATAGTCTTGCATTCGTCTCTCCTGTGCATCAAGGCTGTATCCGTCTGTTTGCATAGCAGTTGAAACACGGGTGTATATGTAACACTTCTTAGACTTGGCATCTGCGTTCATCCTATCACCTCTATTGTAATATAAGGTCAGGTAAATTAGAATATTGTCAACAATCGTTTGGATTTATCAAAAATTCGAGCGGTTTTTCATTTTTTATTCGCGCAGGGTTCAACTAACATAGTTATACCGAGCAAATGCTCGGAAAGACAGGTGATGTGTGTGGGCACAAAAAGACTGCTGCCGAAATAAAGGCAAATGAAAATGCGTTTGCAATCTTTATGGCAGCAATGATGTTTAAGTATGGACCCGAAGTTTTAAAAGAACTTCAAGTTGAGCAGAAAAAATCTGCCAAATAAAACAATCAGAAAGCGAGGTGAAATAAAATGTCATCAAAAAGGAAGTCTTCCGCTGAGCTTAAAGAGGAATACGAAAAAGCTCTTGCGAGAGCAGAAAAGCTGAAACAGCAGATGAAAAAGGCGACGGCTGCTGAGGAAGCAAAGAAAAAAGCCCAACTCTTACAGCTTGTGCTGGAGTGGGCCGAAGGCTATGATGCAGTCGGTGATATCGACGGCGCAATAGCATGGTTCCAAAATAAAATCGAGCATAACAAAAATAATAAAAAGTAATTTTGGGAACAAATCGAAAGGGGGTCAAGGGTTTCTCCCCTTGCGAACGGATTTTACGCAGTAAAGTCTCGTGAGTTATACTTTTGCAAAAGACTATACTTTTATAATTCAAAAGGCTGGCTCACGGGGCGAAAATGCCGAAAGGAGAGATTAAAATGTACGGCATTATGAGAGTTGAGAAGAGAGGTCGTGCAGATGTGTACGGCATACAATTGGAAGCAAACCGAACTGTTGAACAGCATGAAAAAGGATTGGAATTTGATAAGTCTGATATTGATTGGGATAAAACAAATGACAATATTTTTCTTGTTCAAACTGAGCAATGGAACAGAGAAATAACAAAAGCGATAAAACGAATTGAAACGGAAACCGGGAAGAAAACCCGTAAAGATGCGGTGGTATTGTTGGACGGATTGTTCACGGCATCACCTGCGTTCTTTGATAATAAAAGTGACGATGAAATAAAAAAGTATTTTGAGGATTGTCTTGAATTCTATGTAAAGGAGTTTTGCCAAGGCGACAAAACAAGGGTGTTAAATGCAGTTATACATTTGGACGAGACGACACCGCATATGCAGGTTGCGTCAATCCCGATTTACACTTCGGAAGCAGGAAACAGGTTAAATGCGAAAATTATAATGGGCAACAAAACCGATTACAGAAAAAGGCAAGACAGATTTTTTGAAGCAGTATCTGAAAAATACGGACTTGAAAGAGGTAAGCCGGCATCTGCCATAAACGACAAGGTGCACACAACCAAGAGAGAATGGCAAGCCGCAACGCAGGAGGAAACAATCGTAAGAAACAATCAGGTATTAGCGGCACAAAAGAAAGAATACATTGACACTCAAAAGAAATTACAGGACACGGCAGATAAAATCGATTTACTTACAACGGAAGTGGTTGACAATCTCAAGGTGAACAAGGTACCTGATATATTGAATCGCGACACCGTAACAGTTGACAGAAAGAGCTATGAGAGCTTAAAAGCCGTTAATGAAAACTTAACTCAAAAAGTCAGGACTATCGCAGAAGCAGAAAACATTGAGGAGAAAGAAGCGGAATTGCAGCAGATAAATCTTGAAATCCGACAAGCAAAATCAGAGCGTGATGATGTTGCGGATGATTACTTGCAAATGAAAAAATATCTATCTGATAATAAAAGTAATTTAGAATTAACCATCACAAATGCCCAATTGGAGAAGGAAAACAATTCACTTAAAAATGAAAACAAACTTCTTAAAGCTGTTATCAATAAGGTATCTGACTTTATCGAGAAACACAATATGCCTGAGCCACTAAAAAGAGGATTAAAAGAAATAACAGACTCACTTCATCAAAAGCAACTGAGCCGAGGTATGAATAGATAAATTTATTTTAAAATTATTTAGCTAAAATAAGTCACAGTACCATGAAAAGTATTGTATATAATTCAATTCTCGCCAATATTGTCCTATAATATACTGTGTATTTACATCATACTGATTTTTTGGGTGGATTTTTTTAGGAGAATAAACTATAATAACGCTATAATGAAAAAAATATTTTGTAAAGTAGACACAACGTGAGGGTTCAGAATAAAAGAGGATTAGACAATGTTCACTTTTACCTGAAATTGCTTTTGCCGAGAAAGTCCATATCGTTTTTTTACTGTAAACAGGTGGGAATGAGAAAAGAAAAGCTAAATCTAAAACTTTTGTCACATCCAAAACTTAAATTACAGATAAAAGACATCTGTTCTATTTTGATTAAAAGTTTGTTGAAGGATGGTCATAATGAATGATTTGCAACCCCAATGCACTAAATTATCTGTTGTTCAAGGATTAGAAAAAGGATTTTTGGGTGGCCCTTTTCAAAAACAATTCAAATTAGATAATGGCGTTGTTGTATCTATTTCGCAAGCGGGAAAAAGAGAGATTGAGCTTACATCTAATGCCCCGATGACAAATGCTGAGTTGATTTTTATTTTTCAAGATATTGAAAAACTTCTTATGTTATTTGATGGCAGATTTTATGCAATTGAAAAATTAACCGTTTCTAACGATAATGCAGAACCGGTGTATATTTTAGATGACTATAATAAAAAACGATTAAATTATTTCTCTTCGAATGATTTTTGTCACTATTCGTGGTTGAAACTTATCTCATTCCAAGATGTACTTACTAATGATTTATATAAAAATTGGCTGGCTTTAATTGATGATTTAGATATTGTGTTTCAAGTATTCTTATATGCTTTATCGGATAATAAAATGACAGTTGATTTAAATTTTGCTTTTTTGGTTGAACTTGCAGAGCCGCTTGTGGAATTGATAAAGGAAAGGACATACTATTGTCAGTCACTTACCCCCGGAAAACGAGGAACCCCTTTAAAAATGTGTATTGATAATCTTATTGTATTATACGGTGCTGATATTTTTGCAAAAGAATTAGAATATAACTACACACTATTCCTTGAAAGAGCTGTTAAAAGCCGAGTGAGAATTATGCACATAAAAAAGAATCAAGAGAATTTTTTTGACGGAAGAGAATGCATTAAGTATTCATTAAAATTCTCACTGCTTTATCGAAAAATTCTATTATCTTTAATAGGTATTTCTGAACAACAATACAAAGCAAATGTGCAAAATGCCACGAAAAAAACTGATGAGTGGGGAATGTCTGAGGTGAACCCATGATTAAGTTAACGGATTCTCAATGTCAGCACTGATTATCGGCAACAAATTTATGAAATCAGTATGTTGTTGAATCTCAGAGAACAATCGATAAACTTGCTGTCAAGCGACATTGTTGGCTATTAGATAAAGAAAAACAATTTTGCTTATTTTCAAAGTATGAGGAGTCTAAAATCAGAAATAATAAAGTTAAAATTGCAAAGAAACAGTATCGTGGCAAAGGTAGTTATATAGAGGAGATTTTACGATGAAAAAAATAGATAAATTTGGACTTGATTTATGCAAAGCTCAAGCAAAACTATTTGTTGACTCTCTTTCTTATGTAAAATGCAGTTCCCCGGTATTTTTACGTCGATTTATGAATTCATTGGTTGCCAAAAGAATGGACAAAGGCAGTTTTCTGTTTGAATCGAGTACTTTGGAATCTATTTTTGCGGAAATAGAAGAAGAGTTTAGCGAAATAGAATATGGAAAAGCCAAATTTTCAGACATTGAAATATACTGGATTGGATATATATATTGATATTGGTGTTACACCCTTGAGAAAACAAGTAAACAGGTCTATCGTATAATTAAGCCAATGGAATTAAGAGATTTATACTATCCATACCATTCTCTTGACTGTCAAGCTGCTATAGAAAGAATTTTAGAAGCCAAAGGAATTTCATCCGAAGATTATATATCCCGAGGTGTTGAAATTTTACGAAGTCTTCAAGCCCGAAAAATTCAAAACTCAAGCTCTCAGCCGTAAAAAGCGAGAGCTTTTTCTCGTCGTCTAACATATTCGTTTTAAAAAAACGAAAAACGAAAGGATAGAAAAAAATGAGCACGTCCGTAAAAACGGACAATAGAAAAAACAGACCTTCTATTTAAGACTTTGTTATGCGATAATTCGGAAGAATTGGAGTTGAATGTCGTTGCCTAAGTGGTCTGAATTGAAAAGATTTTACGAAAAAGATGGATGGGAGCCATACAAAAACGCTGACCACTATTTCTATCGCAAATTTATGCTCGACGGACAAATTAAAATGACAAAAGTTTCTCGCGGGTTCGGAGAAATCAAAAAACACCTGTGGCAGGAAATACTTAAAAAGCAACTTCAGGTCATACAAGAAGAATTCAATTCGAAAATTTAATATTTAAAAAATCAGAGCCGAATTTTTTTGGCTCTTTTATATTTTAAAAAAAATTATTCACTTTAATAAACTGCTTTACGCATAAAATAACATGTTCATATTTTCTAAGCAGAAAAATAATTGACAAAAAAATTGTTTTACTGTATTATAAATGCGAAGTGAATTAAATTCACAAAATCTATATGGAGGTATGTATAAAAATAAGATATTAAGATTTGACAACAGATATTAAGCATATCAAAAATTTTTACGAAATTAGGACGTAATAATGAAAAAAGGAAGGGTATTGAAAAAACTGTTATCGGTTTGCTTAGCGGCATTGTTTATTTTAGAAATATTACCTTTTACTGTGTTTGCATCGGCAATAGACAAATACAACCACGCATTAGAGGTGCAGCCAGAACCCTCCTCGCAGGAGAGCTCGCCCGTTGTGCATGAGGTTGAAGAATTGCGCGAGGAAAACGTAAAAGTTTATCAGCGTGCCGACGGAACTTACAGCGCATTTGTTTCATCGGCCCCTCTTCACTATCTTGAAAACGAAGAGTGGAAAGATATAGACAACACGCTTGTTGAAAAGAGCTTTAATTCAGAGTCCATTCTCACAAACAAAGAGGGCGGCTGTCAGGTTCAGATACCGTCGGAGCTTTCTTCGGATTCCGAAATCATTTTAAAAAACGACAACTCTCAAATTTCTTTTTCAATGAAAAATATTTCCGCTTCCGACGGAAAAGTGAACAACAATATATCTGGCAAGCCCGCAGAGGAGCTGGCTCGCCTTGCATCTATTGAAAATAAAGACTCCTCCGTTACATTCAAAAATATTAAACCTGATACAGATGTTGAATACATCATGGGCGCAACATCTCTTAAAGAAAATATCGTTATAAACCAAAAACCGTCTTCGGCTGTTGATTTTACCTATGAGCTTAATACCGACGGTCTTACGGCTGTTTTGAATTCGGATTCAAGCATCGGTATCTATTCGGGCAGTGAAACGGTATATCTTATTGAAGCCCCGTATATGCTCGATTCCGCTTCAAATTATTCGGGCGATGTGTATGTTTCGCTGGATTCTTTGGGTGGCGGCAAATATCAAATCACCTATACTCCCGATTTTTCGTTCCTTTCAAACGAAGATACCGTTTACCCTGTAACGGTTGACCCCACAATAAATTTTTATCGCAAAAGAAATCTCAATGAATCCTGCTACGGTTCATATACCGCTCCCGACGGTGCCGACAGCACAAAAGAGTGGTTCATTCAAAAGTATGATTCAAATAATTCAGAGATATATTACCGCTTACCGGAGGGTAATTTTGCCCTTTCTCAAAATGTGGTAATAAAATCTGCCGTGCTCTCTGCTTTTTGCGGTGATGTCGGTGATAACAGCGCAAACAAAAATGTTGTCTGTGCAAGAATGATAACCGAAAATTGGGCGGAGGACACAACCGCGCTTCTTAATAAATCAGACAATATCTTAGACCATAACACCGTAGCGGCAGGGGATAGCGCAAAACGCTATTATTGGAATATCACAGAGGCCGCCGCAAAGTGGTCTTTGGGTCAAAGCGGCAATTACGGTGTAGCACTCGGCTCTTACGGCAGCGGCAGATGCAATGTCAGAGTGTATAAAGGCGAGAATGTTTATTCAAACCAAATGCCGTGGCTTGTTATTGATTATGAAAAAACCGCCGACAGCCGCGATAAATTCAACTTTGCAAGCGTAGATATGGGCAGAGCCGGCACGGTCAATATCAATACCCATAACGGAACGCTCTATCTTGAAAGAAATGATTTAAGCCTCAGCGGCAATCTTTTGCCCGTGGCAACAGGCAGTGTATATAACCCCTGGAGCGAGCTTGATTACAACACAAACTCCTCGGGCGCATATTGGCACAACACATATTTTTTGAGACTTCTCAACGGCGGAACGGTGAGCGAAACTGTTGACGGCACAGCATATACGCGCAGAGTGTTAAAGCTTGCCGAAGGCGATACTTTGGTTAAGGAGTATCAGGAAACAAGCGAAACCGACAGTGACGGCTTAGTTAAGTATAAATGCCTTTCCGACGGCGGCAGCTATACTCTTTATGCCGACAGCTCGCTGAATACTACCCTCGATTTTTCAAAGGTTACGGCAGTAGAAAACGAGAGCGGCAATAAGCTTACCTTCACTTCAAACGGAAGACTCAGTAAAATAACCGACAAGTATTCAAATCAGAACACAATTGAGTATTCGGGTAATAGCTCATATACAATAATTAAAATAACCGACGGTGCGGGCAGAGCATATATTTACTCTACAAAAGATGTTGCCGGCTCTTCTAAAATCGGTGAATTAAAGGTTGCAAATTCCGCAGGCAACACAATAAAGCTCGGCGGTGAGGATTTTAAAATAACCTATTCATACACCGCAACAGGTGCAAAATCCGTCGCAAACCTCACCTCGGTCACATACCCCGACGGTGAGTCGATAAGCTATGAGTACACAGACGGCAGTATTTTAAGCGCGGTAGAAAATATAGACGGCTCCCGCCTTGAAATCTCATATGCCAACGGCAGAGTAAGCGGATACCGCAAATATGTCGGCGCTCATAAGCTTGAGAGCGGAATGGATATAAGCTATGATTCCGCACTTCAAAGAACATATGCTTATTACAAGCCCGGCTCGTCACAGCCGTATAAGAGTGAGACTGTTTTGTACGGCAGTGATTTAAAAGAAATCGGCAAAATATCCGGCGACGGCAAATTCAGCTTCAGCAATTACGATTCGCAGGGCGAGCTGACCTCCGACGCATATACAAAAGATTCTTCCGTTTCGGAGCTCATAGTAAACGGTGACTTTGCCTCGTCCGCGTCTTGGAGCAGTGTGCCCGTTGGCGCAGGCAGTGTTGTTGACACCGAGGCAATGGGCAGAAGAACTGCCGAAAACGCAAAATGCTTTAAGCTCGGCGGAACATATAACTCAAATGCAAGAGTATATCAGACGGTCAACAATTTAACAGTTGGTGGTACTTACTCATTCGGTGCATGGGCAAAAGCTGCCGCCTGTGCAGGCAGTGATAAAACATTCGGAATTTTAATTGAAGACGCCGAAAACAAAATAATCGGCTCATATGAGTTCAATAAAGATTACAGCGATTGGCAGTTCGGCGCGGCTTCGTTCATAGCAACCACAGCCACCGTTAAAATCTATCTGATTTATGATAATCAGCCCTCCGACGCATACTTTGACGGCGTGACTTTGTTTAAATCAGAACGGGCGCAAGTCAAAACCAATTCCGAAGGTGAAAGCACCGAAGATTCCGAGTTAGAAGACGGCAATATTCCGGAAGCTCCCGTTCCTGCATCGGGTTACAATGCCGAACCTTGCAAAGATTGCTCATGTGCTCAGTGTACAACTGCTTACTATGATGCTTCAGGTAACTGGCTTGGTTATTATAAAGGACATTGTAGTAAAGAAGACGAACAGCACAGCAGCTGCGGCTGTCTCGGTTGCCGTCAGGAGCGCGGCAAAACCGAAACTAAAGATTCTTATGGTAATACTCTTGTTTCATCACTTTCTGACGGAAGCACCTATACGTCTACTATCAGCACATATACGCCGAACGGCAATTACCTTGCAACGTCAACAGATGAACATGGCTTTGTAATAAGGTACAACTACAATGCCGATACCGGCATGTTAGAGTCAACACAATGCGATTCGGATGAGTATGATACCGCTCTCGAATACTCATATAATGCAATGGGAGCATTGACGGAGATTTCAAAAGTAATAAGCAATGTTGAAATGTCAACACAGTATACTTATTCAAAAGATATGCTTTCAAGCGTTTCGCACGGCGGCACCAAATATACTTTTGAGTATAACGAATTCGGTAATACCACTGCCGTAAAACTGAATGACAATACAACTCTTGTCTCTTACGGCTATGACAGCTATCAGAGAAATAACTCCGTAACCTACGCAAACGGAACTGTTCTGTCTTATACATATGACAGTGACGACAACATAACTGCAATTTTTATTGACGGAATCAAAAAATATTCATATACTTATTTAGAAAATAAGTTGATAAAATCGTTTGATTATGTTAATATGGTAACTGTAACATACACCGATGAGAAATTGTCGGCAGTTAAAATGTTCAGTCTCGATGCCTCCGGTAACGCGGTTGACGGCAATACGATTTATTCGGTAACCGTTACCGACGATAAAACCACCGAAGCGTTTTATGGCAGAACCTATACTTCTAATGCCATTAAAGAAACGTATGACCCTGACAACGATACTGTCGTTAAATCGGGAATATACGGTAGCGGTACAAATTCCGAGTTTAATGTTTCAAAATCAACCGATTTCTTTGACAGAGCGGTTTCATCGCAAATTCAGTATAAATCGGGCACGACATTGGAATCTCAGCTTGACGAAAGTGTTACATATTGCTCTTCTGCTGATACAGGCACCTTAGAGGCCCCCAACATTCATAGAGTGTCTGTTACGGATTCAGCCGGTACAAAAACATATGATTACAACAAAGAGTATAGTAAACCCGGCACAAGAGGCGATTTCATTATATATGACCATATCACTAACGGATGGGATAAGACATATAGATATGACAATGCTCATCAGCTTATTGAAGAGATTGACGCAAAAACGGGCGTGGGTTATAAATATCGCTATGATGCTAACGGCAATATAATTTCACGCACAGAATATTCCGGTCTTGGAACTCCACCGCTTATTCTCACAACTTCAACCGTTAAAGAAACAAGAAATTATACATACAGTTCTGAATGGACCGATAAATTGACCTCATATAACGGTCAGGCAATAACTTATGATGCTCTCGGTAATCCGTTGAGTTATAAAGGCGCAACGCTCACATGGCAGGGCAGAAATTTGATGACCTACACTACATCAGAGCAAAGAGTAGAGTATTCATATGATGCCGACGGATTAAGAACGACCAAAAAGGTATATGATTCTCAAAACCGCTTGAACAAAACATATATTTATACATGGTCTGACAGCAAGCTTGTCGGTTATAAGCTCAGCTATACATTCTACACGCCGAACTCAAACACGCCTACGAGCGGAACGGTGACAGTAAAATATCTGTATGATAATGACGGCGAAACATACGGAATAAATATCAACGGCTTTGATTATTATTATGTCAAAGATATGCAAGACAACATCGTTGCGCTTATAAGTGCAAGCAGCGGCAAGGCGGTTTTGTTGTTTGACTATACGGCTTACGGTATAGTCACAAGAACTGCTCCTCAAGATGATGAAACAACCCTTGACAGCGTTGCCGATGTATCTGACTTTGATGATATATTCAACCAAATGCAAGACCTTGTTTTCAAAATGACAACGCTTGTTAATTGCTGGCTTGATTCTACGCTTGTTTATAAAGACTATTCCTATGACAGCGATACGGGAATGTATTACCTACAGTCACGCTACTATGACCCGGAAGTCGGAAGATTTATAAACGCAGACGATACCAATATCCTTCGCAACACAACCGGCACAATAAACGGAGCCAACCTTTTTGCATATTGCAATAATGACCCGGTGCTTAACCAAGATAACAACGGTTATTTGTCTATCAAATCAGTCTTGTCTCAGATAAAAAAATTAGTAAACATAAATCCCCAAACTTTGCGGAAATATCTTAAGAATTTAGTCCGCAAGGATAAAAAAAGACATGCTATATTAATAAGTTCCGATGCGATATCAGGTGTGATTGATATTGTTATTTGCTTCGCTGTTAATAGAATTATTTATAGGTCCGTAAAATTATCCATGAGATTACTTTTGCGAAATAAATATATACGTAAAACTTTTTTAAACACTGTTTTCAATTTCTTCATGTATAATAAGATTGGCAAAAAGCTATTGTGGATAATTTTTAAAATAAGCTTGATAATAGCTGGCCGACCTGGAGTTATAACAACAATGGCAAGTAGCTTGTTTGTTGGCTATATCAGTTCTATTATAAGTTTAAGGCCAATACTCCTAAAAAAGGCTGTTTATTGTATAAGTTCTTTAGCATCAATCGGAGGTATAGTAGCTTTATTACTGGATTGTAGCGATAGAACATTAGACCAACAATTAACAATAAAATATAAATAATATAATATGAAAGACAGGAAGGAATAATGCTTATAGAAATTAACAATGTATGTAGTTGCTCGGTACAGTTATACATAAACAGCAAAAAAAAAATTATTGTTGCACCGAAAAGCGCTGCGATTATTGAAAATATTAATTGTAATAATTTCATAATATCGGTCGAGAATGCTTTTGGCAGTTCACGAAAAGAAGGGATATATAACATTTGCGTCAAGACAACATATAGCTTCAAAGGCGACGGCGAAACTGCGCATATTACTTTGGAAAGAGAAATAGCTCAGCACCAACCGGATATTTCGTATGACAGGATAATGATTTTATCTCCCCTATGCACGCTTGAATCATACGAGGCTGCGGACAAGGAAAAGGTGAAAAAGCTATACCGGCGAAACAGAGCATTTCATATATTTTTTTTGGATGGACTGGCATTTGGCCCTGATTTGGTCGTTCTTTTAATAATATTCGGTATAGTAGCAGCCTATAACTTCGGGATAAAATCTTTGATAGTTTATTGCCCGTGCGCTTATCTGTTTCTGATTTTGCTCAGTTGGTTTAGTGACTGGATATCTAATGTATTTGTTGAAAAGGCCATAAAGAACCCCAGCGACAGAGGGGTTGTACGCGAATATATTGAATCGGATTATATTACGCAGTGTTATTCTTCTGATGTTGAAGAAACTTTTGTGAAAATAAAAAGAGAAACATTATAATTAATTGCCGCCGTGAAAATTTCTCGCGGCGGCACGGCATTATTTATAGCTATATCACAAAATTGGTAGAATGTATTCTTAAAAAATAACAACTAAATTGAGTCGCTTCGGCGGCTCTTTTTTAATTTTAAAACAGTTTCTAATTGCAATTTTTTCTTAAACTTTCGCTTATACAATATATTTATTTTAGAAAAAATAAGACCACTAAATACGGTATAGAATAAAATATCCCTCGCAGAATCAACTGTGAGGGGTATTATCATATCATATTGAAATGTTTTAAGGCGTCCATAATGGCGTTCTCTTTTTCGGGAGTGCAGTTTGGGACTTTGCTGTTTTGGCTTTTGGGCTTATTGTATGCCTCGCCGACATCGAGTCCGCACTTGCGTTTAACCTGTGAAATGTTGAGAGTTGATACCTTTAAGCCGTGTTTTTTAAGAATGTAGGATTTAATCTCTTCGTAAGTCCCGTGGGTTTTTAACGAGCCAAGCTCAAGTTCTTCCGGTCTAACCTCTATAACAACATGTTCTTTGGTTGATATGTTCCTGACCAATAACGCAACAGTCTCCACATGGTTCGTGTGTGGGAACATATCGAAGAGCAGGGCTTTTTTGATTTTGTAGCCGTTCTTTTTCAAAAAGCGCGCATCTCTCGCGAGGGTTTTTACGTTGCACGAAACATAGACGATTTTTGACGGCTGCGTTAAAACGAGAGATTGCAAAAATTTTTCGCTGCATCCCCTTCTCGGAGGGTCAACAAAAACCGCATCAAAATGTCCGCCGTTTTTTGCATAATTTTCGGCAAAATCTCCTGCGTCTCCGCAGATAAATTCTATGTTTTTTTCTCCGTTTACTTCGGCATTTATTTTTGCGTCTTCAACCGCCGCAGAGTTTATCTCAACGCCGAATCCGCGCGCTCCGCTTTGCGAAGCAACGATACCGATTGTACCCGTGCCGCAGTATGCGTCAAGAAAAACCGAGTTTTCATTGAGAGAGGCAAACTCTTTTGCCTTTGAATAAAGATTTTGCGCCTGAAGAGTATTTATCTGAAAAAAAGATCTCGGAGAAATTCTGAAATTTTTTAAGCAAAGCTCTTCTTCGATATAGCCGTTTCCAAATAAAATTTTTTCTTTTGTTCCGAGCATTATCGCCGTGTCGCCGCAATAAATGTTTTGAACGACCGTTGTTATCTCGGGGTGCTTTTTAATAAGTGCGTTTATAAACGACCGCTCTTTCGGGAGCTCGCCATCGCGCGTGACCAAAACAAGCATTATTTGCTCAGACGAGAAGGCTTTGCGAACCATGGCGTATCTGAAAAATCCCGTTTTGCTTTTGGCATTATAAATTTTTATTTTAAAGCTTTTGAGAAGAAGCGCAAGGTCGTTAAAAATCGCGTCCGCCTCTTTGGGGTGTATGGCGCAATTTTGCGCCGCGGTGCAGTTGCCGTCAGAAGAGCGGTAAATTCCCCAGCGTATGTTTTTATTTTTGTCTTCAAAAAAGAGTGCGTCTGCTTTGTTTCTGTATTCAAAAACCCAAGGCGAAGCAATTATATCCGAAATTTTACAAAGACCGCCGAGCTCTTTTTGCGCTTCTCTTCTTTTTAAAAAAAGCTGCTCGGAATAAGTCAGATTTTTAAGCTGACAGCCCGGGCAGCTTTTGCCTGCCGTGCAAAGAGAATTTATTTTTTCGTCGGTCATAAATTATTCCTCTTTAAAATCTTTAAAAGTAATTTTGGTGTTTGTTGAGCCGGTCACAGGTCCGCCCGTGACGTAGCTGAGCTTAACATTCTCTGCCGAAAATTGTGAGGAATAAGCAATTTGAAGAGTAACAAAATTTCTCGTTGCATAATTTATCTCTGCCGTGAGAGTGACCGCGCCATGCTTTACCGATGCCGAGTCGGCAGTCGCGGCATAACCTTTTATTTTTGTGCTGAATTTTTCGTTTGTCATATAGTCTTTTGTAACCGACGCAACTTCTGTCATTCCGTCATCGGAATTTTTTAAAAGATTAGCGGTTATAACAACATTCTCGCCGTCGGCAGAGGCTGTTATACCGTTTAAATTTTCCGCAGTCAGCTCCGGCACGGTGAATACCGCAGAAATATCGTCTCCGACGTAATAAGAGTTTTGGCTTGTCCCGACTCCCATCATGTCGCCGAAAGAGGATTTGAGCATATTTTTATAAGACTCCGTAGCTCCGTCAACCGTGCTTAAACTTCCGGCAGAAAAAGATTTTAGCGTGCACTCTTTTTTAACAGAAAAATTAAAAGATTTTTTATGAAAAACTTTGATTGCGGAATTAAAAAATTTAACGGCGTCCTCTTCGTTTTGAGGCGCGACGGCACTCACCGCTTCTGCGGCCGTACTTTTTGTTGTTTCTTCGCCGCCCGCGCTCGTCAAAGGTCTGTTTGTGGTTATAACACCCGAAGTGTCGTCATTCTTTTTTGTGCACGCGCACAAGCCCAGAACCACCGAAAAAACCAAACCTACCGAAATTATTTTTAAGAAATTATCTTTCATAAAATCACCCGATTTTCAATCTTTCAAAGTTTAAAATCTTCTTCTCCGAATTCCATAGGCTCCGGCTCTTTTTGCGGAACGCGGTTTAATGGGTCATACTTATATTTTTTGCAAAGCGAATCCGGCCGTCTGATGCCTGTTTTTTTGCAAAGTATCATTTCTTCACCCGGCATTGCGGTGCCGAAAGCACAGCTCCTGCACTCAGGTTGAACGTTTTTATCGTCAATCAATTTTTTACGCACGTTCCACATTCCTTTACTCGGTTAAATATAACAGTATTCTATCACATTTTTTTAGTGGGGGCAAGGTCTAAAATAACCAATGCACAAGTTATAAGCATTGCCGCCGCAGCCGGTGCGGACACCGAAAACGCCACGGGCGTCACCTGCGAAACATTTGAAAAAGCCGAGCACTCGCAAGGGAAGATTTTTAACATGACCGCACACACAGCCGCGGTGAAGCCCGCGCACAATGCTCTGAAAGAGGCAAACACCGTATATTTTAATCCGACTTCATTTAAAAACGGCATTATTTGCGCGTGCACGGCAAGCCCCGACCAACTCAAAACAAACGCAGTTATAGGAATGGGAAAATTCTTTGCCGCCGACGAACAGCCGCTTGTGACCTCGCACAAAATACCGAGCCACAGCTTAAGCTCCTCGTTTAACGGCAAGCTGTTAAAGACCTCAATAATCGCGCAAAAGACCACAACCCATCCGCAAATTGACAGCATTGTTTTAAGCGCGTCGCTAACAGAAGAAACGAATGTATTGCTTTGCGGCAGCTCTGTATTTTTTTTGCAAACCGTCTTTTCGTCTTTTGTAAAAAACCTCAATACCACGCCGGCACAAAAAGAAGAAATAAAAAGAGAGACTAAAAGTATCGTGCCTGCTTTTTTGCTGCCGAGCATAAATTCGCCGACGGTGTTTATCACAAAAGCCGGGCCTGCATTTATGCAAAAAAGCATCATTCGTCTTCCCTGCGCCCTGCCGAGCCTTTGGCTCTTTACATATTCCGAGGTCATTTTTGCCCCTACGGGGAAGCCGCCTACCATACTCATCAAAAACACGCACGCCGAACAAGGCGGTAAATCAAAAAGAACCGAGCATAATTTTTTTGTGAATTTTCCGCCGTCGAACGACATTTTGCTCATGTAACACGCCGTAACCAAAAAAGGCAAAAGCGACGGAACAAGCGTTTTAACGCACAGCCCGATTCCCTGCGACACGCCTGTGGCGGCAGACTGCGCTTTTAAAATGCAAAGCGCCGCACAAACAAAAGTAAGCGATATTTTTATAAATTTTTCTGCGGTATGTTTCATCATAATCACCCATAAATATATATGGTAAAGAGAGCATTTTATAATTCGAGGGTGAAACATATTGAAAAACAAAAAGTCAAAACTGAATTTTATTGCAAATGAATTTGATTTGCCGGAGGATCTCGGCAAAGACGGTTATCATGTTGAAATAATGAACTCATGCGTTGTTGTTGACGGGTGCAAAAGCGTTGCGGAATACGGTGACGGAATTATAAGGCTTAACGTCGGCAAAAAATCGGTAGGTGTTATCGGCAACGAGCTTTTGATAAAAAGCTTTTCGTGCGGTCAGGTGACTATATCGGGCAATGTTCTTTGCGTTGAGCTTAACTGAGGGTGTGATTTTTTGCTTTTGATAAAAATATTCCGCTTTTTCTCCGGCTATGTTGAATTTTTTGCCAGGGGCGGCTTCGGCGAAAGATTTATAAATCTCTGCTCGGTTTATGATATACCGCTGTGGAATGTGCGAGCTTGCAACGACGGGTTCTTTGCGCGCACAACTCCCGAGGGATACAAAAATATTCTTGTCTGTGCAAGAAAAAGCGGCGTTAAAACGTCAATGAAGCGCAAGGTCGGTATTCCTTTTATAATTCACCGCTACCGCCGCCGCTGGGGATTTGCCGTCGGCGCAATTTTTCTTGTTTTGTGTCTGTCGCTTTTATCAACCAGAATTTGGCTCATAGACGTCAGCGGCAACAGCACCGTCACAGACGAAGAAATAATCGAATGTGTTAAAGAAGCCGGGCTTTTTATCGGCTCGCGAAAGGCAAAGCTCAATCCCCCTCAAATTTCACTCTATGCTTCGGGAAAGATTGAAAAGCTCTCGTGGATTTCGGTCAACATCTCGGGCAGCTGTGCAAATATAGAGGTTCGCGAGGGGTTTGACAGCCCAAAAATCAGAGACAGCTCCGGCAAATACAACCTTGTTGCTTCGCGCGACGCACAGCTTATAATTCTCGAAACATACAACGGCTCCGCACAGGCAAAAATATTCAACCCCGTGCTCAAAGGCGAAGTGCTTATAAGCGGAGTTGACCAAAACAAAGACGAATCCGCGGCGTTCACCCACGCAGATGGCTATGCAGTGGGCAGAACGGAAGATAAATTTAATATAACTTGCCGTGCAGATGAAAAAATTTATAAAAACAAACTTGTTCGCAGAGTAAGAAAATTATATTTTTTCGGCATTGAAATTCCGCTCGGCAAAGCACCCAAAGAATATGACTGCAAATTTGACGTAAAAAAATATTTTTCTTTAGGCTCAAAGGCAATGCCGTTAGGCGTTTTTTACAGCGACTATTCAAAAAAAACGACCGATGAAACCGCCTTAAATCAAAGCCAGACCAAGCTCATTGCCTGCACAAGATTTTTAAAGGCTGCGGCTGAATACTCTAAAACGCACCAAACAATAAGCAGCAACTTTAATGTTAAAACCACTGCCGAAGAAAGCCGTCTTACCGCCGACTTTGCAGGCTATGAAAACATAGGCAAAGAAGTGCCGTTTGAAACCGACAATATTGCGCCCGAAGAGCAAATAACGGATCTGCACTGAATGTTGCAGACCCGTTATTATTATTTATGTTCGCTCTCTCTTTTTTCGTTAATAAAGTTTAAAACCTCTGTTTTATATTCGCCGTAGATTTTATATTTTTTAGAGAAAATTATCAAAGAAATTATTATGAGCGCAGGCGGTATAATATACATCATTGCAGATATTGCGCCTTGAGCCGCCGCCGACTGCACCTTGTCCTGACCCACAACATAGCCCGTTGCAAGAAAAAGACCGTACATAATTATGCACTGAACGGTGTATGCCATTTTTTGCAAAAATCCCTTCATAGAGAAGGTAAGCGACTCGCTTCTTTTGCCGGTGTGGAACTCGCCGTAATCCACAACATCCGCAAGCATTACCGTTTGATTTACAAACATACTGGCAATGCCGAGCGAGGTTACAAAATAAAATGCGCCCATAATATAAACGTTCTTGTTAAAGAATGTGCCTGCCGCAAACATTCCGACATATCCTGCCACAGCCATAATAAGCGAGGTCTTATAGGTCTGTCTGTTTGTCATTTTAAACGCAGAAGAGCATACGGGTATAACCAAAAGACCGACTATTGAGCCGACTGCGCCGAACATATTGAATATCGACTGCAAGGCAATGTCTCCGCAAATAACGGTGAAGTAGTAGCCGCTGATGCCGGAGGTCATGTAGTAGCCCGCGTTTGAAATCATTGCAAAAAGCATAAAGACCAAAAGCTGATCGTTGCTCTTAATGGTCTTAACAGAATT
Organism: uncultured Ruminococcus sp.; assembly: GCA_900539465.1. Classification (GTDB taxonomy): domain Bacteria; phylum Bacillota; class Clostridia; order Oscillospirales; family Acutalibacteraceae; genus CAG-488. The sequence continues at coordinate 15,794 of UQCF01000017.1, read as the reverse complement.
TTTAAGAGAGAATTTTTCTTTTTGACCCATGACAACGTTCTTCTCTTTTGTAGAGAGGACACAGCACACGGCAAAAAACACCAAAAGAACCGCGGCAATCATTGCCCATCTGCCAAAGCCCTGTGCGTTGACGTCTTCATTTGTTCCGTCACCGAGAAGCTTGAGCGCATAGGGGGTAAAAATAATAATTATACCCTGACCGAGGCCCGAAAAAGTCCTCGCAATTGTTGAAACTGCATTTCTCTCTTTCTCTTCGCTCGAAAAAGACGGAACCATTGACCAATAAGGTATATCGGCAAGTGTATTTGTCATGCCCCAAAAAACATATAGAAGCGCAATATAGATATAAAGCCCGACCGAGCCGTAATCAAAGCCCGGGTTATTAAACAGCAGGCAAAGCACAACCGCATTGCACACTGCGCCTATAATTATCCACGGGCGGTATTTGCCCATTTTTGTGTTTGTCATATCAACGAGAGTACCCATCATCGGGTCGTTGATACCGTCCCACAAACGGGCAATGGGGGCAAGAATGAGCAAAAACAAAGATTTTATGCCCATTACATTGGTGAGGTAGATTGAAAGATACGAATAAAACAATCCATAACTCAAATCAAGACCTACCGCGCCTATGCCGTAGCCGATTTTTTCGCGGAAAGAGACTTTTTGCATTGAAACCAATCCTTTAAAGCTTTGTTATACTTATACCCCCGACCCAGCCGGCCGGGGGCATTATTTTTATTTTACCGAGATTACGCCGGTAGCGATTTGAAGTATCAAAAGTGCGTCTGTGGAGTTTACTTTTCCGTCGCCGTTAACATCGGCTTTTTTCTTCTGCTCATCGGTGGGCGATTTTACTCCCGTTGCAAACTGAAGAATTAAAAGTGCGTCTGAAGACGAAACTCTGTTGTTGCCGTCCACATCGGGATAAACCTTTGCGATAACTCTTGTTTTTTTAAGGTCTTTGCCGCATACGGAGCAAACAGACTTTTCAAGACCCGTGTATCTGTATGTTGGAAGTGTAACAGTAACCCAAACCGCCTGATGACCGAGTGCTTCGATTTCTTCTGTTTCTGCCGCTACACCGCATCTTTTGCAAACCTTATGTTTTAAGCCTTTAAGCTCGCAGGTGGGCTCAACAACCACTACCCATTCATCGTCTGTTAAGTGACCGGGAGCTTTAACCGTTTTGCTTGAGAGAACTTCGGAGCAAACACTGCAATACATCTTTGCAACGCCGTCTTCGGTGCAGGTTACTTTTTTCTCCCACACCCATACGCCGGTTGATTTATGCCCCTGCGCTTCGATTACTCTTGTCTTAACAGTCTCGCCGCAAACAGAGCAAAGCATTTTTTCCTCACCGTTCTCGGTGCAGGTTGCGGCTTTGACAGTTACCCATTCGCCTGTTTCGGTGTGACCGTTAGCAGGAATAGCCTCTTCCTTAAGCTTTTGGCCGCATGATGTGCAGTCTTTAACTTTTGTGCCGTCTTCGGTACAGGTTGCCTCTTTTATAACAGTCCACTCCGCCGGCTCTGTGTGACCGCTTGCGGGAATAACCTCTGTTTTATTCACAGCATCGCACTTTGTGCAGATGATTGCTTTTTCGCCGTCTTCCGTACAGGTTGCTTCTTTGACGATTACATAATCCTCAGACCAAGTATGACCGCTTGCGGGAATAACCTCTGCTTTATCTACGGCATTGCATTTTGTGCAGATGATTGCTTTTTCGCCGTCTTCGGTACATGTTGCCTCTTTAACGATTACAAAATCTTCTGACCATGTGTGACCGCTTGCCGGAATTACGCGGCTTTCTTTTGTTTCGCCGCAGGCAAGGCAGACTATTGCCTCTTCGCCGTCATCTTGGCAGGTTGCCTCTTTTACGGTTACATATGTTTCCGACCAAGAATGTCCCTTTGCGGGAACTTCGCGTTCGCTTTGGACATCACCGCACTGTGTGCAGATGATTTTTTCGGTGCCCGGCTGTGTGCAGGTCGGCTCTTTTGTAACTATCCAATCCGAATAGCTGTGCGGTATTTTTTCTATTGATTTTGTTGCAACAACCGTTCCGCAATCCTCGCAAATCTGAGATTCCGTGCCTTCTTTTTGGCAGGTTGCTTCTTCTGTAACAACCCATTTAAGGTTTGCGTGAGCGAGTTTTTCTATCGGCTTTTCTTCAACATGCTTGCCGCAATCGGCACAAACATAAGCGCTTATGCCCTCTTCGCCGCAGGTAGGCAATTTAACCTCTTGCCATGTGCACTCGCCGTGCGGTTTTGCAGGAGCGGCCTCGCTGTCGTCATAATAGCCGCAGAAAGAGCAGTTCTTTATTATTTTGCCGCCTGCCTCACAGTCTGTATAAACTGCGGTTTCGGTATAATAACCCGATTCAAAATTGTGATAGGGGCAAAGAATTTCAAAGGTAATTTCTTTTTGACCGAGATATTCACCTCTGCCCGTAACGGTAACGGTTGCCGTGCCGATATCGACATTGTCGGTATACTCTAAAGTATAATCCGTGCCGAACGTAAGCTGCTCGTTCTCGGCATTAAAAATTTTAAGGTTGCTGAGTTCAACAGGACTTCCCGTATAATGAATAACCTCATCTGCGCCGGTGTAGGTGCAATTAAAAACATCTTCAAAATACTCAACCTTTATGTTATTTGCCCGTGCGTATTTATCGGCAGAGGAGCCTTTGATGCACTTGATGACAAGCTCTTCGTTTGTAAGTGCAAAAGCGCTCGCACCGATTTTAACGTCGGTCGAATAAAATACCACTCTTTTAAGGTTTGAGCACTGCATAAAGGACGCGCTGTTTACCGCCTTTATATTTCTGCCGAGAGTGATTTTTTCTATTGTGTCAGAGCCTCTGAACGCACCCGTGCCGATTATGGTAACGGGCAGCTCACCGTGCTCGTCGCTTTCATCGTCATAAACATCGGGAACGGTAAAATATGTAGCGTTTTCGCCGTTGTATTTCAAAAGCTCATATCCGTCTGTTTTTTCGTCATACTTCCACTCGCAGAGAGTAGTGAGATTTGTGTCTACCTTTACGGAGTTTGTGTACGAACCGTAATTGTCTGTTTTTGATGTAAAATCGGGTGCCGAAGCATTGGTGACAACAATTTTCATATTGAGGTCGCCCTCAAGGCTCGAATGGTCTTTTGCTTTAAAGCGGATTACCATAAAATCCAAGCCGCTCTCAAAAGTGAAGCTATCGAGCGTTGACATACACCACTTGACTGCACCGGGTGTTTTTTTGCTGCAGCTGTAAACATAGTCGCCCTTATCAAGCCCTATGCTTGTGCCGCTGCTCAAAATGTCGATTGCCTTGTTAAGTCCGTCGCCCCTTACAAGGTCAACGGGCTCAAACGTTTTGCTGTCATAGAGAAGCGAAACGTCAAGCGCGGCGATTTTATCCCCTTTCGGCGAAATATCCCTCGCGATTTTAACGGTGACCTCAAACTCTTCACCCTGGCGTGTTTCAACATCGCTCAGAGTAAAAAGCGGATCCGCATTTTTTGCATTTGCGCCAAAGCCGAACGCGGTGACGCTCAGCAGCGTAGCCAATGCAAGCAAAATTGAAAGTGCTTTTTTTATGACTTTCGTTTTCATGTTACATATCCTCCCTAACATGATATTTGGACTATTATATGATATTACAAAAAAGAATATAAGTCAACCAAACGCCGAGCTTTTCTCTGTTTTGAACAAGAAAAGCCGGCGTTTATTCATAAAGACGTCATGTATCACCCTGAAGGACTGCGTTTATATCATCGCCGCCGTCGCAGGTGTACCTCCAGCAAATATTATCACCGTTTTTTAATATGTAAGAGCTGCAGCCGTAATTCGGATACCTGCCGTTTACGTTATACATCCAGCCCGATTTTGTGCCGCAGTCTTTTTCATATATTTGATGTATGCCTCTGACATAATAACTGCCGTAGCCCGGGGTGTATGTGCTCTCTGTTTGAATCCCTTTTTGCTTGCAGACCCTTACCAAAACATCAAAAACACTCTCGCCGTCGGTAAATTCCGTTTCAATTTTTTTCAGTATTATTCCGTCTTTCGGCATAAACTCTTTTTTGCTCTCTTTAAGGCGCGAATAATTTTGCAAAATTGTGGTGCACTCTATCATAATTGTGCACTTGTTTTTTGCCTCTTTTTCTGTTTTGCTTTGAGAAGCGTCCGCTGCGTGTGAGGTCGGTTTGTCGGTTTTTTCCGTTTTCGCGTTTTTATCTGTTTTTTCGGAAAGCCTTGCCGAAGTTTCGGAAGTTTTTTCCTCTATATGGGATGTTTTTTCATTTTCAAAAGACTGCGTGCTCCCGTTTTCTGCGGATGCCGAGCCTGCCGTATCGCCGTTATAAACAGTACCGCAATCAAAAGAGGGGTAAGTGTTGTGCGCGGAGTTATCTATTTTTTGCACGTTTGCGCCGCACGAGCAAAGCAAAAACACTGCGGCTAAAATACATATTAAAACAGAAAATATTTTTTTCATTCGTATTTCTCCCCAAAGAGGGCATATTTTATGCGTACCCTTTCAAGCTTTTCCATAATCGGGTCATAACCTATAAAAAGCAAAACCGCAGTCGTCGCACCGTGGATAAGATTAAACGGTGCCCCCGATGCAAAAATCGCAAGAACAGACTTTAGGCTGTAATCTGCGCTCATCATAAAAACCGAGCTCAAATCCACAATAAATCCGTAAACGGCAAAGCAAATTGCGCCGCCGAGCAAAGACACGGCAATTTTGTTTTTGCCGAGCTTTGTTTTGTAAAAAAGCTTGCCGCACAAATACGCCGTCAAAGCCATGCCGAACATCTGAAAAGGTGTCCACGACCCTTGCCCGAATATAAAATTTGACAAAAACACCGACAGTGCGCCGAGCATAAACCCGGTTTCGCCGCCGAAAGCCGAGGCCGCAATTATAATCACCGCACACATCGGCTTCACCTGCGGCAAGGCATAAAAAGCCGCTCGGCTTGCAACCGCCGCCGCCGCTATGCTTGCCATAACGGTAAGCTCTCTCGCTCCGACATTTTTTTTGCCGAATTTTATAAAAAACGGCACTGCCGCAAGCAGCATTAAAACAACCGCGCTGATATAATAATGTTTGTTGTCAAGAAAAAACTTTCCCGCAATAACCAAAGCAAACATTATAATAAAAAGCAGAACCGATAAAATTATTTTTCTTTTAGACAATTTATCACGTCCCTCGGCAAAACGGCATTTTTAATTATTCCTCTTGTCATTCTGCAAACAGAAGTCGTGTAAAAAACGTTTGACAAAAAGAATTCTCTCGTGTTTTTTATGCAAGCCGTTTCGCCGTCAAAAATCATGGCACAGGCATCTGCATACTCGGCGCAAAACTCAACATCGTGCGAAACGGCAATAACCGTGCGCCCCTCTTTTATAAGCTCTCTTATTATTTCTGCAAAGCTTTGTTTAAATTCACAGTCCATGCCCTTGGTCGGCTCGTCAAACAACAGTATATCGCTTTTTTTAAGCAAAAGCAATGCCGTTGCGGCTCTTTGACGCTCACCGCCGCTAAGGTCATACGGATGCCGATCGAGCAAATTCTGTATTTTGGTAAGCTCACAGACTTTTTTTATTTCTTCCTCGTCTTTGCAAGCTCTTTTTAAATCGAGCAAAACATTTTTTTCTGTAAAAACGAGCTTCGCATCCTGCGGAAGCATTGCAACCGACAGATTCTTTTTGCCGAATTTTACTTTGCCGCGGTACGGTTTTAAAACGCCGCAAAGAATTTTTAAAAGAGTGGATTTTCCCGCTCCGTTGCCGCCCATAATTGCGGTGAAGCTTCGCTCCGGAATTTTAAGGTTTAAATCTTTTAAAACGTCCTCGCCGTCTTTTTCATAGCGAAAGAAAATGTGTTTCAGCTCTATTGCCGCATCATTTTCTTTTGCCTCTTTTTCTCTGCAAACCTCAAGCGGTTTTTCTTTTAGAATTTCACCGAGCCACATTCTGCCGTCTTTAACACTCACGGGCATTTTTTCGCCGTGAGGAAAGGCAGAATATATCTTCATCGCCGCAGGCATTGCGTCCCTTATAAACTTAACGCTGTCCGGGCAGTCGCACAATTTTTGCGGCGGCAGGTCACAGACTATTTCTCCGCCGTCCATAACCACGGCTCTGTCGGCACAGACAAACACCTCTTCGAGCCTGTGCTCGGTTATTATGATCGTAACACCGAGTTCTTTGTTAATTCTGTTCACGGTCGAGAGAAAATTTTCTGCCGCAACGGGGTCAAGCTGTGAGGTCGGCTCATCAAGAATTAAAACCTCCGGGTGCATTGCCATAATCGCGGCAAGATTCATGAGCTGTTTTTCTCCGCCCGAGAGCTCGTCCGTTTTTTTGCCGAACCAATCTTCAATGCCGAAGTATGCCGACATTTCCGCTGCTCTGAGTCTTATTTCATCTTCTTTTAAGCCTATGCTTTCAAGCCCGAAAGCAATCTCATGCCAAACCTTATCCGTCACAATCTGATTTTCGGGGTCCTGCATTACAAAGCCTATGAGCGACGCTTGGTTTTTTTTGCCGAGATTTTCTGTTTTTTCGCCGTCAAAAAGAATTTCGCCGTCTCTTTTGCCCTTGGGGGTAAGCGCAGGTTTTAAATGGCGCAAAAGCGTGGTTTTTCCACAGCCGCTCCTGCCGCAAATTACAACATATTCGCCTGCATTTATTTTAAGGTTAATATTTTTGAGCGCGGTGTTTTTGTTAAGCGGATATTCAAATGTCAGATTTTTGATATTGATTTTTTCCACTGCATATCCTCCTTAACATCAATTATAAACGGCATAAAACAAAGCAAAGCATATGCCGCAAGTGCCAGAATGCAAAGCGGTGAAAACGGGTTTAAAACAAGGTTTATGTTTTTGATTAAATATGTTGTTCCGAAATCTGCCGCAGGGTTAATAATTATATACGGGTTATAGGAGGCATAAAGCTCCCCTTTGATTTTTGCGATTATTATAATTGCGTCAAACAAAATCATTGCCGCAATTCCCGCATAATCCGTCGGGGTCATTCTAAATCTTGAATATGACGTTCTTTTGCCGCTGCCGTAGCCTCTTGCGTGCATAGAATCAGAAGTTTCTATCGCATTCTCAAGTGCCCATGTTATGAGTATTGATGTGCAGTGAAGCGAATTTTTTATTTTTGCAAAAAATTTTCCGCTTTCACTGCCGTCCATTCCTCGCCGAGCCTGCGCGATTTGCGCGTATTTTTTTCTGTAAAGCGGAACAAAGCGCAGAGCCATAGAGATAACAAGCGCGGTTTTTGCAAAGCCTTTGCCGAAGACGCACATGAGCTTGTCGGCAGTCATAATCTCATTCATGCAAAAGAACCATGCTATTACGCTCACCGCCGAAAGTCCCGTGACAAAGCCGTAGTTTATCGCCTCAAAGGTTATATTGTTGCCGTCCGCACGCTCATAAAGCACCGTTAAACCGTAGTGCGCAAAAAGCGTGTTTAAAATTGCAACAAATAAAATCATAGGCAGCAAAAAGAAAAATATCTCTTTTGCCGCTTTTTTGCCTTTTAAGCGAACATCATACGCTAAAGCGGCTGTAACAGATATAAAAAGGCACACGGGATGCAAATTTAGCATCCCGAAAACAATAACGCTTATAAAAAACATCATGTTCACAAAAGGGTATCTGTCTTTAAATCCCGTTGCCATAATTTCTCCGTTAAACTATACTTTTTAAAAATGCAATTATCTTTTTTATTGCCGCAAAAATAATTTTTATTGTTCCCGAAATATCGGTTGTTTGTTTTTCGGTGTTTTCAACGGCAAAAATATATCCCGAATCATTTTTGTAAAAAAGCGTTCCGTCATCGTCTGCAATAACAGAGCATATGCAGAAGTTTGCCATGCTTCCGTCCGGCACAAAAAGCTCCTCCGATTTTGCAGAGAGCTGACCCGGTGCGTCCGAAAGCACCGTAATTCCGCCCGGTGAAGCATTGTATGTGGAATAAATATATACTTTTCCGCTTTCGCTCTCATACGCAGTGCTTAAAAGCACCGTATTCTGCGGATAGCCGCCGAGTGTGGCTGAATATATTTTTTTCATATTCGCACTGTCGATAACCGCAAGCGTTCCCTTGCCGAAGCCGCTGCCCTGAACACCGACGTAAATCCTGCCGGAATATATAACCGGGGTCGAGGTTGAAGCACCGCCGAGCGATAGCATTTTAACATCCGAAACAATAAGCGAGCCGCCTTTTTTAACACCGACCGAATAAAGCAGCCCTGCCTTTGTTGTGAAATAAGCCCTGCCGTCATAATAAGTTATGCCGGAGCGCTGGTCGCCTTTTATCTCTATTGTTTGTTTTATGTTACCGCTTTTTTTGTCGGCACTTATGAGTAAGGATTTTCCGTCCGCTTCAACCGTTCCGTCATCACTGCCGAATATTACGCGGCTGCCTATAACGGCGCACTTTGCCCAATAAAATCCGCCTTTGTGCGCGTATGTCCACACCGCGCTTTTTTCTTCGTTCGTTTTGGTTTTGTCCTCATCTTCTGCATTAAGGCAAACATAGTTTGCGTCGGCGTCTTCATCATTCCAAAATCCTGTATATAAGAATCCGTCGTCATAAACTATCTCTGTCAAAGACTGACCGCCGAGAGGGTCGTGATAAACCCACAGAGACGTCATTGTTTCATAATCAAAAGCCTGCACGGTCGCATTATCAAGCGGGCAGTATATTACACCGTCGGCATATGCAGGCGATGTGTAGCTGTAGCTCGGGGTATCCTCCATAGCCGCAGTGTCTATGATTTCGCCCGTCTCTTTGCTCATTTTATAAAGCGTTTTGCCGCTCATAACAATAAGGGTGTCGCCGACCACAATCGGCGGAGCAGGTGCGTCTTTATAGGATTTCCCAAGTCTTATGCTCCACTTGAGGTTTGCCTGCGAAGCGGAAACAGGTGTTTTTGCCGAGGTTATTCTGCTGCCCGCACCGCTTTCCGCCGCAAGTGCAGATACGGCAGAAAAGCAAAGCACAACCGACAGAATTACCGACAATATTTTTTTAAAAATTTTCATTTTTTCACCTGCCGATAATAAAGCTTAAAATCCACTTAAATATTTTAACTGCTACGTCAAGAATTGTCTTAACCGCATTTTCGATTTTATCCCACGTATTTTGCTGCGGCTCTTTTCGTGACTCAACCTTAACATCGCACCAAGAAGAAATTACCGAATATTCTTCGCCGTCCCCGTCTGTGCAGGTGCCTTTTGTATAAAGCTTATATTCGCCTGCCTGTGAAAACGTGACAGAAATGTTTCCGTTTTTATCGGTTGTTCCCATTTTAATATGTTCGCCGGATGGCGTTATACAATAAACGTCTGTGCCATAAAGGCAAAATGTGTTTTCTTCAATCGTGCTTTGCGGATACATACCGTACCACATCGCACAGTAGCCTTTTATGTTAAGGTTTAGCGGCTCGTTTGCAAATGCCAGTGCGCTCTCACAGTCAAAATTCGACGCAACATCCGACCAAGCCTTTTTGTCACGGTAGAAATAATATGTTATTTTGTTGCCCGTTTTAAGCCTTGCCGTATCGCATGCGTACCCCGTATATGTGCCGAAAAGTTCATTTATAACTCCGTCGTTCGGCATATATCCGTCCACAAGAAAGCCGGAGGACGAAGCGGATTTTCCGAACGCTTTTGTTATAAAGCTGTTATTCATAACAAGGTAATCTTTTGCCGTTTCCGGTGTGAACGCGTCGCCGTAATAAGCCTTGTGCGCGGCAACTATCAAATCAAACACTGTTACTGCACTTATCGGCTCGCCGTTGTGGTCCTTTTTTGCGACCTTATAGCCGTATTCTTCGGCAAGACCGTCGTCAACGGTGAAATCTTCTTCGGGCATAATTATTTCGCCGTCGAGCGCACAAAAGCTGACGCTTACGCTCTCGCCCAAGGGGGCGGACGGTTCCTCTACCTCATCGGGAATTATCGGAGTATCCGGGTGGTTGCCCTCGCCTGTGTAAAGATAATAAATCTCCGGCTCACTCTCGCCGCTTTGTGCAATTATTCTTATAATTCCCTTTTGCGGAAGTGCGGAAAACTCTCTTTCTGCCGCATAAGAATTATCTATATATACATTTGTATTTTCGTCTGTTTCTACGCTGACGGTAAATCCGTCGTCAGACACAAGATTTTTTACATCATATCCGACCTTGCCGTCCTGAAGAGCCAATGAAGCACCGTTTATATTTATCGCTTTAACCGATTCTGTTTTGCCGACATCGGTTTTTGCGGGTTTTGTGACATAAACGCTGCTGATTTCTGTGGATTTTTCGCCGAATATGCCTGCGTCGGTAAATGTAGCGGTCTGAACCTTTACATACTGAACCCAGTCAAGCTTTACGGGATTTCCGTTTTCGTCAACCGCCCACGATATATCAAATTGACCGTCTTTACCGTCCTTTATCGGGTCGGCTATATACGGGTTTGACGCTTCGTTTGATTTGCCGAATGCAAGCGCGTCAACATATCCGAATTTTGTTGCCACTCCGTTTGCGGTAGATGCCACTCTTTGAGAAGAGAGCAAAATTCCGCCGAGGGTAAGCTCATTTTCGGGAATGTCGGCATTCGGATAATATTCTTTTGACGGATACATTGCACCCGTCACCTTACTGACGGCACCTGTGTTGCCGAGGCTGTCTTCAAAATCACAAATATTTGTGCCGTTGTTTTTGTATGTTACGCTGTAATCCCACAAAACACTGTCTTCATAGTGCTCACTGCCTGCAAGCGCATACCATTTTTTGCCGTCCTGAGATACCCATACCTGACCCGGCTCTTGCGTTGTAGCTGCGCCGTTAAAAGCGTTGCCGCTGATTATAAAGTCAATTCCGTAAGGATTTTTTTCCGAATTATCAATTGCCGTGTCAAATTTATAAACCGCGTATCCCCCGTAATTGCCGAGCGACGTGGTCATAAACGAGCCCATCAGAGTATTCTCTATAAAATAGCCGTAAGACGATGCGTTTGTGTATTGGCTCGGAGCGACAAGGTAGTCTATGACCTTTGCATTCGGCGCGTTTTCGCCCTTTGCGGCTGTGTAAAGAGAAAATCTGCGTTTATCACTGCCGTTTGTGATATAAAATGTATTGCAGTTGTTAAAAGACACAGTGTATTCATTATTTTGGCAAATGGTATCATCTCTTACATCACTGTAATATATCCGATAGCCGTCTTTAAGAGAGAATTTTATGCGCGAAGAATTGTTGCCGACATCATAAAACACATATGCCGACCCTCTTTGAAGTGTATCTCCGCCGATAACGACCGCATTTTCGGCTTCTATAGCCAAAAGCGGATAATCGCCGTTCTGCGCAAAAACCGCAGGCAAGGTCAGCACAAGCAAAACCAAGCACAAAAATAAAGATACGGTTTTATTAAGTATTTTTTTCATAACAATTCTCCTTTGCATCAAATCTGTTTTGTCTTTTTTCTTTGGCGGCAAGATGTTTTTGCCGATTTTTCTCTCTTCTTGCCTGCTGTTTCGATTCTTTCAGCCCTGCGGCCTCCAATGCCCACGGCCACGGACCGAAAAAGCCTTTGATTCGCATAACATCGTAATCCGAAAAATCGCTCTTTTTGGGTAGTCTGTTCTCTTTTTCAGCGATTTCTTTTAATTTAATAATGTAATATTCGCGGCTCGGTTCCATAAAATTCCCTCAAATAAAAAGCCGCCCTCACCACAGGTAAGAGCGAACGGAATGTAGCACAAAAAGCGCGGCAAAGCGATCGCACCTTTCAAGCCCAAAAGTGTTTTGATAAATAGTGCCTCAGGTTTCCCGGCTTATGATAAATCAATTACGGTAATGGCAGTTGCGACGGATTTGCACCGAACTTCCCTCTGTATGCACCGAATATTCATTTTTTATATAATAGCACAGCAAAAAAAGGCTGTCAACAAAAAGGAAATTTAAAAATTTTAGTAATACAAAAATTTAGATATGACAAAATAGCGTTTATTATTTACATTTTTATTGACAACAAGCAAAATATACCATATTATTTTTTTGAGTTACAGCTCATATATAGTAAAATGGAGGAATGAAAATGGCATTTTGTCAAAATTGCGGAAATGAAATTAACCCGGGGGAAACTTTTTGCGCCAAATGTGGCACACCTACTGCCGACTCGGCAGCCTATAGCGACGCTGCAAATCAGAATGTACAACCGGCATATGCGCCCGTACAAAACTATTCGGCGGCAGTTAACCAGCCTGCAAATTATGTGCCCGAAGAATATAAGCCGATGGGAGCATGGGCATATTTCGGGTACTCGCTTCTGTTCAGCATACCTATTGTCGGACTTATAGTAAACCTTGTGCTCTGCTTCAACAAAACAAATATTAACAAAAGGAATTATGCGAGGTCTTTTTGGTGCTGGTATGTTATTGTTGCAGTTGCAATTATAATTGCAGCAGTAAGCGGAGTATCATTCATGTCATTGATGTAAAATACCTAATAAATGATTATAGGCAATCGTGCATTTACGCCCGATTGCCTGTTTTTATACCCAAAATATAGTCGGCTGAAACATTGTAAAATTTGCAAAGAGTAATAATATGCCGTATCGGCATCTCATTCTCGCCCTTTTCATAACGCGAATATACCTGCTGGGTTGTACCAAGCAACTTTGCAATGTCGCTTTGTTTTAAATCGTTGTCCTCTCTCAGTTCCCTGATAATCTCATTATATTTTTTCATTTTATCACCGAAAAAATTTTAATACACCAAATGCGGTGTATTGACAAATACACTATATATGGTGTATAATTTCCACGCAAGTAACATAAAAGAACATATTGTTATTTGTAAATAAATTAAAACGGAGGGAACCACATGTCTTTTTGTCAAAATTGCGGAAGTGAACTTGGCTCAAGCGATGCCTTTTGCACAAAATGCGGAGCAAAAATCAATAAAATAGGCGTAAACGATATAGCTAACAGTATAAAAGCAACTGCTGCAAACATAGGTGCTGCTGCTAAAGAGCATAAAATTTCCGCCTCTCAGTCCGAAGCGGCACCGACCTCACCTGTTGAAGTAAATCAAAATTATCAACCTGTTTACACTTACCCTGCACCCACCAATGTTGTACCCGTCAATAACGCGCCAAACGAAGCAAGCACCAAACTCCTTGGGGCATGGTCATATTTTGGATATTCACTTTTATTTAGTATACCGATTCTCGGCATAATAATTAATCTCGCATGCTGCTTTAGTGCCATAAACTTAAACCTGAAACATTATGCAAGATCGTTTTGGTGTTGGTATATTATTATAGCTGTTGCAGCAATTATTATTGTAGCAAGCGGCGCATCTATTTTATCGTTTATTTAAGGAGGATAGTTTCTATGTTTTGCAGAAAATGCGGAGCTGAGCTTAATGACGCTCAAGAATTTTGCCCCAAATGTGGCACAGCCAAGAACGGATTTAAAAACATTCAAGCCGTAAACGATATAAAAAATAAGATTACGGATTCTAAATTTGTCGGCACAGCAAAAGAAAAAATAAGTAACACAAAAATGTCAAAAAAGAAAATTCTGGCCATTGGAACATCTGCTATTGCAGTTGTAATTGTAGCTATATGTCTTATTGCCAACTACGCTTCTGTCGGCGCCATGCGTAAAGCTCTTAAAGAAAATGATTATTATAAAATTCAATATGAGTATTCAAGCGCATATTCAAGTTCATCAAAAATGAAAAAAGTGGATAGACTTATAGCCGACAAAATAGATGATATTGAAAAAGATCTTGATAAGTATGATTTCAAATCTGCTTCTCAGTCAACAGAGGATGCCATTGAAAACTGGCTGAGTAGTTACGGTACATTGTTTGAAAATGATGAATACAGTGGAACAAACTACAATTTTGAAAGCTGTATTTCATATAATAACAAAGCAAAATGGGATGAGCTTCTGGATAAAATAGAATCCAAGAAGAATTATTGCAACGGTGTATATTTAAATGCAAACAAACTATATTCCGAGGCAATCACCAGTTTGTCATATGTATCCCAGGATGACAGCTCATACGAGGACGCTGAAGAGCTAATAGCCGATTCAATGGACTCATACATAAATCAAATTCTCAAAGAAGCCGACGCATATATAGCCTCAAATGAAATTGACAGTGCATTGGATATGCTTGAAAATGCTAAACTAATTTTAGACAACACCGGTGTAAAATCTGATGATATTCAAGCTAAAATTGATGAAACAATAAAAAAGTACGCTGATACATATGCTGAAAAGGCTAAAGAAAATTTCAACAAAAATGATGCACTGGCAGCAGTTGGTAATATAAAAATTGCGTTAGAGCTTTTACCCAATAATGCAGATTATCAAGCTCAAAAATCAAAGTACGAAAGCTATATTCCATATGAGCTTTATAATGAAAATAATCTTATAAAGTCTGACGGGGACCCCAATTTTTATGAATCTGAAACATCAAACAACGGCACAGAAATGAAGAATATCATTCATGTTGATCTTTATTGGAAAGATAGCGCCTCGTGCACATATAATCTAAATGGAAAATATGATGTTGTAAAAGGGCAAGAATTTCTTTCTAAAGGGCAAATGAACCAAGACGGAACAACTTACTTTGTAGCATACGGTGACGGTAAAGAGCTTTATACATCACCTAAAATTACTGCCGGAGTTTTGCCAAAGAACGTAAGCTTTAATGTATCTGGAGTGCAGACTCTTGAAATTAAGTTTTATAAAACAAGTGACAGTTATGATTCCGCCCATTTCTATTTAAGTGGTTTAACGGCACAAAAGAGTATAAAAGGCAGTGAATAAAGTATAATCTTTATGATAAAAGAAAACGTACGCATTTTTACAGATGCGTACGTTTATTATTTTCCTTCATTCAATTGCTAAACAAACAACTGTCCGCAAATAAAAACAAGCGAAGCTTTATATAAACTGAATAAATAGGTTGTAAAGCTAAAAGAAACCTTCCACATCTTTTCTATACCTTATCACCGCCGTAACAGCCTTGCGCAATTTCTCATTGGCAGAGTGAGATATGGCAAAAATCCTCTTGCTTAATATTACAGCAAATTGCAAACAAATCCCAATAACTGTAATATCCGCAGGTGTATTTTTTTCTGAAAATTTTTGAGATTATTTTTTATTCATAGTTAATCTCAGAAAAAAACTACTCTGTTACAGGATAGTACCTGTTGACGTTTACACATACACTGTTGTATGTGCCATGTTAAATTAAAAATTCTAATTGTCCTGCACCAATCAAACTCGTCATAGTGCTGTTTTGGCAGATTTTTCTTAAAAATACTTTTCAGGAAGAAATACTCAAAGCAAAGCGGAACACTCAACCAAGTAAAATCATTATTATTGACTCTTTGTTTATTTAAATTTTCATTCTAAACGATACAAAATATGTTCTGTCATTTCACAAAACTCCTAACTCTATTATGCTAAGTGGAACGGCTTATTGTAGATTACAAACAGCCCTCGTCAACGGTTAATCCAATGTTTTTTTGTTTCCATAAAAATTTTAATTTTGTGTCTGAAACTTATTAAAATCCAATTTCATAATTTAATGCATCACGTTAAATATTAAGCCCTATAAGCTATACTCATATCATAGCTTAAGGCATAGTGGAAAAAACATGGTAAACAAAAAACCACAGTCAAAAGACTGTGGTAAAAAACGTATTTGCAACGCACCCTCAAAACTGAACAAAAGGAAGATGAAAGTGAAGAGAAGAAAGAATG
>UQCF01000016.1 GCA_900539465.1 uncultured Ruminococcus sp. | reverse complement strand
AGGGTTCGAATCCCCCTTAAGCATAAAAATAAAAGCAACACCCACGGTGTTGCTTTTACTTGGCGCGCTGCAAGGGATACAGTCGGCTTCGCCGCCTTGCGTCCTCGGCGACCGCCGCTTCGCGGCAGTACCCGCCTCACACTTCGCGCCTAAAAACAGCCCACAGGGCTGTTTTTTACGCCGCTCACCCTCTCAGGGTTCGAATCCCCCTTAAGCATAAAAATAAAAGCAACACCCACGGTGTTGCTTTTACTTGGCGCGCTGCAAGGGATTCGAACCCCTGACCTTTTGGTTCGTAGCCAAACACTCTATCCAACTGAGCTAGCAGCGCATTTCTTAAGACTGCCGAATTATCATACCACAACATTCAGAAAAAATCAACCGTTATTTTTAAATTTTTTTATTTTTTTCAAAACGGTTCAAAACAAAAAGATGTCACGGTATTTTTTGCTCTCGCACATAGAAAAGCTGTCTTCTCCTGCAATAATTATATGATCCGTCATTTCAATATCAAGCGGCATAAGTATTGCACGCACCGCCTTTGTTGCCTGCACATCTGCCAATGATGGCACCGCAAAGCCCTGAGGATGATTGTGTGCGAGTATCACTCTTGATGCATTGCACCTGAGTGCCGCCTGTGCAAGCTCGCGCGGTTTAAAAGTCGCCTCGCTTATGCTTCCGCCGCCGACCGACACGGTATTTATATACTTGCCCCTGCTGTCATAAAAAACAGCAAGCACAACTTCATTCTTTTCGCCCTTATAGCGCATTTTGAGCATATCAATAATATCGGATTTATCGGCAAAATCTTTTTCTTCACCCAAAAGCGAAACGTATTTTATAGAAAGCCGCGAGAACAAAACCAACAGTGCCGCAGTGCTCTCGCCAACGCCCTTGACCTTCATAAGGTCCTCATAATTTGCAGAAAGCACGCTTTCAAGGCTGCCGAAAGTGTTTATCAGCTCATGCGCGAGCTTATTTGTATCGCCCCTCGGCTGAGAGTAAAACAAAAGCAGTTCCAATATCTCATGCTCGGGCATTGAGTCCAAATCTCTTTTAAGAAAAGCTTCGCGCACTCTTTTTCTGTGTCCGTCATGAATACTGCTTTCTGCCATATTTTCCCCTCCTTTAATTTTTCTTGCCCTTTATACGGTTCCAATACTCTTTTGCCGCCTGTTCGTTTTTGTTGTCGCCGAATACATAATATGTTTTATCTTTAAGTTCATCCGGCAAATACTGCTGATTGAGCCAGTGATTTGGATAATCATGCGGATATTCGTAAAACTGACCTTTTTTCTCGACCTCTGCACCGTCATAGTGCTTATTTTGCAGAGTACGCGGAATTGCTCCCGTTTTGCCGCGCGCAACATCTGCCGATGCGGCGTTGATTGCGTTATAGGCAGAGTTTGATTTCGGCGAATTGCAAACCAAAATAACCGCGTCCGCAAGCGGAATCCTTGCCTCGGGCAGCCCAACCATCATTGCAGCGTCAACCGCGGCTTTAACTATCGGAATTATCATCGGATAAGCAAGCCCCACATCTTCGCACGCGCAAACCATAAGTCTGCGGCAGGCAGACGCCAAATCCCCTGCCTCTAAAAGCCTTGCAAGGTAGTGCACCGCCGCGTCCGGATCGGAGCCGCGCATTGACTTTTGAAAAGCAGATATAATATCGTAGTGTTCATCGCCGTCTTTGTCATATTTCATTGCGCTTCTCTGCGTGAGCTGCTTTGCCGTTTCGAGCGAAACTTCAATTTTACCGTCCTTGGGCTTTGTTGAAAGCACGCAAAGTTCAACCGAATTCATAGCCTTGCGAACGTCGCCGCCGCATGCGGTTGAGATATATTTCACCGTTTCGTCATCTGCCGTGATTTCGGTATCTTTTTCTTCGGACAAGATTCTAAAAGCCCGTCTGACGGCATGCTCAATCTCTTCTGCGCTCACCGTTTTAAATTCAAAAACGGTTGAGCGGCTGAGAATTGCGTTATACACATAAAAATACGGATTCTCGGTTGTTGACGCAATAAGAGTGATTTTGCCAGTCTCTATATATTCAAGCAAGGTTTGCTGCTGTTTTTTGTTAAAATACTGTATCTCGTCAAGATAAAGCAAAACGCCGTTTATCGCTTCAAATGTATCAAGCTGAGCAACTATCGCCTTTATGTCGGCAGTGCCTGCGGTTGTGCCGTTGAGCTTGCAAAATTTTCTTTTGGTTTTTTTTGCAATTATGTTTGCAACCGTGGTTTTGCCCACGCCGGAGGGACCGTAAAACACAAGATTCGGCAGTTCGCCGGATTCAATAATATTTCTCAGCGGTTTGCCCTCGCCTATAATATGTTTTTGACCAACTACCTCGTCAAGGGTTTGCGGTCTTATTCTTTGTGCCAGCGGTTCATGCATAATTATGACCTGTTGCAACGGCAAAATTGCCGACCTTTCAAAAAAATTATATTGATATTTTAACACTATTGTCACTTGCAGTCAACCGAAAGTAAAATACAAAAGTATGCTCTCGGCATACCAATAGGATTTTGCGCGGCGTTATAATTTTGTCATCAATAAATAAAGGAGTTTTAAATTATGGATGAGCAAAACATTCAGGCACAGCAAGTGCAAAACAAAAACATGAAGCCTTGCCCCTCTTGCGGCAACATGATTTCTAAAAAGGCAAAGGCTTGCCCCGCATGCGGAGCAAAAATCAAAAAACCTGTTTATAAAAGAGCTTGGTTTATTGTCCTCATGGTAATAATAGCCATTTCGGTTATTGCGGCGGTAGCAGGCGGAAATAAATCGTATGACTATGACAACCCGGATGTCAAAATAACGGTAGACACAATATTAAATGAATATAATGCCAATTCTGCAAGTGCAGCCGAAAAATACTCTGATAAAGTTGTTGCAATAACAGGTCAAGTCAGCAATATAACAAGTGATTATTTATATTTGAGAGCCTATGACGATAAGCTTTGGCTCTATAATGTAACAATCTATATGGACGAGGGCGAAGATGTCTCTTCGCTCAAAAACGGCGACAGCATAACGGTTGTAGGCATTTGTGACGATACAACAATTTTCGGCGATGTTAAGCTAAATAAATGCAAAATAAACGACAAATTCTCTATCGTTCCCGATTATGACAATGCAATCACCGTTAAAGCAGATGAATTTGTCAAAGCTTATAATGATAATCAGGTCAATGCAGACTCAAATTACAAAGGAAAAGTTGTAAAGACAACGGCAAAAGTGTCATATGTTTCAAGCGATTATATTGTACTCAAACCTAAAAATGCCGATATATGGGATTGGGATCCCGGCATCGAGGTTTATCCCGAGGACATTGACGACTTTAAGAGTGTAAAAGAGGGCTCAACCGTAACCGTCAGCGGCGAATGTTACGGAAAAGGCGATCTTTACACCGTAAAACTTACAAGAGCAATCATAAACAAATAATCACCTTTTAAAGTAAAAAGGGCAGTCTTAAAGGCTGTCCTTTTTGCTTGTATGCCGCCGGCATACCATTAAATATAAATTTTAATTTAAAATATTCTTTGCAAAATCAATCCTGAACCAATGAAGTGAAAATATAAAATCCGGCAACAATCAAACCGATTGAGGCAAGGGCTACCGTACCCTTTTTTTCATAGTCCGGCACCTTTCGCAAAAGCGGCAGCCTTTCGCGCGAATTAAAAGCATTGTGAATCATCACATACGGCAAAAATGTTGTGCATACGATGTTGACGGTTTCTATCGCCGCATATGCAATTCCGCCGCTGTGATAAGAAACACCTATTGCCGTAAAAACAGAAAAAATGGCTAAAAAATACGCGACGACCGCAGCGGCAACCGCAAACGGATTCTTGCTTCTGAACCCGGGTATGCCCTTTTGTGGCGGTATGCTCTGCTCCTTTTCTTTTTTCTTTGGGAATATGCTTTTTTTCAGCTCATCAATGCTTCTGAAACGTTTGGATGCTTCTATTGACACACATCTCTTTACCGTGTCGGCAAAAAATCCGGTGCAAATTTCGTCTGTGGGGAATTCGCCCGTCAGCATAACATTTATCAAAACGCCGAGCGAATAAATATCTGTTCTCTCATCGCTTTGCGCAAAGCCGAATTGTTCGGGCGCGGCAAAACCTGCGGTGCCGAGGATGTGGGTGTCTTTATTTGCATCGGTTCTCGGCAGGCGCGCTATGCCGTAATCTATTATTTTAACCTCGCCGCTTTGAGAAATCACAACATTTGCGGCGGTGACGTCTCGGTGAATTATGCCGTTTGCATGTAAAACCGCGAGTCCGTCGCAAAGCTCGGAAGCAATAAAGGCTGTCTCTTTTTCAGAAAAAAGTCTGCCGCTTTCTATAATGCTTTTTATCGTTTTGCCGGGGGCGTATTCCAAAAGCGCATAGCTGCCGTTTTCAAACTCAAAAACATTTGTCACACAGGCAAGGCTTCGGCACTTTATACCGCAAAGCTTTTTAAAAACTTCTTCATTGCCCGTTATGTGTTTGCAAACAGATATTTCACCGCTTTGCCCGTCTTTAACAAGCGCAGTGTCTTTGCCGAGGTCGGTTAATTTTTGATAATTCCACAAAAAATATTCTTCCTTTAAATTTTCCACTTAAAAACCCCTTGCATTCTGAATCTAAATGATATTAAAATATATAAGAAAGAGATGATATAACATGAAACGTTCAACAACAGAGCTTCTGTCTCTTCTGAAAAGTGCGGGAGACATAAACGAATATCTGGAGAAAAACAGCGAGAGCTTCTCTGCGGAAAAGCCGTGCGAATATCTTGAAAAAATTATTGCGGAAAAAGGTCTTGTAAAATCCGAAATAATCAAAAAATCCGGCATTGAGCGTCACTACGCCTACCAAATATTTTCCGGCAGAAAAACACCGTCAAGAGATAAACTGATTATGCTGTGCCTCGGCATGGGTCTTGATGCGGAAGAATCGCAAAATCTTTTGATAAAGTGCGCTTCGCCTGTTCTGTATGCAAAAAACAAGCGCGACAACATAGTTATATTTTCTCTTCAAAATAAACTGTCTCTCATAGAAATGAACGAGCTGCTGTTTGAACTCGGGCTTGAAATCTTTGAATAATTTTATTATATCATAAATTACTTGTGCGGCAGCACAAGCGGAACGAAGTGACGGCGGCAACAGCCGCAATTTAGTCATTCAATGTTCTCCGAAACGGTCAAAATCTTTGATTTTGCAAGCGTTTCGTGAGGTTATTATATCATAATATAATTTTTTTGCCACATAATATAAAGAAAAGGGGATGTAAAAAAAGCGAAGACCGTATAAAACCGCATATGACAAAGTGTTATTCGACATTTAGAACCTGAAGATAACCCAAGAATCTACTGAAATGTATTAAATGTAAAAATTTTATGTTTTATACTACGAACAAACTTCGCCGCTCAACGTACTTTTGTACGCCTTCGGGCAGACAAAATCAAGAGCGTTGCCTTGATTTTGCTCAGTTTGTCCGTTCTTCATCTTTTTTCTTATCCCCTAAAAAAAAGGCTGTAAAAAAACGCAAGTTTTTTTACAGCCTTTTTTGTTTTTATTTTGCAAAGTCTATTGCTCTGCTCTCGCGCACAACATTGACCTTGATTTGACCGGGGTACTCAAGCTCTTCTTCAATCTTCTTTGCAATGTCTCTTGCAACAAGAACCATCTGATCGTCTGAAACAGCCTCGGGTTTGACCATAATTCTGATCTCTCTGCCCGCCTGGATTGCATAAGATTTTTCAACGCCGTCAAAGGAGTTTGAAATTTCTTCAAGTTTTTCAAGACGTTTGATGTAGTTTTGAAGATTTTCTCTTCTTGCGCCCGGACGTGCTGCCGATATTGCGTCGGCCGCCTGAACAAGACATGCAACAACCGTTTTAGCCTCAACATCACCGTGGTGAGCCTGAATGGCATGAACGACCTGCTCGTTTTCTTTATACTTTTTGGCATATTCAACGCCGAGCTCTATATGCGAGCCCTCCATCTCATGGTCAAGCGCCTTGCCTATATCGTGAAGCAAACCTGCGCGCTTTGCGGTTTTGACGTCTGCGCCGAGCTCTGCCGCCATAAGACCTGCGATGTATGAAACCTCAAGAGAATGGTTAAGTACGTTCTGACCGTAGCTCGTGCGGTATTTAAGCTTGCCGAGCTGACGGATAAGTTCGGGATGAATACCGTTGACGCCTGCGTCAATAGCGGCTCTTTCACCCGTTTGCTTAATGGTATGTTCAACCTCTTTGCGTGATTTCTCATAGAGTTCTTCGATTCTTGCCGGGTGAACTCTGCCGTCTGCAATGAGTTTTTCAAGCGTCTTACGCGCTATCTCACGGCGAACGGGGTCAAAGCAAGAAACCGTAATAGCCTCGGGCGTATCGTCAATAATGAGGTCAACGCCTGTTATCGTCTCAAGGGTGCGTATGTTGCGACCCTCTCTGCCGATAATTCTGCCCTTCATCTCATCGTTGGGCAGTGTAACAACAGAAACCGTTGCCTCTGCGCTGTGATCAGCCGCGCAGCGCTGAATTGCTGTTGCAATGATTTCTCTCGCTATTGTTTCGGATTCGTCTTTGGTCTTTTGTTCATACTCCATGATCTTAACTGCTTTTTCGTGAGTCAGATCTTCTTCAAGTGCCGAAAGCAAATAATCTTTTGCCTGTTCTTTGGTGAAGCCCGAAATTCTTTCAAGCATATCAAGCTGACTGCGCTTGAGTGAGTCAATCTCTGCCTCTTTGCTCTCTGCGCTTTTGATCTTCTCTGCCAGGGCTTCTTCTTTCTTTTCAAGGTTTTCTATTTTTTTGTCAAGAGATTCTTCTTTTTGAACCATGCGACGCTCTTGCCGTTGAACTTCGCTGCGTCTTTCACGAATTTCGCGTTCAAGTTCGGAACGCTGCTTGTGAATTTCGTCTTTAGCCTCAAGAACTTTCTCTTTCTTAACGGATTCAGCTTTTGAAACCGCCTCGTTAACTATTCGCGTAGCCTCTTGGTTAGCCGAGCCTATAGCTGCCTCTGCAACCTTTTTGCGATATGCCATACCGACAAAAAAGCCGATGACAACACCGACAACGGCACAACCGAGGATAATTGCGATTAAAACACCTACTGAAATATCCAAAGTCGACAAACACCTCCTTATTAAATTTTCAAGTATCAATAATAACTTTGTTAAGTAATTATCTCAAGCGGAAAAATCCGCAGAATCAAGCTAATACGGCATATTAGACTATCATCTGATTTATTTTACACTAATTTGTGCTTGATGTCAAGATTTTTCTTTTTAAAGCCCTCGGTTATGGTCACAAATACACAAAAATTTTGTCAAAATAAAAGCAAAAGAGCCGACGGCAATCAGCTCTGATTTGCTGTGCGGCTCTTGAAAAATCATTTTCTTTTTTTCTTTTCAATCTTTGTTTTGTTACCTTTTTCATCAACAATATAGGTGTTTTCAAGGGCGGAAACAAGGCTTTTTTTATAAGCTTCGATATATTCGCTTCTTAAAATCGCCTGCTCTTCTTTTTCTGTTTGGGTCAAGCCCTCGCTTTTTGCTTTTTTTGCAAGCTCGTTTATTCTGTCAATTTTTTTCTGTTCCATATGTCATTCCTCTTTTCCTTTGCCGACAGGGCACACACTCATGCAAATTCCGCATACGGCTCCCCTGCCTATATGTTTAAAATTCTTTTTCATATATTCGGAGCACTTCTCCGGGTCAAAGACCTGCGAGCGTTCTGTTCCCGGCTGCCAAAGCGTTCCTTTTATCGCACCTGACGGGCACGCTTTTACGCATCTGTCGCACTCGGTGCAAGGCGAATGATATTTCTCTTGCTTTGTCTCAAATTCACAGTTTGTGAAAAGAGTGCCGAGCCGCACTCTCGCCCCGTAATCCTTATGCAAAAAGAGCGAGTTTTTTCCTATTCCGCCCAAGTGCGCCAGCGACGCAGCCTTTTTGTGAGAATATCTGCCGTTATAATTCCAGCCGTTTATGTTTATGCTTTGCGACGCGCCTATCGGAATATATTTATAACCGTGATTTTGCAAAATTATGCCTGTTTTGAGCACAAGGCGGTCAATAAAAGCGTTGACGGTTCTGTAATGATGAAAATATGTATGCGTCGGCTCACCGTCAATTTCGTCCACAACAGCGTCCGAAAGTCTGACAACTATGCTTATCGCATATGAATTTTCGCCGAACGGACCGTCGGGAACCTTTGCAAAGCCGACATCGGCCGCGCCCTCTTGCAGCAGCATATCTCTAATTATTTTCTCAAGACCCAAAGTAACACCTTCAAACCCTTAGACTTCCTCTTATAATACGGCGCAGAAATCAAAAAATATTATCATCATACAGAAAGGAAGCGACCCAAAGCAAAATCTTTGTGCCGCACACAGCTATGAATGAGATAGAATATTTAAAAATGAGAATTTCCGAAATCGAGAAAAATTTATATGAGCGCGGGCACGGTGAAAATTTCAGAAGAAACCAGGCTCACGCGCTTTTGATATATAAACTCGACCTTGAGCGCGCCATAGCAAAGAATAAAGCCGATTAAGAAATCACCGTAACCGTGAGCGTTCCGTTGCGCTCGCCTTGAAACACTCCGTCGATATAAGCTTTGGCATAATATATGCACTCATGCTCGCCGACAGAGAGCGTTCTCTTTAGCTTGTCGTTATAAAGATAAGTGCCGGGTTCCAGCATGGGCGACTCATATATCAGCCGCTCTTTATTATCGTTTGTTACCTCATACACAAAAAACTGCAAGGTATATTCGCAGGCCGCCGGGTTTTCAAACATAAAGCTTCCGCACTGGCTGTCTTTATCGAAAACAACGTTATTATTTATAAGGTAGCGTATTTCGCCTTTCGGCACTTCATTTATATGAGAAGTGTCTTCAATCTCGGGCAAAACTCCGTTTTGAACCTTTGCTTTCGGCACAAAAAGCCACGCAATGCCGGGGGTTAAAATCTCTGTGAGAACTGCGCTTATCAATATAACAACGGCTGCAATCACAGTTATTATTATACCCTTTTTACTTTTTTTCAAATCAATCAACACCAATTTTTATTTGTATTTCCGCGGTTTTTGTTCCGATTTTTTCATATGACTCTGCGTTATATCCGTTAACAACAAGCGTCAGTTTGTGTGTACCGTAAGGCATTTCCTCAAAAAACCTTACACTCTTTATTTCTTCACCCGGTTCAACACCGAGAGAACGATAGAGCGTTTTGCCGCTCTCATCCAAAAGAAAGGCAATAAGAATGCAATCGTTAGAGCTTACACTGCCGAACTCAAGAAGCGCCGAATCCGTCGGTTCACTCAAAACCACCTCTTCGTTCACAAAAAAATCAAAACGGTGACTGCCCTTTGACTTCACGGCTTTTGCAAGCTTTTTTTGCTGAGAAGATGAAATATCGGTAGCATATGCAACTGTATCCGGCTCAAGTCTGCCTTTAAATTCGGCGTTTTTTACACTGTCCGGCACTTTAACGCCGTGCGAAAACAAAGAAACAACAAGCACCGCCGCACCGGCAACCACCAAAAGCACCGCGGCTATTGCAAGCGCTATTTTGCCGATGTTATATTTTTCTTTAAAGCTTTTAAAAGACTCTTTTAAAGACTTGCGCTGCGGTTTAGCTTTAGAAACCGCATTTGTCTTTTTTGATGTCGCCGCAGAAATTTTCTTTTTATCTCTTTTATCGGCAACATTTTTTTGCTCTGCCTTTTTGTTAAGCTCTTTTTTCTCTCTTTTATTATTACTGCCTGCGGCAGGCTTACCCACCGCAGGCGCATTTTTTGACTTATTCTTTTTTGCGGACATTATATCATCCCTTTGCCGCTTCACTCCAAGGAAGCGAGTCTATGCCCCAAATCTGTTTATAACGGTTAATCTGAACCGACTCGGCGGTGATAGCTATTTTGGGCGTTGCCGTTTCGGTAAGAGTTGATGCCTCGAACTTTTTAGAATCAAAGCCTGTGATTATTGATTTATCATAAGAATTAAAAAGCTCGCTGTCTTGCGTGCAATAGACATAATAATCGTTGCTGCGGTTATCATACCAATTGTCGCTGAATGAGTAGGGAAGAACGGTGTTCTGCGTAACCGTGCCGTCAGGCATAGTCCACTGAACGCTCATTTTGACCCTGACATATGACTTAGCGTGACCCTTGTGAATTACCAAAACTCTGAGATTGCCGACATAGTTTAAATCAGAGGGGTTAAGGCTCATGGTATAAAGTCCGTTTTCATCTGCCTGAGCAGTGTGCATTTTGCCGTTTTGGTCTTCAAAATTTACACTTGCATATGTTTTAAAACCAAGTAAATTACCTGCCACGGACAGGGAATTGGTGCTCGTATACCATGCCAGCGAACCTGCCACGATTGCTAAAACGGCAACCGCGCAGATTATAACTGCGGCTATTCTTCTTTTGCCCTTTTTCATGTTTATCAGCCCTGCCCTTTATTGTTAAAATAGTTATCTGACCATTGCGCCGTCGCTGTCCTGCGTGGCGGTCATGGTAATTTTTATGCTGTAATCAACGGTGTTCCAGCCGGAATCCAAAAAAGCGTTTTCTGCACCGCTCTCGTCATACTCTACCCAAAGAGCAACCTTAACGGTTTTGCTCTCGCCCGGGTTCAGCATAACATAGTGACCGCTGTTGCCGTCAGTGCCTACGTTATAAATATTCAGCGCCTCGTCACTGAGCTTTCCGCCGAGGGCGTTTGTCATGGCAGCTTTGAGAGAGCCGTCTTTTACCATATCGTCGGTATAATAAAAATACCTCAAGCCCTTGCTGCTGTTATCATTCTTAACGGTTGCATATATTCTCGCAGGCATGCCGCCGTCATTTTTAACCTCTACGTCAACGGTTTTCACCGCGGAATCGAACATGGTTTCGTCCGGGTCTTCAAATTTAGTTGCGGCGTCAAATTTTATGGTTCTGTCAAAAGAATACTCACCGTCAACGCTGAAATCCGCAAAGACAAATTTGTTATTTGAACCGTTGACCGACTGTGACTGATAGAACCATGCCGTAGTCGGTGACATAACAGAAAAATACCCTGTGCAAAGCACCAATGCAAGCACCATAAACACGGCGGATATTTTTTTTGCTTTATTCATTGCTGTCACCTCTGACTTTAGATTTTTTTATCTTTTCGACTGCGGCAGTCACCGCGATCAGTAATATAACTACGATTGCGAGTATCACACTGATTTTTACTGTGCCAAGCTCATTAAAAGCTATTGAAGCATAGCCGAGCAGCGGAACACTGTACCACAGCTTGCCGACAATCTGCTCTGCCTGCGAGGGCTGAGGGTCTTCGCTTTGATTCGCGTCGCCCTTTGTGCGGAACATGCCGAATTCATGGTCGATTTTGGTAATTCGGTGTGTGAAATAGCCGCTGCCGTCCGCAAATCTGACGGTTACGACGTCGCCCTCGTTTAAAGAACTGAAATCTGCCTTTTTAACAAACACAACATCGCCCTTGTTGATTGAGGGGGACATACTGTCGGTAATCACGGAATATCCTTTTGCTCCGCTAAAGATGTTAAAGCAAACAAACACGGCAGCCAAAACCGTTATTATCGCCAAAATGTTAAATATAATGTTACGCGGTTTTATCTTCATGCGTTCTCAACATCTGTTGCAACCTGATATTCGCCGAGGGTGCTCCAGCCGACATAATCCGCCTGCTTGGCTTCAAAAATAACATTAACCGTTACCTCGTTGCCGGAGTAAAGACCCGTGTCAATATCGGATTTATAATAAACCTTATTTATAATATCAAGGCTCGCAACATCGGGCTTAACATTATAAACATTGTTTAAATCTTTAAGCGTTGAAGAACCGTAGTTCGGTCCTACATAATAATAGCAGCATCCGTCCATACCGTTATCAAACGGGAGCCATTCGCTGCTGTTTGCAAACTCAACAGCGAGGTCGTCGCTCTCGGAGCCCGAATATACAGTGTTTTTTGCAGTGCCGCCTGCATAGCTTGTGTATTCTATTTTTACTCTGACCTGTGTATCAATGGTTGAGCTGTTATACATGGTGAGTGTTGCCTCTTTACCGTCAAGAAGCACAAGGTTCTGCCCGGGATAAATGCAGGCTTTGCCGTAAAAATCTTCTTCAAGTGTATCAAGAGAAGCTGCCGCACTGTCAAAGCCGACAACGGCTATTGTAATATTCTGCGCTCTTTTAACGGCAGTTACAAACCAGGCATAAGAGCCTTGACTCGCCATAAGCCCGGCTATAACAGCCAGAGAGGCAACAAGCGCAACAATCCTTTTTTTCATACTGACTAATCCTCCTGAGACGCCTTTCTCTTAACGGCAAAAATTTCTATTTCTACGGCTATCCACGCAATGTAAACAGCACCTATAATTATCTTGCCCGTGAGCGAGTTCACAAACTCCGAAACAAACCCCAGCAGCGGTATCGAAAAATCAACCTTTCCGACGGCAAAATAAAAGCTTGTCGGCGCAGGGTCATTGTCTTTGTTTGCATCACCTTTTGTTGTGAACATCTGATTTGCACTGTCAACACTCACAACGCGGTGTGTGAAAAATTCATCGCCGGTGTCGTTTTTAAATGTGAGCACATCGCCGGCTTTGATGTTTTTAAATTCCGTTTCTTTCACAAAAGCCAAGCTGCCCTGCGGTATTGCAGGCATCATGCTTTGCGACTTGATATAAAAGGTTTTATATCCTAAAATTTTAGGGATAAAAATAAGCATTAGCAGGAATGCGAGCAGACATATTAAAACCGAGCTTATTAAGACCTTAATCTTTTCTTTTGCCTGCGTTTTCATCCGCGTCTTCTTCCTCCGTCTTGTTCCTATCCATAAACAAATTAACGAGATTTACAGCTTCCATAAAAGTGATTATAATAAGCGGCACAATTATAAGAAAGAATATAACCTTTGGGTTTTGCAAAATTCCTATCAAAGAGCCGGAGAAAACTCCGAAATCAAAAATCACCTTGCCGATAACTCTTGTGCTCAAAACGGGGTCTTCGTCCTTCTCGGGGTTTGCGTCACCTTTGGTAATAAACTCTTTCATGCCCGATTGCAGTCTGTTAACTTCCACAATACGGTGCGTGTTCACTTTATGTGCAATATCTTTGTTGGTTGAATAAAAGCTTATTACGTCGTCTACTTTAAGGTCGTCCGCATCTGTCTTTTTGGCAACTATTACGCTGCCGGTTTTATACTCGGGCTCCATACTGCCTGTTTGAAGCCTTAACACACTAAAGCCGAAAACCGACGGCACCTCGCCCTTGTTTGCTCTAAGAACAGATATGAATATCGTCAAACCGAAAATAAACGACAACGCGGTTATTGCCGCCATTATGCGTGAAAAAATCTTTTTAATTTTCATGTCAGCTCAACTGCTGTCCCTGGATTTTTACGTTGCCGAGCGAGGCTGTACCCGAAACGCTTGCACCGTTCAAAACCACATAGACATCATAATATATGCTGTAATTATTCTTGCCGCTGACCTGAAGAGACGAAACATCCTGCGTGAAAACACTTTTTGATGTATAATCTGACATTTTTAAACCTGACTGTGCCGCGAGCTCATCACCCGTATCGTTGCAAACAACGCGGTAGTTAAAATAAACATACGGCAAAAGCTTGTTATTGGATGCCGAAAGACCGTCAAAGCTCATAACAAGCTTTATCGGAACATCGTTAAATGTTTTAACGTCTATTCTGTAATAATTTGTTTTACCCTCATACATGTTGCTCATGTTAATATCGCCGGGGAGTAAAGTATATTTGCTACCGTCGGCAGATTCATAATAAGCAGCCGAGAGTGTTGATGAATTTATGTTGTTGTTAAACACAGAAACTCCGCCTTTGTTATTGACGGAATACCATGCAAAAGTAACAGCCACCAAAGTAAGGGCCGAAGCTATGAGCAGTATTATATTTTTGACCGTACTAAAATCTTTCTTCATGATTTCAACCCTCGTATTCCTTGGTCGGTTATTTAGCGGCTGAGACTCTCCCACAGGGAGGTAAGTCCCCATGGGATGTCTGTCTTAACAATTTTAATGCTTAATTTAACATATTCTGCCGAGCCGATTTCAACAAGCGATGCGCTGCCTGCCTGCTCGGTTACTTTATACTCCTTGCCGTTTTCATCGGCCGCGGTCACCTCATACTTATAGCCGTAAGGAAGTGATGCCGAAACCTTGAATGTGCCGGAGGTTACAAGCAGAGCATTGAGCTTTGCAGGGTTTGCGTTTGCCTTTGTGTAAAGGTCGGACGTTACCGTGCC
This sequence comes from uncultured Ruminococcus sp., assembly GCA_900539465.1. Classification (GTDB taxonomy): domain Bacteria; phylum Bacillota; class Clostridia; order Oscillospirales; family Acutalibacteraceae; genus CAG-488. The sequence continues at coordinate 37,954 of UQCF01000016.1, read as the reverse complement.
CTTATCACTGCCGGAGCTTATAAGAACACCGACAAGCATATCGTCAACAGATTTATCACCTGTCTCGTTGGTGAGGCTGTAATCTATTGCAACGTTGCCCTCATATGCCTCTTTGCCGCCGACGGGTTTTGAAACCTTGAGTGCCCATGCAGATGAATAATCATCAGCCGTTGCGGGCACTGCATATGCACCGTCTGCAAACTGCCATGAATCAAGTCCGCTCGGTTTAGAGGATATAAGCTCTTTGGTAGTGAGCGAAGCAACATTCTTGTCACTTGTGCCGAGAGCGGTTTTATCACTGTAAACATACTCGGCTTTGTCTGCGCCTATGGCACTCTTTGCTCCGTTTGTATTTGAGCCTGTGATTATCATGCTCTTGGCAAAGATTTTTCCGTTATTCTCGCCGATTGCGACCGACTCTGTGCCGAGTGAAGAACCCGATGAGAATACGCCTTTTATGCTCAAAGAGCCGTTATTTGCGCCGACTATTGTTCCGCCTACAGCATAAACATCGCACGAAACAAAGCTGTTTTCTATTTCACATTCGCCGTAAACAGAGCCAACAAGTCCGCCCGCAAAATCTTTTGCCTTAACGGTAGTCACTGCAAAGCTGTTTGTAATTTTTGTTGCCGCGGCAGAGCCTACAAGTCCGCCGACGTTTCTTTCGCCTGTTATTACACCGCCCGTTACAGAGCAGTTGACAAGACCCGTATCGGATTCACAGTAGCCCGCAATTCCGCCGACATAATTTTTGCCCTTGATTCCGAAGAATCCGCAGCCGTCCTCTTCACCGAGAAGCTCAATGTGCAAATTCTTAACCTCGCCCGACGCCTTGATGTTGGCGAACAATCCGACATAATCACTGTCCGAATCTATATAGAATCCGCTTATGACATGACCGTTGCCGTCAAAGCTTCCGCAGAAATCTTTAATGGGCTTATATCCTCCGAAGAATGCGCCGTAAACCGTGTTGCCGTCTTCGTCAACCGATATGCCGTAATCTGCGGCTGTGAGCTTAATATCGTTTTGAAGCGAATAGTAAGCAGATGAGGCAGCGGGGATTTTTGCAATATCTGCGGCGGAAGAAACCTTGTAAGGATCTTCTTTTGTTCCGCTGCCCGGAAGATCGGGAGCAGTTTTCTCCGAATCTGCCGGTGTGAAGTTCTGATACTGCATTACGGCAGGCTCAAACTCATCATATTTTCTGTTTGAAGAGTTGCCTGCAAACATAGCCGCAAATGCTTCGTTATCTTCGGGGAGAGGCTCAAATTTAGCGACAATTGCCGCACTGTGCTCTGCCGCACCCGAAAGTGTAACATTGATATTGCAGTTTGTAACCGCAAAACCGTCGCCGATTTCGGTGTTTACAAAACCGATAATTCCGCCCTCGGTATGAGAGCCTTTTATCTCTGAGGATGTGCCGCAAAGGTTGATTTTAAGATTTGAAAGTGCAACGCCTGCAACAGAGCCTGCGTCTTTAGCACTTATTTTAGCTGCAACATCACATCTGCCGATTGTGAGAGCGTTCGCGTTTGCAACTGCGGTTATTCCGCCTGCCGCGCTTACACCGCTGAGAGTGCTTGCATTTATCTTTGCGCCGTTTATCTTTGCGGAGCCTGTGATTATACCTGCAAGACCTGCGGCATTATCTGCACCGATTGTTGAACCGGTAACAGTGCAGTCTGTTATTTCTGCACCCACGCAGTTTATACTGCCGACAAGTGCGCCTGCGTAATCTGCCGCGCTGACAGCAGATGAAGTTATGCTGACGTTAGAGATTTTTGCCGTTCCGTCGGCACTGCCTGCAAGCACGCCTGCATTTGCCGCACCCTTAACAGCTGCATTTGTTATTGAAAGGTTTTGGATTTTAGCGTTTTCAATCACCGCAAAGAGACCTGCGTCTGCATTTTTGCTGTTAACCTTGAGTGAATCAATACTATAGAATGCACCGTCAAAGCTTCCGCTGAAGTTCGGAACAGGAGTCCACTCTTCGCTGAGTTTAACATTTGCCGTCATAACAAAGTTTGCCGACGGATAAACTCTGAGGAGCTTTAAGGTATCTTCGCTGTTTATAAGGAACGGATTTTCTTTTGTTCCGCTGCCGGTCATGCCTTTTACGCTGACCATATCCACAGCGGTAACAATGCCGTTTGTGTATTTAAGAAGAAGCTTTGCAGAGTCAATATCTGTTTTTTCTGCCGTGACAGTGCCTGCCGCCGCATCACATGCAACAAGATCCTGCGGGAAGCTTTCTACACTTCCAAGTTTGAATTTTGCACCTGCAAAATCAAACGAAGCAATATCGCTGCCAATGCCCTTATACTCAAGCGCCTTTGAAAGGTCGAGCGGCTCTGCGCCGACTGCAATAAAGCTGCTGCCGTCTGACGGAACAAGAGTATTCACATCTTTGAGGTTTTCGGCATAGCCTGCACCCTGATAGGCGTTTATCTCTTCATCGCCGAACATTCCGAAAGCGTTTTGATAACTTGAATAGCTTATGTTCTCAAACGAAGCACCGACGCTGTTTTTGTCATCATAAGCATTTTTATCGGCATAAGCCGCCGCAACACCGCAAACCTTGCCTTTGAGAGCGGCACTCACGCATATATCCGATGCGCTGATTGCGTCGTCTGCCTTCGCGGCAATACCTGCGGCATATTCGCTTGCATTTACTTCGCCGCCCGCAATGCAATTTTTGGCATTTATTGCACCGCCGGCTCTGCCGACAAGTGCCGCGGCAGAATCCGCATTAAGTTCAGCGAATGTATTGACATTGTTTATAATGAGTGACTCTGCATAACCTGCAACCGCACCCGCAGTGCCGATTGCCGATATGCTGTTTGAAGAATTTATTTCACAGCCCGAAGCTTTTGAATTAACGGCTCTTGCACAGACCAAGCCTGCATATGCCGACGCATATTCCGAGCCCGTCAAACCTGCCGAAACAGTTGAGCCGCTAAGTTTTATATCGCCGATTTCGCATCCGTCTGCGAATGCCGCGATTATTGCTGCCGAGCCCTTTGCCGATAAAGCTTCTACGGAAGAATTTGTAACTGTAACATTCTTAATCTCGGTGTTCTTCGCGTTTGCCGCAACAACTGCCGAAAGTTCGGGAGCGTTTGAAGTAATACCGTCAAGAATAAGATTTGTTATCTTCGCGGAATCTGTGTAGCCGAAAATTGCCGAAACATCCGAGCCGTTTATCTTAACTCCGCTTATCTTATGACCTGCGCCGTCAAACGTGCCGTTAAATGCTGCATCCTTTGAGCCTATCGGCATAAAGCCGAGGCCTGCGTTGTAGAACTCGCCGCCGAAAGTAAAGTCAGCCGAGTCAAAAGCAATATCATTTGTTAAAACAAAGTACGCGCCGTCATTTGCATAACCTGCAACTGCCGCAAGGTCGCTCTTTGAAGAGATTTTATAAGGATCGCTCTGTGTTCCCGAACCGAGAAGAGCTGTCTTTATATTTGACTGAACATCAAAGTGAACGTTTAAAACGACATCACTGTCTTGCGAATATTTATAAGAAGCAACAACAGATACCGCTCCGCCCTTTAAGGCTTTGAGCGTTACCGAATTTTCATCGGAAGATACAACGCTTATAATGTCGTTTGAAGCCGAACGCCAGCCGTTCTCTGAATCAAATACAAAGCCGAGTGAAGCCGCTGCATCATTCTTAACGCTGACCGCAACCTCTTCGCCGTTATCTATTGCAGATTTGAGTGAAGATGAAACAGCTTTGTCAAGATCCGTATATGTTGCCTCTGCCTTTAATGAGCCGTAAACACCCACCTTTGACATAAACGATGAAAGAACAACGTCCTTAACCGCCGAGGCAATGTCTTCTTCTTTAAGCTCGCCTGTGCTGCCGATTATAAGTCCGCCTAAAGCTTTGCCGTCAGACACGACCGAAGCAGCCGTTATAACTTTATTTATGCTTACATCGGAAGCTGCGAGAGATGAAACCGAGCCGATAACTCCGCCGACGTTTTCATAAGCTCTTACACTGCCGCCGACATTTACGTTTGAAATTCTCACATCGGCAAAATCTTCTGTGCCGACTTTACCGATAACTCCGCCTGTACCGGGAACAGCCTTTGACGAAACAAGGCTGCCGAGAACCTGTGCGAATGAAGAAGAGTTCAAAATGTTTGCTTTGCCCTTTACAGAGCCGATTATTCCGCCGACTGCAAGTGCCGCAGATACCGAAGAATCTGCCGATACTTTAACGGAACTTACCGTAAGCTCGGAATTTGCCGTTACACAAGCAACAACACCGCCCGAAACAGAGGTTTTGCTCTGTGCATTCACTTTTGTTTTTGTAACCGTGCAGCTTGTTACCGATGTCTTGGCGTCTGCAACAGTCTCGCCGATTATTCCGCCTGCAATGTCTGCATTCACGGCAGAATCACTGATGCTTACGTTCTTTATCTCGCCGCTCATAGCACCTGCCGCACCGCCGACAGACTGTGAAGCTGTTATAACAGCCGAGTCAACAGAAGAATCCGCTATCACAGACGCTGTCGCTTCGCCGACAAGCGCACCGACAAAATTCTGAGCGTTTATTGCAAGTGATTTAACCTCTGCATTTGAAACAGAAGAACCTTTGCCCAGCTTGCCGGCTATACCGCCGATATAATTTGCGCCGAAAAGCTTGAAGCCGTCTGCCTTTACCGCGCTGATTGAGCTGTTCTCACCGACTGCGCCTGCCATAACGCCGACGCTGTTAATAGCGGTTACACTGCCGCCGACTGCCGATATATTGTTTACCGCACAGTCCGAGCCGATGTATCCGGCAAGGATAGCCGCATGATCTTCTGCGGCTGAAACCGTGCAAGAATTAAATGTGATGTTTGAAACCTTATTATTTTTAACAAGCTGACCTGCAATGATTGCCGCATATGAACCCTGTGCGGTAACCGTAGCTTTGTCAAAGATTATATTTTTGATAACGGCATTTTCTACCGAGCCGAAGAGCGCGGCGTTTGATGTGCCGTTAAGCTTAAATCCGCTGATTGTATGTCCGCAGCCGTCAAAGCTTCCGCTAAAGGGAAGTGCTGCATTGCCTATCGGCTCATATGCTTTAAGCTCTGACATATCAAGGTCTTTTGTTACCTTGAAGCTCTCGCCGCCGAGTATGTCAAGATTTTCGCCGAGGAACGCAAGGTCAACGCCGTAAGCAATAAGATAATTGCCGTTTTTGTCTCTTTCAAGTCCGTTAGAGAGGCTGATTTCTGCTCTTAAAAGCGTTGTTTTGCTGATAAGAACGACCTTGCTGTTTATAACGGTGTAATTGCCGTCTGCCGCCTGAGTGGGAAGATAAAGCACACCGTCTTTAACCGTAATACCGTTTAAATTAACGTTCATTACGTTCTTATCATACTGAACCGCAAAATCGTTTGCGGTAACAGACTCAAAATAAGATGTCTTAGGCAATGTGACAGCTGTTACACTGCCCTCGCCTGCGATAAAGCCGTGTTCGCCTGCGTCAAAGCCCCAAGCATTGGCTTTAACATCTTTAAAATCTTTAGGAGCGGCAGATACGTCTTTTGCCGCACTGTAATAGCAATTTTCTGCTTTAACTGCATTATCTCCGCCGCCGATAAGCGCGTAGTGCGTATTAGCGGAGCTTAAAGTTGCATAGCAGTCAGAGATTTTTCCGTCTGTGTTTGCCCATGTTCCGCCGATAAGTGCGGCAGAGTTTTTAATTGTATCTTTAAAGCTTGCTGTGATTTCTGTGCTTGCTCCGCTTGAAGTAATGACTGCATTTTTGGAGCTGAGAGAAGCTATAAGACCTGCAATATATGAAATCTCTTTATTTTCTGTATAAACGGGAACATCGGTGAAGCAGGAGTCTATCACGGAAGCACCCATAACCTTGTTAAAGAATGTGCCTGTTACAGATGACTTTGCAAAAAGTCGTACTTCTGTTTTTTCGTCAACCGGCTCACCTTTTATAAGTCTTACATTGCCGAAATGTGCGCCGAACGAGCTGCCGAAAACAGCAGTGTTAATCTCATCATTGAGCACAACATTAAGGTTTTGAACCGTGCCGTAAACCGCAGAGAACAAAGGTGCGCCTGCTTTTACGGTGTGTCCGCAGCCGTCAAAGCTGCCGCCGAAGGCAAAGCTCTGCCAGCCCTGCTGAGCGTCAACATCGGCATCAAGTGCAAAGTGTGCATACGGTGCCGCTTTAATCATTGAAAGCTGGGCTGAATTTGTGATTTTAATTGCAGACTGCTGTGTAAGTCCGTCGCCCTGTGCATCTTCCGGCAGAGTAAGAACAGTAATTTTAGCCTGCTGATTTATAACTGTTGAACCGCCGAAACCGCCCTTTATTGCAATTCTTGCGGTGTAGCGAATTTCTGCCGTTTTATCCTGCTGCGATGCCGAAACGGTGAAGCTTTCTTTATCGTCGGTGAGTTTAACGCCGTCACCGCTGATGGTAAAGCTCTTTGTAATATCAACAGTCTGCGCCGCATCTGCAGATTCACTGCCGAGAGCAGATTTATTTATCTTTTTGCTCTCACCCTTTTTAAGGACAATAAGTCTTGAGGGCTGAGCCATATTTCCGTCTTTAATGCCCGAAGCATAAGCCGTGTATCTGCCGCTTACGGTATCGGACCATACGTTGTTTTGAACATCGGCAGTGCCTTCGCCTATAATTGCACCGTATTCAAAGCCTGTTGTGAGTTTAACAAACGCATAGCAGTTTTTAACCGATGCGGTGTCTTTATCGTCGCTGTTTTTAACTGTTTTGCCGATTATTCCGCCTGTTGCACTGCCGCCGTCAACCGAGCCGTAGGCTACGCATTTTTCAACACTGCCTGTGCAAACTCCGGCAATGCCGCCGTATACGGAATTATCTTTGAGGTATGCGCCGACAGATGCCGACGTGGAAAGTTCGATTTTTCCGCTGTTAAATCCTGCAATTGCACCGAATGTGCCGCTGCCGACAAATGATGAGTTGCTCTCTGAAGCCTTATCTGTGTTTGCGGCTTTGCCGTTTATGATTGAATCGGTGATTGTGCCGCTGTTTGTGCCTGCAATACCGCCCGCGTAAACTCCGTTTTTAATAACGAAAGAGGCAACTTTGCAGCCGGAGATTTTTGCCGAATTTATGCCCGCAGCCGCACCGATTGAATATGATTTGTTTTCATCCGATACTGTTATATTAACGCCTGTCAAAGCTGCTGATGCGATTTCTCCCGCGTTCACGCCGACAAGTGCGCCTATGCCGGTTCTGGAGGACTCGACATTGACTTTAACATTTGAAACATTTGCATTTTTAACAGTGCCGCCGTTATAGCCGATAACAGCACCCGAAGAAGCTTTTATTCTGAAAGCCCATGCAACGCCCTTTGACTCATAAGCGCATGTGTCATTTTTGGATACATTAAGACTTATGCCCGTGAATGAGCAATTCTCGATTGTTCCGTCATTATAAAGAGCAATGACAGAATTTGTTACGCCGAGTGACGAAGCCACTTCGACAGAGCAATTTTCAAATTTAACGTTTCTGATAACGGACTTTGCACTGATATATCCGAAAATCGACACACCGTAGAGGTCGGTGTTTTTAACATTTAAGCCATAGATTTTATGACCGTTGCCGTTGAGGTCAAACCAAATTTTGTCGGGGTTTGTGTCTGCAAGCTTTTTCGCGGCAGAAACAATTGTGCCCTGAGTGACGGTGTTTGATTTAAGCCTGTCGTAGCTTACGCCGGCAAGGTTTATATCCGCGTCAAGCACAAAATGTTTGTCGGATTTGGTGGCATTGTTTACAATATCCTGAATTTTAAAGAAATCGTCGGCATTGGCAATGACATAGGGGGATTCGGCAGTGCCCTGACCCGAAAGCACATCAGCTTTGACCGAGCCGCCCTCTGTGACTATGTTGGGTTCGCCGGGTTTCTGTGAATCATCATCGTTTGATGCAGATGCAGAAGTATTCTCCTGCTTGGTTTCGGTCTGTGCAGCAGTTGTGGATTCATATTCGGTTGCAGAGGTAGACGAGGTCGAGGTGATGTCGGTAGTTGCAAATGCCGAATATACCCCCGTTGATGTTAACAATACTGCTATCGACAGTATCAATACCAGTACCCTTTCTGTAACTCGTCTTTTCATCACTCTAACCTCCACGATGATTAACTGCTGAATATGAGATTTGAACTTCGCTGCTGCCCGTTATTCAAATCTTAAGAATCGGCGCCCTCGGCTTTTTCTTTGGCCTTAGCCGCTTTTGCCGCCTTTTCTTTGGCTATTTTAGCCTTTTCTCTTGCCTTGGCCTTTTCAATACGCTCTTTTTCGAGTTGTTTCGCCTTTTCACGGGCGATTTTCTCTTTTTCTTTTGCCTTTGCTTTAGCTATGCGCTCTTTTTCAAGCTGCTTTGCTTTTTCTTTGGCAATGCGTTCTTTTTCTTTGGCTTTGGCCTTTGCAATTCGCTCTTTTTCGAGCTGCTTTGCCTTTTCTTTGGCAATGCGTTCTCTCTCTTTAGCCTGCTCTTTTGCAATGCGCTCTTTTTCAAGCTGCTTTGCTTTCTCTTTGGCGAGGCGTTCTTTTTCTTTTTCTCTTGCTTTTGCAAGGCGCTCTTTCTCAAGCTCTTTTGCCTTTTCCCTTGCGATGCGCTCTCTTTCTTTCGCCTTTTCTTTTGCGATACGCTCTTTCTCTTTAGCCTGCTCTTTTGCAATGCGCTCTTTTTCAAGCTGCTTTGCCTTTTCTTTGGCAATGCGCTCTTTTTCGAGCTGAGCCGCTTTTTCTTTTGCAAGGCGAGCCTTTTCTTTCTCTTTGGCTTTTCTTGCAAGTTCTTTTTCTTTGGCAATGCGGGCTCTCTCTTTTTCTTTTGCGATACGAGCCTGCTCTTTCTCTTTGGCAATGCGAGCCTGTTCCTCTGCCTTTTGCTTTGCGAGACGAGCCTTTTCTTTCTCTTTTCTTGCTTTTTCTTTTGCAAGAGCAAGTTCTTTTTCTTTCTTTGCCTTGAGACGTGCGCGCTCTTTTTCTTTTCTTGCCTTTTCTGCGGCTTTTTCTCTTGCGATACGAGCCTTTTCGCGCTCTATGCGGCGGCGCTCCATCTCTTTTTCGTGTGCGATTTTTGCTTTGATTCTGTCTTCGATGGCTTTCTTTCTTGCGTTCTCGGAATCGAGTGCTCTGTCGATAGCCTCTTTAACTCTCTTCTCGCCCTCAAGCTTGCGTTTGCTGACTCTTTTAACTTCGTCAACAAATATTTTTCTAATCTCGACTTCTTCCATATCATAGTCGAGAACAAGCTCTTCTGCCAATCTTTTAAGAAGCTTGGGCTTAACTTTTCTCATCTTGGCTTTCTTGCCCATAGCGTCCTGCGAAACAGTGTTGTTTTTAAGGAGCATATAGTTTGCGGCAATAAGCTGATTGAGCTGCAGCTTATACTCGTCGCTGACCATTTCGTTTGACTCTTTTGAAATGATTTCATAGCCGACGTCGCGGTACGACTGAATAAACTGCCACAATTTAAGGCATGCTCTGAAGTTGGGGTTCTTTTGTATTGCGTTCGTCCTCATAATAGGCGGACGAACGGGTACACAACCCTGAAGCTCTTTCATAAAGCCGGAGTGTGCATACTCGTTTATAATTTTTTTGATACGTTCAATTCTCTGGAAAGCCGAAGCATTTTCGCCGTCAGCATTGGCATTGTCTTCAAGGTCATTGCCGCCGGACTGTGCGGAAATCTCAAGCTTATATGTGATTTTTTCTCTGCCGCGTACAGATTCGTTTTCCATCTTTAAAGATGCCATATTCTCATCGTCCGAAAGATTGAAAAGAACGTTATATCTGACATCAATAAATCTTATAAGGTTTTGCATGAGGGTGTAAACGAAGCGGTTTTCATAAACCTCGAAGCTCTCTTCACGAAAAACATTGAGAATTTCGTTGGGTGTAACATCGTCACCCTCAACCTTGGCTATCATATTTGTATGCTGGGCAAGGTGGCGCACAGATTCTGCCGTAATTTTTTTCGCTCTTTCGATAGGAACAATCTCCTCCTCCTGAACGATGAACTTACGGGGAACGCGGATAATATTATCAAGGGGAATTATGCAGGCCTCAATCTCTTCAACCCAAGTGAGATCTATCTTTTTCTCAAAGTAACGGTTAAAGAGAGAATAACTTGTTTTTCCTCTTTCTATTATGTCTTCCATAGTCTCATAGAACTGATTATCGGTTGTGAGAGAAGACATCTTATCCTTATATTCTAAATATAACTCAAGATATGATTTATCCATCTGTGCATAAAGCCCCTTTGCGCTGTATTTATCTTAAAACTACGCCGCCGATTACATAAGCTTCTGGAGTCTGAGGAGGTATTCCTTTGATTCCATCATATTTGACTTGCCGAAGTGCTTGTTGAGGTAAGTAATAAGTCCGTCAATTTCATCACGAATGAATGAAAGGTTAAGGCTTTCAAACTTACGAAGAATCTTGTGGCAAAGAACAAAGTCGATACCGTCGATTTCGGTTCCGCCGCAGCCGACATATGCCGGAACAAATTCTTTAAGCTGCTTAACAATACGGTTACCGAAAGCAAGTCTGAAGTGCTCAATAACATAGTCGTCAAGCTCTTCGAGTTTGCGAAGATTTTCGTCCGAAACCTTATATTTCTCCTGGCACTCTTTAAACATCGCCTCAAGGTGCTTATAGCTGAGGGGAAGCCACTCGGTGTAGGGTGCGTCAAAGTATTTACCTTTGCTGTTAATGTCAATCGGGATAGCACGGTCATAAACCTTATCCGAAACGGCGAATGTGGAGTCGTCGTTGTTGATTGTTCCGATATACCACATGTTTTCGGGGAGCTTGAGCTTGCCGTCAAACAAATGCTTCGGGTCGGTGGGCCAAACGCTGGGAACAAGCGATACAACCCACTCGTCTCTGGTCGGCATCTCAAGGATTGAAAGAAGCTCCGCGAAATAATACTCAACACGGGCAATGTTCATTTCGTCGAGAACTGTTATGAATATTTCTTCTTTATATGTTGCTTCATACATCTTTTTGAGAACTTCGGTCTCGTTAAAGCGCTTTGTGAACTCGTTGAAGTAACCGAAAATCTCGGTACGGTCACGCCATGAAGGCTGAACCGATGCGATTATTGCAGGGTTGTGGAGGAATTTACCCCAAGCATAAGCAAGAGATGTTTTACCTGTACCGGATATACCCTGAAGAATGATAAGTCTTGTTGTGGCAAAAGCCGAAAGGAAAAGTCTTATAAGCTTCGGCTCATAGAAAAGACCGAGCTGTGAGCAAGCAAAGTTGCGGAATCTGTCGCAGATTTCGGGAAGAGTGATTTCATTATCAAACTCGGGCGGAACATAGTCCTTAATCTCGAGGTCAACCTGAGTACATTTGTAGAAACGGCTGTAATCGTCGGCAGTCATGTCTACTTCGTCGTCTTTCTTCTCTTCTTTTTCTTCTTCTGCGTGCTCCTCAAACGGGCTCTCGCCGGGTTTAAGACCGAGCTGAGAAACTTTCATTGCAAGTATTCTCTCTTTTTCGGTGCTGAGCTTTATAATTTCGCGGTTGAGGTTGCCGACTTCATTAAGAAGTTCCTCCTGGTCAACAAGAGTTTTGCGAACTCTGACATACTTCTTAACAAGAACAACTACAAGAATAACTATAACCGCAAGAATTGCTATTGTGGCAATTACCGTGAGGATTGCAACAATCCAGTCAACCGCTTTGAAGTTGCCTGCGTTTGCTTTGAAAATATTTATGTATTTTACAACGTTGAACATATTGGCTATACCAAGACCGATACCCTTAAATATGCCAAAAAGACCCTGGATAAAGAACTGGTTTAAAAACTCGGAAATAAAGGTTGTTACTGTCATTTTTTGGTCACCCTCTTAAATTATTGTTTATATTATTCAGTGAATGTTTTGTTAGGTGTCGCTTTTGTCCGAATCATTGCCCGAGGCTGCTTTGCTTTTTTCAGCCTCCTGCTGAGCAAGGTATTCTTCTATTGCCTGACGTTTAACGTCATCGGTTATCTTTTCTGATTTGGCCTGCATAAACATGGCAATAAGCTTATAAACCTGCCAAATGAAGAAAAGTGCAAGAGGTATGATGATGCAAACCATAAATCCGAGTCTGCCCTGCAAGAAATCAAGCGCGTTGCCGAAGCCGCTGACGGTTATGCCTTTTACATAGTTGCCGTTTTCGTCAACAGAAGCACCGATCTGCTTTGCAACAATGTCGTCGGGGTAGACCTTTTGGTTATCCTCGGTCTCCATCGCGTCACCCTTTGTGACGTAGTAGTAAACCGAGCCGTTTTCATAGTAGTCAATATCCAAAATTCTATGGGTATTGAATCCTTTAACGGTGTTGCCGGCAGAATCCTGCATAAGAGTATAGAATGTGATAACATCACCTTTTTTAAGCTCTTTGGCAGGGTCCTTGACCTCTTTTGCGATAATGAGATCGCCCTGGTCAATTGTCGGACTCATTGAATCTGTCTGTACCGAAAAAGGAGTGTAGCCGAGAATGTTACCTATTCCTGTTTCGGAGCTTTTGGATGTGAACGTCATAACGGTTATTATGATGGCAACTATAATAAGAATTACCAGTAAAATATCCGATAAAACGCCGAGAAAGCTTTTTCCTTTCTGTTCCATGTAAACATTCACCTCTGAAATTTTTTGTTTTTCTTGATCTGCAAGAGTCATTTAAAGATACTTTATAATATCCTTAAATCGCTCTTGCAAAGAGAGGGGGTCAGGGAGCGGCTCTGCCGCAAAGACTTACCGCTCCCGGCGACGAGGAGATCCGGCAAGGCAGAGCAACTACCCTGCCGAATCCTTTAAGTATTTATTTGGCTTTTATGTTCTTAATTGATAACCCCGAAGGATTAGTCGATTGTGAACTTAAGAGCAGCTGTGAAAGCAGCGCCTGCGATAGAGTTCTGGCAGTCAACGTCGTTACCCTCTACCCAAAGGAATACTCTCATCTTTGTAACGCCTGCGTTAAGAGTGAATGACTTAACGCTTGCAGCGTCGGTATCTCTAACGAGCTTAGCAGCTGTTGCATGTGTGAAGCTGTTGTCAAGGATACCGTTTGTTGTCTGGCCCGAAGCACCTGTACCTGCGAGATACTTGGTGTCAAGTCTGCCGGTTGTCTGGCCGAGAGAAGTAGCGTCTGCAGAACGGTTCATAGAATCTACTTCGTAAACGATGTTGCCTGTGCCTCTTGTGAATGTGTTAAGAGCCTGAGCCTCAGCTGCTGTTGAGCCGATAGCAAGGTTACCGAGAGGAGTGAAGCCTACTCTGAGAGCTGTAAGAACATCGGATGAGCTGTTGTCTTTGAACTCTGAAGTGCCGAAGTAAACAGTTGTCTGCTGAGCAACCTTAAAGAAAAGGTCGAAAGAGATAAGGCCGGCGTTGTCGGCATTACCTGCTGTCTGTGAAATAGCAGAAACATTGGCATAACCGGTATCGTTAAGAGTAGCTTTGTAGAAGTTAGCTACGCCTGTTGCAGAGTTAGCATACTCAAATGCGCTCGATACGGGAACGAGGTCTGTGGGATAAAGGTTGGTGTTGCCCTCGTAAGCGTCGTAACGGCTGGTGGTTGTGTCGTCTGTGTTAAAGATTTCGTCGATCGTAAGGTTTGCAGTCCATGCGGAAGCATTTGCGGAGATCTGAATTCCTTCAGGTGAAGAAACTGTAAGATCCATTGAATCAACAGTTGCCTGCTTGCTCATAGAGAACCATGCGAACGTCGATGATGTAAGAACGATCGCAGAAACGATAAGCATAGCAATCGCTGATACAAAAGCACGTTTTTTGATTGTCTTTTTCATATCTTTACCTCCATAAAGATTTCGCATGCTTTGGCGACCGTTAACGCGTCGCCAAACGCATTCGTTAATATATATCCTATGTGTTGATCAATTCCGATAAGAACTCAAGGAAAAGCACTTATGCCCGGGAATCAAGTAAAGGTTGCTCCTTTTACTCTTCCTATGCAGCCTCGCCGCCGTTGTCAAGCTCTTCTATGACGTTAATGTCCATAGAGAACTTGATCTCTCCCTCAAGAATATCATCAACACATTCAGGATCGTCCCCTTCAAACCAGATGACAACGGTGATTTTATCCATGTCGCCTGCTTTGAAATTTTCGTTTGCAACCGAGGCAACAAGCCTGTTGCTTGCGAAGTTTTTGTCAGCGTACTCTTCAAGAACGCTGTTTGTGCCAAGCTGCGGCTTGGCGTATACGGTGCCGCTGCCGTTTACAATCACCATTACTCTGACTGCCTCGTCCGCACCCTGCGTAACGCTGTCAATATTGAGCTTGGCGTTGTAGCCCGCGTCATCGGTACCTGTGTTTTTAACATAGAACGAATATGAGAAGTAGTACATTCCGTCCTCCGTGAGGAAGTTCTTTGAGCCTTCGTATTTATCAACGTCGCTCGGAAGAAGCGGATAAGTACCCTCGCGCATATTTTCAAACTTGCTGCCCTCAAGTATTCTCTCGGGGTTTGCAAAATCGCTCGTTTCACTCAGTGCGATGCCGGCATTGTAGGCATCTGCATTTGTCGTAACGGTGAAGTTACCGCTTGTTATGTATGTTGAACACGCAAACAAGCCGAAAAGCAAAAGCAGAAGTATTATAAGGATAATTGTAAGTATTCTGATAAGAGCTTCTCTTTTGTTAATCTTTTTTGAGCTGGTTTTAACCGAATATTTGCCCATATTGCCGTTATCGGCTGCCGAGGAGTCAAGCTGCGGCGCGTTGTTTTCCTGATTCTTTTTCTTTTTACCCAATGCAACTCGCTCCTTTCGTTAAGCTATGCCTTTTTCGCTGACGGGCTTGCCGTAAAACGGACCTTTAAGCTGGTCAACGCCGAGTTTTTTAAGCATCTCTGCTTTTTCTTCGGAGTCAATGCCGTCAACTCTTGTTTCAACCTCTATCTTTTTGCAAAAATCAATTATGCCCTGAATCATGTTTTGCGTGCGCTCGTTTTCGAGTATATCCTCAATGAGCGAAGCGTGTATTCCGACATAATCGACCTCATATTGACCGAGGTTGCTCAAGGATGTGTATTCAAGCCCCAAATCGTCTATTGAAACCTTAAAGCCCAGCTCTCTGAGCTGTTTGATGTTTGCTATTACCTGGTCTTTAACGGCTTCAAGGATGCTTTGATTTATATTGAAGCAAAATCTGTCGGGCTTTACGGAGTATTTATTTAAAATCTTCATTACCTGCGGAACAAAATTCTTTTTTGAAATGTGCTTTATAGATACCCACATTATAATAGTATTAATGTCCGCCTCTCTGGCTTCGCAGCGGCCGATAGCCTCGCAGCACTCTTCGATAGCCCAGAGACCGAGCTGGCAAATCTGGTTTGACTTCTCTGCCACGGGAACAAACTGCTCGGGGAGCATTACTCCCATAACTCTGTCGTTGATCCTCATGGATATCTCATAATCAATCGCCATGTTGAGATGGATATCAAACACCGGCTGATATGAAAGCTCAATGGGTCTGAGCCTTTTTCCTCCGGATGATTTTTTTTGTTCCATAAGCAACCCTCTCCGTTAGTTAATTTCGGATTTAGAAATACGTTTGGTTATTTTGCTCTTTAATGTGCAAAAAAACTGTTAAATCAGTCCATAGGCGCACCTGTACCCATAGACACTTTTAGACTTATATCATACTTTAACACACGTCAATGGCTGTTGTCAAGATAAAACACACAAAAAAAGTCAGAATACGAACCGGATTTTGTGGTTCCGGAACAGAATTTTAAAGCAAGATTTATCCGAATATTATGCCTGCTTTTTTGCGTATCTTTTGAAGCATTTTATTTGCGTTTAAAATCGCTTCGCAGCTTTTTTCATAATCAACTCTGCAATTTTTTTTGATTATCCATTTGTAAAAGCTCTCTGCCTCATAAGACATGCAGATGTGTTTTTCTTTAAAACCGCTGATGATTTTTTCGCCATCGTCGTTCCCGATTTTTTTCATATTATAAAGCCTTGAAATTGAGGGAATAACTATCGTTCCTTCGTCGCCGAGAATTTGCGAGCCGCATCTGTCCTGCCCCGTTTTGGAATATGTAAGCGTCACCTGTATACCGTCATAATTAAAGACTGCGGTTCCGCTGCCGTCAGCTCCGGTTTGCAAAAATTTTGAGTGCGCAAAAATTTCATTCGGCTCGCCGAAAAGATCGAGCGCCGGATAAACGCAGTAAATGCCGAGATCCATAAGGCAGCCCGTTGCAAATTTCGGATTAAAAATATTCGGAAGCTCTCCCCTTTTGAGTGCCGGATATTTTGACGAAAGTTGTGAAAAATCAAAGTGTGCGCTTGTGATATTACCTATATCTTTTAATGCAGAAGAAAGTGCCTCTCTCTCGGGCAAATGCAAATACATAATTGCCTCCGAGTATATTAAATCTTTTTTATGGGCAAGCTCACAAAGCTCCGAATATTCCTCCGGCTCAACACATACGGGCTTTTCACACAGTACATGTTTGCCGCTTTGAAGCATCAGCTTGCTCTGCTCATAATGAAGTGAATTCGGGCTCGCGATATAAACCGCGTCAAAATCGCTTTTTGCAAGGTCATATATATTTGTATAAACCGACGCGCCCCCGAACGGCTCGGCGAAGGTCTTTCCCCTGTCCGCGCTTCTCGAATAAACCGCTGCAAATTCAAGCCCCGGAACAAGCTGTGCTCCCTTCACAAACTCTTCGGCAATCCAGCCTGTTCCGATAACGGCAAATCTTATCATAAACAACGCTCCTCATATTTAATACATATTTATTTTAAGCCCTGTTATAATAAATTTCAATCTGAAATCTGTTGAAATTTTTTCTCTTTGATACTATAATGTTTCATATAAAAATATAAAGGAATGTTTTTTAATGAAATTAGGTATCGTAGGTCTGCCGAATGTCGGCAAAAGCACACTTTTTAATGCCATAACAAATGCGGGCGCACAGTCTGCCAACTATGCATTCTGCACAATAGAACCGAATGTCGGCGTTGTTGCAGTACCGGATAAAAGGCTGGATAAACTCACCGAGATGTATCACCCGGCAAAGACCACCCCGGCCGTTATAGAATTTGTTGACATTGCCGGCCTTGTAAAAGGCGCTTCAAAGGGCGAGGGTCTCGGCAACAAATTTCTCTCGCACATTCGCGAGGTTGATGCAATAATTCACGTTGTGCGCTGCTTTGAAAACGACGATATTATTCACGTTGACGGCAGCATCAACCCCTCAAGAGATATAGAGACGATTAACCTTGAGCTTATCTTCTCAGACATAGAAATGGTTGAGCGCAGGCTTGACCGCAGCACAAAGGCAATGA
Source organism: uncultured Ruminococcus sp. (assembly GCA_900539465.1). GTDB lineage: Bacteria > Bacillota > Clostridia > Oscillospirales > Acutalibacteraceae > CAG-488. Next base: position 20,615 of record UQCF01000016.1, on the reverse strand, counting down.
AAGGCGACAAGAGCCTTGCAAAAGAAGTCGAGTTTTTAAAGAGGCTCAAAGCTTCTCTTGAGGACGGTGTTCCCGCAAGAAACGTTGAGTGCGACGAGGACGAAAAAGAAATTCTTTCAACCGTTGCGCTTCTCACCGCAAAGCCCGTTATCTATGCCTGCAACATGAGCGAAGAAGATTTCACCAACGGACTTGACGCAAACAAGGGCTATGTTGACGTTTGCAAAATTGCAGAAGAAGAGGGCGCCGAGGTACTTCCGATTTGTGCGGAGCTTGAGGCGGAAATCGCTCCTCTTTCAAAAGAAGAAAAAGAGATGTTTCTCTCAGAACTCGGCATTGAGCAGGGTGGACTCGATCTTCTCATTCAGCGCAGTTATCATCTTCTCGGTCTTATCTCATATCTCACCGCCGGCACGCCCGAGGTCAGAGCATGGACAATTAAACAGGGTACAAAAGCTCCCCAGGCGGCAGGCAAAATTCACTCCGACTTTGAGCGCGGATTTATCAGAGCAGAGGTTATATCTTTTGACGACCTTATCGCCTGCGGTTCAATGACCGCCGCAAAAGAAAAAGGACTTGTCCGCAGTGAGGGCAAAGAATACGTTATGAAAGACGGCGACATTGTTCTCTTCAGATTTAACGTATAATGTGTGAGCAAAATGATTAGAGTTAACGAAATAAAAATTCCGCTTGACGGCGACAAAAACGACATATTAAAATCTGCGGCAAAAACTCTGCGGATTTCGCCCGATAAAATAAAAGATTTTTCTGTTGTAAAAAAATCTCTCGACTCGCGCAAAAAAGACGATTTATTTTTTGTTTACAGTGCGGACGTTGCCGTTGACGGCGACGAGGATAAAATTCTCGCAAAAGCAAAGACGAAAAAGGCTTTTAAAACAGAGCCGTTTGTTTATGTTTTGCCGGAGAATAAAAGACCCGGCAATCTGCGCCCCGTTGTTGCGGGCTTCGGCCCCGGAGGAATGTTTGCCGCCCTCACTCTTGCGAGGGCGGGTCTTATGCCGATTGTCCTTGAACGCGGCCCCGATGTTGACACAAGGCAAAAAGACGTTGAGCTTTTTTGGCAGAAAAATATTTTGAACGAAAAATCAAACGTCCAGTTCGGCGAGGGCGGCGCAGGCACTTTTTCGGACGGCAAGCTGACAACGGGAATCAAAGACCCTCTTTGCAAAAAAGTGTTTCTCGATTTTGTTGAATTCGGCGCACCCGAGGATATTCTATACTCATGGCTGCCTCACATAGGTACGGATAAACTGCGCGCAGTTGTAAAAAATTTGAGGCAAAAAATAATTTCTCTGGGCGGCGAGGTCAGATTTAACTGCCGAATGACTGACATAATTTCATACAACGGCGTGATACAGGGCGTAACCTACGAGGACGAAAACGGTGAAAAGAACGACATTGAAACCGACGCGCTTATTCTTGCCGTCGGTCACTCCGCAAAAGATACGGTCGAAAGCCTTTATAAAAGCGGAATAAAAATGATGCAAAAGCCATTCTCCGTGGGTGCCAGAATTGAGCATCCGAGAGAATTTATTGACAGGGCGCAGTACGGCTCTTTTGCAGGTCACCCTGCGCTCGGTGCGGCAAGCTACAAGCTCTCTTGTCACCCCAAAGGCGGCAGAGGCGCATATACCTTTTGTATGTGCCCCGGCGGTACGGTTGTTGCCGCCGCAAGCGAAAAAAACACGGTTGTTGTCAACGGCATGAGCTGCCGCGCACGCGACGGCAAAAATTCAAACTCGGCAGTGCTTGTCGGCGTTGAGCCCGAGGATTTCGGCAGTGAGCATCCGCTCGCGGGCTTTGAGCTTCAGCACAAAATAGAGAAAAGAGCCTTTGATTTGGCAGGCAAAAATTATAAAGCTCCGGCACAGCTTGTGGGCGATTTTCTCAAAAATCAAAAATCTGTCACTCTCGGCAATATTGAGCCGAGCTGCCCTACGGGGGTAACCCTCGGAGATATAAGAGAAGTCCTGCCAAAGAAAGTCACCGACACAATGGCAGACGCGCTCGTTAAAATGGGCACACAGTTAAAGGGCTTTGATATGCCGGACGCTGTTTTGACCGCGCCCGAAACGCGCTCGTCGTCGCCTGTGCGGATACTCAGAGACGAATACTATCAAAGCGTATCTCTCAGGGGGCTTTTTCCTTGCGGAGAGGGCGCAGGCTATGCCGGCGGAATCGTATCCTCCGCCGTTGACGGCATACGCTGTGCAAACGCCGTTTTGAGCGGCGAATATATGAGCTGGTTTAAAAACGAATAAAATTTTACGATAAAGTTTTTGCTTTATTGACATTTTAAATCGGAAGTGATACTATAATTTTACCTAAAAACATTTAAGGGGATGACACATATGGCAAAGCGCATTATTGCCACATTATCTGCATTGATTTTAGTTTTCGGCCTTTGCTCGTGTACCAAAACAGATAAGCAAAAACCTGTTCCGGATAAGAGCTTGGCTTCAAACAGCTCGCAGAGCACTTCCGAAACAGAAAAAACCTCTGCGTCCGAAGAAAGCAGTTCTTCAGAAACCGAAACAACCGAAGAAAGCACTGCGGCTGCGGCTACGACTGCAACTACGACCAAAAAATCGGCCACCGAAACCAAGAAGCCGGTCACAACAACCAAAAAGCCGGTTACAACAACCGAGAAGCCGAGCGGCTCCTCCCTGCCTGCGCTGGTCAATGATTCATCATTTTTAAACAGCGCAAAATCGGCAATCAATGCCGAGCGCCGCAAAGCAGGCGTCTCTGAAATGAGCATAGATTACACCATGTGTAAGCTTGCGGGAGTAAGAGCAAAAGAGGTCTCCAAAAATCAGTCTCACACAAGACCAGACGGCAGAAAATATAATACAATTTATGCCGATTACGGCGTAACAAAGCCGAAAGCAACAGGCGAAAACATTGCCTGGGCAACCAGATTTGACAGTGCGCGGGACATAGTAAATTACTGGATGGAGTCAACCCTGGGACACCGTGAGGTTATGCTCAACGGCAAATATAAACGCTTCGGCATAGCCATGATAAGATCCGGCGGAAAAGATTATGCCGTATTGATGCTTGCAAACTGAAATAACGATACAAAAAAACTCGGGCTCATTTAAGTGAACCCGAGTTATTTATTTGTCTTTATCATCGTCATTATCGTCGCGAAAAAGCTTCGCGGCTTTTTTTATATTAAAAGCTATTGCAACCCCTGCAATCACTGCCGCAGCTGCGGCAATAACAAACAGCAAAACAATCGCTTTCTCCTGCGTAAGCTCTCCCATAATCACACCTTCGCAAACTGGCTGTTATAAAGCTCGTAATAAAATCCGCCTTTTTTGAGCAGTTCCTCATGCGTTCCCTGCTCAATTATTTTGCCGGCTTTCATAACAAGTATCACATCTGCCTCTTTGATTGTGGAGAGGCGGTGTGCCACTATAAAGCTCGTTCTGCCCTTCATCATTTTTTGGAAAGTTTTTTGTATTCTTATCTCGGTTCTTGTATCTATCGAAGATGTCGCCTCGTCAAGAATGAGCATGGGCGGCAGCGAAAGTATAACCCTCGTTATGCACAGAAGCTGCTTTTGACCCTGCGAAAGATTGCCGCCGTCCTCGCCGATAACGGTGTCATAACCGTCGGGCATTCTTTTTATAAAGCTGTGCGCGTGCGTAAGCTTTGCCGCTTCGATTATTTCTTCTTCCGTAGCGTCCGGCTTGCCGTAAGAAATATTTTCTTTTATCGTGCCGTGCTTGAGCCATGTTTCCTGAAGAACCATGCCGTAATTTCTGCGAAGGCTCTCGCGCGTTATGTCTTTTATATTCTCGCCGCTGACCTTGATGCAGCCGCTGTCCGCATCATAAAAGCGCATCAAAAGGTTGATTACCGTGCTCTTGCCGCAGCCGGTCGGCCCGACTATCGCAACGCGCTGACCCTCTTTGACGTTGAGGTTCAAGTTCTTAATAAGCTCTTTATTCTTGTCATAAGAGAAGCAGACGTTTTCAAGCGAAACATTGCCGTCCGCAGTGCCGAGGTCTTTGTTGCTCTCATCCGAAATCTGCTCTTTTTCGTCCACAAGCTCAAAAACTCTCGCGGCGCAAGCCAAGGCATTCTGAAGCTCGGTGACAACGCCCGATATTTCGTTAAACGGCTTTGTGTATTGGTTTGCATAGCTCAAAAGGCAGGCAAGCTGACCGACCGTGACCGCGCCGAATACCGAGCCGCTTTTGAGCACCGCAATACCGCCGAATATTGCAACGCAGGCATAAACCATGCTGTTGACAAATCTTGTTGTCGGGTTTGTGAGCGAAGAGAAAAATGTGGCTTTGAGGCTGTATTTTGCAAGTCGGCCGTTTATCTCTTCAAACCTGTTATAAGATTTTTGCTCATAGCCGAATATTTTAACGGTCTTTTGGCTGCCGACCATTTCATTCACAAGGCTTGTGAGCTCTCCCCTTGTGACCGATTGCTTTTTAAACATTGTATATGTCTTTTTTGCTATGAAAGAAGCGATAAAAAGACTGAGCGGAGTAACGCACACAACGGCTATTGTGACGCTGACATTTATTGAGAGCATAAAGCCGAGAGTGCCGATTATTGTGAGAATACCCGTAAAGAACTGAGTAAAGCCCATGAGAAGTCCGTCGGAGAACTGGTCAATATCGTTTACTATTCTGCTGACTATGTCGCCGTGTGCGTGCGAGTCTGCATACGCAACGTCAAAATTCTGCATTTTTTTAAACGCGGTTGTTCTTATATCGTTGACAACGCGGTAGGTTATTTGGTTATTGCAAACATTCATCAGCCACTGCGCGAGCGCGGTTGCCGCTATAACGGACACAAACTTTATTGCCGTTTTAAACAGCTCGTCAAAATCAACGTTGCCCTTTGAGACAATCAAGTCTATTCCTTTGCCAGAGAGTATCGGCGCATAAAGTGTGAGCGCAACGCTCACAGCCGCAAGCAAAAGAGAAAGAATAACAAAAAACAAATATTTTTTAATATATTTAAGAACTCTTCTTATCGTGCTTTTTTTATTCATTTGCTCCGCCCTCCTCTTGTGAAAGCTGAGAAACGCATATCTCTTTATAAACCTCGCACGTCTCATAAAGCTCTTTGTGCGTTCCGACCCCGGCAAGTCTGCCATCGTCCATAACAAATATCACATCCGAATTTTCAACACTCGAAACTCTTTGTGAAACAATAAATACCGTACTGCCGCCGAGCGACTCTTTAAGAGCTTTTCTAAGTCTTGCGTCAGTTGCAAAATCAAGTGCGGAGGTGCTGTCGTCCAAAATTAAAATATCCGCCTTTTTAACAAGCGCCCTCGCAATGCTTATTCTCTGCCTTTGACCGCCGGAGAGGTTTTTGCCGTCCTGCTCCACCTCAAAATCAAGCCCTTCGCCCTTTGTCTCTATTATGTCATAGCCCTGTGCAAGGCGCATTGCCTCCAGCATTTCTTCATCGCTCGCGTTTTCGTTGCCCCAAAGGAGGTTGCCGCGAAGCGTATCTTTAAACAGCGCAACCTTTTGCGGCACAACCGCCACAAGGTCAATAAGCTCCTGCTGTGAATACTCTTTTATATTTCTGCCGAAAAGCTCTATTTCGCCGTCTGTGCAGTCATAAAGGCGCGAAATAAGATTCACAAGCGTTGACTTGCCCGAGCCTGTTGAGCCGATTATGCCGACGGTCTGACCGCGCTTGACGGAGAAAGAAATATCCTCAAGCGACGGCTCCTTCGAGCCACTGTATTTAAACTCAACATTTTTAAATTCAACCGCTGTGCTCTCGTCCTTTTGGCCGCTCTCTTTACCGTATTCCATATCGGACTCAACCTCCATGACTGAGGCGATTCTGTTGGCGCAGGCAAGAGCCTTGTTTGTTGTAACCACAAGGTTAGACAGCTTAATAAGCTCAACGAGAATTTGCGACATATAGTTCACGAGCGCAACCACAAGCCCCTGCGTAAGAGTGCCGACATAAACCTCCTTGCCGCCTATCCAAATAATCGCAATAATGGCAAGATTGAGCATAACATAAGTCACGGGGTTTAAAAGCGCCGAAATTCTGCCGACAAAAATCTGAAGCCTTGTCAGCTCGCCGCAGGAATCGTCAAAATCTTTAATCTCTTGCTTTTGGCGGTTAAACGCGCGTATGACCCTGACGCCGGAGAGATTCTCTCTCGTCATCAGCGTAATTTTATCGAGCTTTGCCTGAACTTTTTTATAAACGGGCACGCTCGCAAACATAACGCCGAAAACGACCGCAAACAAAAGCGGAATCGCAACAACAAAAACGAGCGCGGCTTTGACGTCTATTGTGAATGCCATTATCATAGAGCCGAAAACAATAAACGGCGAGCGTAAAAAGAGCCTGAGTGCCATGTTGACGCCTGTTTGAAGCTGGTTGACATCGTTTGTTATGCGCGTAATAAGAGTTGACGTGCCGATAGAGTCAATCTCTTTGAATGAGAGCGAGTTAATATGTGAAAAGAGAGAGTTTCTAAGCTCCGTGCCAAAGCCTATTGCCGCCTTTGCCGCAAAATACTGCGCGGTGACAGAGCTTATAAGCCCGACTATGCCGAGAGCCAAAAGCGCAAAGCCCATTTTATAAATATAGGGCTTGTCCCCGTTTGCAATGCCGACGTCTATTATTTGTGTGATTACAAGCGGAACTATAAGCTCCAGCCCTGCCTCAAGCATTTTGAAAAGAGGGGCAAGTATGCTCTCTTTAACATAATTTTTGAGGTATTTCATTAAACGAAGCATTTTAAACCTCCAAAGTTTATCCGAGTATTCCGAGATGCTCAAGCAATATTTTTGTGCCGATGAGTATAAGCGCAATTCCGCCGACTATCTCTGCTTTTTGCTTATATTTTGTGCCGAATACATTACCTATTTTAACGCCTGCGGCAGAAATTATAAATGTCACCGCGCCTATAATGCCGCAGGAAATAAAAACATTCACCTGCAAAAAGGCAAAGGTGATGCCGACTGCGAGTGCGTCTATGCTCGTTGCAACCGCAAGCGGCAGCATGGTTTTAAATGAGAACGAATCGTTCACATTCTCGTCTTTTGAGAAAGACTCCCTTATCATATTCGCACCTATGAGCAAAAGCAGACCGAAAGCAATCCAGTGGTCTATATTTGTAATGAGCGACTCAAACTGTTTGCCCAAAAAATAGCCGACTGCCGGCATGAGCATCTGAAAGCCGCCGAAATAAAGGCCGGTTATAACAGAATATTTGGGCTTCATTTTATAAACGGACAAGCCCTTGCAGATTGAGACCGCAAAAGCATCCATCGCAAGACCCAGAGCCAACACCAAAATTTCAATTACAGACATAAAAAATGCCCCCTTTGCCATAATGCGGCAACAGAGGACCATAAAAAAGACCCACCTGCCACCGGACAGATAAGTCTCGTCAATTAAGCGTAACCGCCCAAGGCAAAGCCATGGATAGCTCCAAGTATGTTGACCTTGCCGCGCCAAGCGCCGACTACTCCCTTACTGCACAGATTTTAACATACTTATTATTCTTTGTCAACAAATATGACGGTATCTTTTTCCTGCTCCGCGGCATTTGACACATACCGATTTTCTGTGATAAAATATAGTCTGTAATTTTTTGAAAACGGGCGAATTTGATGAAAAAAATTATTTCGATATTTTTGGTCATTGTTATGACTTTCGGCATTTTTTCGGTCTGTGCCTCGGCGGTTTATTACCGTGACGACTTTCCGAATACTCACAAAAACACGGGGCAAAATCTTGCAGACCTCATTGCCGTTGCAAAAACGCAGATAGGCTATACGGAGCTCAGCACCAAAACGGGCAAGCCCCTCTCCCCCGGTCAGGACGGCGGCTACACCAAATACGGCGCATGGTTCGGTGCACCGACCGTGGCGTGGTGTGCATATTTTGTCGCTTGGTGCTCAAATCAGGCGGGCATAAGCACCTCGGTCATTCCGCGAATAGGCAACTGCGCCAATATGGTCAGGTGGTACACTCAGCGCGGCAAATATTTCTCTTCCAAAAACTTCACTCCCCGAACGGGCGATTTGATTTTTTACAACTGGTCGGGCGGCGCAACGGCAAAGCACATAGGCATTGTTACAGGCGTCTCATCAGATTACGTCTATACGGTTGAGGGCAACACAGGTGCCGGCAACGGATACCGCGCAGAGGCAAAAGCAAGAAAGCGCTACGCATCTTACATCATCGGATATGCAAGACCTGCCTATAACGATGCAAACACCTATGTCGGCTCATATTCTTTTGCTTCATATGCCGCCTCAAAATACAAAACATATTCAAAGGGCGGCACGGCAGTTGCGGCAGGCGCATATACAAAGACCTCACAGCTTGCGGTTGTTACGGGCACTGCGGCGGATATTAGCGCAAACGGTGCGGTGCTGATAGGCAGAGTTGACAACTCATCTTCTCATTCTGTTTCTTCTGCCGGATTTTATTTCGGATCGGATAAAAACAACTTAAAAAGGCACAAAATTTCCTCCGGCGGAAAAGGCTTGATTTCGCTCAAAGGCGACACATCAAAGTTCTTTGGCTCGCTCACGGCAAACACAACATATTACTACTGCTCATACGCAGTTATAAAGGGTCAGACCTACAAAGGTCCTGTTTATAACTTCACAACCGCAGACGACAGACCGCAGCTTTTGGTTTTGAGTGCAACCGACATAAGCATCGCAGAGGGTGAAACCTATGACGTTTTCTCTGCCCTTTTGCCGCTTGATTCACGCGACGACGGCATAAATTGGCAGAGTGACAACGAGCTTGTAGCCGCTGCCGACTCCGGCACGGTTAAGGGACTTTCGGTCGGCAGAACAGATATAACCGCAAGCTCCGTCTACGGCGATGTTTCCGCAGTGTGTGCGGTAACGGTCACTCTGCCCGAGGTTCAAAACATCAATGCTCAAAACATATCCGAAACCGAAGTCAAAATCTCATGGGATAAAAACACTTCGTCAGAATGTTACGGATACGAAATATACAAGAGCGATTCGCCTGACGGCGAATACACAAAAATCGGCGAAACAGGCAGCGGCACCATAAGCTTTGCCGACAAAGAGCTTTTGCCGAATGAAAGACTATATTACAAAATAAAAAGCATCGGCATATCTTCGGAATTTGACAGCGACCTCAGCGAAAAAGCGAGAATAAAAGCCGTTTTGCCGTCGCCGCAAAATCTCTCTGCCGTGCAGGACGGTTTAGAGATAAATTTAAGCTGGTCAAAAACAGAAAATGCAGAAAGCTATAACATTTACAGAAGCGCCGTGCCCGACGGCGGCTACACCGTAATCGGCACAACCGAGTCTCTCTCTTTTAAAGATACAGACCTGCGCGCCGATACAACATATTATTATAAGGTGTCGGCACAAAGCGACGAAACGCAGAGCAATCTATCAAAAGAAACATCGGTAAAAACGGGCAAAGTGCAAAAACAAAACGATTTGTGCGATGAAATATTCGGCGAGAATAAAAGCACAATTAAAAAAGCAGAAAGAAAATCATTTCTTCCTGCAATACCGTTTGTATACTAAAATTCGGCGGCATTAAATTGCCGCCGATTTTAATTTTGCAATACTATCAAAGTTGTGTTTGAAAATAGTTTTTGATCCATAAGCTTAGCCGTTATATATGCGTCGGCTCGTCTTTTTTCTTTTTTGCGGGTATTTGCGCCAAAAGGATGGCTACAAACATTACTGCACAGCCGATATATTCTTTTGTGTAAAGCTGCTGGTGCAAAATAAAGAATGCGAATATAACAGAGAACACACTCTCAAGACAAAGGAGCATTGAGGCGAGCGCGGGCTCTGTGTATTTTTGACCGAGTACCTGAAAAGTAAACGCTACGCCGCAGCTCATTATACCTGCGTAAAGAATGGGTATGCCTGCATCTATTATTGCCGACATATTCGGCTTTTCAAAAATGAACATACATATGCAAGAGAGCACGCCTGTTACAAAAAACTGACCGCAAGAGAGAACCACGCCGTCGATTTTATCTGCGAAATGATCTATTGCAACGATGTGGAAAGCAAATGCAAACGAGCACAAAAATGCGAGAATTTCGCCCTTGCCTACGCCGTTTATGCCCGAACCGCCTACGCAAATAAGATAAAGCCCACAAAGACCCATTACAATGCCTATCCAAACGGTGAGCGGAGGCCTTTTTTTCATAAACAGACCAATCAGCGGAACAAGCAGCATATAGAGCGCCGTTATAAATCCAACCTTGCCGACCTCGGTATAGTTAAAAGCAAACTGCTGCAGGTTGCTGCCTACGCACAAAATTCCGCCGACAACAAGTATGCCTACAACGGTTGTCTTTTTGTCTTTTTTGCTTAAAGCTTTAAAACTTTTTTGCGGGTTCTTTTTCGCACCGACTAAAATTATCGGCATCAAAACAAAAGAGCCTATCAACATTCTGATTCCGTTAAAGGTGAATCCACCGACATATTCCATGCCTTGGCTTTGTGCAACGAAGGACAGACCCCAAATCATCGCCGCGGTTATTAGCATAACCGGACCTAATAATTTTTTGTTACTTTTGATTTTGAACACTTCCTATCAAGATAATACATCTTAATATTATAAAAGTGTTCGGCGGTAAAGTCAAATGATTTTATTTGTCTTTTCTGTATTCGAGCAAATCACCGGGCTGACAGTCGAGAACCTCGCAAAGCTTTGCAAGTGTAGAAAATTTTATCGCCTTTGCTCTGCCGTTTTTGAGAACCGATATATTCGCTATCGTAATGCCGACCTTTTGTGAAAGCTCCGTTACGCTCATTTTGCGCTTTGCGAGCATAACGTCAATGTTGATTATAATGTTATCTTCCATTGTGCCACCTCATATTGTGAGTTCGGTTTGTTCTCTGAGGTCGGCGGCTTTTTTTATGTAATAAGAAAGGCACGCCGCCGCAACCGATATTGCAACGCCGATTGCAACTATCACCATAGAAAAAAGAAATATTCCCGGGTGATTCATGTTTAAAAGCAGAAGCACGGTTTCTCCTATGAGCACCCATGCCGCGTCAACGGCAGAGCAAATTGCGATATTTTTAAGGTGCTTTGCATTCTGCATACAAAAAGCATTGCCTATGCCGATGTTGGCTGCGGTTCTCCACGAGCTTATGACGGCAAGAAAAACAGGAACCGCGCTTGCCCAAAGAAAAATGAGCCACGGCATACGCAGTTTGTCGATTTCTTCCGCCTCCGAGACTATCAGCATCAGCGAAGCCGCAGTGTGCACGGCGAGCGCGCACAGAGCCATGATTATAATTACGAATTTGAGCCAATAAGATAAGCTTTTTTGTGACATATTGCAATCCTCCTGTTTCATGTTGACTGCATTATAACAGGCTAAATCTTAAAAGTCAATAACTTTTTATCGAATTACGATAAATAATTTATCAAAAACAATACCCTGACAAGATTTCACTTGCAGGGTACGGTTTAAAAATCATATGTCAAATATATTGCTCAAAGCATCGCCGAAAGCATCGGGGAAAACATCGTGCCCCTCATCGGGGTCGGGCGGAAGCTCTTCGTCGTTTGAGGAGTCCGCAAGAAAATCCTGCACGGTGAACCTTTGAGCGCGAATAAACGGTTTCTCGTAGTTCATAATCAAATCCTCCGATTAAAATTATCCTCTGATTTTTAAAATTACTTCTCGGCAATCGTTTTCGTCCATAATCTTGGGGACGGGGTAAAGGGGATTACCCTCTTTGAGTGCTCTTTCAATTAGAGTGGGTATATCCTTATCTTCAATAAAATCGAAGTGCTCGGGTATGTTCATGTTTTTATTCATTTCTTTTATCTTGGCAATAAAGAGCTTTGCTTTTTCTTCGTTGCTTTGGCTCTGATTTGTTATACCCGCAACGTCGGCAAGCTTTGCAAGGCGGTCATATGCGCTCTCGCCGAAATATTCGAGAACATAGGGCAGAATAACTGCGTTTGCAAGGCCGTGGGGTGTGCCGTAAATGCCGCCGAGGTTGTGGGCTATTGCGTGAACATAGCCGACATACGCTCTTGTGAATGCCATGCCCGCATAGAAAGAGGCAATGAGCATATTCTCTCTCGCGGCGACATTTTTGCCGTCTTTATAAGCTGTTTCGAGGTTTTCAAAAATAAGCTTTGTTGCGTCCTCTGCATATTTTTCTGTCGTTTTTGTATTTGAACGGCCGATATAGGCTTCAACCGCGTGGGTGAGTGCGTCCATACCTGTGGTTGAGGTTATATGAGGCGGAAGTCCCAGCGTAAGCTCAGGGTCAAGCACGGCGTATTTGGGGCGAAGCTTCGGGTCGTTAATGGCGTTTTTCTCGTGAGTTTTGGGGTTTGAAACAACTGCGGCAAGGGTGGTCTCGGAGCCTGTGCCGGCGGTCGTGGGCACTGCAAAAAACGGAGGAAGAGCATGGCGGATTTTTAACTGACCTCTCATGTCAACAACCTGCTGATTGGGATTCGTTACTCTTGCGCCTGCGGCCTTTGCACAGTCCATAGGCGAGCCGCCGCCGAAAGCGATAATGCCTTTGCAGTTGTTTCTGAGGTAAATTCTGCGTGCTTCTTCAATGTTATCAATAGTGGGGTTCGGCTGAACGCCGTCATAAACAGAGTATTTGATGCCCTGGGTTTCGAGTGCTTCAAACATACCGTCAAGAAGATGAAGCCCCATAAGACCTTTATCTGTTACAACAAGCACATTCATAATGCCCTTTGATTTTATGAGCGCGGGCAAATCCTTAACTGCTCCCGGACCTTTGAGAAGGTAGGGTTCATCCCAGTTGAGGAAGGGCATAGCCATTTTGAATACGCCCTGATATGCTCTGCAATATAATTCTTTTGCCTTACTTACCATAAGCTTAGACCCCTTTACTGCATTATATATTCTCTATTCTACAAAAAAATAAGGCAATTTACAAGTACTATAATAAAAAAATAAAATATTTTTCAAATACTTTTGCCATAAACCTTGATAGATTTGCTTTTTTCTGCGATAATGGTACAGTACCATATTTATCCGACAGAGAGGATTCAAAGCATGAATGACAATGAAAAGCTTGCGGAGCTGCTGTTTCCGCAGATAACAAAAAGCATAGAGGATTACGAAGAGCTGTACCCGGCGCGCCGCCTTAAAGAGGGCGCGAGGGTTACGCGGTTTGCACCCAGCCCCACCGGCTATCTTCACATCGGCGGACTTTTCGGCGCATTGGTTGATGTGCTCACCGCAAAGGCGACCGGCGGCATATCCTACCTCAGAATAGAAGACACAGACAAAAAAAGAGAGATAGAAGACGGTGTTTCTGCGGTAATAAACGGCTTCAAGGCTTTCGGCATTGAGTTTGACGAGGGCGTTTGCGGCTACGGAGAAGAAAAGGGCGATTACGGTCCTTATACTCAGAGCAAGAGAGTGGAGATTTATCACACCGTCGCAAAGGAGCTTGTAAGGCAGGGTCTTGCATACCCATGCTTCTGCACGGCGGAGGAGCTTTCGCTTCTTCGTGAAAAGCAGGAGAAGGAGGGCGCTCTGATGTGGGGCTACTTCGGCAAATGGGCAAAGTGCCGCGACCTCACATATGACGAAATTGAGAAAAATATAAAAGACGGCAAGCCCTATGTTCTGCGTTTTCGCTCAAACGGCGATGAGAACAAAAGAATTTTCTTTGACGACATTATACGCGGCAAAATCGAAATGCCCGAAAACGTCATTGACGAGGTGCTTTTAAAATCCGACGGAGTGCCGACATACCACTTTGCTCATGTCTGCGACGACCATTTTATGAGAACGACCCACGTCATAAGAGGCGAGGAGTGGATTTCCTCCGTTCCGAAACACATTGCGCTGTTTAAAGCCTGCGGATTCCGCGTGCCGAAATATGCACACACGCCCCAGCTTATGAAAATTGACGAGCAGGACGGCACAAAGCGCAAATTCTCAAAGCGCAAGGACCCGGAGGCGGCGGTCAGCTACTTTGTTGAGCAGGGCTTCCCCAAAGAGAGCCTTATCGAGTATATTATGACTCTTTTGAACTCCAATTTTGAAGATTGGCGCAGAGCAACCAAAACGGCGGACGCGTTCTCGTTCCCCTTTAACCTTAAAAAGATGAGTGCAAGCGGCTGCCTTTTTGACCTTGTGAAGCTCACGGACGTGAGCAAAAACGTTATCTCGACCATGAAAGCCGAGACAATTTACGAAAGGCTTACAGAGTGGGCAAAAAATTATGACGAAGATTTTTACGCTCTTTTGACAAGAGACAAAGATTATGCCGTCAATATACTCAATATTGACCGTGAGGTTCCGAAGCCGCGCAAGGATATTGCAAAGTGGAACGAGGTCAAGGACTATATATCATATTTTTACGGTGAGCTTTATGCACCCGACCACACACTGCCGCAAAACATAAACAGGCAGGACGCGGCGGATATTTTAGAGGCTTATCTCAAGGTCGTTGACACTGACGACGATAAAGATACATGGTTCGCCAAAATAAAAGCTCTTTGCGAGCCGCTCGGCTTTACCCCGAATGTAAAAGAATACAAAAAGAATCCCGAAGCTTACAAGGGTCATGTGGGTGATGTTTCAACGGTTATCAGAATTGCGCTCACCTCGCGCACCAATACGCCGGATCTTCACGCCATAACCGCCCTCCTCGGCGATGCCGAGGTCAAATCAAGACTTCAAAACACTTTAAACGAATATAAGAACTGACCCGGAGGTTAATTTATGCCAATTATCGTAAACGAAAAAGACAAAGTGTTCCATTTGCAGACGGAAAAAACAAGCTACATTTTCGGCTTTCTTACAAGCAACACTCCCGTTCATATGTATTGGGGCAAAAGACTTGAAAAGACTCCCGATATAAACACGCTTTTTATAATTCCCTATAAATGGCCGAGAAGCTTCTGTGTTGCGGACGGCACAACAAAAAACGGCGACGTATTCAGCCGTGAAAGTTTAACAATGGAATTTTCGACTTTCGGCAGCAGCGATTTGAGAGAGCCGACTTTTCATGCCGAGTATAAGGACGGCAGCACCGTATCCGATTTTGAATATAAAAGCTACAAAATAACAAACGGCAAAAAGGGCATAGAGGGTTTGCCCGCAACTTATTCGGAGAATGACGGCGAGGCGCAGACTCTTGAAGTTACCCTCACAGATAAGCTCACGGGTCTTGATATAATTTTGCAGTACGGCGTGTTTGACAAGCTCAACGCGATAACACGCAGTATTCGCTGCGAAAACCACGGTGAAAACAGAGCTGTCATTGACCGTATACTCAGCGCGAGCGTTGATTTTAAAACAGATAAATTTGATATGATTCATCTGCCCGGCACATGGGGCAGAGAACGCGTGGTTACGAGAGTACCCGTTACAAAGGGATATATAAATGTTTCGTCCGCACGCGGCGCAAGCTCCAACACGCATAACCCGTTTATCGCTCTTGTTTCAAAGGACGCAACCGAAAATTTCGGCAGTGCATACGGCTTCAGCCTTGTTTACAGCGGCAACTTCCTTGCCGGCACATATGCGGATTATCTAAACTGCACAAGAGCATATATCGGCATAAACCCGTTCGGCTTCAAGTGGCAGCTTGACCCGGGCGACACGTTCAGCACACCCGAGGCTGTGCTTGTTTACTCCGGCGAGGGAATAGGCGAGATGTCAAGAATATATCACCGCCTTTACAGAACGCGCCTTTGCAGAGGCGAATACAGAGACAAAGAGAGAAGCTGCCTTATCAACAACTGGGAAGCAACCTACTTTGATTTTGACGAAGAAAAAATAGTTGAAATCGCAAAAAAAGCCGCCTCCTGCGGCATAAAGCTCATGGTGCTTGACGACGGATGGTTCGGCAAAAGAGACAATGACAGAAGCTCTCTCGGCGACTGGTTTGTTGATAAAAGAAAGCTCCCGAACGGCATAGACGGCCTTTGCAAAAAGATAAACGCCCTCGGCATGAAATTCGGGCTTTGGTTTGAGCCGGAGATGATTTCGCCCGTCAGCGAGCTTTATGCAAAGCACCCCGACTGGTGTATTCACGTTGACGGCAGAGAGAGAAAAGAGGGCAGAAACCAGCTTATCCTTGACCTTTCGAGAGACGAAGTTTGCGACTATATCATAAAGAGCGTAAACGCTGTGCTTGACAGCGCAAATATAGAATATGTTAAGTGGGATATGAACCGCAACATGGCATGCGTAGGCTCGGCTACTCTTCCGAGTGACCGCCAGGGTGAGCTTTATCACAGGTATATGCTCGGCCTTTACAAGGTGCTTGAGGCAATAGTTTCATCGCATCCCCATATTTTGTTTGAGAGCTGCTCCGGCGGCGGCGGAAGATTCGACCCCGGTATGCTCCACTATATGCCGCAGACATGGACGAGTGACAACACAGACGCTCTTGCACGCATAGATATTCAGTACGGCACAAGCATTTGCTACCCCTACTCATCAATGGGCGCGCACGTTTCGGCAGTTCCCAACCACCAGGTTCGCAGAACAACGCCCATATCGTTCCGTGGCAATGTCGCAATACCCGGTCAGTTCGGTTATGAGCTTGATCTGACAAAGCTTTCGGATGAGGATATAGCCGAAATAAAAGAGCAGACTAAGTTTTATGAAAAATACGGCGAGGTCTTCCACAGGGGCGACCTTTACCGCTTGAGAAATCCGCTCGGCGATTACATGAGCGCAATAGAGTTTGTGTCGGAGGATAAAAACACCGTTATCGTTATGCTTTATTCTCACAAGGGAACCGCAAACGCGGCACTCGATTATGTTTGCCTCGGCGGACTCGATGCCGGTGCGGAATATAAAAAGACCGAAAACGGAGAAGTTTGGACAGGCGAGGCTCTTATGAATGTCGGTATTCCCTTTATGGCAGACACTGACTACAAGAGTCGCATTTGGATATTTGAAAAAATCTAATCGGAGGGTTTATTAAGAATGGAAGAAACAGCAAAATCATCAAATTTTATACATGACTTTATAGACGAAGACCTTGAAAACGGAGTGAACACCAGGGTTCAGACAAGGTTCCCACCGGAGCCTAACGGCTATCTTCACATCGGTCATGCCAAGGCGGTTTGCATAAACTTCAGCACCGCAAAAAAATATAACGGCATCTGCAATTTGAGGCTTGACGATACAAACCCTTCAAAAGAGGATGTAGAATACGTCGATTCCATAAAAGAGGATATCAAGTGGCTCGGCTTTGAGTGGAAAAACTGCTACTATGCTTCAAGCTATTTTGACTTTATTTATGAGTGCGCGATAAAGCTTATCAAAAAAGGCAAGGCATATGTTGATGACCTCTCTCCCGATGAAATAAGAGAATACCGCGGCACTCTCACCGAACCGGGCAAAAACAGCCCGTACCGCGAACGCTCTGTTGAAGAAAACCTTGAGCTGTTTAAGAGAATGACCGACGGTGAATTCCCCAACGGCGCAAAGGTTTTGAGGGCAAAAATCGACATGGCATCGCCCAATCTAAACATGAGAGATCCGATTATTTACAGAATTTCACACACCCACCATCACCAGACGGGCGACAGGTGGTGCGTATACCCCATGTACGATTTCGCACACCCACTCTCGGATGCAAAAGAAAAAGTAACATATTCTCTTTGCTCTCTTGAGTTTGAAAACCACCGCCCGCTTTACAACTGGTTTATAGACGAGATAGGCTTTGAAGAGCCGCCGCGCCAGATAGAGTTCGCACGTCTCAACCTTAACTACTGCGTAACGAGCAAAAGAAAATGCCTTGACCTTGTTGAGAGCGGCACCGTGTCGGGTTGGGACGACCCGAGAATGGTAACTCTTTGCGGCATGAGAAGAAGGGGCTATCCGCCCGAGGCAGTGCGTGACTTTATTGACCGCATAGGCGTAAGCAAGGCAGACAGCGTTGTTGACTACGGACTTTTAGAGGCTTGCGTAAGAGATAATCTCAATGCCAACGCTCCGAGAGCCATGGCTGTTTTAAGACCGCTCAAGGTTGTTATTGACAATTATCCCGAGGGTCAGACCGAAACCCTCGATGTTGAGGTTCACCCCGACCACCCCGAAATGGGCACAAGAAAGGTCACCTTCGGCAGAGAGATTTTTGTTGAGCGCGAGGACTTTATGATTGAGCCGGTTAAAAAGTATTTCCGCCTTTTCCCCGGCAACGAGGTAAGGCTCAAGAGTGCGTATTTTGTTAAATGCACAGGCTATGACCTTGACGAAAACGGCGAGGTCGCGTGCCTTCACTGCACATATGACCCTGCAAGCAAGGGCGGCAATTCGCCGGACGGCAGAAAAGTCAAAGGCACTCTTCACTGGGTCAGCAAGGATGACTGTG
Organism: uncultured Ruminococcus sp.; assembly: GCA_900539465.1. GTDB lineage: Bacteria > Bacillota > Clostridia > Oscillospirales > Acutalibacteraceae > CAG-488. The sequence goes on along the minus strand of UQCF01000016.1, from coordinate 2,253 downwards.
TAAAGGCTGAAGTCAGACTTTATGACAGACTTTTTAAAACAGAAAAACCCGAGGACCTCAAGGAGGATCTCAACCCCGATTCACTTACCGTGCTTGAAGATTGCCTTATTGAGGGCGGCATAAAGGGCACAAAACCGGGCGATGTTTTTCAGTTTATGCGCCAGGGATATTTCTGCGTTGATAAAGACAGCACCGATGACAAGCTTGTTATCAACCGCACGGTAGACCTTAAATCTTCATGGGGCAAATAATCAGAAAGGTTCTGATAAAATGAAAATAGCAAACCGAATAATTGCCGCACTGTTGGCGGCGACATCGTTTCCGCTGCTTTTGACGCAGATGTTTATAAACATCATTTTGTCCGTCAGCAAAGACTCCACGGCATATACGCTGATAAAGACTTTTGCGGGTGAAGACAGCGAGCTTTTAAACAACCGCCTCGGATTTCAGGAGAATCTGATTGAACTTTGGAACAGATTTATGGGCAAAACAGACAGCTCCGTGGGGATTGACCTGCGCGAATTTTTGAGCACGCTGCCGCCCGAATTTGACTCTGTTAAAAAGTTTGCAACGGCTTCTCTCGTGTTTATCTGCATAGGCGCGTTCATAGCGCTTGTGGTTGTGGGCTGTGCGATTTTTACGAACGCTTACAAAACGGTAATCGGTCTCAGCCTCGGCGGAAGTCTCAGCTTTTTAATAGCGATAATACTTTTCGGCAAAGGTGCGTCGCCCATACTTGACGGCACCATTGACCTTGCGAGCGTTGTTATGAAAATCCTTGTTTCGCAGGAATCATCTCTCGGCAGTATCGCGTCGTCGGTGCTAACGGGTGCCATTCATGTTGATTCATTTGCCCTCGGCGGAGCGGTATTCGGACCGATGATAATGCTGTTTGCAACCGCTATTTGGGAGATTGCGTATTACGTCACACTTCCGGCAGACCAAAAGCCTAAAAGAAAAAGCAGGGAAAAGATAAAAGCATGAGTGACGTTAGTATTTTAAAGGAAAAAAAGCTTTTTTTGCTTGACCTTGACGGTACGCTTTATATCAGCGAAAAGATTATAGGCAAATCGCTTGAATTTCTTGACGCGGTTGTGGCAAACGGCGGCAAATATATGTTTTTGACAAACAATTCTTCAAAGAGCGTTGAAACGTATATCGAAAGGCTCAACAAAATAGGCATAAAGGCGAGCGAAGATAATTTTTTCACCTCCGCACAGGCAACGAGCGCGTATGTTCAAAAGAAATACGGCAAAAAGAAAAAAACCTATGTTGTCGGTACTGAATCCTTTAAGAAATCGCTGAGAGACGATGGCTTTAACATAACCGATAAAATTGAGGACGGCATAGAGCTTCTTATAGTCGGTTATGACACGGAGTTGACTTTTAAAAAGTTAGAGGATGCGTGCAGGCTCATAAACCGCGGAGTGGAATATATTGCCACTAACCCCGACCTTGCCTGCCCGTCGCAATACGGTTTTGTGCCGGATTGCGGAGCGATAAACGCTTGCATAGAGTGCGCCACGGGCAAAAAGCCTCACTATGCCGGAAAACCCGACCCGACCATGATTTATATTGCCTGCGAAAAGGCGGGCATTGCACCCGAAAAAGCGTGCATGATAGGTGACAGACTTTATACCGACATTGCAATCGGCAACAACGCGGGAGTTACGAGCGTTGCGGTGCTCACAGGCGAGGCCACAAGAGAAGAGATTGCCGCAAGCAGCGGCAACCTTGTGCCGGATATTGTGTGCGAGAGTATAGATGATGTGTATAATGCGATAAAATAATTCAAACGGCGGTACTGTAATGCACCGCCGTTTAATATATTTTGCAGAGCGGTGCGACCGCACATTGCCTCTGCTTTAGGGGAGGTGGCACGGCGAAGCCGTGACGGAGGGGTTAAAGTTCATCAAATGCAGAAAATTCACAGCAATCGGCGGTGTGCCATCACACCGCCGAGAAAAAAGAGCCGACGCGGATGCGTCGGCTCAGGTTGTTATTTGAAGCGAACCCAGACGTTCATTACTTGGTCTGTGAACTCAAATGCGGATTTCTGTGATCTTGTGCGGATATAGTATTCCATATCCTCGCCGAGCTCCGAGAAGTTCATGCTTATGCTCCAAATCTTTTTGTCGTCCTCAATAACAAAGCTTGCGTTGTCGGCCGAATAAGTCCAGGTGTTGCCGTCTTTGTAAAACTGCACCTTTGTCGCGTCAACTCCCGTTTCTACCGTGACCTTATGCACTCCTG
>UQCF01000015.1 GCA_900539465.1 uncultured Ruminococcus sp. | reverse complement strand
ACAAAATGCTACAAAACAAGAAATATTATTTACATTAAAACATAAAAAACGGAGCGAAAAGTAAATACCTTTCGCTCCGTTTTATAAATTATATTAAATTTGAATAGCCCATGAGAAATTCGTCAACTTCTTTTGCCGCGTCGCGACCCTCTCTTATGGCTCTGACCACAAGCGACTGACCGAGGTGCATATCACCTGCGGTAAAGACCTTTTTCTGCGAGGTCTTATGCGTGCCGCTCTCGCACACAACGTTTGAGCGTGCGTCGGTTTCGACCGAAAAGGCATCGGTTACCTCTTTTTGCGAGCCTAAAAATCCTGCGGCAATCAAAACAAGCTGTGCGTCAAGGCGTTCTTCACTGCCCGGGATAGGATTCATAACGTATCTGCCGGTTTCTTCGCTCAGCACTCTTTCGAGTTTGACGGTGATTACCGCGCAAAGGCTGCCGGTTTTGTCCTTTACAAATTCTTTGACCGTTGTTTCGTATCTTCTCGGGTCACTGCCGTAGAGCGCGGCGGCCTCCTCCTGACCGTAGTCCGTTTTGCAGACAAGCGGCCATTCCGGCCAAGGATTGTTTTCGCGCCTTTTCTCGGGGGGCTTCGGCATCATTTCAAGCTGAATAACGCTTTTTGCTCCGTGGCGAACGCTTGTGCCTACGCAGTCGTTGCCCGTGTCGCCGCCGCCGATTACAATAACGTTTTTATCTTTTGCCGAGATATATGTGCTCTCATCATCGAGAGTTCCGTTATACAGAGCTTTTGTTGTTGCCTTTAAAAAGTCAACCGCAAAATAAATGCCTTTTGCGTCTCTGCCCGGTGCGGATATATCACGCGGATTTGAAGCGCCGCAGGCAAGCACCACCGCATCAAATTCATTTTTGATTTTTTCTGCCTGGTGCTTGGTTTTTATCGCACAATCCGTTAAAAATTCGACTCCGTCGGCTTTCATAATATCAATGCGCCTGTCGATAATCTGCTTTTCGAGCTTCATGTTCGGTATGCCGTAGCGGAGAAGTCCGCCGGGTTTATCGTCGCGCTCTATGACCGCAACATGATGTCCGCGCGAGTTTAATCTCTCTGCCGCCGCAAGACCCGCAGGTCCCGAACCGATAACGGCTATTTTTTTGCCTGTGCGCGGAATTGACGCGGCAGGCTTGACTATGCCCTCTTCAAAAGCATTTTCGATTATTGCATATTCATTTTCTCTTACGCTGACGCTTTGGCTGTCTATTGAGCAGGTGCACGCCTTTTCGCAAAGGGCAGGGCATACGCGGCTTGTAAACTCCGGGAACGGATTGGTTCTGACAAGCCTTTCATATGCCGCGGCATAATTGCCTCTGTAAACAAGGTCGTTCCATTCAGGTATGAGGTTGTTGAGCGGACAGCCTGAGATCATACCGTTAATGGGCTTGCCGAATTGGCAAAAAGGGACGCCGCATTCCATACATCTTGCGCCCTGCTCTGCCTGCTCTTCGCGGGTGAGTGGAGTATGGAACTCGTTATAGTGCTTTATTCGGTCAAGGGGAGCTTCCGCCTGGCTTGTTTTACGCTCAAACTCTAAGAAGCCTGTGGTCTTTCCCATTGCTGCCATCTCCTTTAATGTTATAGAATGCTACAATCTCTGCCTGCTCATAGCTGAGACCCTTGCTGTTGTATTCGTTGATAAGATCAAGCATCTTTTTGTAATCAAGAGGCATAATCTTTTTGAATTTCGGCAAAAATTCTTCATAATTTTCGAGAATTTCTTTGCCCTTTTCGGAGCCGGTTGCGGCAACGTGCTCTTCAATCATGTTCTTAAGCTCCTGAACATCGTCGCTGCGCGTCAACTGCTCAAGCGACACAAGCTCGCGGTTGAGGCGTGAATAAACCGTGTTTTCTTCATCAAGAACATATGCAACGCCGCCGCTCATGCCTGCCGCAAGGTTGCTGCCCGTTTTGCCGAGAATCGCAACCTTACCGCCCGTCATGTATTCAAGACCGTGGTCGCCGACTCCCTCAACAACAACTCTTGCGCCGGAGTTTCTTACGCAAAATCTTTCACCTGCAACGCCGTTGATATATGCCTTGCCGGAGGTTGCGCCGTAAAATGCGACGTTGCCGATTATGATGTTTTCATCTGCCTTGAAGGTAACACCTTTCGGAGGATATACAATAATTTTACCGCCGGAAAGACCTTTGCCGATGTAGTCGTTGCTGTCGCCCTCAAGCTCAAGAGTCAGACCTTTAGGTATGAATGCGCCGAAGCTTTGACCGCCGGCACCTTTGCAAACTATGCGGTATGTGTCGTCTTCCAATTTGCCCTCGCCGTATTTTTTGGTGATTTTTGAGCCGAGAATTGTGCCGAACGCTCTGTCTACATTATCGACCTTGACGTTTATTGTCTTTTTCTCTCCGCTTTCTATATACGGTTTCAGCTGAGAATAAAGTATAGTTTCATCCTTGGTTTTTTGAAGCTTAAAGTCAAATACCTCTTTGGGGTCAAAGTGGCGTTTTTCATCTTCGATAAACGGATTGTTAAGAATATCGTCAAGAATGATTTTGCCGTGCTTTGAAATTTTAATGTTTTTATCAACAGTTAAAAGATCCGTGCGTCCTACAAGCTCATCAACGTTTCTCACACCGAGCTTTGCCATGTATTCTCTGAGCTCCTGAGCCACAAAGCGCATGAAGTTGATAACGTATTCGGGCTTGCCTCTGAACCTTTTGCGAAGCTCTGCATTCTGCGTGGCTATGCCCATGGGGCAGGTGTCAAGGTTGCACACTCTCATCATTACACAGCCCATAGAGATAAGCGGAGCGGTTGCAAAGCCGAATTCTTCCGCGCCGAGCATTGCTGCTATGGCAACGTCCTTGCCGCGAAGCAGCTTGCTGTCGGTTTCTATTTTAACTTTGTTTCTCAGTCCGTTCAAAAGCAGGGTCTGATGTGCTTCTGCAACACCGAGCTCCCACGGCAAGCCTGCGTTTTGAATTGAGTTTCTAGGCGCGGCACCCGTTCCGCCGTCATAGCCCGAGATGAGCACTACCTGTGCACCTGCTTTTGCAACGCCTGCGGCTATTGTGCCTACGCCTGCTTCGGATACAAGCTTTACGTTGATTGCCGCGTCGGAGTTTGCACATTTGAGGTCGTATATAAGCTGTGCAAGGTCTTCTATCGAGTATATATCATGGTGCGGAGGGGGAGAGATAAGACCTACGCCGGGGGTGGAGTGCCTTGTTTTTGCAACCTCGGGATAAACCTTGTGCGCCGGCAGCTGACCGCCCTCGCCGGGTTTTGCACCCTGAGCCATTTTTATCTGAATTTCTTTTGCGCTTACAAGATATTCGCTCGTAACGCCGAAACGTCCCGAAGCGACCTGCTTTATTGCGCTGTTTTTATTCACTCCGTTTGCATCGGGCTTAAATCTTGACGGGTCTTCGCCGCCCTCGCCCGTGTTTGACTTGCCGCCGATGGTGTTCATGGCGATTGCAAGCGTTTCGTGTGCCTCTTTTGAGAGTGAGCCGAAAGACATTGCGCCCACTTTGAAGCGTTTGACGATTGAATCAACGCTCTCGATCTCATCTATCGGCAAAGGCTCGTCTGCAAATTTAAAGCCGAAAAGGCTTCTGATGTGGTTGGGGCCGAGCTCTTCTTCGAGCATACGCGAATATTCTTTAAACATCGAATAGTCGCCGTATCTTGTTGCGGACTGGAGCATATGGATTGTTCTGGGGTTAAACAGATGCTCCTCCTGACCGCTTCTCATTTTGTGCGAGCCGGGGCTGTCGAGCGATTCGTCGGAGTTGAGCCCGAGCGGGTCATATGCCTTTGAGTGGTGGGCGAGCGTGTCGTTTTGAATGTCGGTGAGGTCGATTCCGCCGATACGGCTTATGGTGTTGGTAAAGTATTTGTCTATTACCTCTTTGCCTATGCCGACTGCTTCAAATATCTGTGCGCCCATGTATGACTGAATTGTTGAAATGCCCATTTTTGAAGCGATTTTTATAATTCCGTTTAAAAGACCCGTGGTGTAAGCTTCTGCCGCGGCATAATAGTCTTTATCGAGAATATCGTCGTCAATGAGCTGCTTGATTGAGTCAAGCGCAAGGTATGGGTTGACCGCGCTCGCACCGTATGCCAAAAGAGTTGCACAGTGGTGAACCTCTCTCGGTTCTGCGCTTTCTATTATAAGAGAGAGCGACATGCGCTTTTTGCTGCGGACAAGGTGCTGCTGAACGGCAGAGACCGCAAGCAGCGACGGAATGGGCAGGTGGAACTCATCAATGTCTCTGTCAGAAAGAATTATGATGTTTGCGCCGTCACGCATGGCTCTGTCGGTTTTAAGGCAGATTTCAGAGAGCGCATTTTCTAACTTCTGCTCTTTATAATAGGTTATGGGTATGACCGCTACACGGTAGCCGTCAATATTCATGTGCTTTATTTTTAAAAGGTCGGTGTTTGTAAGAATCGGGTTCTGAACGCAGATAGAATCGCAGTTTTCGGGTCTGTCGTTTAAAAGGTTGCCGTCCGCGCCGAGATAGACCGCCGACGCCGTAACAATTTTTTCTCTGATAGCGTCTATCGGGGGGTTGGTGACCTGAGCGAACATCTGCTTAAAATAGTTAAACAGCGGCTGTGGCTTTTTAGAGAGCACCGCAAGGGGCGTATCCGCACCCATTGCCGCAACAGGCTCACTGCCGGAGAGTGCCATGGGTCTTAAATAATCGTTTACGTCCTCATATGTGTAACCGAATACCTTTTGAAGTCTTTCAAGCTCATCACGCTTATATGTGACTGTCTTTTTGTTGGGTATCGGCATATCCTTGAGGTGAATGAGCCTGTTCTCAAGCCATTCGCCGTAGGGGTGCTTTGAGGTGTATTTGTGCTTTAATTCTTCATCTGATATTATTCTGCCGGCAACAGTGTCAACAAGCAGCATTTTGCCGGGGCGAAGTCTCTCTTTCAAAACAACGTCCTCTGCCGGCAGGTCAAATACGCCGACCTCCGACGAAAGAATAAGATAGCCGTCACGGGTGATGTAATATCTTGACGGACGAAGACCGTTTCTGTCAAGCACCGCGCCCATTATTTCACCGTCGCTGAAAAGTATCGAGGCAGGGCCGTCCCACGGCTCCATAAGTGTTGCGTAGTACTGATAAAAATTCATTCTCTCTGCCGAGATGTTGCGGTCATGGCTCCACGGTTCGGGAATACTTATCATAACAGCCTTGGGTAAATCCATGCCTGCCATCATCAAAAACTCGAGGGAGTTATCAAGCATTGCGGAGTCGGACGTCCAGTGGTCAACAACGGGCAAGACCTTATATATGTCGTCGCCCAAAACGTCGCACTTCATGGTCTCTTCACGAGAGAGCATTTTGTTGACGTTACCTCTGATGGTGTTTATCTCACCGTTGTGAACTATGAAACGGTTGGGGTGCGCCCTCTCCCAAGACGGGAAAGTGTTGGTCGAAAAACGTGAGTGAACAAGAGCGATTGCAGACTTGAAGCTTTCATCCTGAAGATCGGGATAAAAAAGTCTGAGCTGGTTTACAAGGAACATACCTTTATATACTATTGTTCTGCTTGAGAGAGAGCAAACATATGTGTCGCTGTTTGCCTTTTCAAAAATACGCCTTACGACATAGAGCTTTCTGTCAAAATCAAGCCCGGGTTTTACTCTTCTCGGTCTTTCGATAAACGCCTGATATATCGCCGGCTTGCAGTCAAGAGCCTTTTTGCCCAAAACATCGTCATTGGTGGGCACCTTGCGCCAGCCAAGGAGCTTGAGCCCCTCTTTTTCAACAACAAGCTCAAACATCTTTTTTGCCTGGTTGCGCTTGAGCTCATTTTGGGGGAAGAAGAACATACCTACGCCGTAGGTATTGTCCTCAGGTAATTTAAAGTCTTTAATTGCCCCCATAAAAAAATTATGGGGCACCTGAACAAGGATACCGACTCCGTCGCCGGTCTCTCCCTTGGCATCTTTGCCTGCTCTGTGCTCCAAACGTTCAACTATTGTAAGAGCGTCCGCAACCGTTTTGTGCGTTTTTTCGCCCTTAATGTTTACTATCGCGCCTATACCGCAGTTGTCATGTTCTAACCGCGGGTCATACAGTCCCTCCGGTTGAGGGTCCGATTCACGCCTATTTAATTGATACATAAAATTATCACCGGCTTTTTGATTTGTTTCTATAATTATAGTTCAATACTTATAAATTGTGAAGTGTGATTTTATGCAATATGTTTTTTTCATATTGATTTTTTTTGTACAATTTATCGATTTTTGTTCCAAAAGGGACCGCTTCGGTCAATTTTTTTCTTTTTTTGCTTTATGCTATTGCTTTTAATTTAAGATATGATAAAATTGAGCAAACGGCAATTATTTTGCTTTTTAAGGAAGTGTTATGTTATGAAACTTAAAATTATAAGCTACAATGTGCTTTGCTACGGCAGAGACGGATTTTTTTGGACAGGTCGCAAAGATATGGTAACAGGTATATTGAACAGAGAACATCCCGATTCTTTCGGACTTCAGGAGTCTCATTATGACTGGATGAAAGCCGTATGCGCCGCAATGCCCGATTATGCCTATGTTGGTGCAGGCAGGGACGACGGCAAAAAAGACGGCGAGTTCTCGCCCGTGTTTTATCTTAAAGATAAATTTGAATTGCTTGACAGCGGAACATTCTGGCTTTCCGAAACTCCCGACGTGGTATCGCGCGGGTGGGACGGCGTGTGCCGCAGGGTTTGCTCATGGGCAAAGCTTAAAAGCAAAGAGGACGGAACCGTTTACGTTCACATGAATACACACCTTGACCACAGAGGACCCGAGGCAAGAACCAAAGGACTTGCACAGCTTTTGTCTTTTGCCGAAAAATTCTCGGAGCCTGTTGTTCTCACAGGCGATTTCAATTTTGAAGAGGGTTGTGAGCTTTATAAGCAGATGACCTCCGGCTTTTTGAAGGACAGCAAATATGCGGCAAAAGAGAGACTCAGCGACGGTGTGACCTTCACGGGCTTCTACCCTGTAATAAAAGATAACGACCCGCCGCAGATAATAGACTATATAAATGTTTCGGACGGTGTAACGGTTGACACATACCGTGTTATAGACGAAAGACCCGACGGAAAATTCCCGTCAGACCATTACCCGGTAGTGGCGGAGATAGAAATATAATTCCATACCCCAAAGGCGCACATATGCACTCATAAAATTATTACGGGACTGCTCATTGAACAGCCCCGTAATTTTTATTGCTTTTTATATTGGTCATATTGGTGACACATACCTGCGGAAGGGCAATTGCTGCATCCGCATCCGCAGCTTTTTTTGCCTTTTTTCTTGTCTTTTATAAGCTTAGCTATAATAAGCGCAACAATTGCCGCAAGAACAATACAAATTATTATAGTGGCAAGATTTTCAGATAACCATGACAGCATAAATACCGACTTCCTTTCTAAAGTTTTGTGCCGGGATGATAAATTATTTTACTTTAGCAGAGAGCTTTGTTGCTTCTTTATAAGGTCTTACAAGCATATAGATGATACCTGCAAGAGCAAGGAGTGCAAAGATAAGACCCACAACATTTACATTGCCTGTGAAGAGAAGACCGAACTGGTTAATCATAAGAGCAATTATGTATGCAAAGCCGCACTGGTAACCGATTGCGAACCAAGTCCATTTTGCCGAGTTCATCTCTCTTTTGATAGCGCCGATAGCCGCAAAGCAGGGGGCGCAAAGCAGGTTGAATACAAGGAATGAATATGCGCTGATGCCTGTGAACGCCTGAGCGATTGCCGAGTAAACAGTGCCTTCGCCGCCGTAGAGAATACCCATTGTACCGACGATGTTCTCTTTTGCAACAAGACCCGTGATAGACGCAACGGCCGCCTGCCATGTTCCCCAGCCGAGAGGCTTAAAGATCCATGCGATTGCTCCGCCGATTGTGGCAAGTATCGACTCGTCAAGCTGATCTTCAGAGAGCATACCGAATTTGCCGTCTGCAAATCCGAAATAAGTTGTGAACCAAACAAGTATGGTTGAAAGAAGAATGATAGTACCTGCTTTTTTGATGAAGGACCAGCCGCGCTCCCACATTGAACGCAGAACGTTGCCTACCGTGGGCAGATGGTATGCGGGAAGCTCCATAACGAAGGGAGCGGGATCGCCTGCGAACATCTTTGTCTTTTTAAGCATAATACCCGAAATTATGATTGCCGCAACGCCTATGAAATATGCGCTTGTTGCAACTATTGCGGAGCCGCCGAAGATAGCACCTGCGATCATTGCAATAAAGGGAACCTTAGCTCCGCAGGGGATAAAGGTTGTTGTCATAATTGTCATACGGCGGTCACGTTCGTTTTCAATGGTTCTTGATGCCATGATGCCGGGGATACCGCAGCCGGAGCCTATGAGCATGGGGATGAATGATTTACCGGAAAGACCGAATTTACGGAAGATACGGTCAAGTACGAATGCGATACGTGCCATGTAACCGCAAGCCTCAAGGAATGCGAGGAGCAGGAACAATACAAGCATCTGCGGCACAAAGCCGAGAACCGCGCCTACACCGGCAACGATACCGTCAAGTATAAGACCCGAGAGCCATTCTGCCGCGCCTGCTTTTTCAAGACCTTTTTCAACAAGAACGGGAATACCGGGTACCCATACGCCGTAGTCGGCAGGGTCAACACCACCTTCGTATTTGTCATAGAGCGCAACAGCATCATCCAAATCGGCGATGTCTCCCGTTTCGTCTGTTGTTTCAAGTGTTTCTTCATCTTCAAGAGTATAGCCGAACTCTTTGAAGGTTGCTTTGCTTTCAACTGCCTTTATCTCTTCAACAGCTGTTTTTGAATCATAGTCTTCACTTTCCTGATCCATAGCAGCCTCGGCAGCCTCCGTGTCAATGCCTTCTTCATTTGCTTTTGCAAGGAAGCCTTCGATAATAGCGTCCGTATCGCCGTACTCATCGGCGGCCTTGTTAGCTTCTGAAGCTCCTATACCTACAAGGTGATAGCCGTCGCCGAAAAGTCCGTCGTTAGCCCAGTCAGTTGCGGCCGAGCCGACAGTTACCATTGATATATAATAAACAAGGAACATAACAAGCGCAAATATCGGAAGACCGAGCCAGCGGTTAGTTACGATTTTATCTATTTTATCTGAGGTTGAGAGCTTGCCCTGATTACTCTTTTTGTAGCAAGCTTTGATTATTGACGCGATATAAACATATCTTTCGTTTGTGATGATGCTTTCTGCGTCGTCGTCAAGCTCCTCTTCTGCGGCTTTAATGTCTTTTTCTATATGAGCAAGTGTTGCAGAATCTATATTGAGCTTGCCGAGAATTTTTTCGTCACGCTCAAAAATCTTTATGGCGTACCAACGCTGTCTGCCCTCGGGTAAATCATGCAGCGCAGCCTCCTCAATGTGTGCAAGCGCGTGCTCAACAACGCCTGCAAATGTGTGCTGAGGAATTGTTCTGCCGTTTTTGGCAGCGTCAACAGCGGCTTCGGCAGCCTCCATAATTCCCGTGCCTTTAAGAGCCGAAATCTCAACTATCTTGCAGCCGAGCTGACGCGAAAGTTCGGCGGTGTTGATTTTATCGCCGTTTTTCTTAACAATATCCATCATGTTTACTGCAACAACAACGGGAATACCGAGCTCTGTAAGCTGTGTTGTGAGGTAAAGGTTACGCTCAAGGTTTGTGCCGTCAATGATGTTAAGAATTGCGTCGGGGCGTTCCTCAATAAGGTAGTTTCTTGCAACAACCTCTTCAAGGGTGTAGGGTGAGAGAGAATAGATGCCGGGAAGGTCCATGATTACAACATCACTGTGCTTTTTGAGCTTACCTTCTTTTTTCTCAACTGTAACGCCGGGCCAGTTACCTACAAACTGGTTAGAACCCGTGAGAGCGTTAAAAAGTGTTGTTTTACCGCAGTTGGGGTTACCGGCAAGGGCAATTTTTATGTCCATTTAGTTTCTTCCTTTCCAAAATATTAGTTTTGACTAACTTGCGGGCTTCATAAAAGGCGATATAAAATCGCCCGATATTTTAATTACTGAACTTCAATCATTTCAGCGTCTACTTTGCGGATTGAAAGCTCATAACCCCTGACCGTTACTTCAAACGGGTCACCGAGAGGGGCAACCTTGCGAACGTATACTTCGGTTCCCTTGGTCAGACCCATGTCCATAAGACGGCGCTTTACCGCACCTTCACCGTGGAGCTTAACAACTTTCACGGTCTCGCCGACTTTTGCCTGCTTCAAAGTTTTCATTTCTGCTTCCTCCTTAAAAAGTTTAATGGTTAAACCATAATTTTACTTGCCATTTCGCGGCTGATTGCTATGCGCGATTCTTTAACATTGACGATAAGGTTGCCGCCTATGTCAGAGATCACGGTTACACTGCCGCCGGGAACAAAGCCCAGATTTTCAAGGTGGGATCTAACGTCCGTTTTTCCGCCGACCTTTTTGATAATGTTTTCTTCACCGGCTGTTGCAAATGTCAACGGCATCATATTTTAACCTCCTTTAGTGTGGGCATATGGTTAGCTGTTTCTAACTAAGCATATGTTAGCACTGGCTAACTCAAATGTCAATAGAAAAATACAAAAAATAATAAATCGTCGCTTTACTTGAAAAATGAGTAAAAAGTGTGTTATAATTGTTGAAAATTATGATGACGGGCGCAATATGCCCATGCGTTTAAGGTCGTGTTTAGTAATGAAGATACAGGAATCCGCAGAAAATTATCTCGAAACCATACTTGTGATAAGTCACAGAAAAGGCATGGTTCGCTCTATTGATATAGTTAACGAACTGGAGTTTTCAAAGCCGAGCGTGAGCGTCGCGATGAAAAATCTTCGCGAAAACGGATACATTGAAATGGATAAAGACGGTTATATCATGCTTCTTGACAAAGGCAGAGAAATAGCCGAAAAGATATATGAGCGCCATACAACGCTTTCAAAATATCTTGTTGCCCTCGGTGTTGACCCCATTGTTGCCGCGGAGGACGCGTGCAGAATAGAGCACGTTATAAGCGCAGAAAGCTTTGAGGCTATTAAAAATCATATAAAAGAGAAAACAGGCAAGTAATTCGCATACCCAAAGCAAAAAGGCTATAATCCATAATTCGGTCGTTTTTAGTTACCGTTTATGAATTATAGCCTTTTATTTATTATATTTGAACTGCGCCGGTTTGGTATATTTTTACCACTTAAAATCAGTAAATGTTTCTGTGCTCACTATATCGGTTACAGAAATATCGCCTATCGCGAGAAGCTTTGCCTGAATATCCGCCGCGGCAGAAAATTCGGCAGAAACGAGCTTGCCCGTTTTGCTGTTAACCGTTGCTTTTACATAACCGTCATGATAGGTCATGTCAATACTTTTGAGCACGGTTTTGCCGACCATCTCGGCTGCTTCGTTAGCGTCGATAACAGACATAACCTTGCCGTAACTGCTGCCCGTACCCTTTGACGGGTTTTTCTCTGTGCCGAGCTTTATGGTTATTTCGTAGTTGTCGCCGTTCTGCTTTAAAGAGGCGTCTTTTATGTCGTTTACGGTCAGTTTACTTGACCATGCAAAACCTGCCGCGGGGAAATCGTCTGTGTTATCGCCGCCCTTTGCCATGGTTGTGGTTTTATCTTTGGTTACGAGGTTCACAAGCCAGGAGGGGATACCGCTGACATTGCCCTTTGCCTGCATAACGTGATGCTTTTTGTAGCCGGGCTTTGCTTTTTTTGCGTTGTTTAAAGATGTGTTGAGATAGTTTAAAATCTCTGCTTTTGTTGAGGGAATGCCGCTGCCGTTGTTTTTCTGCTCCTCCGGCTTTTTGCTTGCGGCGCTTGAGGCTTGATTGCCGCCGCTTTGAGATTCGGATGAATCCGCAGCGTCTGAGCCGGGCTGCTGTGAAGCTGCGGCATCTGCACTGCCTTGGCTTTCATCCGCAGGTGCCTGAGAGTCTGCTGCGCTGATGTCGGCACCCGAATTTGCCGGGCTGTCGGCTTTTGCAGAACTTTTTATTTCACTGCATTTTAGCATAGAGTCGGTTATTTTATCTGTGCAGGTTGAAACGGTCACAAGAGTCATTGCAACGCACAGCACAGTACAGATGCAAGATATAATTGTTTTTGATACTTTCGGGTCAAGAGATTTTTTGCTTTTACTCATATAAATACCCCTTTTTGCGCCCAAATGGCATTTTTTATATTATAACCGCACCGAGAAATTAAATCAAGGCAAAACAAACACTTGGGCAAAAGTGTCATAATAAAAAGAAAAACCCTGTGGCAAGCCGCAGGGTCCAAGAATATTACTTTATTTGCATTATACCGGCATAATTCCGGCAAAGAAGTTCTTGATCATTTCGATAATCGCAGCTGCATCAAGCTCTTTGAAATAAGTAAGAATCTGTTCTACAAGTGCGAGAACCTGCTGTAAGAAAGCATCCATTGATTTTTACCCCTTTCTTAAATTTAACAGATTGATTTTCTGTCAACTATATTATAACACAAAATTCTCATAAATCAATAACAATTTACTTTTTTGTAAAATTTATACATAGATAGACATGTGGACTTGTATATGTTCACTAACTGCACAATTATGCACATTTATTTTTTTGCCGAATAAACTAAAATATATAAAAAATTTGAAAGGCGGGCGCTTTATGACATCCTTTTGCGGCAGTGCTTATACATCCGAAGGATTTGTGAATTTCTGCGAAAATTCTTATTCGGCAAATAATTTCAGATACATATTAAAAGGCCACTCCCCCGCTTTAAAATCACAGCTTTTTTATGCGCTGGATGCGAGACTTTCGGATGCCGGATATGAACACACGGTAATTAAAAATTGCTTTGGCACTCCTGCGTCAATTTTGTGCGGCGGCAAAAAGCTTGAGATAATCGACGGCACCTACCCATTCTCCGCCGAGCCCGTGAGCTACGGCTCTTTTGATAAAATCATAGATATATCCTCGTTTCAAAACATTGACGGGTTAAAAAAAGAATCCGAAAAAATACGAGACCTTCTTCTGTGCTTAAAAAAGCAGGAACACAGAGCCATCAGATTTTTAGCGGCGGCGGCCGGAGTAAAGAACGATTGCAGGCGAATCGACGCCGAGCGCACCGACCGCAGAAAGCTCAATAGATTTTCTTCTAAGCTGTGGAGCAAATACGGCGAAAGGCCGAACGGCAGCGTCGGCATGCAGGAAAAAGTTTTTGACGATATATCGGAACATAACATCGGAATTTTTGATGCCTGCGAGAGAGTTGTGATTATAAACGATGATTTCGGCTTTGCCGCGCAGTCTGTGACCGAAAAAATAAGGGCTTACGCTTTAAGCAGCGGTTTTGATGTCTTGAGCTTTATGAGCATTTGCGATCCTTACGGCACACCGGAGCATATTATTGTGCCGGGCATAGGATTGGGTATTTTTACAAAATCGTGCAGCCAAAAAATTTGCCCCGTCGGCAAAAAAATTCATGCCGAAAGATTTTATCAGCGTGAAAAAGCGGGGCTCGAAAAAAACAGGCTGGCTTTTGGCAAAAAAGCGTTTAAGGGGCTTGTTGACGAAGCGTATAAATCAATAAAAGAGATAGAAAACATCAACGCCGAGCTTGATAAAATATATTTGCCGCACACTCAAATAAACGCGCTTATCGCATCTGTCTTGCGTACCGTGCTCGGCTCCGATTGACAAGAGGTTACAATTCTGTTACAATAAAAAGCAGGATGGTGATGATGTTGAAAGAAAATAAAACAGGCATTTTAAAATCTGTTTTGTCTTTAATAATGATAATATCGCTCGTTTGCTGTTCAATTTTTGCATTGGGCATAAATTCTTTTGCCGCATCTGTCGGCGATGTGAACGGCGACGGCAAAATAAATTCAACCGACGCGCTTTTGATACTTCAAAGTGCAACGGGGGTTGTGAATTTAACCGATAATCAAAAAAAGCTTGCGGATGTCAACGGCGACGGCAAGGTAAATTCTTCGGATGCTTTGCAGGTTTTGTTTTATGCCACAGGCAATCCCTCGGTCATAAAACCCACAGAGCCGACCACCAAAACCACTACAAGCACAACGACAAGCTCCACAACACAGCCTACCACCCGGGATTTGTCGTTCAGCGGAACGGTAACCGCCGACCCGTCATTGCGGCTTCGCTCCGGTGCTGGTACAAGCTACGCGGTGCTTGCAAATATTCCTTACGGCACTGTTTTAACAATAACGCAAACTAACGGCAACTGGGGCAAAACCACTTATAACGGCAAAACAGGCTGGGTGAGTCTTGATTATATTGAGGTTTATAAACCTGCCTCCGGCACATTTACGGTTACCTCTTACGGCTACGGTCACGGCGTGGGAATGAGCCAGTACGGCGCAAAATACTATGCCGACCAAGGCTGGACGTATGACAAAATATTGCTTCACTATTTTTACAGCTCAAAGACCAAAATTTCAACCGATACTTCAATGCCGTCAACCGTAACCTACGGCGGTAAATCAATGCCGCTCAAGCAATACATTGCAGGCTCCGTTAAGGCAGAGATGGGCGACAGCTGGAACATCGAAGCGATAAAAGCACAGCTTGTCGCGATATATACCTATGCAAAATATTACGGCTTCAAGGTCAATTCCTCCACCCACGCATATAAGGACGGATATAATTACTCCGGCACTAAAATAGAAACAGCCATGAATTCGGTGCTCGGCAAATATATTTCATATGACGGCAAAGCGATACTCTCGGTTTACTGTGCAAGCATGGGCGGTAAAAACACATCGGCGGCAAAGACATGGCTCGGCTCCGATATACCTTATCTTCAGGGAGGCAGGACAAGCCCCGAACCAGAAAGCATAACCAAACGTGTTTATACTTTCACTGCGGACGAGATGAAAACCATGGCAAAAAAAAATCTCGGCGCAACGCTCAGTGGCGACCCGTCAAAGTGGTTCACAAATATAGTTCACGATAAATCCGTGAGCAACAGCGTCGGCTATATCATATCTATGAAAGTCGGCGATAAAACGGTCAAGGGTGAAAATGTCAGAACAAAGCTGTTTAAATACAAGGTTCGTTCTCACTGTCTCTCAATAGTTTATAATCCTTAAAATTTAATCTGTGCCGCCGTGTGTGTTATGCAGACGGCGGCAATTTTTGAAGGTGAATTAAATGTCAAAAAAATGCACTGCCTGCCCGCGGGAGTGTGGCGCAGACCGCTCGGTTTCGCGCGGGTTTTGCGGCTGCAATGATACTTTTAGGCTCGCAAGGGCGGCTCTTCATTATTGGGAGGAGCCGTGCATAAGCGGCAAAAACGGCAGCGGAACAATATTCTTTTCGGGCTGCAGCCTAAAATGCGTCTATTGCCAAAATTATGAGATAAGCCATAATCTTTTCGGTAAAGATATAAGCGACAGGCGTTTGTGCGAAATATTTGAAGAGCTGAAAAATGCGGGTGCGAACAATATAAATCTTGTAAATCCCACGCACTATGCTTTGAAAATCTCAGATATATTAAAAACCTCAAAGCCGTCAATACCCGTTGTGTATAACACGGGCGGATATGAAAAGGTGCAGACCCTAAAACAGCTTGACGGACTTGTTGATATTTATTTGACTGACCTCAAATATTACGACAGCGCGGTATCGCTCAAATACAGCGAAGCGGCGGATTATTTTGAAAAGGCATTTGAAGCGCTCAAAGAGATGAAACGCCAACAGCCTTGCGACATATACAATGGAAACGGCATTATGCAAAAAGGCGTTATAATAAGGCTTTTGATTTTGCCGGGCAATATAAGCCAAACGATAAAGTTGCTTGATTTAATAGCCGATAATTTTTCAAATGACACGGTTATAAGCCTCATGAGTCAGTACACCCCGTGCGGCAGGGCAGAGGAGTACCCGACGATAAACAGGCGCATATCAAAAAGGGAATATAAAACGGTCAAGGACAGACTGCTTTCTCTCGGCTTTGAAAATGCTTATATTCAGGAGCTTTCATCGTCTAAAGAAGAATATATTCCTCCGTTTGATTTGACGGGGGTATAACGGGAGTGTGAAAATGCTCTCGTTTTTTATTGACACAAAGCCCAAAATGGTATATACTGCTCGTGGTTAGCAAAGACTAACTATTTTGCGGAGGTGTTAATTTTGAAATTTAAAAAGATATTAAAGGCCGCCGTGGCGTCGGCACTCACAGCGGTGATGCTTTTTTCTTTGGCGTTTGTCGGTTCGGCAATTTACAGAAGCGGCACGTTCTCGGGCAGCGGACACGGAAAATACAGCAACGTTGTGCTGAATGTGACGATAGACGACGGCAAAATAACCGCGATAGATGTTGTCTCACAAAACGAAACGCCGCATTTTTGGAACAAAGCGACCGCGATGTTTGACAGAATCATAAGCGCAAACAGCACAGACGTTGACGTTGTCACCGGTGCGACAAAAAGCAGCAATGCGATAAAAGCCGCTGTGAATGAGGCTTTGTCAAAGTCGGAGCTTACAGAAGAAAAAATGCCAGATTTTATAAAAGATTTTACCATAAGCATCATGAAGCAGATTATTAAAATGTATAACTGGCTGCTGCAAAACGCTTCAGCGTCTTAAATATAAAATACGACCGCCCGATGTTTAAATAAAAACATTGAGCGGTCTTTTTATTGTGCAAAATAAATTAAGCGTTAAAACTTTCCGCCTCCGCCGCCGTATGTGTTGCCGGAAGAGGATTCGTGTGTACTGCTGTCGTTATCGTTATTTTTTGGCTTTGCGGTTCTGGTGACATTGCTGTAAAGGAATATATCACTGCTGTCGGTTATGTTGAGGCTTCCGTTTTTAAGGTAGTTGTTTGCGGATGCCTGCATTTTAACGGTTTTGAGCTTACCTTTCATAATACCCACAACAATGAGTGCCGTAATTACACCCACGGCGATTGAAATTAAAATCCACATCGGAGGGGGCAATACAGAGCCTGTTCCCGTGTCGCCGTCGTCTATTGCGCCGAAGGATTCATTATACGGCGTGCCGTTTTTGGCGTCCGTCAAAAGCTCATCACAAAGGCGTGCAAAATATTCCGCCGCCTCGGCATAGTCTCCGTCCGAAAGGTCGCCCTTTATCTGATTGCCGACATATTGAATACCCGATTTGGTAAACGCCGTTATGCCGTAGCCTCTTGTGGCTATGTACCGGTCGCTGTCTTCAAAGCTTACAAGAAGCATTACGCCGTCTTTGTTCTCACCATAGCCGTAGTTGTTTTCTTCATAAAGATTTTCGGCATATTCCGATATCGTCATACCATCAAGCGAGTCGGTGAAGCAAATTATAACGTCAACGCACTGCCTTTCGGCAATTTCATCATATAAATTATTAAGGCTGTCTCTGTCCTCCTGCGAAATAACGCCCGAAAAATCCTGCACTCTGTCATTTTCGCCTGCAAAACCGTTATCGGCGGCAAGGACAGGCAAGCTCATGCAAAAGCAAAGAATAAATGCGAACAGAACCGATATTATTTTTTTATTCATAACACAATCCCTCCTCACATTATTCCGAGCAGGCGCAGAATTATGGGAATAACATACATAACCGCGCTTGCGCCGACCGCAATCCCCGCGAACCATTTTGCCGCGGCGGATTTATCAACAGGAAGATTGCCGACGAATTTACCCGTCTGCCCGTTCATTGCAAAGGTATATTTTTCGCCTTTCCACGTTGTGTTCAAAAGCCAAACGGGGTAAAGCGCGTATTTTGCTTTTCCGTTGCTGAGATTGATGCTTGAGCTTTCGGGTGTTACCGAGTCATAACCTGTAACGGTTGAGGCAAAAACCTCTTCGGTTGAGTGCTTAATTCGCTCATTTGCTCTGTCAATGCTCTGTTCTGCAGTCACATCATATTTATCTGCAAGGTAGCCTGCAAGATATGCCGTTTGAAAATCAACCGCTTCGCCTATGTTAAACGGCTCAACAGATTCCATAAGATCGTCCGGCATTTTGCTTGAGCCGTCAACGGGAACGTTTTCAAAGCCTACGCTTCCCGCACGTCGGACGTCATAGTAGCTCGTTTCTGTGTAGTCGTAATCCTCATCGCTCCACATTCTTACAGAGGTAGCGCGGTATCTTACATTTGCGTCAACATCCGAATCAAACAGCCAAAACGGAACATAAACTCCTTTGATTTCGTCTATATGGTTTTGGTCTTTAAAAACTTTCGGTAAAAGCCGTTTGCCGGTCAGATGCTTTTGCAGACCCTCTTTTGCAGCCTTTTTATCAAGCTTAAACGGAATTATAATATCGGGTTTTAGCGTACCTGAAAGCTGACCCATCATAACAACGGGGTTACCGCAGAAGGGGCAGGAGGTTGCCGCCGTGTTTTCGTCGCCGACAATTTCACCGCCGCAGGATTTGCAGACATATGATTTTAAACCGTCCGCCTCTCCGCTTTGCCATTCGGCACCGCCCGGGATTTCCCATTTCATATCATCGGCTGTGTCGTTTTTGAGACTTTCATCATAATTTTTGAGGGTCTCTACATCAAACTCCGTGTCGCAATAAGGGCACTTCATTTTTTGAATGTTGCTGTCAAATTCAATAGCTCCGCCGCAGCAGGGGCATTTGTATTCCTGTAATACGTTCAAAATTTTTCCTCCCATAAAACAAATTGCTTATTCGCCTTGTGATATATGGCGATAATCGGTATTTAATTATTGCAATTTTGTTCCACATTCCGGGCAGAATTTCGGCATCGGCTGTCCGCCGTCGGGTGTCCAACCGCAGCCGGGGCAACCGGCAGGGGCTGCCGACGGCTTTTTTGCACCGCAATTTGTGCAGAAGTTGCCCTTGTTGACTGCGCCGCATGAGCAGGTCCAGCTGTTATCTGCCGGTTTGGGTGAGCCGCATTCCGGGCAGAAATTTCCTGTAACGGTCGCGCCGCAGGCACATTTCCAAGAGTTTGCCGCAGCAGCCGGGGACGCAGGCTGAGACGCTTGCTGCTGCTGACCCATGGCAAAAAGATTTTGAGCGTTCATTCCGCCGCCGGCGTTCATTGCCATGCCGACGCCCATAAAGCCGTTCATTGCGCCGGATTCGTTTGACGCCGCGGCTTTCATTGCGTCTGCCTGTGCGCCTACGAGCGTAGCCGCCGCCATTGTAGGGTCGCGCATAATAGCTGTGCGCTGTGCCTGCTTTATCATCTCTGCATCATCTTCCGGGAGAGTTACCGAGCCGAGAGCAATGCTTACAACCTTAAGTCCGCGAAGCTCACCCCATTTTGCTGAGAGAGCTGTGTTCATGGCATTTTCAAGGTCGGTGTTGTGCGTTACTATCTGGTTCGGGCGAAGCTCAAGCTCCGAAAGCTTGCCGAGAGCCGGCTGAAGCGCGCTGATAAATTCGGTTTTGAGCATGCCGTCTATTTCTTCGCGCGTGTATTCGTCACTGATGTTGCCGCATACGTTTGTATAGAAAAGCAGAGGATCCGATATTTTATAAGAGTAAACGCCCGAGCAACGAATAGAAACATCTATATCAAGACCGAGCTTGCTGTCAACAACTCTGAAAGGCACGGGGTTCGGTGTACCGAATTTGTTGTCGATAATTTCTTTCATATTAAAATAATATATGCGCTGGTCTTTGGCTGTGTCACCGCCGTAGGTGAAGCGCTTGCCTATTGTTTTAAATGTATTTTTTAAGCTCTCGCCGAAAGAACCCGAAAAAAGGCTCGGTTCGGTCGAAGTATCATATGTAAATTCGCCGGGCTCGGCGCAAAACTCAACAACCTTGCCTTGCTCAACAATTATCATGCACTGACCGTCTGCAACCGCAATGCCCGAGCCGTTGCTGATAATGTTATCGTTACCCTTTGTGTTTGATGAACGTCCGCTGATTTGTTTTTTTCCTTTGGTAACAAGCACCTCTTTTGGCATTGCTTCACAGTAGAAAAATTCTTTCCATTGATCTGCGAGCGTTCCGCCGAGAGCACCTGCACCTGCTTTAATAAGTCCCATAATAAATTGCTCCTTTCGGGTTGTTTATGTTTTAAGAGATTTTGCACTGTACTTTGTTTGCTATGCTAAAAGACTGTTAATATCTGTTTCGGTTATCGGGATTAAATCTGCGCGATTTTCGGAATGATTGTTTATAAATTTCTCCATAAAAACCATATTGTACCATATGCCGAATTTATATGCACAGTTATGAAATTCACCTACGGTGGAATAGCCGACAGCTTTGTGAAAGTTTATGCTGTTTTTGTCAAGGTATTTATCCGGCGTTTTGGGGCTTGCAATGCAAGCGTAAAGGTTGCAAATGTTTTGCGCACGCAAAATATTTTCGAGGGCGGTATAAAGCTTTTTACCGGTGCCCATATGCCGTCTCTCTTGCTTAACGTATATCGAAACCTCCGCAGAGCATGAATATGCCGCACGGCTTTTAAACTCCGACGCATAAGCGTAGCCGAGAATTTCATCGCCGCATTGCGCGAGGATATACGGGTATTTTTGAGTTATACTCAAAATTCTTTCTTTAAATTGCTCGGTGCTCGGCACATCATATTCAAATGTAACGGCAGTGTTTAAAATATACGGCGAATATATATCTAAAAGCTTTTTTGCGTCGTTTACCTGTGCCGGGCGAATAACAATAGTGTCGTTTGACATTTTGCTTCTCCTTTTTGACTTCTATAAAAAGTATATCATTTTATAATTTATTTATCAATGCTTTAATGCATTAAATAATCTGTAAAAATAAATTTGTGCAGTGTTGAAATTAAATATGGCGTGCGATATAATAAATAAAATGTAAAATAATTTGAGCTTGGTTAAACTTCAAATTTATAATTAAACAGTAGGGGATTGAAATGGAAAAACTTAATATTGAAAAAAAGAAGAAAATTATTATTGCGGCATGTACCGTAGTACTGGTTATAGCACTTGTAATCGGTACCGTTTTTGCCGCTAAACAGAAGAAGAGCAAAGAGGACAGTGCAAACTCGGCTCATGCGCAGGATGGTCAGATATTTGAGGATATGTCAAATGAAAGCGAAACAGAGCCTTCTGAAAATTCAGAAGAATCTACAGAGGCTTCTACTCAAGAAAGCAAAACATCACAGACAATGAAATCGGTCACTTTATCAAACAGTGACAAACAATATTTTGAAAAAATGATGCCATACATTGTCGGATACGGCCTTACCGATATGGGAGTGGGTCATGAGGAAGAGGCAGATTATGTTAATAAGTTTTATGACTATGACTGCACATCCGGCAAAGCGCTCAATTATGCTTTGAATATTATTTTTGCCGTTCCCTATGAATCTTTTGTAGACGATATGGCTCAGATATATGACTGGAGAGATTATTATGTACCTGATCCTATTGTAAATGATAATGAAAAAAATAATTATGAAAATGAAGAAGATGACTACCACAGTTATATACGTGACCCCAAAAAGCTGTTTGAAACAGGTATATGTTACTGCGAAGTTGAGGCATCATACGTTGACAAAATATTGAAAAATGTTTTTAACGTAAAGCCCGACCACAGTGTAATTATGAAAAACAGCAAGGGTAATGTTTGGCTTTATTATTATGACGGAAATTACTATTATGTATACGGCGACGGAGGAGACGGAGCAGGTCCTCTTGTTACCCTTGACAGTGTTAAACAGCGTGCGGACGGAAAATATATTATTGAAGCAAAACATAAATACGGCAATGATGATGAGGGTTACAGCTTTAGAAGAAAACTCAAAATTGTTGCGGATATAAAAATAGTTGACGGCGACAGCTTGTGGAGTATTTATAAAATCGAGACAGTTAAATAATGACAAAACCGTATTTGTCGGCAGTTTCCGATATATCTATGAGAAAAATTATATAACAAAGAAAAAACCGCAAAACCTTTATAAATAAGGCTTTGCGGTGCTTTTTATGGCGGAGAGCAAGGGATTCGAACCCTCGAACCGTTTTAGGCGGTTACACGATTTCCAATCGTGCTCCTTCGACCAGCTCGGACAACTCTCCGTATATGCTCAACGCATGATATTATAATAAAAATCAAAATAAAAATCAAGTCCTTTTTGAAAAAAGTTTTTAGCTCTTGAAAAGATACGCGATGTATTATATAATACTCTAAGTATATTTTTAGGAGGCGGACAAGTGGTATTCTCAACTACAACATTTTTGCTGTTGTTTTTTCCTGTTGTGTTAGCCGTTTATTACTTGCCTTTTGTTAAAAAAAGACGCAAGCTGAGCAATTTTATTTTGACTGTTTCGAGCATTTTCTTCTATGCTTGGGGCGAGCCTGTTTTTGTTTTGGTCATGCTTGGGTCTATTCTTTTAAACTGGGCGTTCGGGCTTATAGTCAACAAATATCTTGATATCGATAATAAAAAGGCTAAAGCCGCAGTGGGAATATCTGCTGCCTTTAATATTGCAATTTTGTTCGTCTTTAAGTATCTCACCTTTACTATTGAAAACATAAATTCATGGTTTCATAAGGACTTCGACACTCTCAACATAGCTTTGCCTATAGGCATATCGTTTTTTACTTTTCAGGCAATGTCATATGTCATAGACGTATACAGAAAAAAGGGCGAGGCACAAAAAAATCCGATGAATGTGGCGCTTTATATTTCATTTTTTCCGCAGCTCATTGCAGGCCCCATTGTTCGCTATGAAACGGTTGCGGACGAGATAAACAACCGCGTTGAGACTGTTGATGATTTTTGCGAGGGGGTTTACAGATTCATTCTCGGACTTGCCAAAAAAGTTCTTCTCGCAAACAACTTTGCCATTGCCGCAGACGCCGCATTTGAGCAAAAAGAGCTTTCGGTGTCTTTCGCGTGGCTCGGCATAATCGCTTATACGCTTCAGATATATTTTGACTTTTCGGGTTACAGCGAAATGGCAATCGGTCTCGGCCGTATGTTTGGATTTCACTTCCTCGAAAACTTTGATTATCCTTATTCGGCAAGCTCTGTTACGGAATTTTGGCGCCGTTGGCATATGTCGCTCGGCACTTGGTTCAGAGATTACGTTTATTTCCCTCTCGGCGGCAGCAGAGTAAAATCAAAGGCAAGGCTTGTTTTTAACCTTTTTGTTGTTTGGACTCTTACGGGTGTTTGGCACGGTGCGAACTGGACTTTCCTTTGCTGGGGACTTCTCTATTTTGTTTTGCTCACATTTGAAAAGCTTACGGGACTCGGAAAAAAGAAACATGCCATAGGTCATATATACACTATGCTGTTTGTGATTTTGGGCTGGGTACTTTTCAGAGCCGATAATTTGTCGGGAGCTTTCAAATATATGGGCGCAATGTTCGGTATAGGCGCGTCTTCTTTGTACGACTCCGAAACGCTTATGTATTTGTCGTCATATAAAGTGTACTTTATTTTCGGCATACTCGCATGCTTCCCGATTCTTAAAAAGCTAAAAGAAAAAATAAAGATAAAGCCCCAGATATACAATGCCGTGTCGGCTGTATGCCTAATGGCGCTGTTTATAATTTCTCTTTCATTTATGATAAAGGGATCGTATAATCCGTTTATTTACTTTAACTTTTAAGAGGAGGAGACAGGAATGAAAAAAGTTAAATTGACTTATAAAAAAGTTCTCGCTGTTCTGTTTTCTCTTGTAATATTCGCATTTTTTATCTCCGTTTGCGAAAGATTTGTTCGCTCGGCAATTTTGGGGCAGGATGTTACCGCCAATGACGGCGCTTCGGCAAATGCGGAGGAAACAGGCTCTAAAACCACGGACTGGACAAAGGATTTTCCTTTTTCGCAGGATTATGAGAACAGCGGATATAAATTTGTTTCGGAAGGAGAAAGCGCTGCGTCTGCCGAAAGCAAAGCGCAAGAAACGTATGCTTCGCTTGTGTCTTCAATCGAATCGGCAGTAAAATCTGTTGAAGATAAGGTGGATTATTACACCACGCAGCTTCTTGCCTTGCGAATAAAATTTGTTGAGCTTAATGCAGGCTTTAACAAAGCAATAGGAATGAAGATGATAAGCGGTGCGGATAATGTTATTGTTCTCAAAAACGGCTATCTGGTGTTTGATACCGAAAGAAAGGATATGACTGCGGCCGCCGAGAATATTACGCTCTTCAGCAAAAAAATGAATGAGCAGGGAATAGATTTTCTCTATGTTCAAGAGCCTGCCAAGCTCGATAAATATGACAATAAAATGCCGTACGGCATGAATGACAACGAAAATGCAAACGCCGATGATTTGGTGAACGTGCTTGACAAAAACGGAGTCAACTGCCTTGATTTGCGTGAGTCGATGCAAAACAGCAAAATGGATCACTACTCAGCCTTTTTTAAAACCGACCACCACTGGAAGCCGGAAACGGGTCTTTGGGCAACGGGTGAAATCATAAAGAAAATAAACAGCATATCCGGGCTTGGGCTTGACTCGTCCGTGAGCGATATATCAAAGTATAATATTAAGGTTTATGAAAAATACTGTTTAGGCTCACAGGGCAAAAAAGTCAGTCTCAGCTTTGCAGACCCCGAAGATATAAGCATTATCACTCCAAAGTATGATACCGATTTTGATGTTACCTATTACAGCAGCGGAATTTCATACTCAAAAAGCGGAGACTTTAAAGAAGCTTTTCTTAAAATGTCTAATCTTGAGAAAATAGATTATTACAACACGTTGGTTTATGCAACCTATCTTTACGGCGACCATGAACGTATATCAATAGATAACAAAAAAGCAACCAACGACACAAAAATACTTTATATTATCGACTCTTTCTCGGATTGCGTCATACCTTATTTTGCAAGCACCGTTAAACATATAGATGTTATTGACCTCAGATATTTTAACGGAAGCTTAGAATCTTTTATATCTCAAAACAAACCCGATATGGTTGTTGCGGCTTATAACCCGTCAACAGTATCAAACACGCCGGACGGTCCTTATGACTTCAGATAAATAATGGAGAAACGGTATGAATAAACTGCTTTTACTGCTGATTGCGGCAGTGTGCACTGCGCTTTCGGTGACTTTGGTTATATCGCTGAAGAAAAAGAGCAGAGTGCTTACCGCAGTGTGCGCCTTGCTTGCGACGGCCGCGACGGTTCTTGCGGTGTGCTCGCTTGCCGGGGTCGGAACGGGCGGCAGTGACGAGATGATAACCTCGTATGTAACCGTCGGAAAGTATAAAACAACCGAAATGAAAAAATCGACCAGAAGCACAAAAAATCATGAGACATCATCAAAAGCGGCAGATACGCAAAGTGCCGAACAGCAGACGGCAAGCGGTGATAACGCAAACCATGAGATAGTTTATATAACAAAAAACGGCAAAAAATATCATTACTCTTACACCTGCGGCAAGGGAACGTATTATGAATGTCCTTATAAAGAGGCTTTGGAGAAGGGATATGAGCCTTGCCAAAAGTGTGTTAAATAAAAAAATGCAGCCCTGAAGAATTTAACTTCAGGGCTGTTGTTATATCTTTGAATTTAAACATTTGCCTTTGCGGCTTCTGCCTCAAGTTCGGCAACTCTTTCTGCCTCTTTCTCTTCGGGGGTTTTAAGAAACTCGTCTGCTTTTGCAATTACAGTTTCAAGGCTTATTCTGCCGTCGCCGTATTTCTCAACAAATTCTTCATAAGGAATCTGATTTTTGCCTATGTAGCAGGGCTTATAGTTTACTTTAACACCGTCTGTGACTTTGATTATAACAGTAAGTATAATTGAAGCGGCAAACAATGCTGCAACAATATAAATGCCGAATGATACCGAACCGCTTGTGAAACCGGGGAGTGCGGTGCTCATTGAAGAGATGAACTTGTTAAATGCAAATATTGAACCTACGGAAGCCACAAGGCCTATTGCCGAGAATGTGATGTTGCGGCTGAAGCCTCTCGGTGAGCAAGAAAGGAAGCTGAATATAAGCTCAAACAATGCAAACAGTGCGGCAACGGCTATACAAACTACGGTTATTGCAAAATAAAGAGCAGCGTCACCGACAACGGGGGCGCCTATAAGGCCGAGAGCACCGAAGTCAAAATCCATAAGCTCGGTTACTATCTGTATTGCCGAGTAAGTTGAGTTGCTCTCAAAAAACGGACCTGCGGCGGACATTTTTGCAAGCGGAAGGCAAAATGCCGCAACAATAAGAACATAAAGCACAAGGCGTGCTATTGCGAGCGGGCTGCCTACCATTGCCGCCTTGGCTCTGTCAAGCTTTTTCTGAGTGTGAGCGTGCTCAATTTCGGCGTTGAGCGCGTCGGTTTCAAGGCGTTCTTCTATCTTATAATATAAAAGGTTGGTGCCGCATCCGGGGCACTGGGGCTTTAAGTCGGTGAGTTTCAATTTTCTTCCACATTTGGGGCAAAGTGAAGCCATTTAAAGTTCCTCCTTAAGGATATGACGGGCAGAATATATACTCTAAACCCATACTATGCAAATGATACTGTGATATTTTAACATAATATTTCTGATAAATCAAGAAAAATATATCAAATATCAAATAAATCCTCCGTCAACACCGAGAACCTGCCCTGTGATAAACGATGACGAGTCACTTGCCAAAAAAAGGGCGGCATTTGCAACGTCTTCGGGAGTGCCGACTCTACCGACAGGCGTTTCTTCGCACAGTTCATTTATTGTCTCTTTCGAGAGGTTGGCGTTCATCGGTGTGTCGATAAGTCCCGGTGCAATGCAGTTCACAGTTATACCGGAGGGACCCACCTCTTTTGCCAGAGCCTTTGTCATGCCTATTACCGCCGCTTTAGATGCCGAGTAGTGCACCTCGCACGATGCGCCGCACACACCCCACATAGATGAAATGTTTATTATTCTGCCATGCTTTTTATGTATCATATAAGGCAGCGCCGCGCGGCAGCAGTTGAATACACCGCGAACGTTGATGTCAAACATTCTTGTAAAATCATCATCGGTGATGTCGGTGAACAGCTTTTGCTGAGCTATGCCGGCGTTGTTTATAAGTATATCCGCACTGCCGAACATATCAAATGCCGATTTTATAAGAAAATCCGCCTCATTCGACTTTGAAACGTCGGTTTTAAATGTGACAGCAGAAAAGCCGTCCGCCGTCAGTTCCTCACACAGAAATTTAAGCTTATCTCCGTTAGAAAAATATGACGTGGCAATATTGTATCCTTTACGGGCAAAGGCATCGGCAAGTTTAATGCCGATGCCGCCCGATGCTCCTGTTATAATGACTGTTTTGTTTTTCATAGCGGTTTATTTAAAAAGCGATGCAAAGCTGTCGTCTTTTATCCAGAATTTTGAAATTTCAAACAACGAGCTTTTTGCGCCTTTGCCGAAAGAATTTATAACAAATACGCCTACCGTGTCGCCGTCTATGGTTTCCCAACGCTTCCACTCATTCTTAGAGTTGAAATAATATTTTATGATTGTTCCGTCACTTGCTTTATACTCCTCGCAGGTGTAGGTTTCAGAGCCGTTCTTTACCTTTGTGCTTTTAACGTAGGTGGCTTTTTTATTCATTATTTCGGTTGATGAAGAGAAATCGCCGAAGGTTTTTTTGTCAATTTCGCCGTAACGACCGAGAGAGGGGAGAGCAAGATAATATTTGCCGTTGTTGCTGAATACTCTGAAATCAAGTCCGCTCATTTTAACGGTGAATGAGAAGTCATTGCCTCTGAATGCAAGTGTTGTCGGCATTGAAACAGAGTCTGCAATGAGGTTACATTCCACCGTAAAGGTGCCGCTTTTTATAACGGGGTCGATAACTTTCTCTTTAAGGTTTGTTTTGTTTGTCTTGGTGCCGTCGTCAAGAAGGTCTTTTGATGAGCTGCCCGTGCCTCCGGAGACTTTGGTTGTGGTATCGTTCTTCTTTGTGCTTGAATTGCCGCTTGATGAACCTTTTTTAGTAGTGGTTTCGCCCATCATTTTTTCGGCTGCTTCCATAAGTGCGCTCGAATCAAGCTTGCTTGTGACGGCACTGCCGTCTTTGTTGGTTACGTATTCGCCGTTTTCGTCTGTTACAAGCACTGTCATGTCGCCCGCGCCGGAGGCAGAAGCGGATTTTGTGGTCGTTTCTTTGCTGCCGTCTTCTTTTGTGACAATGTTGCCGTCGGCGTCCGTGGCATACTGATATGTATTGCCGTTTGCATCGGTATATTGATAGTCTTTTAAAACGTCCTTATCCTTAATTATGCTGCATGAGCAAAGCGTTAAAGCTATAACTGCCGCAGAGAGTATAAGGCATAAACTCTTTTTCATAATATAACACACCTTTCAATAGTTAAAGCGTCTGTGTATGTTATAGATTACAATATTTCGGTTATAAAATCAAGTCCATTAAATGTAAATAGTTTAAACAATTTGTGTCTAAACTAAAAATTTTAAAATTTGAGCCGTAAATATTTTTTTGCGCTTGTCTGATATATAATATGTATGCTATAATTTAACAAATAAAGCTTTGCGGCTTTAAATATTTTTAAGAGGGTATGCACTATGTTAAAAAGAATTGTTGCCGTGCTGCTTGTATCGGCGTTATTGGCAGGTTTGCCGGCTATGGGCGCGTTTGCCGCATTATATAACTACGGCGATGTGAACTTTGACGGCAAGGTCAATTCGTCTGACGCGCTTTCGGTGCTCCGCTGTGCCTCCGGCGTAATATCTTTTGACAGATACTCCCGCGTTTTGGCAGATGTCAATGCCGATAATAAAGTCAATTCATCCGACGCGCTGTATATTTTGCAGTATGCAACGGGGAATATAAAGAAATTCCCGGCAGATAAAAATTACAATGCGTCTTCTCTTCCGCTTGTGAATGACTCGGTTTTTCTGAATGATGCAAAATCCGCCATAAACGCACAGCGACGCAAGGCGGGCGTAGGCGAAATGAATATTGACTATACAATGTGCAGGCTTGCCGGCGTAAGAGCGGGCGAGGTCGCCAAAAACAAATCTCACACCAGACCGAACGGCAGCAAATATTACACGGTATATGCCGATTTCGGCGTTACAAAGCCCAAAGCAACGGGCGAAAACATTGCATGGGCAACAAAATTTTATGATGCCAAGGATGTAATAAATTACTGGATGGAATCAACAATGGGTCACAGAGAGGTTATGCTCAACGGAAAGTATACGCGCTTCGGTATTGCAATGATAAGATCCGGCGATAAAGACTATGCCGTGCTTATGCTTGCAAACTGATAAAATATTTTAAAAAATACTTGCATATCATATTTTTTTATGATATAATCTATCGGCAAAACGCATGCGAGGTGTTTTCTGCACTGAGTTCGCCGCACCAGGCGTGTGCATTTTAAGCCCCGCAGAGGACTAAACTTAGGAGGAACTAATTATGTCAGTAGTATCAATGAAACAGCTGCTTGAAGCAGGCGTCCATTTCGGACATCAGACCAGAAGATGGAACCCCAAAATGGCTCCCTACATCTTCACAGAGCGTAACGGAATTTACATCATCGACCTTCAGAAAACAGTTAAGAAGCTCGAGGATGCTTATATGTTCGTTCGCGATGTAGCGGCAAACGGCGACGAAATTCTTTTTGTCGGCACAAAAAAGCAGGCTCAGGATTCTGTTAAAGAAGAAGCCGTTCGTTGCGGTATGCCCTATGTTAACGCACGTTGGCTCGGCGGTATGCTCACAAACTTCAACACCATTCAAAAGAGAATTAAAAGACTCGCTCAGCTCAAGAATATGGAAGCTGACGGCACTTTTGATATGCTCCCCAAGAAAGAAGTTATCAAACTCAATCTTGAGATTGAAAAGCTTGAGAAGTTCATGGGCGGTATCACAGAGATGAAGAAGCAGCCCGCTGCTATGTTCATTGTTGACCCCAGAAAAGAAAGAATCGCTGTTGCGGAAGCTCACAGACTTCACATCCCGATTATCGCTATCGTAGATACAAACTGCGATCCCGACGAGATTGATTATGTTATCCCCGGCAACGATGACGCTATCCGTGCCGTTAAGCTTATCGTAGGCGCAATGGCAGACGCAGTTATCGAAGGCAGACAGGGCGAGCAGAGCGCTCCCGAAGCAGAAGCTGAGGCAGAGGAAGCTGCAGCCGAATAATCATTTGATTTTAATAAAACCTAATTAGGAGGAATAAAAATGGCATTCACAGCTAAAGACGTTCAGGCTCTTCGCGAAAAGACCGGCGTTGGTATGATGGATTGTAAAAAAGCTCTCGTCGCTTCAGACGGAGATATGGATAAGGCAATAGATTTCCTCAGAGAAAAAGGTCTTGCGGCTGCAACCAAAAAGGCAAGCCGTATCGCCGCTGAGGGCGTAGTTCTCGCTTATTATGACGAGAGCAAAAAGGTCGGCGTTGTTGTTGAAGTTAACAGCGAAACAGACTTCGTTGCCAAGAACGAGAAGTTCACAAGCTTTGTTTCAGACATCGCTAAAACTATCGTAGAGACCGCTCCCGCAGACGTTGACGCTCTTAACGCAACAAAGCTTGTCGGCAGTGACAAGACTGTTGAAGAAATGCGTCAGGAGCTTGTTCTTGCTATCGGTGAGAACATGAAAGTTCGCCGTTTTGAGCGCGTTGAAGGTCAGATCGCAACTTATATCCACGGCGGCGGCACAGTCGGCGTTCTCGTTCAGTTTGACACTGACGATGCAACTGCCGCAACAGACGCTTTCAAAGCTATGGGTAAAGACGTTGCCATGCAGATCGCAGCTATGAATCCCCTTTATCTTGACGAGGCTTCTGTTCCCGCAGAGGTTATCGCTCATGAGAAAGAGATTCTCGCAGTTCAGATTAAAGAAGACCCCAAAATGGCTTCAAAACCCGAAAAAGTTATCGAGGGTATTATCTCCGGCAAAATCAAGAAGTATTATAAAGAGAACTGCCTTGTTGACCAGGAGTTCGTTAAGAACGGCGACTTCACAGTCGGCTCTTACATTGCTTCTGTTGCCAAAGAGATCGGCGCATCAATCACTCCTGTCAAGTTCATTCGCTATGCAAAGGGCGAGGGACTTCAGAAGAGAGAAGACAACTTCGCTGACGAAGTTGCAAGCATGATGTAATTATTTGCAATAAATTGAACGGTACTGTATGCATAGATGCGGCAGTACCGTTCATTT
This sequence comes from uncultured Ruminococcus sp., assembly GCA_900539465.1. Lineage (GTDB taxonomy): Bacteria > Bacillota > Clostridia > Oscillospirales > Acutalibacteraceae > CAG-488. The sequence continues at coordinate 31,955 of UQCF01000015.1, read as the reverse complement.
TTTATAAAGTTGTGCATAATTATTATATTACGAAAGGTGATATGCTTTTGGATAATCGGGAAAGCGGAACAATAAAAGAGGAACCTATTTGGGAACAAAACGGACGAAAACTGAAATTAAGGTATGTAGGCGAAAGCTTTGGCGTTGACAGCTTAACCGACGGCAAAATATACGATGCTGTCGAAGAAAACGGAATGTATCGTGTCATAGATGACAGTGATGAAGATTATTTATACTCAATGACAAACCCTGCACCTCTTGACGGCAGTTCAAATGGCGGAAAATGGGAAATAATTGAGCCGTAAAGGCTGATTCTTAAAATGACATAAAATTACCGACTCGGTTACGGTGCGGATTATAGCTTTTGATTTATCCGTTATGTATACAGTATTTTAAGAAATTTTAATCGTGGCTTTTGACTCAGCTTTACTATTATATATGAAACGGCAACGGATACTGTTGTAGTAATGACCCAACACAAAAACCAACCGATTTGTAAATCGCCGTTTAAAAAGTGCAGCGATAATTTGTTGATAAATAATACAGAGAAAATTATAAAATGATGTAAAAAATATATTAGTGAAGACATTTGCCTGAGGACAAAATATTTATTGCTGTTTTTAATCTCAATGTGTGTAGTGATATAAAACAGAAAGAATGAAGCGGGCACAATCATAAGCCAAAAATCCGATTCATCCGAACGAAAATAAAAGAAAGACGTCACAACCTCGGCAACCAATAACAAAACAGACGCCAACAATAATATAACAGCCTTGTTGAATTTTATTTTTATCGGTTTATACGCAAAAAGAGCGCCGATTGCCACAAATATAAATCCGAAAAATATACCGTTCCTCGTTGTAACAAACAATTTTTTTAAGAGCAAAAGCAATCTTTGAATTTCGGGGTTATAAAAAAAGAAGCCGAATGCTTTTCGGTATGTCAAAGGCAGCATACCTATTACATAAAGAAGAAGAGCGCACGGAATAACTATTTTGAATTTTTTAAAATGCTTTAAAGAAAAATATGTAAGCCAAACGGCAATAATTACTGCCGGTAAATACCAAAGATGCACATAAGAAGCACAGAAAACAGTATTTCTGACGAATTTTATTAAACATCTGCTTATGCTTGGAGTGATAGTGTATAAATTATATATTGAGGGCAGAAAGTATATTATGCTCCACACGAGATACAGTTTTAATATTTTCTTGGTAAAAGATACTAAAATGCCGCGCTGCATATTACATGGGTCTATTTTTCTGAAAACCAAAAATCCCGTTGACATAAAGAAAAAAGGAACTGCAAGCCGGCAAACCGAGCTGTTGAATATATAGTTTGCCGCATCGCTGAATTCCAGCAGAGGCTGCGAATGTATAACTATTATCAAAAGCGAACAGATAAATTTTACAAGGTCGATACTGTTATAACTTTTGTCTGTTTCATTTAATGTCAGCGGCTTTGAATTTATACATGTTTTTAAATTGTCCATAAAGTACCCCAAAAATTTTTGTTTATAACTTACCTTCTTTAAATTCTTTTACAAACCAAACATTATCTGCCGTGAACGTTTTGCCGTTTAAGTATGACAGCTCGCCCGCATTTTCGTCAAGGTCAAACATCAATCTGTAAGAATATAAAAACTGCTTTTTATACCCGAGCTTTTTGTTGAGTTCGTTTGTGCCGTATTTTCCGTCGCCGAGAAGCGGATGACCTATGGAGGCGAAGTGCGCTCTTATCTGGTGGGTTCTGCCCGTGAGCAGGTCAACCTCTACCAAGCTCAAATTGTTTTTGTAATCGTTTTGAATAACTCGGTATTTTGTTTTTATTTCTTTTGCGTCCGGCTTTGGGTGAGAGTATATTCTCACCTTATTTTTATTTTCGTCCTTTATGAGCCAGCCCTCAAGCAGTCCGCTTTTTCTCTCCATAACTCCGTGCACCACGCACAGGTATGTCTTCTTTAAATTGCGGCTTTTCATTTGCGCGTTGAGAATTTTTAAGCTCTGCGCGTTTTTTGCGGCTATAACTATACCGCCGGTGTTTCGGTCAATTCGGTTGACGAGTGCCGGGGTAAAAGAATTTTCGCTGTCGGGGTCATATTCGCCTTTTTTATAAAGATATTTTTTTACTCTTGATATGAGAGTGTCTATGTATTCTTTATCGTCCGGGTGGCAGAGAAGACCGACTTTTTTATCGAGCAAAAGAATGTTACGGTCTTCATAAAGTATGTCGAGTTTGTTGCTTGCGCCGGAGAAATCATAGCGAGTCTCTTTTCTTACAAAAAATTCGTCATTTATATACATATCCACCGTGTCGCCCACGCAGAGCCTTGTTGAAATTTCGGCACGTTTGGAGTTGACCTTGATTCTTTTGGTTCTTATATATTTATACATAAGCGCTTTCGGCAGGTTCGGAACGGTTTTGGTAACGAACTTGTCGAGCCTTTGGTCTGCGTCATTCTTGATTATTTTAAAACTTTTCATCAATACACCGCCGTAAAGTTAAAAAAAGTGTTGCAAAATGTAAAATTATCATATATAATAGCTTTTGCCAGACAAAAGCTTTAAAGCGTTAAAGTTTTAAAGCTTTCAATCGATAAAATCTCAAATGCGTTTTTAAACGCAATATTTTCTTTGTCGGCGTCGCTTATAGGCAAAGCGTTAAGAAGAACTTTATATTCTTTTTGGCTTGCCCACGGTGAATCCGACCCGAAAAGGATTTTGTCGCTGCCGTGGTTTTTTATGATTCTTGCCAGCTGACCGAAGTCGATTTTATCAAGACAGAACGCAAGGTCAAAATAAACATTTTGCCCCACAAGATATTTTTCGACTTCGTCCCACATTCCGAATGCACCGGTGTGAGCAAAAATTATCTTTGGCTCGCTGTGCTGCGGAACGGCTTTTAAAAGCTTCAGCGCACGCTCGGGTATGCAGTGAACAGGGTCGGGATAGCCGACATCAATGCCGGAATGTATAGAAACATATAAACCGATTTTTATGCAGTGAGAGATTATGCGGATATATCTTTCATCGTCAATAAAGGTCTTTTGATAATCGGGGTGGAGCTTAATGCCTTTAAGCCCGAGAGATTTTATATAATCAAGTTTTTCTTCGACATTTTCGTTGTCGGGGTGTATTCCGCCGAATGAGAATATTCCGTCCTTGCCGTTTATTTCGGCTGCAAAGCGGTTTACGGAATCGAACTGATGCGCGCTTGTTGCAACGGGGAGTATTACGGAATAATCTATGCCGCCCTCTTTCATGGATTTTTTAAGTCCTGCGAGCGTGCCATCGGTAAAGGGGACGGAATCGCCTGCCGCTGCGAGCTTTGAAATAGCGGCTTTGGCAATTTTATCAGGAAAAATGTGGGTATGAAAATCAACAGTCATCAAAAAACCTCTTTCTGTGTGCTGTTTATTAGTTTAACCCTTTGAGAAGTAAAAATCAATAGGAAACGAATCTTGTAAAGTCATGATTCGACATACTTTTGAATATATGTCAAAAATTGTTTTGAGAGGAGAGTTATTTTGGCAGCTAAAATTATTATTTTGGTCGTTTTTGCGCTTCTTATGATAGGCATAGGAGTTTTCACACGCAAAAATGCGACCGACGTTAACGGTTTCGTACTCGGAGGAAGATCGGTAGGCCCCTGGATGACCGCGTTTGCATACGGCACATCATATTTCAGCGCGGTAATTTTTATAGGATATGCGGGTCAGTTTGGCTGGAGTTACGGTCTTTCTTCAACATGGATAGGTATAGGCAACGCGATTATCGGCTCTATGCTTGCATGGATTGTTTTGGGCAACAGAACAAGAATTATGACAAAACATCTCAATGTTTCCACAATGCCCGAATATTTTGAAAAAAGATACGATTCCAAAGCTTTAAAAATTGCTGCGGCTCTTATAGTTTTCCTTTTCCTTATCCCGTACACCGCTTCGGTTTATAACGGACTTTCTACCTTGTTTAACTCCGCGTTCCCCGGCATTACATACACCACATGGATAATTATTATGGCACTTTTCACCGCCGTATATGTTATTCTCGGTGGCTACAAGGCAACTGCCGTCAATGATTTTGTTCAGGGTATCATAATGCTCATAGGCATTGCGGCCGTTGTGGTTTGTGCGGTCAACAACAAGGGCGGACTTTCTGCTGTTTATGAAAGCCTCGGTCAAATTCCCTCAGGCTCCGTCCACGGCACATATAATTCGGTTCTCGGCCCGGACCCGCTGAACCTCATAGGCGTTATTATTCTCACCTCGCTCGGCACATGGGGACTTCCGCAGATGGTGCAGAAGTTTTATGCAATAAAAGATAAGCCTTCTATAAAAAGAGGTACTATCATATCAACATTTTTTGCGGTCGTTGTTGCAGGCGGTTCATACTTTCTCGGCGGTCTCGGCAGACTTTTCTGCACAACCGACGCAAACGAGGGCGGCAAAGCTTTTATAGAGACTCTTGCAAACGGCAAGCCGAATTTTGACACCATGGTTCCTGCGATACTTGAAGAGTCCGTGCCCGAAGTCCTTTTCGGTCTTGTTGTGGTGCTTGTCCTCTCTGCTTCCATGAGTACGCTTGCGGGTCTTGTGCTTTCTTCAAGCTCCACAATGACAATTGACCTTATCAAACCCTTTGTTAAAAAGGGCATGAGCGAAAAGAAGCAGGTGCTTGTTATGAGACTCTTTATAGGCGTGTTCCTTATAATTTCAGTTCTCATAGCCGCTTATAAAGACAAGCTTAACGCAATGGGCATTAACATCTCGGCACTCATGGGCATTTCATGGGGTACGCTTGCCGGCTCTTTCCTTGCACCGTTTATGTACGGCTTATTCTCCAAAAAGATTACCAAGGCGGCTGTTTGGACAAGCCTTGCCTCCGGCGTTATTATAACTGTCGCGAGCATGATATTCTTTAACCTCGGTCTTTTCCCGGAGCTTACGGCAAAAGCAGCTTCGGTCACAATATGCGGCTACGGGCTTAACCTTGCTTCGCCCATAAACTGGGGCGCGATAGCGATGATTCTCGGTCTTATCGAAGTTCCGATTGTCAGCCTTATCTCGGGAGCGGGCAAAGCAGAGATGAAAAACGAAAAGCTTTTTGAATGCTTTTTAAATAATGATTAAATAATCACTTGAAGATATTGCGGTATGATGATATAATAATCGTGTCGCTTTATGCTTTATAAAGATTAAGTCCGAAAAGCGAAATGCTTTTCGGGCTTGTTTTGCAGAAAGGATAGTTAAAAATGAATTACTTTCAAAAAGAAATTGAAACTATGCCCCGTAAAGAAATTGAGGCACTCCAGCTTGAGAGATTAAAAAGCACGGTAGCTTATTGCTACAATAACGTACCTTTTTATCATAAAAAGCTCACGGATGCAGGGGTTTTTGACGGCGAAAAGATAAAGCAGCTTTCCGATATACAGTATATACCTTTCACCACCAAAGAGGATTTCAGAGAAAATTACCCGTTCGGTATGGCGGCTGTTCCGATGAAAGATATTGTCAGAATCCACGCTTCATCCGGCACAACAGGCAAGCCCACGGTCGGTCTTTACACCAAAGAGGATCTTGATATTTGGAGCGACTGTGTTGCCCGCGTCACTGTTGCGGGCGGAGTTACGGCAGAAGATATAATTCAGATAAGCTTCGGCTACGGTCTTTTCACAGGTGCTTTGGGTCTTCATTACGGACTTGAAAAGGTGGGCGCAACGGTTATTCCCGCATCCTCCGGCAACACAGAGAAGCAGCTTATGATGTTCAGAGATTTCGGTGTAACGGGTCTTGTGGCAACTCCCTCATACGCTTTGTATTTGAGCGAAGCCATGAAAGAATCCGGCTACCCGAAAGAGGCTTATAAGCTCAGACTCGGCATACTCGGCAGCGAGCCGTGCACACCCGAGATGAGAAAGCAGATTGAAGAAAATATGGGCATTTATGTTTCGGATAACTACGGACTTACCGAAATCGGCGGCCCCGGTGTCAGCGGCGACTGCCCCGAGAGACAGGGTATGCACTTTGCAGAGGATCATTTCCTCCCCGAAATCATAAACAAAGACACGGGCGATGTTTTGGGCGAGGACGAAGTCGGCGAGCTTGTCGTCACAACTCTTACGCGCAGAGGTATGCCTGTTTTGAGATACCGCACAAAAGATATAACCAAAATATCGTATGAGCCCTGCAAGTGCGGCAGAACTCACGCAAGAATGTCTAAAACAATGGGCAGAACAGACGATATGCTTATCATAAAGGGCGTAAACGTCTTCCCGACCCAGATAGAGAGCGCACTTATCACTATGGATCACATCGGCCCTCACTATCAGCTTATAGTTCGCAGAGAGAACTTTAAGGATAATCTTGAGGTCAAGGTTGAGCTTGTCAACGGCGATTTGCTTGAGAGCTACGGTGAACTCGAAGCACTCAAAAAGCAAATTCAGGCAAAACTTAAGAGCGTGCTCGGACTTCAGACAAAGGTTACTCTTGTTCAACCCAAAACGCTTGAACGTTTCCAGGGCAAGGCAAAGAGAATACTTGATTTAAGAAACGAAACTAAATGATGATAAAACGAAAGGAATGCTTCTGATTTGAAACAGCTTTTGATAGGCAACGCCGCTGTTGCCAGAGGATTATATGAGGCAGGCTGCTCGCTTGTTTCCAGCTATCCCGGTACGCCCAGCACCGAGATAACCGAGTTTGCCGCAAAGTATGACGATATATACTGCGAGTGGGCTCCCAATGAAAAAGTAGCTATGGAGGTTGCATTCGGTGCGTCGCTCAACGGCGTCAGAAGCTGCTGCGCCATGAAACACGTCGGCCTCAACGTAGCGGCGGATCCGCTTTTCACACTCTCATATACGGGCGTAAGCGGCGGACTCGTAATTTGCGTTGCGGATGACCCCGGTATGCACTCGTCACAGAACGAGCAGGATTCACGCCACTATGCCATAGCCTCCAAGGTTCCCATGCTTGAGCCTGCGGATTCTTCCGAGAGCTATAATTTTGCGAAAAAGGCTTTTGAACTCTCAGAAAAATTCGATACCCCCGTTCTCATAAGAATGTGCACAAGAATTGCCCATTCTCAAAGCATTGTTGACACGGGTGAGAGAAAAGAAGCAGAAAGAATAGAATATAAAAAGAACCCGGCAAAATATATTATGATGCCCGGCAACGCCAAAAAGAGACATCCGATAGTAGAGGAGAGAACAATGGCACTCGCCGCCTTTGCCGAAAACTGTGATTTTAACCGCGAAGAAATGGGCGGAACGGATCTCGGCATAATCACCTCCGGCACATGCTATCAGTATGTTAAAGAGGTATTCGGTGACAGCGTGAGCATTTATAAAATCGGACTCATAAACCCGATGCCCACGGACGCGCTCAAAAACTTTGCTTCAAAGGTTAAAAAAGTGGTCGTTGTCGAAGAGCTTGACGGCATTATAGAAACCCACTGCAAAAACATCGGTATTGATGTTGACGGCAAAAATATTTTCACCGCTATCGGTGAGTTTTCGCAAAAGAGCATAGCCGATGCTTTCGGCATTGAAGCAAAAGAAACTGTTTCAATAGACACCAAGGTTCCCGTAAGACCGCCTATGATGTGCGCCGGCTGCCCCCACAGAGGTATGTACTATGTGCTCGCCAAAAACAAGGTTACCGTTCTCGGCGATATAGGCTGTTATACACTCGGCGCTCAGCAGCCGCTCTGTGCTATGGATTCAACCCTTTGCATGGGCGCTTCCGTATCGGGTCTTCACGGCTTTAACAAAGCGGATAAATCCGCCGAGGGCAAGAGCGTAGCCGTAATCGGCGACTCAACCTTTATGCACTCCGGCGTTACGGGTCTTATCAATATAGCATATAACGGCTCAAATTCGACCGTTATCATACTCGATAACTCAATAACCGGCATGACGGGTCATCAGCAGAACCCGACAACCGGCTACAACATAAAGGGCGACCCGGCAGGCAAGATAGACCTTGAATCGCTCTGCCGTTCGGTCGGCATAAACAGGGTTGAGGTCGTAGATCCATATGACCTTGCACAGTGCGAGCGTGTTCTTAAACAGGAGCTTGCCGCGGACGAGCCGTCTGTTATCATTTCGCGCCGTCCCTGCGTATTGCTTAAATACGTCAAGCCCAAAACTCCGCTCAAGGTCAACCGCGATAAGTGCCGCGGCTGCAAAAAGTGCATGAAGTTCGGCTGCCCCGCAATCAGCATACACGACGGCAAGGCGGACGTTGACAAAACCCTTTGCGTCGGCTGCGAAGTTTGCGAACAGCTTTGCGCTTTTGGTGCATTTGAAAAGGAGGAGCTTTGATATGTCAGTTTCTAATGTTATGATAGTCGGCGTGGGCGGTCAGGGATCACTCCTTGCAAGCAAGCTTTTGGGTCGTTTGCTCGTTGACGAGGGCTACGACGTTAAGGTTTCCGAGGTTCACGGTATGAGCCAGAGAGGCGGCTCGGTTGTAACGTATGTCCGCTTTGGTGACAAGGTTTATTCACCCATAATTGAAGACGGAGAAGCGGATTTTATAGTATCCTTTGAAAAAATTGAGGCGGCAAGATGGGTCAAATGCCTTAAAAAGGGCGGCAAAATAATTGTCAATACCCAGCAGATAGACCCCATGCCCGTTATTATCGGTGCCGAGGAGTACCCCTCAAATGTTCTTGACGAGCTTAAAGAAAAGGGCGTGAATGTTGACGATATAGATGCGCTTGCGCTCGCAGAGCAGGCAGGCTCACCGAAGGCCGTTAATATCGTTCTCATGGGCAGACTTGCTCACGGATTTGATATTCCGTATGAAAGCTGGCTCAAAGCGATAGAAAATTCTGTTGCACCAAAATTTGTTGAAATGAATAAAAAAGCTTTTGAGCTTGGTTATAATTACTAATAGCGAAAGGATCATGGCCATGTCCAAGTATTATCAGGAAGGAATAGAAACCGCTTCTCGTGAGCAAATTAAACAGTGGCAGAGCGAAAGACTTATCAAAACCGTTAAAAGGGTTTATGAAAACGTCGAGTACTATCGCAATAAGATGGACGAAAAGGGAGTAAAACCCGAAGATATTAAGTCGGTTGACGATCTTTACAAGCTTCCGTTTTTAACCAAAGATGATCTTCGCGAGGCTTATCCTTACGGGCTTGTTGCAGCTCCTTTGAGCGATTGTGTAAGAATACAGTCCACCAGCGGAACAACGGGCAGAAGAGTGGTTGCTTTCTACACACAGCATGACCTTGACCTTTGGGAGGATTGCTGTGCAAGAGCCATAACTGCGGCAGGCGGAACAAAAGACGACGTTTGCCAGGTAAGCTACGGCTACGGTCTTTTCACAGGCGGCTCCGGTCTTAACGGCGGTTCGCACAAGGTAGGCTGCCTAACTCTCCCGATGTCATCGGGCAATACAGACAGGCAGATTCAGTTCATGACCGACCTCGGTGCTACCATTCTTTGCTGCACACCGTCTTATGCCGCATATCTTGCAGAGAGCATAAACGAAAGAGGTCTGCGCGACAAAATCAAGCTCAAAGCAGGCATCTTCGGCGCAGAAGCTTGGACGGAGGAAATGCGTCAGGACATTCAGAATAAACTCGGCATCAAGGCATATGATATTTACGGGCTTACCGAAATATCCGGCCCCGGCGTTGCTTTTGAGTGCAGCGCACAAGCGGGTATGCACATAAACGAAGACCACTTCATTGCCGAGGTAATCAACCCCGAAACGGGTGAGGTTCTTCCCGAAGGCGAAAAGGGCGAGCTTGTTTTCACAAGCATCACCAAAGAGGCTTTTCCGCTTCTTCGCTACCGCACAAGAGATATATGCATTCTCTCACGCGAAAAGTGCTCTTGCGGCAGAACCTTTGTTAAAATGACAAAGCCCATGGGCAGAAGCGACGATATGCTCATAGTCAAGGGCGTAAACGTCTTCCCGTCACAGATAGAGATGGTTCTTCTCAATAAGGGACTTACATCAAATTATCAGATAATCGTTGACAGAGCCAACAACAGCGACTCTATCGAGGTTCTTGTTGAAATGACTTCCGAGCTCTTCTCGGATACCGTCAATGAAATTTCCGCAAAAGAGAAAGAAATTGTTGACGCGCTTAAATCGGTGCTCGGCATATATGCAAAGGTAAGAATTGTTGAGCCGAAGTCCATTGTCAGAAGCGAGGGCAAAGCCGTCAGAGTAATTGATAAGCGTAATCTTTATAAAAAATAAAAGGAGGAAGCACCATGGCAATTAAACAATTATCCGTATTCGTAGAGAATAAGAAAGGCACTATTCTTGACGTAACGAAATCCATAGCAGAGGCAGGCGTTGATATTCGCGCCCTCAGCGTTGCAGATACACAGGATTTCGGCATACTCAGACTTATCGTAAGCGATATTGAAAAGGCAAAAGACGCTCTGAGCGAGGGCAACTGCGTCGTTTCGGTAACAAAGGTAATTGCGGTGTCTGTTTCCGACGTCCCCGGCGGACTTAGCAAGGTTCTTGAATTTCTTGCCGAGGCAGACATAAATGTTGAGTATGTATATGCTTTTATCACGGTATCGGGTCAACACGCTTATGTCGTTCTCAGAGTAGAGGATAACGACAAAGCCTCTGAAGTGCTTGCGTCAAAGGGCATAAGCCTTGTTACAGAAGAGGATATTAAAGCTCTTTGATTTAAAATTACTAAAAAAATCAAAGATCAGCTATTGACACACAATTTCGGTTGTGCTATTATATGCTAAACTGTTGAGGAAGAGTAGTAACACTACACTTTTCGGCAAAGCGAGCCGCGGGCGGTGCGAGCGCGGTGCGAAGATGTTGTGCGAATGGACTTCTGAGGGCGAGCTGAACAAAGTAGGCAAGACGGAGCGGCACTCCGTTAACAAATGCGGCGCATGTTAGTGCGTACTAAGAGGATGCTTTGCATCAAGCAGGGTGGCACCGCAGGAGATTTAATCACTCTTGTCCCGGCAACGAATGTCGGGATAAGGGTGTTTTTTTATAGTTTCTTGTCCCTGCAAAAAACAAGGCAATTTGAAAGGAGCCGATTAAAATGTCAGAAAAAATTCCGTACAAAATCTATTTATCAGAGGACGAGATGCCCAAGCAATGGTACAATGTGCGTGCAGATATGAAAAACAAGCCTGCACCGCTTCTTAACCCCGGCACTCATGAGCCGATGACCTTTGAAGAGCTTCGTCCCGTATTTTGCGATGAGCTTGTTAAGCAGGAGCTTGACGACACAACAGCGTATTTTGATATTCCCGAAGAAATTCAAGAGCTTTACAAAATGTACCGTCCCTCACCGCTTGTAAGAGCATATTACCTTGAAAAAGCTCTCGGTACACCGGCAAAAATTTATTATAAGTTTGAGGGCAACAACACAAGCGGCAGCCATAAGCTCAATTCTGCCATGGCGCAGGCATATTACGCCAAAAAGCAGGGTCTTAAAGGCGTAACCACCGAGACGGGAGCAGGTCAGTGGGGCACGGCGCTTTCAATGGCTTGTGCATTTTTCGGCCTTGACTGCAAAGTATATATGGTAAAGGTATCGTATGAGCAAAAGCCCTTCAGACGTGAGGTTATGAGAACCTACGGTGCGTCCGTTACGCCCTCGCCGTCAGAGACAACACAGGTCGGTCGCTCAATTCTTGAACGTTTCCCCGGCACCACAGGCAGCCTCGGCTGTGCTATTTCAGAGGCTGTTGAGGTCGCTGTTGGTACAGAGGGCTACAGATATGTTCTCGGCAGTGTTCTTTCGCAGGTACTCCTTCATCAGTCCGTTATAGGTCTTGAAACAAAGACGGCACTCGAAAAATACGGCATTAAGCCGGATATAATCATCGGCTGTGCCGGCGGCGGCTCAAACCTCGGCGGCCTTATAGCTCCGTTTATGGGCGAAAAGCTCCGCGGTGAGAACGATTACAGAATAATCGCGGTTGAGCCTGCTTCTTGCCCGAGCCTCACCAGAGGCGAGTTCAGATACGATTTCTGCGACACAGGTATGGTTTGCCCGCTTGCAAAGATGTATACTCTCGGCAGCGGATTTATCCCCGGTCCCAACCATGCAGGCGGACTTCGCTATCACGGCATGAGTTCTATTCTTTCACAGCTTTATCACGACGGCCTTATGGAGGCAAGATCCGTTAAGCAGACAGATGTATTTGCAGCGGCAGAGCAGTTTGCGAGAACAGAGGGTATCCTCCCGGCTCCCGAAAGCAGCCACGCTATCAGAGCGGCTATTGACGAGGCACTCAAGTGCAAAGAGACGGGCGAAGAAAAGACCATCGTATTCGGCCTCACAGGCACGGGTTACTTTGATATGGTTGCATATGAGAAGTTCAATGACGGTGAAATGACCGATTATATCCCCACAGACGAAGACCTTAAAAAAGGCTTCAAGGGTATACCGAAGTTCCCCGGCAACGAATAATTAAAATATTAAACTGCCGATTACGCTCACCCGGTGTTTTCGGCAGTTTGCTTTAATATATCGATAAAAATAAATATGCGGAGGCTGTTTATGAAAATAGTTTCAATAGGCGAAATTCTTATAGACCTCACTCAAAAAGGCTTTGATGAAAACGGCGTGCCCGTATATGCGGCAAACCCCGGCGGTGCACCTGCCAATGTTGCGGTTGCGGCTTCGCTTATGGGCGCCGACAGTGCTTTTATCGGCAAGGCTGGCAACGACGCACTCGGCAAAATGCTCAAAGATACGCTTATATCTAAAAATGTAGATGCAAGCGGACTGAAAATTGAAGACAAGCTCAACACCACGCTTGCACTTGTCAGTGTTGATGAAAAAGGCGATAGAAGCTTCAGCTTTTACAGAGACAAAACAGCCGATGTCAGTCTCACCAAAGAGGATGTGCCGCAAGACCTTATACAAAACACCGATATTCTGCACTTCGGCTCGGTGTCGCTCACCGATGAACCGTCTGCCTCGGCAACCGCTTTTGCAGTAGAAAGCGCGTCAAAACTCGGCAAGGTTATCTCATATGACCCGAATTTCAGACCGCTTTTGTGGAAAGATAAAAGCATTGCAATAAGCAAGATGAAAAGTTTATTGAAATTTGTCGATATAATAAAAGTGTCGGAGGAAGAGCTGGAGCTTCTTAGCGGCAAATCCGATTTAAACGACGGAGCGGATGAGCTGATAAAGCAGGGCATTTCTTTTGTGATTGTCACTCTCGGAGAAAATGGCGCATTTTATAAAACTCAAAATTACAGCGGCAGTCAAAAAGCCTTTGCCGGCAAGGTTGCAGATACAAACGGGGCAGGCGATACTTTTTTCGGAACGTTTCTGTCGCAAACAGAAGATTTCGGCGAACTGCTTAAAAATAAAGATAAAGCCGGCGAATATATAAAATTTGCCTGTGCCGCCGCAGGTCTTTCCGTGACGCGCAGCGGCGCAATACCCGCTATGCCGACGAGAGAAGAAACGTCGGAGTTTATGAAAAAATATCTCGGCTCATAGTGCCCTTTTGCCTTTGGTAGCAAATGAAATTTCCGCTTTCATCGCATACGGCCAAAAGCGCATCTTCTTCTTTTTCGATTCCGTGGCAGTTAAGCTGCTTCTTAAGCCATTCATGCTCTTTGCCGATGGCTTTAAGGTTTCCGTCAAGCACAGTTCCGTCAACTATAAGAGTTGCAAACGTTTGGTCTTGAATAGGTGAAATGCTTACGTCTTTCGGCATGAGCGGACGTGAATCGGATTTTGGTAAAAAGCTGAGTTTGCCGTTTGGCTCAAGAATTACCGTTTTCAATTCATCCACATTAAAATATCCGTTTATCCTGCACAGCATAAGAAGCTCGTTGAGGTCCATTTTGGTCTTTTTAAGCGCTTTGTCATAAATTTTGCCGTTATTTATCAAAACGGTGGATTTACCGGACAGCACTCTTCTTGCCGAGCAGGATTTTGTTGTTATAAGAGAAATTCCGACAGCCACAAGCGCATAAACCGCCACGGCTATGGCAGGCTTCCAAAATTCTTTCAGCGGTTCTATCGCCATTTCGGCAGATATTGAGCCTATCGTTATGCCGCAAATATAGTCAAAAAAATTGAGTTCGGAAATTTGCCTTTTACCCATAAGTTTGGTCAGAATAAATAACTCTGCAATAGATAATAATGATGTTAGAACGATTTTTAAAGCTTCCATAAAGACTTCTCCTTTTGTTTTTTTTACAAAAATAGTCTTTGCAAAAGCCATATCAATATATTGTGGTAAATAATGATTTTTTGCCGCATTTTGACGCGCGGGGTTTTCTTTTGCCCCCAAATGGGCAAAAATATGTGCAATTTATGCATATTGTTGTGCAGGCGTTTAAGAGTGAATACTATATGTTGTGGCTGAGCTCTTTGTTAAAATAAAATAAAAAAATTATAAAAAAAGCTTTATTTTTTTCTCGATTGATGATATAATCTCATAGGTATAATCAATATATAGTATTTGGCAAAAAGTTTTTACCTTTATTTTTACATAAAAAATTTTAGGGAGTGGACCGGATTATGGAAAAAATATTCATAAACGGTGGCAATCCGCTTCACGGTGAAGTAACCGTCAGCGGAGCTAAAAATGCGGTAGTGGCAATTCTCCCTGCAACCATACTGGCGCAGGATGTGTGCGTTATTGAAAATGTGCCTAATATAAGCGACGTTTCAATGATGATAAGAATTTTGCATCAGCTGGGCGCAAGGGTCAGAAATATAGATTCAACAACAGTAGAAATAGATACAAGCACAATAAACTCATACGTTGTGACGCATGATATGACGAAGCATTTAAGAGCCTCTTATTATCTTATCGGCGCACTTCTTGCCCGCTTCGGCAGGGCTAAGGTTGCTATGCCCGGCGGCTGCAATTTCGGTGTAAGACCGATTGACCAGCACATAAAGGGCTTTGAGATACTCGGCTCAAGCGTTGAGTTTAAAGAAAATGCAATGATAGATGTTGACGCACGCAACCTTACGGGCGGTCTTGTTTATCTTGATATGGTATCTGTCGGCGCTACTATCAACATTATGCTTGCCGCAGTTAAGGCAAAAGGACTTACAGTAATAGAAAATGCGGCAAAAGAGCCGCACATTGTTGACCTTGCGAACTTCTTGAACTCTATGGGCGCGGATATTCGCGGAGCCGGCACGGACGTAATTAAAATCAGGGGAGTAGAGCGCCTGCACGGCTGCACATATTCAATTATTCCCGACCAGATAGAGGCAGGCACATTTATGGTTGCCGCAGCCGCTACACAGGGCGAGGTGCTTGTGAAGAATGTTATCCCGAAGCACCTTGAGTCAATAACCGCAAAGCTTATTCAGTGCGGTGTGGATATTGTCGAATATGACGATTCCGTACTTGTAAGAAGCAACGGCAGACCTAAACGCTGCAACGTCAAAACCATGCCTCACCCCGGCTTTCCGACGGATATGCAGCCTCAGTTCACCACCATGCTCTCAATAGCAGAGGGTACAAGCATTGTGTCCGAGGGCGTGTGGGACAACCGTTTCCAATACGTTGAGCAGCTCGCACGCATGGGCGCAAATATAACCGTTAACGGCAAGGCTGCAACAATAGAGGGCGTTGAGTGCTTAAATGGCTCACCCGTAAAGGCAGACGACCTCAGAGCCGGTGCGGCAATGCTCATTGCGGGTCTTATCGCAAAGGGCACAACAGAGATTGAGAACATTATTTATATAGACCGCGGATATGACAATGTAGTCGGCAAGCTTAAAAGTCTCGGCGCAGATATTATCCGTGTGGATAACGACGGCAAGCCCGTAGTTATCAAAAGCGAGAGTGCATAAGCAAAGGCAAAGAAAGGGACGTGTAGTTACAATGGCGAGATTCAGTGCGCTGTTTTCTTCAAGCAGCGGTAATTGCACGTTTATAGGCTCTGGTACGGGCGGAATATTGGTAGATGTCGGCGTCAGCGCAAAGCAGGCGCTGGCGGCTTTGGATTGCATTGGTGTCGATATAAAAGACATCGGTGCAATTTTTGTTACCCATGAGCACAGCGACCATATAAAGGGTTTGCGTGCGCTCGCTTCAAAGTACGGAATAGATGTTTATTCTTCAAAGGGTACGCTCTCAAAGCTTGAGGATATGGGCAAGCTCTGCGATAAATATAATTCTATGGTTATGCCGCAGGAGGGCGTTGAGTGCAGAGGAATGTTTGTAAGGTCGTTCCGCACCTCGCACGACTGCGCGGAAAGCCTCGGCTTTACCGTTGAAACACCCGATGAGCGCAAAATTTCGGTTCTTACCGATACGGGCGTAGTTACACAGGATATGGAGGATGCCGTCAGCGGCAGCGACCTTATACTTATAGAGTCGAACCATGATATAGGTATGCTCAGAAACGGACCGTATAACTATAATCTTAAACGGCGAATATTATCGAACAAAGGTCACCTTTCAAATGTTGACTGTGCCGACCTTGTAACGCGCCTTGTTCAAAACGGAACAACGCGGCTTGTGCTCGGGCATTTGAGCAAAGAAAATAATATTCCGGAGCTCGCCTATCAAACCTCGCGCGCATCACTCGAAACCGCCGGCGCAAAAGAAAATGCAGATTACATAATGTATGTTGCAGGCTCAGATATGAGGACGGTGATACTCTGATGATAGCCGTTAATATTATTTGCATAGGCAAGCTTAAAGAGAGCTATTTAAGAGACGCTTCGGCGGAGTATTCCAAACGTCTCGGGGCTTTTTGCAAGCTGAATATAACCGAAATTCAGCCTAAAAGATTGCCCGATCAACCGTCAGAGGCAGAGATAGATGCGGCGCTTTCGGCAGAGGGCAAGCAGATTTTGGCAAAAATTTCGCAAAACTCAAAAATTGTTGCAATGTGCATTGAGGGCTCTCAAATGTCTTCCGAGCAGCTCGCAAAACAGTTTGAGACGGACGCAGTCAGCGGAACAGGCTCGTTAAGCTTTATAATCGGCGGCTCGTTCGGTCTTAGCGACGAAGTAAAAAAACGAGCTGATTTAAAGCTTTCAATGTCTAAAATGACCTTTCCGCATCAGCTTGCGAGGGTTATGCTTTTGGAGCAGATATACCGCGCTTTTCAGATAAACAGCGGAGGAAAATATCACAAATGACGGACTGTGCAGAAAATGCGGCAGTCCGTTTTTTGTGCTCAAAATATTGTGCCGCTCAATCTTGTAAACTGCTTTGCGGTATGGTAGAATAAACTGAGGTGTTTTGTATGAAAATAATGGTAGCTTCGGATATACACGGTTCGGCATATTATTGCCAAAAGATGACAGAGGCTTATAAAAACAGCGGAGCTCAAAAACTTTTGCTTTTGGGAGATATACTCTATCACGGACCGAGAAACGATTTGCCGAAGGAATACGCACCTAAAAAAGTTATAGAGATGCTAAATAACATAAGCGACGAAATACTGTGTGTGCGCGGCAACTGTGACAGCGAAGTTGACCAGATGGTGCTGAAATTCAACATCATGGCGGAGTATGCGATTATTTATGACGGTGAAAGAATGATATTTGCCACTCACGGCCACAAATTTAACAAAGATAATTTGCCCTCGCTTAAAAAGGGAGACATTCTTTTGCACGGGCACACTCACATTCCAGTGAATGAGAGCATAGACGGCATAACCGTTATGAACCCGGGCTCTGTTTCAATCCCCAAAGAAAACAGTTGGCACGGATATATGATAATAGAAAACGGCACTTACACATGGTATGATTTTGACGGCAACAGCCATATTATTGCATAAAGATATTATCGGTTATCGGGGGGGAACAGCCTTGAGAATGTATGATATAATCGACCGAAAAAAGAACGGCGAAGAACTGACAAAATCCGAAATCGAGTATTTTGTCGGCGGTTTTACACGCGGTGAAATACCCGATTATCAGGCGTCAGCTCTTTTGATGGCAATTTGGTTTTGCGGCATGAATGACCGTGAACTTGCCGACCTTACGCTTTCAATGGCTCATTCGGGCGATATGATAAACTTAGACGCGGTGGATGGCTTCACCGTGGATAAACACAGTACCGGCGGCGTGGGAGACAAAACCACGCTGATAGTTGCGCCTGCCGTTGCAGCGTGCGGCGGCAAGGTTGCAAAGATGTCCGGCAGAGGGCTGGGCTTCACGGGCGGAACAATCGATAAACTTGAATCAATACCCGGATTTAATACATCTGTCGGCGAAAAAGAGTTTATAGATAATGTCAATAAAATAGGTCTTTGCATAGCCGGGCAGACAGGCGAAATCGCACCTGCCGATAAAAAGATATATGCGTTAAGAGACGTTACCGCAACGGTTGACAGCATACCGCTCATAGCCTCAAGCATAATGAGCAAAAAGCTTGCCGCAGGCTCAAAGGGAATTGTCCTTGACGTAAAGTGCGGCAGCGGTGCTTTTATGAAAACCTATGAAGATGCAAAGCTCCTTGCAGAAAAAATGACGGCGATAGGGCAAAGAGCAGGCAGAAAGACCGTTGCGCTTATTACGAATATGGATATTCCTCTCGGCAGAGCGGTGGGCAACGCACTTGAAGTTAAAGAAGCCGTTAAAATTTTAAAGAATGAGCAAAAAGACGAGCTTTATGAGGTCAGTGTAGCTTTGGCGGCTCATATGCTCTCGCTCGTTAATTCAAAAGATATTTATGAATGTGAAAAGATGGTTCGCCTTGCGATAGAGAACGGCTCGGCACTCGAAAAGCTAAAAGAAGCAGTCGATGCACAGGGCGGAGATATAAGCTATATAGACGATACATCTAAATTTATCGATGCTTCTGTCTGCATAGAATATAAAGCAGAGAAAAGCGGATATATAAATAAAATCGACGCGCAGAAAATCGGCAGAGCATCGGTGCTCCTCGGCGCAGGGCGTGAGAAAAAAGATGATGTTATAGATTTCGGCGCAGGTATATACCTTTGCAAAAAGACGGGTGACGAGGTTCGCGAGGGCGACACGGTTGCACGCCTATATACAAATAAAAACGAATACGCCGACAGTGCTTTGGCAGTTATCAAAGAGGCCTTTGATTATTCGCAGAAGAAACCGTATATCGGCAAAACTGTGCTCGGCACGGTCGGTATTAACTGATAAGGAGAGATTTTAATGAAATTGTGGGCAGGACGTTTTTCGAAAGAGGCCGACAAAAAAACAAATGACTTTAACTCGTCAATAGCTACGGACAGCCGTATGTATGTTGAAGATATTAACGGCAGCATAGGTCATGCAACAATGCTCGGCGCACAGGGAATAATCTCTGAGGAAGATTGCAGAATTATTACTTCTGAGCTTGCTAAAATCCGTGACGAAATAACCTCCGGCAAAATTAAAATCGACCCGGATGCCGAGGATATACATACATTTATAGAGCAGACACTCACACAGCGTGTGGGCGCACCGGGCAAAAGACTGCACACGGCTCGCAGCCGTAACGACCAGGTAGCTACGGACGTGAGAATGTATCTTAAAAAAGAGTGCAAAGAGCTGTCTTCACAGTTGGAGGAGCTTGTGTCGGTACTCGAAAAGAAAAAAGAAGAGTATAAAATGATGGTTATGCCGGGCTATACACACTTGCAAAGGGCGCAGCCGATAACTCTCGGCTACCATTTCGGCGCATATATTGAGATGTTTAAACGCGACCTCGGCAGACTTTCTGACGCGGTTAAGAGAATGGACGTTTCGCCGCTCGGCAGCGGTGCGCTTGCGGGCACGACATACCCTATAGACCGCGCAATGAGCGCAAAGCTTTTGGGCTTTGAGGGTGGCTACACAAAAAACACGCTTGACGGCGTTGCCGACAGAGACTTCTGTGCAGAGATTGCCTGTGCTATGTCGCTTATAATGGTGCACCTTTCAAGATTCAGCGAAGAGATAATCCTCTGGTGCTCATGGGAATTTAAATTTGTTGAGCTTGACGACGCGTTCTCAACAGGTTCAAGCATAATGCCGCAAAAGAAAAATCCCGACCTTGCAGAGCTTATCAGGGGCAAGGCAGGCAGGGTTTTCGGCGACCTCAACGCACTTCTTACAATGATGAAGGGTTTGCCGCTTGCATATAACAAAGATATGCAGGAGGATAAGGATCTCACGTTTGAGGCGATAGACACCGTCAAAATGTGTCTCACAGCGTTTATACCGATGATAGACACCATGACGGCTTTGCCGGAGAACATGAGAAAAGCTGCTGCCGGCGGATTTATCAATGCTACAGACTGTGCCGATTATCTTGTCGGCAAGGGCTTGCCTTTCCGCGACGCATATAAGGCGACGGGTGAAATCGTAGCATTTTGCATAAAGAACGGCTATACCCTCGAAACGCTTCCGCTCGAAGAGTATAAAAAAATATGCGAGCTTTTTGACGAGGGCGTTTATGATGCGATAAATCTTGAAACCTGCGTAAGAAGACGCGGACTCTTTGATATTTAAAATCGGTAAAATCAAACAGGGGAGTGATATTGTATGGGTAAAAGAATAGTAGTCGCGGGCGCAGGTCACGGCGGAATAATCGCCGCATACAACCTTGCCAAAGCAGGGTATGACGTTAGCATTTTAGAGATGAAAGCCAAGCAGTCCGAGCTCGGCTACGACTGGGAGGATACTTTTGACATAAAGGCATTTGAAAGAGCCAATCTTCCCGTTGCCTCAGAGGGCGTTAAAGACTGCCTTGATATTTCTTTCCACGGCCCCGAAGAGGGGCAGACAATAACGCAGATTCGTCAGGGTCATCAATCCATGCGTATGTTCAGGCAGGATCTTTATGATTTTATTATTGACCACGCGCTCATGGCAGGTGCAAAAATAGAGTACGGGGTCAAGGTGCAGTCGCCGATTATGCTCGGCAACAGAATTGTCGGCGTTAAAACGAATAAAAAAGATTATTATGCCGATCTGATAATTGACAGTGCAGGCGCAAATTCACATTTGAGAGAGAATTTGCCCGAATACCTCGGCATAAAAAATCATTTCGACTACCCGGAGCTTCTCACAACATACAGAGCCTATTATGACAGAACGGATAAAGACGACCCCGCTCCGGATTCTTACAATGTTTATTTTCTTGACGAGGGAGGGCGCGGACTCAACTGGATTATAACAGAGGGCGAGTATGTTGATATTCTCTTGGGCAGGCTAAGTCCGTTTTATGACGGCGAGATAGATGAGTATGTCGAAAAGCTCAGAAAAATCGCTCCGCATCTCGGCTTTAAAATTCTGCACGGCGGTCAGGTTTGTCAAATCCCGGTCAGGCAGCCGCTCGGCGTTATGGTTGCGGACGGATATGCCGCAATAGGTGATGCCGCAGGTATGACGGTGCCTCTGCTCGGTTCGGGAATATATCAGTGCTTTTGTGCCGGAGCATTGCTCGCACAGACCGTTATTGAAGACGAAAACGACTGCTTCAGCGCATATACGCTCTATCCTTATCAGAGAAAGTTTTTCAGTGAGTTTGCATCGTCATCTGTAACCATTGCCCTTATGAAGAAGCTTTTAACGAGCCTCACAAAAGACGAAGTGGAGTTCTTTATGGGCAGCGGAATTGTCTCGACGGAGGATGTCAGCTACGGCGCGGGCGACCCGACGCTTAAAACATTTCTTTCAAGATTCACCCCTGCCGAGATATATCAAAAGCTCAAAATTGTAAAGGGTAACAAAGAGTTTGTCTCAAAGGTTATGGAGTTCATAAAGAATTTTTCGGTTTATCAGACGATAGGTGCTACCATGCCGTCCGAATACATGGGCGAGGATGTCATAAAGTGGGGCAAAAGGTACGAGAGGTTTTTTGAAAATTTGTATAACTGAATAATTGCAAATAAAATTTGCCCCGTATCGGTTTTGCCGATATGGGGCAATGCTTATATAATTTCGCAAAATTTTAAATCAAATGTTTCTATCTTTTCAAATTCACCGCACAGGCCTATAACGTAGTCGTTTGTTTCAAAAGACACAAAGTGTGTGCCGTATTTATAAAAGTCAGTTTCATCTTCCGAAAATTCATATTTCGCATAGTCGGCAAGCACGCCGGCGTTTTTCTTTATAGCGGCTTCTTTCAAGGTCCAAAGCCGTGTAAACTCTCTTGCCGGGTTCTCGGCATTTGTGACCTTTTGCAGTTCTTTTTCACTGCAAACGCGTTTTAAAAGGCTGCCTGACGGTTCTTTTATTGCCTGAATATCCGCACCGATTTCACTTTGGGATACGGCACAGATAAAGCCGCAGTCCGTATGGCTCAAATTAAAAAATAGCGGAATATCTTTAAGATATGGCTTGCCGTTTTGACCCATGCAGGTTTCAAAATTTTCTATACCCTCTTGTTTCAGGGCATATTTTAACAAAGTATATGCTCCGGCACAGTTCTTTTTATCTTTCTGCATTTTCAGTCTGCACACCTTCTCCGTCCTCTCTTTTGGCAAAGAAGGCAGAAGTGTGAGCGGGTCAAATTCATAGTCGCGGCAAATATAAAGCTTTGCGTTATTCATCTTTTACTCATTTTATACCGAGATAAATCTCGTTAATGCTTTTTATTATACTGTTTTCGGTGTCTGTGAGAACATTGTCGTCAAAATTTTGCTTATAGGTTTCACTTTGAGATGCGTCAAGCTCCGACTGTGCTTTTTCTGTTGATTTTTCGCTTCTGACGGCATAGTTCCAATAATCGCCGTAGGACTCAACGAAAAATACTATTCTGTAAGCGTCGGTGCTTTCGAGAAGCTCCGTGTTGCCGTAAGTCCTGCCGCTTTCGTATGCCCAGTTTTTAACTTCTTCATTCATATCCGATTCGGTCGCGCACTCATAAAGTCCGCCCGAAGAAGCGTTTGAACCCTGGGAGTTTGATATTGCATAATATATAAAGCTGTCTTCGTTGGCTTTGCCCTTTTTCCAGTTATCATATATTGTTTCTGCTTTTGTTTTAAGGGCTTCGAGCTGCTCACCCGTCAGTGCAGAGCCGTTTTCGTCCGATTTGTTAAGGACTATCTCACGGTAGCTCACGCAGTTTTCAAAGGTGTAAGCGGGCTTTTGAACCATTGCGACCGAGTAGCCTTTTGATGTTTTGAACACGCTGACATCTCCCTCTTTGCGCTCGCGGCTATATGCCCATTCGCCGAGCTGTGAGGAATAGTTCTGGTCTATGTAATATTTCGGCACGGCAGGCAAAGACTGGTTATCGCTGCTTGAGTTTGAATATTCAGCAACGGCAGAAGAGAACGAAACCCTGTCGGTTGCCTTTGCGGCAATTTTGTCGGCGGTCTCTTTTGCATTGTCGCCTGTCGCCTCATAAACCAAAAGGTCTATATAATCATAGTTTTGATAGTTCTTTTCGTACTGCTCTTTTACTTCCTCATCGGAGTAAGACTTCATATATTCGCGTTTTATGTAAGAATCGTATTTTGAAGCGGTGTATTCTCTTATAAGCTCGTTTTTGAAAAATTCTTCATCGCAGCTGTCACCGAAAAGAATTTTGAGATACTGCGTGAGTGTGCTGTATCCGCCGCCCTTAACCGCACTGCGAAGACCCTCTATGTGGTCATAAACCTGGTATCTCACGTCGTCCGTGAGCTCAAGCCCCGCTTTTTTTGCAAGGGCATATTTAACTCTGTAACCGCTCATAGTTTTCAGAGCATCGTTTCTGATATAGTCCTGCCAGCTTAAAGTGTTGCCGTCCGAATCTTTCGCCTTTGTTTCCTGCTCGTTTATCGGAGCCTTAAAATCAAAGGTGTTCGGGTTTTCCGACATAAAAGCTTCAAAGTATTCGTCATAATAATCGGTGTTCTCGCTGTATTCTTCGCCAAGCTTTTTAGATACATACTCTTTAAACTGAAGCTGAGCGTTGTTCTGCACGGTTGAATAGCTTTGTCTGAAAAAGAATTCATACTCTTCTTCGCTTATGTTGATGTCGCCGAGCTTCAAAACGGCATTGTCATCCGTTGCCTCTTCATAGGTGTATTCTATCAAAAGCGCGTCCGGCTTGTCTCCGCCGTCTTCTTTCTTTTTGTCAAACACGCCGAATTGAATAAGGCAGGCAAAAACCGCACCGACAACGGCGCAGACAATTGCAATAATTGCAAGCACTTTAATTGTTTTGGATTTATCTCTCGGCTCTTTTGGCGGCTTTTTGGATTTTTTCTCCTTTTTCTTTTCAAGATTTTTCTGCCGCAGCTCGTCCTTTTCTCTTTCTTTTTTTATATATTCCGCGGTTTCGTTTGAAGAACTTACCGTTTTAAAGACCGTACCGCATTTTTTGCACATAGCCGCATTGTCGGGCAATTTCTTTCCGCATTTGGGGCAAAGCATGGTTTTTCCTCCCTTGTTTAATATACTTTATAAATAATATCATTAAATAAGATGATTTTCAACATTGCAATTTGTAAATTTTTATTGTATATTATTAGCAAAGCAAAAACAAAGGGATGTGTTTTATATGTCAGGTGAAT
Source organism: uncultured Ruminococcus sp. (assembly GCA_900539465.1). Classification (GTDB taxonomy): domain Bacteria; phylum Bacillota; class Clostridia; order Oscillospirales; family Acutalibacteraceae; genus CAG-488. Next base: position 7,536 of record UQCF01000015.1, on the reverse strand, counting down.
TTTCGGGCAAAACAGTGTTTATAACAGGTGCCGCCAAGGGTCAGGGCAGAGGAGTTGCTCTTGCCTTTGCCAAAGAGGGTGCAAACATAATCGCTTTTGACCTCGGCAAAAAAATAGAATATCCGTCATACAACAATGCTCACAGTGAGGATTTATTGAAGCTTAAAGAGGATGTTGAGGCTCTCGGCGCAAAGATAGAGATTTTTGCAGGTGATGTCCGCTGTGCGGAAGACCTCAAAAACGCCGCCGATAAGGGCGCGGAAAAATTCGGTTCGATAGATATTCTCTTTAACAACGCAGGTATTTGCGCCTACGGTTATTCATGGGAGATGAGCGAGGAAGAGTGGGACACCATGATAGGCATTAACCTTAAAGGCACATGGCTCACTTCAAAATACGTTGTGCCTTATATGATAAAGCAAAAGAGCGGTGTTATTATAAACAACTCTTCAATCGGCGGTCTCAGAGGTATGAACCGCTTAAGTCACTATGCCGCATCAAAGGCAGGCGTTGTGGGTCTTACAAAGTCTCAGGCTATTGAGCTTGCTCCCTACGGCATAAGAGTTATCAGCATACACCCCACAGGTGTTGATACCCCCATGAATGACGGACTTGCCGCTATGGAGGGCGCAACTCCCGAAGAGATCGCAGAGCGCAGTGCGGGCAACCTTCTCCCCGTTCCGTGGATAGAGGTTGAGGATGTTGCAAACTCCGTATTGTTCCTTGCAAGCGACAAGGCGCGTTATGTCACAGGCTCACAGTATGTTCTTGACGCAGGTCTTTTGACCAGATAATCATATATTTTATCGAAAAAAGTCAAAATCGGCGGCAAAGTGCTAAAAATATCGTCTTTTGATATTGACAACATCATTGCCGCTGTGCTAAAATATAGCGTACATCAAATATTTGCCCCTTGCAAAAGCGGAGGGAGGGAACAGCATGAGTCAGGTAAAAGTTAAAGACGGCGAGTCATTGGATAACGCTCTGAGACGTTTTAAAAGACAGACTTCCAGAGACGGCGTTATACAGGAGGTTCGCAAAAGAGAGCATTATGAAAAGCCTTCCGTAAAGCGTAAGAAGAAGTCTGAGGCTGCACGTAAGCGTAAGTATAAATAAGCTTACATAGCCAAAATGCTTTCAATAATCAAAGCAAAGAAGCAGGAAGATCATCTCGGTCTTTCTGCTTTTTCTTGTTGATACACCATTCATGCAAATGAAAACAACGCCGTCTCTGCCGGTTCACGCACAAGATGAAATAAAAAAGGAAAAATAAAATATGCAGGATTTTGATAAATTTAATAAGATACAGATGTTCGACTATCCAAATTGCGACTATATCACAACTATTAACTATCATTTCGATGATTTTAATCAATTCTTAAAATCAGGCTGCACCGTGCGGCAGAGTGTTAACGGGCATTATTATTATGGCTTTGATTATAGCATGGATCAAAACGGTATGGATAAATTTGTGGCAATGATAGCCGGTATGTTATTTATGATGGAACACAATGATGTTGAACCCGATCAGGCTTACGGAACAAACTACGACATCAATGATTTTGAATCAGGTGAATATGATGATTTATTTACACCGGAAGATTTAGTTCTGTTAAAAAAAGATATTAAAAAGATAAAAGATTATTTATCCGAACACCCGGAATTGTTAGAAGAATAATTCTTGGCATTTTGAGAAATCAAGGTACTTTTATATTTTAATCAAGGCGTGACAAAAACGGTTGTCGGCATATATAAAGCGTAAAAACCGTGCCTTTTACCGTGCCGCATCAAAAGGCAGCAAAAAAATTAAAATCAAAGCGGTTTGAATTTTGATGCTTTATTGCAAACAGTAAAAAATCACTTGAAAATACCGCATTTCGGACGGTTGCAAAGCGGACAAAATTATAGTATAATAAAATTCAATATCGGTTTTTACCTTTATGGAGTTGATATATTTGTTAACAACACGTTCAGCGTCTCTTTCAATGCCGACGGTTGCACTCAAAGGTCTTGTGGTGTTCCCGGGTATGAGCATCAATTTTGATGTCGGAAGAGAAAAATCCATTGCCGCACTTAAAGCCGCAATGACAGAAAACCAAGAGGTCTTTCTCGTTACACAAAAGGATATAAGAGAAAACGACCCCGATTACGATAAACTTTATAAAGTCGGCACAATAGCCAAGATAAATCATATTCTGAGAATACCCAACAGTGATAATATCCGCGTATCTGTTGAGGGTATACGCAGGGCAAAGCTTTGCTCGGTTTTGCTTCAAAATAACTATCTTGTTTGCGAAATAAAGCCCAAGAACGATTCCGCAATAAAGAGCGAGGAGCACGAGTTTGCCCAGGCTCTTGTCAGAAAAGCGAAAGACCTTTTTGAGGAATATTCCGAATTTGCGCCGCAGATGCCGCCGGATGTAATTCTGAATGTACTTGAGTGCCGCGACGCGGGCAAAATCGCAGACTATATCGCAGGCAATATAATGCTCGAATACCCCGACAGGCAAAAAATTCTCAACGAGTTTAATCCTGTTACCCGCCTTGAAAAAATGTGCTACCGCCTTGCAAAAGAGGGTGACCTTTTAAAGCTGGAGGCAGAGATAGGCGAAAAGGTTCAGGAGCAGATAGATAAAGGTCAAAGAGAATACTATCTTCACGAGCAGTTAAAAATAATTTCGCAGGAGCTTAACGAGGGCGATTCGCCCGAAGAGGAGTGCGAGGTGTTCCGTGAAAAAATAAAGGCGATAGGTCTTGCCCCGGAGTATGAAGAAAAGCTTCTCAAAGAGTGCGCCCGCCTTGAAAAAATGCAGTATCAGTCGCCGGAGGCAAATGTGCTGAGAATCTATCTTGAAATCTGCACCTCTTTGCCGTGGAACACTAAAACAAAAGACAAGTTAAACCTTGACAGAGCAAGAAAAATCCTTGACCGCGACCATACCGGCCTTGAAAAGGTTAAGGACAGAATAATAGAATCGCTTGCCGTTAAAAGCCTCACAAGCGAGCCGTCGGCACAAATACTGTGCCTTGTCGGCCCTCCCGGCGTCGGCAAAACATCAATAGCGCGCTCCGTGGCAGAGGCTGTCGGCAGAAAGTTTGAGAGAATTTCTCTCGGCGGAGTAACGGACGAGGCTGAAATACGCGGACACAGAAAAACCTATATCGGCTCAATGCCGGGGCGAATCATTGCCGCAATTCAGCAGGCAAAAACGTCCAATCCGCTTATTCTTCTTGACGAAATAGACAAGCTCGGCTCCGATTATAAGGGCGACCCGTCCTCTGCGCTTCTCGAAGCGCTTGACCCGGAGCAAAACAAAACATTTACCGACCATTATATAGAAATTCCTTTTGATTTAAGCGATGTTTTATTCATAACCACCGCTAACGACAGGTCAACAATCCCTGCTCCGCTGCTTGACAGAATGGAAATTATCGAACTGCCGAGCTACACCGCGGAGGAAAAATTCCGCATAGCCAAAAAGCATCTTGTGCCGAAGCAGAAAAAGCTTCACGGTCTTTCGACATCTGCACTTAAAATCAGCGATGACGCGATACGCGCCGTTATTGACGGCTACACGCGCGAGGCGGGTGTGAGAAAGCTTGAGCAAAAAATCGCTTCTCTTTGCAGAAAAGCCGCCGTTGAAATTGTATCCGGCAAAAAAGAGAGCGTCAGCGTTAAGGCAAAAGACCTTGAGGAGCTTATCGGCGCGGCGATATATCTGCCCGAGACGATAGAATCCGAACCTGCGGTGGGTGTAGTCAACGGACTTGCCTGGACAAGCGTGGGCGGCGAAATGCTCAGAGTTGAAGCCGCCGTTCTTGACGGCACAGGCAAAATCGAGCTTACCGGCTCGCTCGGCGATGTTATGAAAGAATCCGCAATGGCGGCTGTCAGCTTTGTGAGAGGTCACACGGCGGATTACGGCATTGACAATAAATTTTATAAAGATAAAGACATACATATCCACGTCCCCGAGGGCGCAGTGCCGAAAGACGGCCCCTCCGCAGGCGTGACTATGGCAACGGCTCTTGTTTCCGCACTTTCCGGTGTTCCAGTAAGGCAGGATGTTGCAATGACAGGCGAAATTTCGCTCAGAGGATATGTTTTGCCGATAGGCGGACTCAGAGAAAAAACCATGGCGGCTTACCGAATGGGCATTAAGACGGTTATAATCCCTAAAAAGAATTTGCCCGATCTTAAAGAGATAGACGGTGCGGTTAAATCCGCAATCGAGTTTGAGGCAGTCTCTCGTCTTGACGAGGTCTTTGACATTGCTCTTGCAAAAAACGAGAGCGAAAATCAGGCTCCGCAAATAAAATTACCGAATAAAAAAACATACAGTGCCGTTCACGCAGGAGGGTCAAATGAATTTTAACAACGCAAAATTTGAAACGTCCTACGGCGTTTCGGCTCAATTACCGCCTGCCGAAAATATAGAAATAGCTTTTGCCGGGCGTTCAAATGTCGGCAAGTCGTCGCTTTTGAACAGGCTCTTTAACCGCAAATCTCTTGCAAGGGTCAGCTCCGTGCCTGGCAAAACGGTAACGATAAATTTTTATGACTGCGACGGCATTAAAATGGTTGATTTGCCGGGTTACGGCTACGCCAAGGTCTCTCACGATGAAAAACGGCGTTGGTCTGAGCTTATGGAGAGTTATTTTAAATCCGGCAGAAAAATAAAGCTTGTTGTTCAGCTGACGGATATGCGCCACAGCGTAACACAGCAGGATATTGACATGATGAGATTTTTAAAATCCAACGAATATCCGTTTATAGTTGTTATGACAAAGTGCGATAAGCTGAATAAAACCGAATATGCCCGCCGTATGCAAGAGATAAAACAAGAACTCTCGGAGTTCGGCGATGTATTGACCGTGCCTTTTTCGGCAACAAAAGGCGACGGAGCACAAACGATAAAATCAGCCATAGAAAAGGCTGTTACAGGAGGTTAAAAATGTTTGTATCAGATTGTTTAAACGTAAACGAAAAAAATCACCTCACAATAGGCGGTGCGGATACTCTTGAGCTTGCAAAAAAGTTCGGCACACCCGTTATTGTTTATGATGAAAACGAAATACGCAAAAACTGCCGCGCATTCGTAAGCTCTATTGAGGATAATTACGGCGGCAACGGTCTTGTGCTTTATGCCAGCAAGGCGTTTAGCTGCAAAGAGATGTACCGTTTGGTAAACAGCGAAAACATGGGCGTTGACGTTGTATCCGGCGGCGAGCTTTATACTGCGCTGAGCACGGGCTTTCCGGCAGAGAAAATATATTTTCACGGCAACAACAAAAAATATGACGAGATAGAGTATGCGGTTGACTCCGGCGTCGGCAGAATAGTTGTCGATAACCTCACCGAGCTTGAAACTCTTAACAAAATTGCCTGCGAAAAGGGCAAAAAGGTCGGCATAATGTTCCGCATAAAGCCCGGTATTGACGCGCACACGCACAACTTTATCCGCACAGGTCAAATAGATTCAAAATTCGGTCTTGCACTTGAAACGGGCGAGGCGATGCAGGGCGTAAAAGAGGCTCTTAAAATGGAGCATATTGAGCTTAAGGGTCTGCATTGTCATATAGGCTCTCAAATTTTTGACATTGACCCCTTTGAGCTTGCCGCACAGGTAATGCTTAAATTTATGAAAGATATTAGGGACGAAACAGGCGTTGTTCTCTCAGAACTCAACCTCGGCGGCGGCTTCGGCATAAAATACCTTGTTGACGACAAGCCGCAGCCCTATACCGAATATATGCGCCGCGTTGCAAAAACCGTTAAGGCCTCTGCCGAAGAATACGGCTTGCCCGTGCCTTTTATACTCATTGAGCCGGGTCGCTCGGTAGTCGGCGCTGCCGCGGTTACTCTTTATACCGTAGGAGCCGTTAAGCATATTCCCGATGTCCGCACCTATGTTTCGATAGACGGCGGCATGGGCGATAATCCGAGATATATTCTTTATCAGTCATCATATGAGGTCGTTTGTGCCAATAAGATGAATGAAGAAAAGACCCTCACCGCAACCGTGGCGGGCAAATGCTGCGAGAGCGGAGATTTGATTCAGGAGAATGTAAAGCTTCCGCAGGTTGAGCCTGGCGATACCCTCGCAGTGCTCTCAACAGGAGCGTATAACTATTCGATGGCTTCAAATTATAACAGGATTCCGCGTCCGCCCGTTGTAATGGTAAAGGACGGCGAAGCAAGACTTATCATAAAAGGCGAAAGCTATGAGGACCTTGTGAGAAATGATATATAAACGAACGGCAGGGAGCAAAACTCTCTGCTGTTTTATTTATGCGGCGGCATGAGGTATGCCGCCCTATGCGAGAGCCTCGCCGAGAATGACATCATATCGTGAGACTTCACCTCATCAGTCACTCCGTGACAGCTTCTCCTCGAGGAGAAGCCAGTTGTAGCCTTCGCCCCGGGGGAGAAGGTGGCGCAACGCGCCGGATGAGGGCGAGTCTTACCGTTAGAACACATGAAATTCGGAGAATTGAAACGCCTCGCAGGGCGATGTGCCTACACACCGCCGTTAAGTTTTCGCCCGAATAAAAGCGGTGCACATATCGCCTTCACTTCAGGGAAGGTGGATTCGGCGTTTGCGCCGAAGACGGAGGGGTTAAATTCGGTGAAATTAAAGACGAATAAAGTGCAAAAAAACAACCGATTGAGCATAAAATCAATCGGTTGTTTTATTGCTTAAATTTATTTTCTGTCGAGCAAAAAATCAACGCTGACACCGTAAAAATCTGCAAGCTTTATCAGTGTTGAAGCAGTCATTTCAATTACTCCCGTTTCATATTGCGAATATGTGTTTTGCGAAACATTCAGCATTGCGGCAAGGTCTTTTTGCCTAAGATCCCTGTCCTCTCTTAAATTGCGAATATTCTTATAAACCATAATATCACCTCAGTAATATTATGTAATATCTTTTAAACAGATATTGACAAATATCTGTAATACAGATATAATTACTTTTCAGAACATGAAAAGTGCTAATTTGCTTTTCTATTCTAAAAAAGGAAAATTTTCATATTAGTCATTAGGGAAGGGGTGAATTTATTTATTATTCTCGCATCAGATCAAATAAAATATTTTAGGGAGGAAATTTTTGTAATGAAAAAAATCGTGTCGATTTTATTGGTAATGCTTTTGCTCATTTCATCTGTTCCGATGATGGCAAGTGCAGCAAATGTTAATGAAAGCGAAGACAATAACAGTTATGCAAAAGCAAACACATTGAACATTGGAAATACGATTAAAGGAAAAATGAATAACAGTTCTGATGAGGACTACTATAAGATTACAACCTCGTCAACAGGAAAATTGTATATTTCTTTTGATCACGATTATGTTGAAGACGGAACAAGCTGGATTATTAAAATATATCAATATATCAACAATTCATACACCGAGCTCAGCAGTGCTGAAATCGGTGCTAAAGACAGCGGGAATTATGCTTTACCATTCGTAGGCACCATTGCGAATGGCACATACTATGTCCGTGTATACTGCGGATTTTATAAGCCAACCGG
>UQCF01000014.1 GCA_900539465.1 uncultured Ruminococcus sp. | reverse complement strand
ACAGACCAGGTAATGAACGTCTGGGTTCGCTTCAAATAACAACCTGAGCCGACGCGGTTGCGTCGGCTCTTTTTCTCGGCGGTGTGAGGGCACACCGCCGATTACCGCTGGTTTATGCGTTTGATGAACTTCAACCCCTCCGTCACGGCTTCGCCGTGCCATCTCCCCTAAAGTGGAGGCAATGTGCGGCCGCACTGTCCGACAATGCAAATTTATATTGCTTACGGCGACAAAATTAACGGGCTAATTTTTTTATTAGCCCGTTTGTCATATTCTTAATATGTAACTGTGTAATCTACAATTCCCTTTGCACCCTTTAGGTGAGCGGGGATGCCGATGACCTTAACCGAAAGATCGTCGAGATTTACATTTACTCTGTAATGCCATTCGCATGTGCCTTTAACAAATTCGCCTGTTGAATTTTTAATTTTTACCTTTATATAAGCATTGTCATAAACAAGCGAAACCTTACCGTTTTCAAAATCGGCAGAGACGCCGTTCATTTCGTTGATTGCCGCCTGAACACCGTCAAGGACACTCATTGACCTGCCGACAGAGCCCTCATGCGTTTTGCCGTTGGGTCCGTCCGTTTGATTTACTACTTTTATGTTGAGAGTGGTATATGTTCCGTCGTTTACCGCGGTTGCGGATTTCCAATCGGATTCTTTTATTTTCTGCGGGTCGCCTGCGATGCCCTGCCATTCATTTGAGTTTTTCGCGAGCGCGCTTTCGGCTATCGGTTTGAATGATGAAATAACCGAGCCGACAAATCCGCTGCCGCCTGTGAGTTCAACTAATTTCATCTGCGTTTTGCAGGTGTTTTTTTCATTGACTTTTGCCACAAGCTTATAATATTTTAAAACCTCGGATTTGTTTGTGCTCTGAAGTCCGGATGTAGCTGTTATGTTCTTTGCTGCAGTGCTGCCGCTTGCCGATGCCGAACCGCTGTTGGATCCGCTGCCGCTTTGTTGTTCTGCACCTTGTGAATTTTCGCCCTCCGACGTGTCGGCAGAGCCGGAGTCTGTATTTACGTCGGCAGAGTCGCCGCTGCCGGAGCCTTCTGTGCCGGATGCATCATATGATTCATCTGAAGAAATTCCGCTCTGAGATGCAGAAGAGCCGTTAGCCGAAACTTCGGCAATGTTTTTTTGGTTTTCACAAATGCGGTTTGTTATGGTCATTCCTGCAATAGCCACGCTAACGCAGCACACAAGAGCTGTTATGCAGTTAATAACCGTTACGGTGATTTTGCTTCTGTTCATTGTTTATCAACTCCTTTTTGTTGTTATCTATATAATATAATATTTTATCAAAAATTTCTACCCATTTTTTAATTTATAATATGTTGACTTTAATTATAAATATGGATTAAAATAATTTTATCGTGAGGTGTTATTATGAATAATAAAATAGCGGTTGTCGGCGCCGGCTGTGCTTCGCTGACTGCGGCGGCAATTCTTTCTTCAAGAGGATATGATGTAACGGTATATGAAAAAAGGGAAGAGACTGATTTTAAAAACGAAAGAGCCGTGAGTTTTGACCCGGATCTTTTAGAGATTTGCGGTGTAGGACTGCCGCCGAGAAATGAGTGGCTGTCCGCTTCGTCCGTCAGTGTTTATTCGCCGTCGCTTTCGACCGAGCTTCATCGGCACATACCAGAGAGCCGACTCAATATCAAAATGCTTGACGGTGATTTGATAAATCATCTGATTTCTCATGCAAAAGAATGCGGTGTGAAATTTATCTTCGGCTGTGAGGCAGAGTCTCTCATTATTTTCGGCGAACGTGCCGTAGGTATAAAAACAAATTCGGGCGAAGTATATGCAAACCTTGTTATAGACGGTGCCGGGCTTAATTCCCGCTTACGCCGAAGTCTGCCGAACGGCGTGAAAATTCCGAAAAGCATCTCCCCGAAAGATATTTCTTATACATATTTTGCACGCTGCTCAAAACCCGAAAATGTTTTGGTGAGAGATAAATACAGAACGGTCATATTCCCCGACGGCAGCCGCACGGTTGCGAGAATTGAAACGGAAGAAAATTTTACCGATGTATATATTACGGGCTTTGAACCCATGAGCAAAGCACAGATAAATTCGATTTTGGATTTTTTAAAAAGCTTCAACCCGTCTGTCGGCGACGGTATAATTTGCGGCGGCAAGGTTTATAAATCACCCTCGCGCGTGCCGATGAATATTCCGTTGTGCGACGGTTATGCTGCTGTCGGTTCTGCGTCGTTTGCGGCAGACCCGTTTACGGGTGAGGGAGTGAGCGAAGAACTTATGCAGGCAAAGCTTCTCTCAAAGGCGGTTTGCCGTGATAAGCGCGGCATTTATGACAAAGAAGCTCTGTGGGGCAGTCAATCCGATTATTTTATTGTTGCGGGCAAAAATCTTATGGCTTTTTCTGCCGTCAAAAAAGTTTTGCTTTCGCTTTCGGATGAAGAGATTGACGGTATATTTCAAAAAAAGCTTATAACAAGCAAAGATTTGAGCTTTGACATGAAAAAGCCGTTCTCTTCATTTAATATTCAGTCTTTGACCGAAAAGCTGAAGCTTTTGAATGATGACCCGATTTTGTTTAAAAAGCTTTCACATTCTTTGCCCCAAATTTTGAGTGCTTTGGCACTCGGTGAGACATTTCCACGAAAATGGAACGATTATACGGTAAATCTTTGGTTGAAGGGTGCAAAGTTTTTTGAGTAAAGGTATTGATTATCCTTCTCTTTATTGATATAATATGTTAGCTTGCTAAAGCAATAAATTGAAAGAGGTAAAAATCATGAAAAGAAAATTAGCTTTATTCCTTGCGATAGTTGCAATATTCACTTCTGTTTTGGCATTTGCCGGCTGCGGAAAGAAAGACGTATCAAACGGTGACGGCGCAGATAAATCAGAAAAGACAACTAAGTCCGACATGGCATACATAAAAGAAAAGGGCACTCTTGTTATCGGTATGACAGAGTATGAGCCGATGAACTACAAAGATAAGAGCACAGGCGAGTGGACAGGCTTTGACACAGAGTTTGCACAGGCTGTTGCGGCAAAGCTCGGCGTAAAGGCTGAGTTTATTGTTCTTTCGGACTGGGAGCAGAAATTCACAGAGCTTGATTCAAAATCAATCGATTGCATCTGGAACGGCATGACCATAACAGACGAAGCTCTTAAAAATGCGAGCGTTACAGACGCTTATGTTAAAAACGCACAGGTTGTAGTTGCCAAAAAAGATATTGCTGCAAAATATAAGTCACTTGACGAGATGAAAGACCTTGCTTTCGCGGTTGAGGGCGGCTCCGCAGGCAACAAGGCTGTTGAAGACGCAGGCATTAAGAATATCATTAAGCTTGACGCACAGTCAAACACACTCACAGAGGTTAAGACAGGCGCATCCGACGCTTGCGTAATAGACATCACAATGGCAAACAACATGATAGGTGAGGGCACAAGCTACTCGGATCTTGTTCAGGTTTGCTCTCTTAACGAAGAAGAGTACGGCATTGCTTTCAGAAAAGGCTCCGATATGACAGCAGAAGTCAACAAAATCATGGCTGAAATGAAGCAGGACGGCACACTTGACAATCTTGCAAAGAAGTATGACCTTACACTCGTAAAATAAAAATTCGCTGAGAGGATTTGTAAAAATATGTTCTGGCAGGTTACTCTCGACCTTTTAGAGGGCTTCGGCACCACGACTAAGCTGTTTGCTTTAACGCTTGTTTTTGCCTTGCCTTTGGGTCTGATAATCAGTTTTGGCTCAATGAGCAAGTTTAAACCGCTCAAAGCTGTTATAAAAGTTTTTGTCTGGGTCATCAGAGGTACGCCTTTGATGCTCCAGATGATAGTTATATATTATGGTCCGGGTCTTATCGCAAACTATGCTTCAAACCTTGAAAATCCGGGAGCGTTCATGACATGGGTTGCTTCATGGACTGTGTTTGACAGATTTCTGGCAGTTCTTATCGCATTTGTTATTAACTATGCCTGCTATTTCTCAGAGATATACCGCGGCGGCATAGAGGGAATCCCGATAGGTCAAAAAGAAGCCGGTCAGGTTTTGGGAATGTCTAAAACACAGATATTCTTTAAAGTTATTCTCTTGCAGGTGGTTAAAAGAATAGTTCCGCCCATGAGCAACGAGATTATAACTCTTGTTAAAGACACTTCTCTTGCAAGAATAATCGCTGTTTATGAGATAATCTATATGGGTCAGAACTATATAAAAACAGAGGGCATTTTGTGGCCGCTTTTCTACACGGGCGCGTTCTATCTTATTTTCTGCGGCGTGTTGACGCTGCTCTTCGGCGCAATAGAAAAGAAATTGAATTATTACAGAGGTTGACGCCATGGCTATACTTGAAATTAAAGATCTTCATAAAAGCTTCGGCGATAACGGAGTGCTCAAGGGCATAGACCTTTCGCTTGAGAAAGGCGAAGTGCTTGTAATTATCGGCTCCTCCGGCAGCGGAAAGACCACGCTTTTGCGTTGCCTCAATTTTCTTGAAACACCGGATAAAGGCTCTATATCTGTAAACGGCGAGCAGCTTTTCAATTCTGAAGACGCAAATACTCTTTCGGAGCGCAGTATTAGAAAAAACAGGCTCCATTTCGGCCTTGTTTTTCAGCAGTTCAATCTTTTTCCGCAGTATACGGTTAAAGATAACATAACCCTTGCGCCGCGCCTTGCGCTCAAAGCCGAAATCAAAGAGCTTAAAAAGCAAAAAGGCTCTTCTGCCGCAAAAGCAGAAAAAGCCAAAAGAGAAAAAGAGATAGAAGAGCAGGCTTTGGACCTTCTTAAAAAGGTCGGACTTTCGGAAAAGGTTTCGGCATATCCGTGCGAGCTTTCGGGCGGTCAGCAGCAGAGAGTTGCCATAGCGCGCGCCCTTGCAATGAACCCCGATATACTCTGCTTTGACGAGCCGACTTCGGCACTTGACCCCGAACTTGTGGGCGAAGTGCTCAAGGTTATGAAATCGCTTGCGGACGGCGGCATGACCATGGTTGTTGTAACACATGAGATGCGCTTTGCGCGCGAGGTTGCAGACAAAGTTGTGTTTATGAGCGACGGCGTAATTGCCGAGCAGGGAACACCGCAGGAGGTATTTGACAACCCCAAAAACGAGAGAACCAAGCAGTTTTTGCAAAGTATATTCTAAAAGATTCCGAAAAGAAAATAATAAAGAAAGCTATAATTTACAATCGGCAATGACCGTGATGTAAATTATAGCTTATTTTTTATGAGTTTATACTTTTTTAAATTAAAAGCATTCTGTCGTTGTCAAGCTCTTTGCCTGCCGCATCTTTAAATTTGAGAAGAAGGTCGGGTACAGTGAGTGATTTTCTCTCTTCACCCGATACATCCATAACAATTTTGCCTTGATTCATCATAATTGTGCGGTTGCCGAGGTCAAGTGCGGACTGCATATTGTGAGTAATCATAAGACAGGTGAGGTTGTTTTCGCTGACAATTTTTTGAGTGAGTTCAAGTACCTTTTCTGCTGTGCCGGGGTCAAGCGCAGCGGTGTGCTCGTCTAAAAGCAAAAGCTTGGGCGGTGTGAATGTCGCCATCATAAGGGTCAGAGCCTGCCTCTGACCGCCCGAGAGAAGCCCTACCGGCTGGCTCATTCTGTCCTCAAGCCCCATGCCGAGAAGTGCAACTCTTTCTCTGAAGGCTTTTTTGTCTTTTTTGGATACACGGCTCAGCCAGCCGCCGTGACCTGCCGCAAGGGCAAGATTTTCTTCAACTGTCATTCCGGGCGCGCTGCCCTTCATCGGGTCCTGAAAAAGTCTGCCGATGTTTTTGGCACGCTTGTGCTCCGGCATCAGAGATATGTCTGTGCTGTCAAGCTCTATTTTGCCGCTGTCGGTTATAAATGTGCCGGCAATTGCGTTAAAAAGTGTTGATTTGCCTGCGCCGTTTGCACCGATTATTGAGATAAAATCTCCATTATTCACATTGAGCGAAAGGTCGTCAAGCGCTTTCTTTGCGTCAATCGTTCCGGGATTAAATGTTTTTGAGATGTGAGAAATGTTGAGCATTATGCTTCCCTCCTTTTAAAACGCTGCATAAATCTGCGTTTAAACAGCGGAAAACGCTCTTTAAGGTAGGGGAAAGATATTGCCGCAATAACAATTACCGATGATACGAATTTGAGCATAAATGCGGGCATATCAAATCTCAAAGCAATGGTATAAACGAGTCTGAAGACAAATGCGCCGAGCACCATGCCGAGAATTCTAAACGGCATTTTCTTTTTGCCGAGGAATACGTTGCCTATAAGAAGCGAGGCGAGCGCAACCGTTACCATACCCGTGCCGATGTCTATATTAACGCTCTTTTGAGATTGGGCAAGCAAACAGCCCGAGAGGGCGGTGAATGAGTTTGCAATGCACAAGCCGATTATTGTCGTGAATATGGGATTTATGGATGAGGAACGAACCATATCGGGGTTGTCGCCCGTTGCTCTGATAGCAAGACCGAGCTTTGTTTTTAAAAATAAACCTAAAAATACAGCAACAAGCACCACCGCAATAACGGCAACTATAAGCTTGTAATACTGTGAAAAAGCCGTACCCTTTAAAAAATCAAGAGCCTTTGTGAACACCGTGTCGTATCTGTTGAGATTGAGCAGCGAAGCATTGCCCATTACCGCAATATTTACCGAGTAGAGCGCAGTGTTTACTATTATACCTGCAAGCAGGCTGTTGACGCCCATTTTGGTTTGCAAAAATGCGGTTATAAAGCCCGAGGCAATTCCGGCTGCCATTGCCGCAGGCAGGGCAAGGTAAGGATGCCCCGATATTGTAACAACTGCGCCAACCGTTGCGCCGAGTGTGAAACAGCCGTCGGTCGAAAGGTCGCACACGTTGAGCATAGAATAGCTCAAAAACAGTGCAAGCACCGTCAGTGCGCTTATTAGTCCAAGCTCCGCCGCTGTTTGAACGAGCGTCAAAATAGAATCTAATGACATTAACATCACCTCAGAGTTTTGTGTGGAATAACAGAAATGAAAAGCTATAAATCATGAAAGCGAAGACTTCGTGCTTTATAGCTTTTCTTCGGTTTAATTTGCCGTGATTATTTTACTTCGTCAAAGCTGTCTGCCGTTGTAATTTTCTGAACCTTTGTGCAGTAGGGGGCAAAGCTCTCTGCAAGCTTATCATATTCATAGCCGAGCTCTTTGCAGATGTCTGTGTTTATGGTTGCTGTACCGTTATCAAATGTAAGAACAGAGAGTGTAGCGGGGTCTTTGCCGTTGAGAAGAATGTCGGCAACCATGTCGGCTGTTTTTACGCCGAGGTTTGCATAATCAACGCCGTAGCCGAGAAATGCGCCGTTAAGTGCGAATGAATCTGCGCCTGTGTAGTGGGGGATACCTGCTTTTGCAAAAGTCTCATATATGGTGAGCTCCGATTTCATAACAGTGTTGTCGCTGGGGGTGAATACTGCGTCAACGCCGTCTGCAACGAGTGACTGCGCCGCAAGAGCAATTTCATCAACCGTTGTGCCTGTGCGCTCAATGCAGGTTACGCCGCGCTTTTCAAGGTATGCTTTTGCTTCTGCAATAGCTGTTGTTGAAGAATCCTGACCGACGTCATAAAGAAGACCTACTTTTTTAGCGTCGGGTTTCTGAGCAAAAATGAGGTTCATAATTGCAGCTGTGTCAAGATAATCCGATGTGCCGGTGATGTTGCTGCCGGGCTTTTCAAGTGAATCGACAAGCTTTGCACTTACAGGATCGGAAACCGCTGCAAAAACAACCGGAATATCTGTGCCTGCGGTTGCGGTCTGCATTGCGATGGCAACGGGTGTTGCAACGCCTATCATAAGGTCAACCTTGTCTGCAATAAAGTTTGAGATAATCTGTGACAAAACGCTTGCGTCTGCGTTGCAGTTGTCATAATCAATTTTAAAAGTTACGCCTTTTTCGTCGCCGATTTTCTGAAGCTGTGCTTTGATGTTGTCTACTATCTGGTTAAGCGATGCGTCGTCAACATAGTTGCAAATGCCGACGGTGAGTTCTTTTTTATCGCCTGTGCTTTCTGATGCGTCGTCTTTTTTAGATGTGCAAGCTGCGAATGTTCCTATAACAAGTATTAAGCTGAGTGCCAATGCAATAATTTTTTTCATTTTAATTACCAACCTTTCAAATTTTAAAAACAGTTTGTTATGAGTTAATTATGAAGTCAGGGTTATTGTCGGCGCGCATGCGCCAAAGCTTTGAAAGAATATACATAATTAAAACCTCCCGAAAAACAAAAAATCCTGTCCCAAGCGTAATGCTGGGACAGGATTAAAAATTCCTGTGGTGCCACCCGGCTTGATGCGAAAAACCGCATCCACTCTGCGCGTACTCGTGATACGCCGACTTTTGCTTACGGAGGGTCATACTCCGTCTCACATACTCCAAAGCATTGCTTTGTTTCCGATTGCCCTCGAAAGTCCATTCAATCCTATCTTCTTCTGCCGCAATCCCACCGCCTGCGGCTCTCTGTAAGAACAGTGTTAAGATTTACTCACTCTTCCTCAACGGTTTATCGCATTTTATCACAGCGTTTTTGACTTGTCAATAGGTTTTTGTGAAAAAATCCCTTGCAAACAGCAACAATATGCCATAAATTTTGATTTAAAAATTGTTGAATGTGACAAAAATAAAGTGTGACAGCTTTTAAAAAAAGCAAATCGTTGTCACATCTTGATTTTTATTCTTTGCAAGTATAAAATTGGCTAATAAACCAATCACAGATTACATATATTTAAATCAATAAAAGGAGGTCTGAAATTTGACGGAAATGACGTTTTCTTTTAAAACGGTTTCTATTGGTCACAGCAGGGGGGAACGCTGAGAACAAATTAAACAAAACGAAATACGACAAATTATTTGACTCTCTCATATTATTATATATATGCGTTTTTATTAAAAACGCTAAAATATAAAGAGGGGTTAGAATATGCAGATAACAGAGATTATAAATTCGATTATCTCAAGCTTTCTCGGCAACTGGGTCATTTCGTTTGCTTCAATGATTTGGAACTTTATAAAAGATATCATATAGGAAGTTAAATTTATAAAAATTAAAGCTATAATTCACATTTGGAATTTTTTATCGTTTGTGAATTATAGCTTTATTATTTTTTGATGTCTGCTCTAAAGGAGGCAGATTTTTTACCAGATTTCTTTGCTCTCGACCTGTGAAAGTATTGTCTTTATAAATTCTTCGGTCTTAACGGCACCGAGGTCGCCCTCGCCGCGCTTGCGTACAGATACCGAGTCTGACTCAATATCTTTATCGCCGACAATGAGCATATAGGGAACCTTTTCGAGCTGGGCTTCGCGGATTTTATATCCCGTTTTCTCACTTCTTGTGTCAACTTCACAGCGAATACCGACATCTTGGAGCTTTTTGGCAATTTCATAAGCATAGTCATGATGCCTGTCGGCTATGGGGAGAAGCTTTACCTGAACGGGTGCAAGCCAAACGGGGAATGCACCTGCGTATTTTTCTATAAGCAATGCAAGCGTTCTCTCATAGCAGCCGATAGATGAGCGGTGAATGATGTAGGGATTTTTCTTTGTTCCGTCTTTGTCAACATATTCCATACCGAATTTTTCGGCAAGCATCTGGTCAACCTGAATTGTGATAAGCGTATCCTCTTTGCCGAATACGTTCTTTATCTGAATGTCGAGCTTCGGACCGTAGAATGCGGCCTCACCTATGCCGATTTTGTAGGGAATCTCAAGGTGATCAAGAATTTTCTTCATCGTGCTCTGAGCCTCGTCCCACTGCTCTGGAGTGCCGATATATTTATCTCTGTCCTCGGGATCCCACTGTGAGAAGCGGTAGCTTACATCGTCATAAAGACCGAGCGTTTTAAGCATATAAATAGCAAGCTCAAGGCAGCCCCTGAACTCATCTTCAAGCTGCTCGGGTGTGCACATAAGGTGACCCTCCGAGAGCGTGAACTGACGAACACGGATAAGACCGTGCATTTCGCCGGAAGCTTCATTCCTGAAAAGTGTCGAGGTTTCGTTAAGTCTCATGGGCAGGTCGCGGTATGAGCGCGCTCTGTTGAGAAATACCTGATACTGGAACGGGCAGGTCATCGGACGAAGCGCAAATACTTCATCGTCTTTTTCTTCGTCGCCCATTATGAACATGCCGTCCTGGTAATGATCCCAGTGACCCGAAATTTTATAAAGGTCGCTCTTTGCCATGTAGGGAGTTTTGGTGAGCTGCCAGCCGAGCTTTTGCTCTGTGTCTTCAACGAAACGCTGAAGAAGCTGAATGATTCTTGCGCCCTTGGGCAAAAGAATGGGAAGACCCTGACCTATGCAGTCGCTTGTTGTGAAAAGCTCCAGCTCTCTGCCGAGCTTGTTGTGGTCGCGTTTTTTGGCCTCTTCAAGCTTTGTAAGGTGCTCTTCAAGTGCGCTCTGCTTTGTGAAAGCGGTTGCATAAATTCTCTGAAGCATTTTGTTGTTTGAGTCGCCGCGCCAGTATGCGCCTGTGCAAGAGGTGAGCTTAAACGCCTTAACTCTGCCCGTGTCGGGGATATGAGGACCCGCGCAAAGCTCGTCAAATTCACCTTGGCGGAAAAACGAAATTTTTTCGCCCTTACCTGCGTGCTCTTTGATAAGCTCAACTTTATAAATTTCACCCTTGCTTTCCATAAGCTTTATGGCGTCTTCGGGGTCAAGCTCATATCTTTCAAGCGGAAGAGCCTCTTTGACGATTTTTTTCATTTCTTTTTCTATTTTTTCGAGATCTTCGGGGGTGAAAGGAGTTTCAATATCAAAGTCATAATAAAATCCGTTGTCAATAGCAGGGCCAATGGCCAGTTTCGCTTCGGGGAACAGTCTTTTAACAGCTTGCGCAAGAATATGAGAGGCAGTGTGGCGAAAGCAACGCTTTGCCTCGTCATCATCGTCAAATGTGAGTATTTCAAGTGAGCAATCCTCGGTTACGGGGGTTCTCAAATCACAGTATTTGTCATTGATTTTGCAAATACATGCAGCCTTATAAAGACCCATACCGAGGTCTTTTGCAATTTCCATAGCGGTCGTGCCCTCGGGGTACTCTTTAACTACGCCGCCTTTTAAAGTTACGTTTACCATTTTTTCTACCTCCAAAAAAATAAGCTCCATCCCAAATACTGGGATGAAGCATAATTTATTACTCCACGGTTCCACCCGGTTTGCGGTATTATACCGCCTCTCTGCGGCTTTAACGCAGCCATACGTCACGCCTTATTTCGGCGGCTCTCAGCAGTGGTAACAAAACTGCGGCAATATCTCCGCTTGCAGCCGATGACGGGGACTCTCTGCTTTGCTTTATCGGTTTTGCCTTCTGCATCAACGATTTACAGTTTGATTTTAACACCGACTTTCGCTCTTGTCAACAAATATTATGATTTTTTAATTTGAAAATGAAGAAATTTATGTTATTCTTATCTCGGAGATGATGTTGAATGAAAAAGGAATTGACCTTTGCAAGGGATATATTAGAGAATACCGCACCGCTCGGAGGTTTTGATTGCGGAGCTTTGTGCTATGCAAACTGCTGCAAGGGCGACAGCGACACGGGAATGTGGCTTTTCCCCGGCGAAGAGGAATATTATTCGGATAAAGACGGATTTGAGATTAAACAAACCGAGGGCAATTTCGGCTATCCGATGCTCGTTTGCGGCGGAAAATGCAGCAGAAAAGACAGACCGCTTGCGTGCAGGATATACCCGTTTTTTCCTCTCTTAAAAAAAGAAAACGGCAAAATCAAGGTGAGACCGATACGCGATATAAGAGGCATGAGCTCCTGCCCGATTTTAAAAAACAACAAAAAACCGGACAGAAAGTTTATAAGAGCCATGCGCCTTGCCGCAAGAAGCCTTGCAAGAGACGAAGAACTTTTTGACTATCTTAAAAATCTCGGTGATGAAATTTGCGAGATTGCAGAGCTTCGATATAAACTTAACACAGACAAATAAAAGTCGGCTGCCGAGGGGTTCCAAAGCAGCCGATTGATTTTATTTATTTAAAAATTTTTCGATTGATGAGAGGTCAAGCTCTGTTTTGTCTTTTATAAATTCATAAAATTCCCCGACTATAATTTTGTTGCCGCCTTCTATGCTGCTTTCTGCATTAAAGGGCATGACCGGGTCGTGAACGCTGAGCCTCAAAAGCAGCCAGCCGCTGCCGTGGTTTTGGTCAAGAGAAATTCTTATGCCGTCGCGGTTGTCGTCGGCAATAAGCCAGCCGTTTTGCTTCTGCGCATATGTAACAAGGTCATCGAGAACCTTTTGACCGTATACCTTAAAATCGGGGCATTTTATTCCGAAACGAAGTTCAAGCGCCTCTTTCGGCTGCTCAAGAGACGAGAGGATTTTTTGAATCGCGCCTATGCCGCCGTGTTTTGCCATGTATATTATTATTTTTGTTATGAGGTATGCGCCGTCGTCAAGATAATAATTCTCTTTAAATGCGGCGTGACCCGAGGTTTCTATCGCAAGCGGGCAGTATTTGCCCTCTTTGTTAAGCTCGATTTGTTTGTTGATAACGTTCTTATATCCTCTTTTAAAGCGGTAGTGCTCGCCGCCTATCGACTCTATAAACTTTTTAAGTCCGTCGGAGGTTACGGAGTCCGTGACTATAACGCCGCCGTCACTGCCGTCAAGAGCTATTGCCGAGGCGAGGGCAACAAGGCTGTTGCGGTTTATTTCGTCACCGTTTTTGTCAACACAGCCGGCTCTGTCAACGTCCGTGTCAAAAATTATGCCGAGGTCAGCTCCGCTTTTTACCGTTGCGGCGCACACGCTCTCCATAGCCTTTTGATTTTCGGGGTTCGGTATATGGTTGGGGAACATACCGTCAGGCTCCAAGAACTGACTGCCGAGGGTGTCTGCACCGAGGGGTGCGAGAACGTTGTTTGCATAAAATCCGCCCACTCCGTTGCCTGCGTCAACAATTATTTTGTAGCCTTTTAAAGGGTGCTCAAAATCCTCTGCGTTTACGCCTTTTTTAATCATGCCGCGAAGGTCTGCGGCATATTCGCTCATAAAATCAATTTTTTTGATTTTAGATGAGTCGGGTTTTAAGAAAGAAATATCTTCATTTTCCGCAGCGGAAAGAATTGCCGATATATCTTTTCCCTCAAGTCCGCCGGAAACGGTGAAAAATTTAAGACCGTTTCTCTCCCACGGGTGGTGGCTTGCGGTTATCTGTATTGCCGCGTCGGCGTCTGTTTTGACAACCGACATAAACATTGCGGGGGTTGAAGCAAGCGAGCAATCCAAAACCTGTGCAATTTTTGAGGTGAGCGCTTCAAAAAGGCAATTTTTAATTCTCGGTGCCGAAACACGCGAATCGTGACCTACGGAGATTTTTATTTCCTCCGCCTTTTTGCCGCTCTTTTTACAAAGCAGGTCTACAAATGCGAGAGCTGTTTTCTTGATAAATTCATCGCTCATAAAAAGTGCTTCGTTTTCAAAGCCGTCTGCGGCAAACCCTCTTATATCTGTGCCGCTCTTAAATGCTGCGTAGTTCATATTGTACCTCCTCATGAAGAAATATATTCGTCAGATATGCTCAGTAAAAATTTATACATAGGCGCGTACGCCTTATATTCTTCTTTTAACTGCTTAATTATTTCATCGCTTTCAAGCGTTTTAAAATCACGTCTGTGCTTAACAAAAAAGAGATTTTTAACATTATAATATTTTTGGAGTTCGCCGCTCGGTGTGCCGGGCTTCGGCTTTTTATATTCTTCTGCCGAAAATGCCGCACCTATGCTCTCTGCACTTTTGGCGGCTTTTAAAAATTCATCGGGCCGCTCAAGCAGTGCTTTTCTGTAAAGCTCCATAAGAGCTGGGGTTACGTCATATGTGCCGACGCCGTAAGAAAAAGAATCCTGACACACCTCAAACCACATACACGGATGATAGCGCCACTCGTGTTTCGGCCTCATAAACATTACCCAAAGATTGTCACGGTACATATGCTTGTCATGTGTGTAGCGCGTGTCTCTGCGTATTCGCGATACCATGCGAACGGGGTCAAGCTTCATCATTTCGTCAATCTCATACATAAACGGCGAAAGCTCGCCTGCAATCTGCCGCATGGGAACGGTTATGCCTGCTTTCAACTGCTCTTTGTGCTCTTCATAAAATATTTTGCTGTTTTCAAAACGGTTTTGAGCCAAGAGAAACATAGTCTGCGCCGAAATTCCCGAATAAGACATCAAATCAATCCTTTTTTATACATTTCCTGCACTGCGAGCATAACGCTCATTTTTGCGCTGTAAAAGTTTATGCCGCCCTGCATCCAAGCCGCATACGGCTCACGCAGCGGACCGTCTGCCGAAAGCTCTATTGATGAGCCGAGCGTAAACGTGCCTGCCGCCATTATAACCTGATCGTCATAGCCCGGCATATCCCAAGGCTCGGGCAATACAAACGAATCAACAGGCGAGCCCTTTTGAAGCCCCTGACAAAATGCAATGAGGTTGTCTGCGGTGTTGAGCTTTACTGTCTGAACAATGTCAAAACGCTCGTCCGTGCTTTTGGGCGTGGATTCAAAACCGAAAGATTCGAGCAAAGCCGAAGCGAATACAACTGTTTTTAACGCTTCGCCTACTACCATCGGCGCGCTGTAAATGCCGAAAAACAAATCTCTGTTTTGACCGAGCGTTGCACCGACCTCTCTGCCGAGGCCGGGCGTAGTCAGGCGATAGGCGCACTTTTCAACAAGCTCTGCCTTGCCTGCTATGTAACCGCCTGTTTTGGCAATTCCGCCGCCGGCGTTCTTTATTAAAGAGCCTGCGATTATATCTGCACCGTATTCCGTCGGCTCTATCGTCTGCACAAATTCTCCGTAGCAGTTATCTACCATAACAAGTGCGTTGCTGTTCTTTCTCACGGCGTCGATTATTTCTTTGATTTCTTCGCAAGAGAGGCTCGGGCGAAGCTCATATCCTCTTGAACGCTGAATATAGACAAGCTTTATGTTATTTGTTTGCAGTGCGTTTATTATCGCGGGGATATCGGGTTTGTCGTCTTCACCGAGATTGACCTGCTTATATTTTATGCCGTAGTCTGCGAGCGAACCGTCGCCTTTGCCGTCAATGCCTATTACCGAATGAATTGTGTCATACGGCGTTCCCGTAACGCAAAGCATGGTGTCGCCCGTTCTCAAAAGTCCGAAAAGCGCAACAGCGAGCGTGTGTGTGCCGCAGGTGAAATTGTGGCGGACAAGAGAATCTTCCGCGCCTACAATGTCGGCAAAAACCTTATCGAGCGTTTCTCTGCCCCTGTCGCCGTAGCCGTAGCCGGTTGACGAAGCGAACATACTCTCGCTCACGCCGTTTTTAATGAATGCCGATAAAACTTTTTGCTGATTGTATTCGCTTATTTCTGCGATTTTTTTAAACTGCGGCTCGGTCTTTGCAATAGCCTCGTCGGCGGCTCTCTGTATTTTTTCGTCTATTTCAAAAAAGTTCTGTTTCAATTTATTCGTCCTTCCTTTCGATGATTGCCCATTCACCGACGGTTTCAAAACCTATGCTGTGATAAAATTCCACAATTGAGTCATGTTTGCATAAGAGCTCCGCTCTTTTTTTTAGAGAGCTCATCTCTTCGCCGAGCGTGGTCACAAGTTCACCCGCAAGCCCTTTTGAGCGGTAATCGGGATCCGTTGCAACCGCACCGAGCAAGGCTGCACTGTCTGTTATAAAAAGTGCCGAAGCGCAGGACATAAGCCTTTCTCCGTCATAGGCGCAAAAAGGTTTTGCAGTGTTTCTTTTTATGCGGTAGCTTATATCCGAGAGCCACGGCAAATAGTCGCCCACACCGATAAGATCTGCCTCTTTAATCAGCGAATATATTTTTGATAAATCGCCGTCAAAGCCGAAAACCGCATTGCCGAAATCCTTTTTAGGCTTTTCACTGTGCTTGTATCTCACAACATAGCCCCACAAAGCTTCGTTTGCGCCGATTTTTTTTGCCACATTTCGGTCACATTGCAAAGAGTTAAAACCCATCATATTTATAAATGCCGCAAGCTCATCAAAGTCTGCGTCGTCACTGCAGGTGAGGGTCATACTGCCGTCAATAAGACAAATTGCGGCGGTTGTTTTGCCGCTATCTGTTTGCTGTATCCACGCTTTAAAAAAATCAAACTGAATGCCGTAGGTTAAATAATAAGCATATATGCGTGTGCCGTAAACATCGTGCGAGCATATATCTTTAATGTTTATTTCGTCACTGTCTATTATTTTAAGCATTCGCAAAGTCCTCTGCCAAAGCGCTCATAAGCTGCATTGATGAATAAACGTCTTCTTCTTTTATCACGCAGGACGGTGAGTGCAAATATCTGCACGGTACCGAAACGGTGAGAGTTTTAACTCCGCCTGCCGATTTGTGAATTATACCTGCGTTGTTGCCGCCTGCAACCATAGTCTTTGCCTGAAGCTTTATATTCTTTTCTCTGCCAATCTCAAAGGCGCGGTCAAACAGCTTTTTATCATAAACCGTGCGCCTGTCCATAAAAGATACCGCTCCGCCCTCGCCGAGACGGCAAACGGTTTTGGTTTCGTCCACACCGCATAGGTCGGCGGCTGTGGTTGTCTCTGCAACAACGGCATAATCGGGCTTCAGATTATATACGGCAGTGCCTGCCATGCCGAGCCCTGTCTCTTCACCTACAGAAAAGCTGTAATAAAGGTCATACGGCTGAGGCGTTTTAATCATATTTATAAGTATCGCACAGCCTACGCGGTCATCAAGTGCTTTTGATTTTATATACCCGTCGCCGAAGCACACAAATTCAGAGTCAAAATAGGCGCAGTCGCCGGGGCGTACAAGCTTTTCCGCCTCTTCTTTTGACTGTGCGCCGATGTCTATCGAGAGAGAGTCTCTGTCCGGAAAGTCGTTTCTCTTATCCGAGGGTATCAGATGTATCGGCACAAGACCTATAACGCCCGGGAGCTTGTTTTCTCCTACCGAAACATGTCTGCCGAGCATAACCGCGGAGCTGATGCCGCCCACACATTCAAAATTCAGTGTTCCGTCAGAGTTGATATTTGTTATCATAAATCCGACTTCGTCCATGTGAGAGTCCAGCATAACGCGGTTTTTGGCTCTCTTTTTGCCTTTTTTCATAACCAAAAGATTTCCGAGGGGGTCAATTTCAATGCTGTCTGCAAAATTCTTTATTTCATTTATTATAAAGTCGCGTACTTCATTTTCTCTGCCCGATGTTCCGTTTAAAAGGCAGAGCTTTTTTATAAGCTCAGTCATTGCTTTCGCCTCCGCTCAAAATATATTCCGCCGTGAGACGCGCGGCGCTTTCAATGTCTTTAAGCGATACCGTTTCTGCCCCTGTGTGCATATTTTTAATCGGCAAAGATAAAAGAGCTGTCTTTTTGCCGCCTGCCGAAACCGCAATATGGTCGGCGTTTGTCCCCGTGGAGTCCGCCATTATTTCATACTGAAAATCAATGCCATTATCTTTGGCAATGCTTTCGAGTTCTCTGCACATAGAGCAGTCAAGTATCGGCGAAAAGCCTATCATAACACCCTTGCCCTGCTCGGCTGTTACAGATTTCGGGGTAGCCGCTGTTTTGGCAAAGCTGACGTCAAAGCAAATACATTCTTTAGCCGATGAATTAAAGCCTGCCGCAGACGCGCCGCTGCCGCCGACCTCTTCACGCGAAGAAAACAAAACGTCAATTTTGCCGCCGTAATTCTTTTCTTTCAAAATTTCAAGGGTACGCAAAACAGTGCATATACCTGCTCTGTTATCAAAATATGCGCCGCCGAGAATGTCATTTTGCATTTCGCGGTACGGAGTCTTAAACGTAACTCTGTCGCCGGGCGATACAAGCTCAAAAATTTTATCGCCGTCAATGCCCGTGTCTATCATAATGTCGCAAAACTCGGGTGCTTTTTTGCCTGCGTCCTCCATAAGGTGCGGAGGGGTAGAGGTAATGACGCCGTATATATCTTTTTTGCCATGAACCACAACATCATGCGCGCAAAGAGTTCTGATGTCTGCACCGCCGCATTTGTCAACGTGCAAAAATCCGTTTTTGTGAACGCTTGTTACAACAAGACCTATAGTGTCAAGGTGAGCGTCAAGCAAAATTCCGCCGCCGAATCCGTCTTTTTTGCCTATAACGTTGCCGAGAACGTCAATTTCGGCAGGCATATATTTTTGCAAAAGACGCATGCTCTCTTTTGCCGCCGACTCCTCTTGACCGGAAGTGCCGACCGCCTTTGAGAGCGACAAAAGAATATTCTTAATGTTTTCCATAAAAAGACCTTCTAACTGTCACAAAGGCTGCTCTTGAAACCGAAGTTTTAAAAGCAGCCGTGTTATCAATATAATTTTGTGCCGCCGAGGCTGCGAATTTTAAGTATATGGCATGAGTCGTCACCGAACACAGGCTCTATTGCGGCTTTAAATTCAGAGAGCATATCATCCGGTACAAAAGCCTGAATTGTGCCTGCAAATCCGCCTCCGTGAACACGCCATGCGCCTTTGCCCTTGAGCACTCTTTCGCATATCGAAAGAGCAACCGAAACAGGCTGAACATTGGGCTGTTTGGGCGCATAAACGTTTTGGTTAAACATATATGACGAATGACCGCTCTCGGTTATAACAGATTTGAATTTTTCAAAGTCACCGCTCTGAAGAGCGTTTTTAAGCTCGTCAACCCTGCGGTTCTCGTTATAAAAGTGAGTTGCCCTCAATACGGCTCTGTCGCCTGCGGCGGCGCGAACCTTGGCTATTGAAGAGTAGAACTCGTTTTCATCAACTTCTCTGAGTACCTTTTTGCCGAATACGGCGGCAACGGCCTCCATCTCTTTCCTTACTGCCGCGTATTCGTCGGTGAGGTTTGCGTGGTCGCCCTTGGTGTCTACTATACAGAGCGAATGACCCGTTGCGCCGAAGTCAAAGTCAATTTTTGAAATCTCGGGGTTAGCGGTATCTTTAAAATCAATAGAGATAAATCCGCCGACGGAGCAAGCCATCTGGTCCATAAGTCCGCTGGGCTTGTTAAAATATTTGTTCTCTGCATACTGCGCGATTTTTGCTATCTCAACAGGCGAAACCTTGCCGTCGTTATAAAGATAGTTGAGTATTGTGCCGATAAGAACCTCAAACGCGGCAGAGGACGAAAGTCCCGAGCCGGAGAGAACCTGAGTAGTTCCGGCGGCGTTAAATCCGCCGTAGCTGTAGCCATAGTCTTTAAATCCCGCGCACATTCCTCTTATAAGCGCGGCGGAATGACCGAACTCTTTGGGGTCAATTTCAAGTGATGAAACATCAACCTTGTTCATGCCGTGACCTGCGGATTTTTCGCAGATTATGTTGTCGTCACGTTTTGCGGCAAAGGCGACAGTGTCAAGATTTATGCTTGCGGCAAGCACCTTGCCGTGGTTGTGGTCGGTGTGATTTCCGCCGACCTCTGTGCGGCCGGGTGCGCTGAACATACATACGCCGTCTGTGTCGCCGTAAAGCTCTGCAAATGTGTCGGCAATTTCTGCATGACGCTGTCTTTGAAATTCGAGCGATTCTTTTGTATAAACCGTGAGCAAAGCTTCGTCTTTTTCACCGTTAATGAGTTGCTCTTTTATGTTTTTTATGTTTGACATTTTTCTTTCTCCTTGAATTTTTATGATATATAAGAACGTTTATAATATATATAACGACCGCCGCCAAAAGAGATATGGCTATAAGCGGAAGCAGGAAGCCTGCCGATAAAGGATTGTAGGCGTTTCGGCCGACTACCGTGTACATAAACAAAAGAGGGGAGTAGCCGAGAAGCGAGAGAGCTAAAAATTTACTGAAATCAAAGCCCATCGAGCCGTAAAGCTGGCTTACGGGATTTATCGGAAAACACGGTATGAGCCTGAAAAGCACAAGCAGCCACGGGTTGCCCCTGCCGTCTTTTTCCATTATAAGGCGTATCGCTTCGTTCTTTTTAAGAATAATACTTACTCCGCCGGGACCTATTCTTTTGCCCCAAACATATTTTAAAGTGAAGTGCATCGCCATACCCAAAATATTTATCGGTATTGCAAAATAAATCGGAAAAACAACACCCGACACCGCGCACACTATAGACAGCGGATAAATGGGTATAAACGCCTTAAAAGCGAATAAAAACATCAGCGTAAACACAAGATACCCTTTGTTTTCAAGATGTTCAACCTTTAGCTGTGCGGAATAAAGATAGTCCTGATAAGTCTGCCACCAATATTTAAACCTCTCACTGCCCGAGACGGCAAGCAAGACCGTGAGGGCGATTGCAATTATTAAAAAAGCAAGCGATGCGGCGTTTAAAAGACTTCTTTTTATAAAACGCTTTTTTTCAATATCCAGCTGCCCTCACCCCTCTAAAAAATCTTTACATTATCTTTATAATTGTATAATAAAAATCGGCGCAGGTCAACTTTATTTTTTGCCTTTTTGGGTCTAACTTCGTCTTATGCAATATTTTTTTTGAGCGACGCGGTTTTGATTGCGAGAGTTTCGAGTTTTTCTGACAAAGGCATCATAAACAGGGCGGCAAAAATGTTAAAAGATGTGTGTATAGCCGCTATGCCGACTCCGTTTGCCGGCTCTGCAAACAGCGGCAGATTTGCCGTTTTATACACGGCAAAGGTAAGCGCACCAAAGACTATTGCGCTGAGCAAGTTAAAATAAAGATGTATGAGCGCGGCACATTTTGCGTTTTTGCCTGCGCCTGCAGAGGCTATGAGTGTGGTTACGCAAGTGCCTATATTCTGCCCCAAAACTATCGGTATGCAGGCTCCGTAGCTCAAAGAGCCCGTAACGCTGAGTGCCTGCAGCATTCCGACAGAGGCAGAGGAGCTTTGCATAAGTGCGGTCAAAAGTATTCCGGCAAAAAGTCCCGTTGCCGGGCGCGAGAATATGAGCATAGAGCTTAAAAACCACTCTTCGTCTTTAAGGCCTGTTACAGAGCCGGACATTGTTTCCATGCCGAACATCAGCACCGCAAAACCTATCAGCGCAGAGGCAATGCTTTGCTTTGAGCCGCCCTTCTTTTTGTGCACTTCGTTTATAACAAGACCTGCAACGGCGGCAATGCTTGCAAGTGACGCGGGCTTTAAAAGCTCAAGAAAAATATTGCCGGAGCCTATACCCGAAAGCCCGAGCAGCCATGATGTCGCCGTCGTGCCTACATTTGAGCCTATTATTACCCCCACTGCGCCTTTAAGGCTCATGATTCCGCTGTTTACAAAACCCACGGTCATAACGGTGACTGCCGATGACGACTGAACTGCGGCAGTGCTCACAAAGCCCGATAAAAAAGATTTGTATTTGTTTTTTGTAAACCTTGCCATGATGTCTTTAAGACGTCCGCCCGCACTTTTTTCAAGCTCTGCACTCATCATTTTCATACCGAATAAAAACAGCGCAAGGCCGCCGAAAAATTTGAGAAAATCCAAAATACCCAAAAAACTCACTCGCTTTCAGGTTTAGTCTAACCTGATGCGGCAAATAAAAACGCGCCCGAGGGCTTATTTCACTCTCGGACGCAAAAAAATTGTATTGTTTATTCTATAATCATGCTCTCGCCTGTCATCTCTGGCGGCTGAGGCAAATCAAGAATTTTAAGCATTGTGGGTGCAATGTCTGCAAGTCTGCCTGTTTCTTTAAGCTTGCAGTCATAACCTACAACGCAGAACGGAACGGGGTTTGTTGAGTGGGGAGTAAAGGGCTTGCCGTCGTCGCCGATCATCTTGTCGGCATTGCCGTGGTCTGCGGTGATGATAACGGCACCGCCCATTGAAACCGCTGCGTCAACAACTCTGCCCACACACTCGTCAACAGCCTCAACAGCTTTAATGGCCGCCTCAAACACGCCGGTGTGGCCGACCATGTCGCAGTTTGCAAAGTTGAGAATAACAACATCGTATTTGCCGGATTTAATCTTTTCAACAACAGCGTCGCATACGGGGTATGCGCTCATCTCGGGCTGAAGGTCAAAGGTGGGAACATCGGGGGACTGAATAAGAATTCTGTCTTCACCGTCAAATGTTTTTTCTTCGCCGCCGTTAAAGAAGAATGTTACGTGGGCGTATTTCTGCGTCTCGGCAATTCTGAGCTGAGTCATGTGCTTGCTCGCAAGATATTCGCCCATTGTCATTTTAAGCTCTTCGGGCGGGAATGCAACCGTTACATTCGGCATTGTCTCGTCATACTGGGTCATGCAAACAAATTTAACAGGGAAGAAGCCGTTTCTTCTCTCAAAGCCGTCAAACTTTTCATCAACGAATGTGCGTGTAATCTGACGTGCTCTGTCGGGGCGGAAGTTAAAGAACACAACGCTGTCGCCGCCCTTGATCATGCCGTCTTTGTCAACAACGGTGGGTACGATAAATTCATCTGTTACACCGTTTGCATATGATTCCTCCATCGCTTTTACGGGGTCAGAGTTCATAACTCCCTCGCCGTAAACCATTGCGGAGTATGCTTTTTCTACTCTGTCCCAGGCAAAGTCTCTGTCCATAGCATAGTAGCGGCCGGAGATGCTTGCGATTTTGCCTGTGCCGAGCTTTGACATTTCTGCCTGAAGGTCTTTGATAAATCCTACGCCGGAGGTTACCGAAACGTCGCGTCCGTCCATAATGCAGTGAACGTAAACCTTGTCAAGACCCTCGCGCTTTGCCATCTCAAGCAAGCCGAAAAGATGCTCAATGTGGCTGTGAACACCGCCGTCAGAAAGAAGACCCATAAGGTGAAGCGCGGTGCCGTTCTTTTTGCAGTTCTCCATTGCGTCTTTAAGAACCTTGATGTTGAAAAATTCGCCGTCCTGAATAGATTTTGAAATTTTAACAAGCATCTGATAAACAACTCTGCCCGCGCCTATATTTGTGTGGCCGACTTCGCTGTTGCCCATCTGACCGTCCGGAAGACCTACGTCAAGACCCGAAGCACCGATGGTTGTGAAGGGGTTCTCTTTAAAAAGCTTTGTAAGGTTGGGGGTATTTGCGGCTTCTATTGCATTGCCCTTTGCACCGGGGTTGATGCCGAAACCGTCCATTATACATAAAACTACCGGTCTTTTCATAATATATCACCTAATTTTACAGACTCACCGCGATAGTGACGGTGAGCCTGTTTGATTTTGTATTTTATTTGGATGCCGCTTTAACGATAGCCGCAAAATCGGGAGCCTTGAGTGATGCGCCGCCGATAAGTCCGCCGTCAACATCGGGCTGAGCAAGAAGCTCGTCCGCATTTTTTGCGTTCATTGAGCCGCCGTACTGAACTACAGCCTTGTCTGCTGTCTCGGCGTCATAAAGCTCACCGATAAGCTCGCGGATAGCCTTGTTAACTTCGTTAGCCTGCTCTGCGGTAGCTGTTTTGCCTGTGCCGATAGCCCAAACGGGTTCGTATGCGATGATAACGTCTGCCATCTCTTCTTTAGATACGCCTGCAAGGGCAATCTTAACCTGGCTGCGAACAACCTCCATGGTAACGCCCTGCTCTCTCTGAGCAAGGTATTCGCCTACGCAAAGAATTACTTTAAGACCGTTGTCAAGAGCGGCTCTTGTGCGGTCATGAACGGTTACGTCTGTGTCGCCGAAATATGTGCGTCTCTCACTGTGACCTGTGATAACGTATTCAACACCGCAAGCTTTGAGCATGGGAGCCGAAACTTCACCTGTGAATGCGCCGCTCTCTGCCCAGTGGCAGTTCTCTGCGCCTACTTTGATGTTAGAACCCTCTGCGGCTTTCATAGCTGCAAAAAGGTCGATATAAGGTACGCAAACCACAACATCACAATCTGCGTCTGCAACGAGAGGTTTAATCTCTTTGATAAGTGCGGCAGTTTCATCGGGGGTCTTGTTCATTTTCCAGTTGCCTGCGATAACTGCTTTACGAAGCTGTTTGTTCATATTTACAAGTCCTTTCAAAAACGATTATAAATTATTTGTCGCTGAGTGCTGCAATGCCGGGAAGCTCTTTGCCCTCAAGGAATTCGAGCGAAGCGCCGCCGCCTGTTGAGATATGAGACATCTTATCTGCAAAGCCGAGCTTTTGAACTGCTGCCGCAGAGTCGCCGCCGCCGATGATTGAGATAGCGCCGGATTCCGCAACTGCCTTGGCAACTGCGATTGTGCCTGCTGCGAAGTTCTCCCACTCCGAAACACCCATGGGGCCGTTCCAGATAACGGTTCCGCTGCCTTTGATTGCGTCTGCAAAAAGAGCCTGAGTTTTGGGACCTATGTCAAGACCCATCCAGCCCTCGGGGATGTTATCGCTGCTGATAACCATAGCCTCTGTGTTGGGGTCATATTCTCTGCCGACTTTGTTGTCAACGGGAATAATGAATTTAACGCCCTTTGCTTTGGCTGTTTCCATCATAGCTTTTGCGTCGTCTACTCTGTCTGCCTCAAGAAGAGAGGTGCCTATTTCATAGCCGAGAGCTTTCATAAAGGTATAAGCCATGCCGCCGCCGATGATGATGGTGTCGCATTTATCAAGAAGGTTTGTGATAACGCCGATTTTGTCAGATACCTTTGCACCGCCGAGAATCGCAACAAGAGGTCTCTTCGGGTTTGCAAGAGCGTTGCCCATGAACTCGATTTCTTTCTGAATGAGGTAGCCGCAAGCGGAGGGAAGATAATCCGCAACGCCTGTGGTTGAGCTGTGTGCTCTGTGAGCGGAACCGAATGCGTCGTTAACATAAAGGTCTGCAAGAGAAGCGAGTTTCTTTGAGAACTCGGGGTCGTTCTTTGTCTCTTCTTTGTGGAAACGAACGTTTTCAAGAAGCATAACTTCGCCGTCTTTAAGAGATGCGGCAAGTGACTGTGCGCTTTCGCCTACAACGTCCTTAGCCATTTTAACCTCCTGACCGAGAAGCTCGGAAAGGCGAGCCGCTACGGGAGCAAGAGAAAACTCGGGCTTAAATTCACCCTTGGGTCTGCCGAGGTGAGAGCAAAGAATAACCTTTGCGCCGTTTTTGATAAGATATTTGATTGTGGGAAGAGAAGCGACTATTCTTTTGTCGCTTGTGATTTTGCCGTCGCTGAGCGGTACGTTGAAATCGCAGCGTACAAGAACTTTCTTGCCTGCAACGTCAAGGTCTTCAACAGTTTTTTTGTTAAGTGCGTTCATTGTATTTCGTCCTTTCAAATGTTTATTACTAAATCAAAATTTTTCATCTTATTCTATAACAAAATAAGAAAGATTTCAAGAATTTTTTAACAGTTTTTGCCCATTTTATCAGTATGACCATAAAACAACATTATTTTGACAAATTTTTAACGATTTTATACACGCAAAACACAATAAAAACGTGTGAGCTGTATTAAGCCCACACGTTCATCAGTCTAAAACCACGGATTTTTTCTTACCGCTTTTATTTTTGGGGTATTCTCTGATTCTCATAATATAATCTATATTTACAACACTTTTTTCTTTTCCGCTGTCTATCTCTATCCAGTTGTCGCAGACGGCTGTTATAACACCCGAAACCTGCGAGCTCATAGTGTAAACAAGACATTCTTTATCTTTAAACTGTTTGATAATTTCGTTCATTGTGCACCTCTGCCGCTTTTTGTTTTTTATTATGCGAAGTGTTTTGAGCTTTTTCTTTTTGTCGTCTGAAAATACAATATACAGTACCAACAAAATGCATAATACAATCGTTAAATTATCCATGATTTTATATTCCGAAATATTTCACGGCATTGTTATAAGAAATATCCTGCATAACAGAGCCTAAAAACTCCGTATCGTCGGGATAAAGACCGCTTTCAACCATGTCGCCGACAAGACCGCACAAAATACGGCGGAAATACTCGTGCCTCGGATATGACAAAAAGCTGCGCGAGTCGGTTATCATGCCCACAAATTTGCCGAGTACGCCGAGGTTGCCAAGTGCTTTGAGCTGTGCGCGCATACCGTCGATATTGTCGTTAAACCACCAAGCCGAGCCGAGCTGTAATTTTGACGCCGCCTCGCTTGTCTGAAAATTGCCCATCATCGCGCCGAGCATATAATTGTCTTTGGGGTTGAGGTTAAAGAGAATTGTTTTCGGCAGGCAATCTTCGCTGTTTAAGCTGTCAAGAAGCAGTGACAGCGCACCTGCGTTTTCTCTGTCGTCTATAGAGTCAAAGCCGCTGTCCGCGCCCAAAAGCTCAAACATTTTTTTGTTGTTGTTTCTTGTTGCGCCTATGTGAATTTCACAGCCCCAGCCGAGACGCGAATATTCCTTGGCGAGTGTGCGGAAAAGCTCTGTGCGGTATTTATTGCACTCACACTCCGAGAGGGCTTCTCCCTTAATTGCCTTTGCAAAGATTTTTTGAAGCTCGTCTTTTGCGGCGCGGCAATACGGCACACGGGTAAAGGAGTGGTCGCTTGCACGGCAGCCGAGAGACGAGAAAAATGCAATGCGCTCTTTGAGTGCTCCCTCCAGCTCTTCATATGAGCATATAGGTCTGCCGATTGTTTTTTCAAGGCTTCTGAGCCACGGCACAAAGGTCGGATGTTCAATGTTCAGAGCCTTGTCGGGTCTGAATGCAGGCAAAACCTTGCATTTGAAGTCGGATTTTTGAAGCTTTTCGTGATATTCGAGCGAGTCTGCCGCGTCGTCCGTTGTGCAAACATGGGTGACGTTTGATTTTTCAATCAGCTCACGCGGAGAAAATCCGCCGCCGGATATTTTATCGCACGCGGTTTTCCATATGCTTTCCGCACTTTTTTCGCTCAGCGGCTCATATATGTCAAAATATCTTTGAAGCTCCAAATGAGTCCAGTGATAAAGGGGATTGCCTATGCAATAAGGCAAAATCTTTGCCCATGCCATAAATTTTTCATATCCCGATGCGTCGCCCGTTATGTATTTTTCTTCTATGCCGAAGCTTCGCATGGCACGCCATTTGTAGTGATCGCCCGCGAGCCACAGCTCTGCAATGTCTTCGGGATTTTTATTTTCATAAATTTCTTTGGGCGAGAGATGGCAGTGCCAGTCAAATATAGGCATATCCTCCGCATAAGAGTGAAATAATATTTTAGAAGTTTCGCTTTGAAGCAAAAAGTCGGAGTCCATAAATTTTTTCATACAGTTATCCTATATTAAAGCAACCAGCCGTTCGGCCTGCTGCCGGTTTGACGAATGTTTTTACCGTCCGAAACAGTTTTCTCTTCTTTGTCTTTGCTTTCTGTCGCCGGGACTTCGGAACCTGTGATTTCGCACAGCAGAGCAACAGCGTTCTTGGCACCGTCCGGATTTATTCCGTAATAAGTAGCCGTGCCTGATTTTCTGCTTTTTATAATGCCCGAAACACACATAAGCTTTAAATGGTGAGAAAGTGTGGACTGGCTTATGCTGAGTTTTTCGAGCAGTTCACTGCCGCATTTTTCGCCCTGCCTTAAAAGTTCAAGGATTTTAAGTCTGTTTTCGTCGCTCAATGCCTTGAAAACGTTTGCATTGTCAGTATAGTTTTCTATCATAAAAGTCACCGCCCTAAATAAATAATGTTTACAGTTAAAGTATAAACGCGCATACATGACCTGTCAAGTAAAAATACATGTATTGATAGAACGCAAAATAAGAAATTTGCCGATATTTAAAATTTTTTTAAAAAAGGTATTGACTTTGAACTCCAAATAGTATATTATGTTCAAGCGCCGAAAAAAGCGGCAAAACAGAATATGATCCATTAGCTCAGTTGGCAGAGCACTTGACTTTTAATCAAGGTGTCCGGAGTTCGAATCTCCGATGGATCACCAAAATCGACAGGTATCGAAAGATGTCTGTCGATTTTATTTTGCCCTCGGTAGTGCCTGGACACACCGCTATACGACATGAAAGCTTACGGTAGTATGATGTTGCTAACCGTGGTGTCTAGGCGCCCCTAAAGGGGAGCTGGCACGGCGAAGCCGTGACTGAGGGGTTTTCTCGAATTTTCATCGTGTATTATTCATGCAAAAATTTAACGGCGCTTTGTTTTCGCGTAGGGCGGCATGCCCTCATGCCGCCGATGCAATTTTATTTGCCGTAAAAACAGGCCGAAAAAGCTGATTTTTTGACGGTTGGAAACAAATTGGGAACAAATTTCAAGCAAAAAAAGAGTCGGTCAAAGTAGACCGACTGCATTTTTTAATTGTTCTAATTTCATGTGAGCGAACGGTAAAACTTGCCATCATCCGGCGCTCCCAGCCTTCCCCGGGGCAAAGACTGCAATCGGCTTCTCCTCGAGGAGAAGCTGTCACGAAGTGACTGATGAGGTGAAGTCTTGCGGTATGATGTCACCGACGGCGGTGTGTGGGCACACCGCCCTGCAAGGTGTTTCGGCTCTCACGTAGGGCGGCATGCCCTCATGCCGCCGATTCAAACTATGATTTATTTGCCGTATAAACTGGCTGAAAAAGCTGATTTTTTGACGGTTGATAGTTTTGATCCTGATAATATTGCAAAGTGCTAAGCAAAGCTTAGTGGGCGAGAGAGCAAAAAGCTCAATTAAATATTGTAAATTCCGAAAATAGTGATATAATAGGTATATCAAAGTATTTTAATTCATCAGGTATGCTGTATGAATACTCGAAAAAAGTTAAGCCTATAGACTGATATGAAGATATAGCGATTCATGGCGATTGGTTAGGATTTTCAATTAACAATTTAAACGGAAATGAGATAGAGTCATATACACCAAAAAAGTTTGCCAAAATACTGAAAGAAGATCCGAATTATCACGGCGGAATTTTAGATTGCTTTCGTGTGAAACAGGTTCAAAAGAAGCTGTAGCAGCTCAGCAATTGGCAGATGCTTTGAACGCTGACGTTTTAGCACCGACGGATGTATTGTTTATTGGCTTTAACGGTAAAATGACAATAGGTACGGACGAATATACAAATTTCGGAGATTGGAAGTTATTTAAGCCGAGGAGGGTGAAAAATGATTGTAATCGGTAGATTTAAAGAGATGATGAACGATGACAAATATTCGTCGATTCATGCTTTAATTTCAAAAGATGAAAATGAAAATAAAGCAAAAATACTTAATTATTTAAAATCCGGCAAGATTACATCTGTATCTCCCTCAGTTTGTTATGATGTTATAAGCGGAGATAAAATTAAGCTACCTTTGCAAATGATGACAGACGGAAAATATGCTTGGCGATCAGACGTAATTTACTATTTTGAAAAGTATAATCTGTCTTTGCCGGATGATTTTATCAAGCACGTTTTATCTTGTTATAGTGCAACAACGCAGATAAAATGAAGGTGGAAAATAACATGTGTTACACGAAATATATAAATTAACTGTTGAACAAATGAAAAAATATAAAGGGGTATCACTATGATGTTAGAACCGAATTTTTTGGATTATTTAGTCTTTTTCCCTTACTAAGATGAATTGAATTATGACGGAATACATGATGGCGGAATCAAAGGCATAAAAGAAGATGCTCCTGATTGGGCAAAAAAGCATATGAAGAATATTTAAAAGAACAATCGCGCCTAAAAGAAAAAAATATAAAAACGTGAATAAGCACCCTGAAAAATCAAGGTGCTTTTTATATCTAAAATTCGTTTTCCGAAGTGCGTATAAACCGGGTGACGTATGTACTTATCCGTTGCGCAAATTTGCGATTTATTGTCACCGACGGCGGTGCGTAGGCACACCGCCCTGCAAGGTATTTCGGCTCTCGCGTAGGGCAGCATGCCCTCATGCCGCCGATACAATTTTATTTGCCGTAAAAACTGGCTGAAAAAGCTGATTTTTTGACGGTTGGGAACAAATTGGGAACAAATTTTAAGCAAAAAAGGAGTCGGTCAAAGCAGACCGACTTTTCTTCGCTCCGGATTTTAACGTTAACATATTTGTTGATAGTATATGTCATTTTTGTGTTTTTTATTTTAACTTCTTTACTTCCCTTTTTGCTGTTTTTTCGGTCTGTTTAATTGATTCAAGATATGATTTTTCGACCGGGGATAGATTATCCCTTTGATATTTGCGGTATTCTTTTTCGGCTTTCTCAAGAGCCTGCTTATGGCTTATTTTGCCGGAATCGGTGAGAACATCTCTGTTGCCGGAAATAAGAACAGCGTCAAGTCTGTCAACATAATCTTTCATATACATCAGTCTGTGTTCAATAGCGTTGATTTCAGCTAAGTCAAAGTAACCGGAAACAAGGTTGTTTAAAATTTTCAGTTCGTCCTCCGAAAGGTAATTTTTAGCGACTTTTGTATCATTTAAAGTAGGAAAATCACCTTTGAATGATGTTAGCCCCATAAACGGCTTATCTGCATCGGCACGTTCATATATTACCTCTGCGGCGGTGTGACCGTGCGCGGCATAGTGCAGCTTGTTTTGTATTATTTTGAAAAATCGAACAGATTCATCACTTTTGGGGTTATAGTCAATGCTTGTAGCATATAAGTCCAAAACCTGCCTGTAAAGGACTTTTTCCGAAGAACGAATATCGCGGATTCTGTCAAGCAATTCTTTCCAATAGTTTCCTCCGCCGAGATTCTTCAGTCGTTCGTCATCCATTGTGAAGCCCTTGACCATATATTCTTTCAACCGATCTGTTGCCCAACGGCGGAAGTTGGTGGCGATTATCGATTTCACGCGATATCCCAGAGATATGATCATATCAAGGTTATAATATGGAATTTCTCTTGTGACCTGCCTGTTGCCCTCGGTGCGAACCTGTCGGAATTTCCGACAAGTTGAAGTTTCGTCCAGTTCGCCCTCCTCATAGATGTGCTGAATGTGCTCCACGACGTTGGTGCGAGAGGACTGAAACAGCTCTGCCATCTGTTGCTGGGTCAGCCATACGGTTTCATCTACAAAGTGCACGTCGATTTTTGTATTGCCGTCCTCAGACTGATAAATAATGATATCACCGTTATTATCGGGCATATTTGACACCTCTTTTAATATAATCCCATCCGGGCAATTAGTGCCGCTCCGGGCGTTTTTATATTCTTGTTACTTCAATTTTACTTCCGGCTTTACATAGCGCATTTAAATCGACTTTTGTGAATCTGTTTTCAATGTTTACATTAAAGATTTTTTTAGGTGAGCCCAAAGCACTTGCTATTTTTAATATTACCTCATGGCATCCAACATCTAAAGTGAAGCGTGCCATTTGTCCGTTTAATATTT
Organism: uncultured Ruminococcus sp.; assembly: GCA_900539465.1. GTDB lineage: Bacteria > Bacillota > Clostridia > Oscillospirales > Acutalibacteraceae > CAG-488. The sequence continues at coordinate 32,589 of UQCF01000014.1, read as the reverse complement.
CACCACGTTTTTGACCATCAATTTTAACAGACACTCTTGCATTTTTATTATAAAACCTTGTCGTAGACACCAGAATGGTAAGATTAGGCTCTTTAATAATTTTATATATTTTTTGCAATGCCTGTCTGGCAATCAAGTTGTCAAAATCCATGTCTAATACTCGGTTGTAATATTGCTCTGCCAAATCAGAGTTGCCCATTTTAAAGCTTTCATTAGCTCTCAACAGAAGATTTTTAATTTCGTCCGAGTGGTCAACTCCAACACGCCCCTTGTGTTCTACTACCATTTTATCCTGTACTATTTTGGTACCGCAATATTGACAGAAACCAAACTCGCGTGAGTTGTCCATTTGAATTTCAGCACCGCAGGACGGACATTTTAACGCAATAAATCCCATTGTTTTATACCTCTTTTAAAATTATATATTTTATCCCCGTAGGGTGATAACCGGAATTGATGTTTCAAATAATTGCTTGTAATTAATCTATTATAAATAACAAAAAAGTTATGCAAAATTTCACTTAAATTATACATTAATTGCAAAAAAAGTCAATGTAATAAAATATATTACTTTAACAAATGCAAAATCGACCGCCTGCACACAGCAAGCGGTCGGCTGTTTTTTATTCGCCTTTCATTTCGAGAAGCTTTTGTTTGCCTGTGAATGCGTCAACAGAGAGCTTAACCGAGTCATAAATCGCAGATTTTATATCATCCTCGGTTACGCCGAGCTCTACGCACCATTTTTTATCAATAAATGTGTTCATGCACATGATGTCTGCAAGGCCGACGGGGTCAATGCCGCCCTGAACGCCTTTCTTTGCATATTCCTTGCGCATATGAAGACCGAAGAGCTGGAACATCCAGCGGGCAATGTTAATTATCTTTCTGTTTGGCTGACCCATTGCCGCATGAACGATTTTAAGAAATTCGTTCCATGTGAGGTTGTAGTAGCCTATCGGGTATGCATTTGCGCCCTTGTTCTTTTCTGCCGCGCCGACTATGACCTGCGCAACCTGCCTTACGGTTACCATGGTCGTTCCTCCCTTGGGGTAGAACGTGATGGGTCCCATGTTGCTCAGCTGCTCAATAAGAATTACCCAAACCGGCTTTCTGCCCGGCTGTGTGCCGAATATATAGGGGAGTTCAAGCACCGCAACGTCCATATTCTCGTCGGCATAAGAAAAAGCGGTTTTTTCCTGCGCGATACGGCTCTTTATATAGGGGTGCTTCTTTGTCAGCTCCATTTCGGGGTGCTCTTTTGCGAAGTATGAAAAATACGAGCCGAGAACAACCGTTTTTGTTATGCCTGCCTCTTTTGCAAGGGGAATAAATCTGTCAAGCGGGTCGATGTTGTATTTTTTATACGCATCATAAACGGGGGCGGGGAACTCAACTCTTTCGTCAACGCCGGCGGCAAATACGAAGCAGTCGCAGCCATCCATAATATTTTTGATTTCATCGTCCGACATCTCAAGGTAGTTGCCGAAAACTATTTCCATCTCTTTCGGAATAGGCGCACCCTCGGGGAGAGGCGGAAGGGAAACGGTTTTGACCTCATGGCCTTTATCAATAAAAAGCTGTGCCGCGGCAGAACCCAAAAGACCCGTTCCGCCAATCATAAATACTTTCATTTTGTAACCTTCTCCTTAAACTTGTCAAAGATTTCGGGGCCGTAGAAGTTGTGCTCGCTCTTACTGTGCAGCGGATACCAAACCTGAGCAAAGAACGGGTTGATTTTGGCTTCCGTATCATAATCCCACGGCCAGGGGAGCTCTTCGGGGCACCAGTGACCGCCTCTGAGAACAAGGTTTGGTGTCATTTCAAACACATTGCCTCTTGCGCTCTTCCATTTAAGCGGAGTGTAAAGGTCACCCTTGACCATTGACTCCGAAAGGCACTCGCCGCCTCTGAAAGCGGCAGCTTTTTTCATGTCATCAAGGTCAAGTTCGCTCTCGGGCTTGCTCTCGTCATAGCCGTGGTCGAGAAGAACAACCTCTTCGGACGGGCGGCGAATGTCAATATCGTCCCAAGTGCCTATTTTGTTCCACTTGTCTATGTCGCCGTAGTATGCGCTTATGCGATCCTTATCTTTAGTCTTGTGCCAGTGGAGAGTACCGTAAGTTTCTGCCTGGGCTATTTTTTTCATAAACGGCTTTGCGACAGCAGCAACCGCACCTTTCATAAATGCAGGGATTGCTTTGCAGGCTCTGTAATAAGCCGGAACCATTTTTGCCATTTTGTCAAAATATTCTTTTATCGGAATATTGGCGCGGAAGTGGAGAATTTCCTCAAGCTTATCCGAGTCCGCATACCATTGACCGTGGAAATTTCTGAGTATAAACCAGTTGGCGTCAAACAGCTTTTTGGGAGAGGGCAAGCCGAGCGCATTGAGAAGATACTCCTCAAATTCATAGTTTGTTATTCTGTATTCGCGGCCGCTGCCGATGTTATAGAACTTTCTCCAGAAATCATCCGGAACATCGTCGCCGCACACGTTTGCGAGAAGTCTGCCGGAATCCTCAACCGTTGCCCATTCGAGCACGCCGTTTATTGGAACGTGGAACATGATGGGATCCATATTTTTAAGGATTGCGGGGTAAAGTATGCCGGACTGGCGAAGCGATACCCAATATCTGAGGCCGGATTCGGCAAATACTGCTTCTGCCTTAACCTTGCTTATGGCATAGTGGTCATAAACGCTGATTTTAATGGGGTCACCGGTTCTTGCCCAGTGAATGGGAGGGTTTCTGTCGCCTGTTTCGGCAACAGTGCCTATATAAACGACCTTGACCTTGTCTGGGTCGGGCTGAGCTTTAATCGCCCTAACTATGTTCTCTGCCGCAGATACGTTGGTTTTAAGAGTTTTGAGCGGATAGTAGTCTGCCGCGGGGGATACCATTCCGCCGACATGAAGAACGTAGTCCGCACCTGTTACGGCCTCAAGAACGTCGTCGTAATTTGTCAAATCGCCCCAGACGAGCTTAACGCAGGGGTCATTTGCATAAACCTCAAAAAGCTTTTTGTTTTTATCGCTGCCCCTGTTGAGCAAAACAATGTTGTATTTGTCTCTTTTGGCATAAAGCTCTTTAAAGCCTGCCAAGCCCATTGTTCCCGATGAGCCGGTGAGCAGTACGGTTTTTTTCTCAGACATTTGCAATTCTCCTTACTAAAAAAGTTGGCTTTGGTTAACAAACACATTGTTGACTTTTTAACAAATTGATTATATAATATAACGGTGTTCATAATCAATAGCCAAATAACAAATTTGTGTATTATTGCAAACATTTTCACGATATGTGTTCGATAAACACCCAATATTGGCTGTTACAGAGGTGAAAAATATGCCTTCCGGCAGATTAGACAGACGAGTGAAATATACTAAAATGATGCTTAAAAACAGCATTGTCGAGCTTTTGGGCGAAAAGCCGATAGAAAAGGTCACGGTTAAAGAAATATGCGAGAGGGCAGACGTAAACCGCGGTACATTTTATTCGCATTATTCGGATCAGTTTGACCTGTATAACAGCATTGTGGACGAGCTTTTAAACGGTATATTCGAGCGTCTCGGCGATATACTCAGAGCAGGTCAGCAAAGCATGCTAAAATCCGTAACACTTGTTTATGATTACATTAAAGAAAACAGCAAGCTTGTCGAGATTTTGCTTGACGGCAGAATAAAATACGGCATTGATGCAAGGATTAACGAAATTGTGGAGTCAATTTATCTGCACGATATAAAAAAATCGGCGGAGAACCGAACCGAAATTGATGCGGCATATTCTTTTATCGCGTCCGCAAACCTCGGAATTATAAAATACTGGCTCAACAGCGGTATGAAAATGAGTGTTGAAGAGATGGCGGCGCTTTCGATAAAGCTGTCATACAACGGCATATCCGCCCTGCTTTAAAAAACAAAACAAGCGGTCGTTTTCTTTTAGTTTGAAAGCGGCCGCTTATTTTTATTTGAGATATTTTGAGTATTCGCCGACCGCAAGGCGGTCGCATCTTTCGTTTTCGGGGTGGCCTGCGTGACCTTTGATCCATACGAATTTTACGTTGTGCTTATCGAGCAGAGCGAGCAATTCTTCCCACAAATCAACGTTAAGAGCTTTCTTTTTATCGGCTTTGCGCCAATTGTTTGCGCGCCATGAATATACCCAACGCTTGTTTATCGCGTCACAAACATATTTTGAGTCTGTGCAAAGGGTTACGTTGCACTCTTCTTTAAGCGCAGAAAGCGCCTTGATTACCGCCGTCAGCTCCATTCGGTTGTTGGTGGTTTCTTTTTCACTGCCGCTGAGTTCTTTTTCGGCGTTGCCGTATTTTAAAACCGCGCCCCAACCGCCGGGGCCGGGGTTGCCGGAGCAGGCTCCGTCCGTGTATATTTCTACATTTTTCATGCTGCACCTCACATTGATAATATAACACTCCGCCGTCTTGCGGTCAAGCTTAAAATATACGGAATGGAAAACTTAAAAAGAGCCTATAATATTATATGCAATAAATGGTTGCTGCCGTTATTGACTTTTGACTTCTTTAAGAGTATTATATACTATAACTTACTATGGACTTATTTGCTTTTAAATACATATAAAATTTAAACGGAGGAAAATGAATTTTGATTCAAAACGATGCAAAAAAAGAGCGTCAGGCTAAAAAAAGCAACCAAAAGAAACAGCCCGGTGCCAAAATGCAGAATCAGTCCGGCAGAAAAAATGCCGGCAGACAAGCGTCGTCAAAAAGAAATGACGCTAAAAAAACAATCACTCAAGGCTCAAAAAACACAAAAAGAGCAAAAAACAATAATCAAAACACAAAACGCAGAAGCAACTCAAAGCAGACAACCGCCGCACCGGTAAAAATCACCTTCCTAGGCGGACTCAACGAGATAGGCAAAAACATAACCGTTTACGAATACGGCTCGGACATGATAGTTGTCGATTGCGGCCTTGCTTTCCCGGAGCAGGATATGCTCGGCATAGACCTGGTTATACCCGATTTCTCTTATCTTAAAGAGAATGTTGACAGAATAAGAGGAGTGTTTATAACCCACGGGCATGAGGATCATATAGGCGCAATACCCTATCTTTTAAGAGAAGTGAATGTTCCGGTTTACGGCACACGGCTCACAATAGGACTTATTGAGGGTAAGCTCAAGGAGCATAATCTTTTAAGCAGTGCAAAGCTGAACGTCATAGAAGCGGGCGACACGGTGAAGCTCGGCGCGTTTTCGGTCGAGGCAATTCATGTCAACCATTCTATTCCCGACGCTGTCGGCTATGCGATAAGCAGCAAGGCGGGCGTTATAGTTCAGACCGGCGACTTTAAAATAGACAGCACCCCCATAAACGGCGGAATGATAGATATAAACCGCTTCAGCACAATCGGAGCAGAGGGTGTGCTTTGCATGCTTTCGGACTCCACAAACGCCGAGCGCCCCGGTTATACCGAGAGCGAGAGAAAAGTCGGCGAGTCGCTTGAAACGCTTTTCAGCAAAGCGGGCAAACGCAGAATAATTCTTGCAACCTTTGCCTCAAACGTGCACCGCGTTCAGCAGGTTATAAACGTTGCCAAAAAGATGGGCAGAAAAGTCGCGCTCTCGGGCAGAAGCCTTGAAAATGTAATATCCATCGGTGCGGAGATGGGCTACCTCGATGTTGAAGAGGGTCAGATAGTAAGTATTGATATGGTAAATAAGTACCCTGCCGAGGATATGGTCATTATAACCACGGGCAGTCAGGGCGAGCCTATGTCCGCACTGACGAGGATGGCGTTTTCGGATCACAGAAACGTCAACGTAGGCCCTAACGACTATGTTATAATTTCGGCAACGCCGATACCGGGCAACGAAAAGACCGTCAGCAACGTCATTAACGAGCTTATGAAGCTCGGCGCAGAGGTTATATACGAAAAGACCGACGGAATACACGTTTCGGGTCATGCCTGCCAAGAAGAGTTAAAGCTCATGATGGGCATTATAAAGCCTAAGTTTTTTATACCGGTTCACGGTGAGCAAAAGCATTTGAGAAAGCACGCAATGCTTGCTCAAAGTATGGGCATCGACCAAAAAAACATTTATGTTGCGGATAACGGCGCGCAGATTGAAGTATCGCAAAACGGCATTAAAGAGCTGGGCAAGCTCCCCGTTGCAAAAATATTTGTTGACGGTTCGGGAGTCGGCGATGTGGGCAATGTTGTTATTCACGACAGAAAGCGTCTTTCGGAGGACGGACTTATAGTGGTTACCGTTTCGATAGACGGCGTTACGGGCGACATAATTGCGGGACCCGAGATAATTTCAAGAGGCTTTGTGTATGTTAAAGAGAGCGAAGAGCTTATAGACGACGCAAGAGACATTGCACGCTATGCGATTGAGGACTGCGTGAACAAGGGCTCTCTTGACTGGAACACGATAAAGGGCAGGGTAAGAGACGAAGTTTCTCACCTTATGTTTGAAAAGACGGGCAGAAATCCCATGATTCTTGCCATAGTTATGGAAGTTTAAAAAGTTTTGAGAAAGGAAGCGGTCACCGCCTGCGGCACACCGCGTTGCAGCTTTTATGAGACTGAAATATGTTTTGCGTAATTTTCCTGTTTTTATAGCGGCAATAGCGGCAGCCGTTATATTTGCCGTTTCAACAGCCATACTCGGCGAGCATGAGCTGGCGATAGCCGAGTTTGCGGCAATAGCGGCGGTTATGCTTTTGACCGTGGCTTATTACGCAATTCTCAGAAAGAAAAAGCAGGACCTTATATACAGAATATCGCAGGATTTAAGCTTTAAGGACGGAAAGAGCGGCGAGAATTTTCCTATGCCCGTCCTCGTTTCGGACGAAAGCGGAAAGTTCATATGGTTTAACCGCAGATTTGAAGATACGGTATTGCTTGATAATCCTTGCAGCAAGGTTGACGATTTTTATTCCGACGGTGCGGAGTCGCTTGCGAATGCGGCGGCTTCGGGCGCTAACATTAAGTGCGGCAAAAAATACTTTGCTGTATATGCCGAAAAAGTCGGCTCCGGTCAATATATATTCTTTTTTGCCGATAATACAAAGCTTCGCCTTGTTGCAGAAGAATTTTTACGCACAAGACCCGCGGTGCTTTTAATAGCCATTGACAGTATGGAGGAAGTCAGGCGCGTTTACCGCGAGTCCGACTGTGCGGCGATAAAAAACGGCATAGAAAAGCTTATAGAAAACTGGCTTTCTTCATACGGCTGTCTTATGACAAAGAGCGGCGAAAGCTCTTTTATCGTTGTTGCTCAGACGGGTGATGTCGAAAAAATGGTTGAGAAAAAATTTGATATTCTCGATCTCGTAAGAGCCTATACTTATAACGATGCACCCGTGAATATAACTATCTCGATAGGCGTCGGCGCAGAGGGAGGGGTCGGCAGCTGCGAAACGCAGGCAAAGCAGGCTCTTGACATGGCATTCGGCAGAGGCGGCGACCAGGCTGCCGTCAAAAACAAAGATACTTATGATTTTTACGGCGGAGTTTCAAAAAGCGTTGAAAGGCAGACAAAGGTGAGAACCAGAATTGTCGCCAACGCATTTTGCGATTTGCTTGAGGGCTGCGACAAGGTTATGATAATGGGTCACAAATACCCCGACCTTGATGCACTCGGCTCGGGGCTCGGTATTGCCGCAATAGCAAGAGCCTACGGCAAAGAGGCTTATATAGTCACAGACATTGCAACCGCGCTTTCAAAGCCGCTCATAGATTATATGAGCGAAAACGGATTTTCGGATTATATAATTTCTGCCGAAAAAGCAATGGACGAATGGAAGAAAAAGACTTTGCTTGTAGTGACGGATACTCACGTCAAAAATTTTGTGGAATGCCCGGAGCTTTTGCAAAAATCAAACACAACGGTTGTTATCGACCACCACAGAAAATCTGTGGGATATATTGACGACGCGGTCATATTTTTTCATGACCCGTCCGCTTCGTCTGCTTCGGAGCTTGTTACGCAGATGATACAGTATCTGCCGCAAAAGATAAAAATCGGCTCTGTTGTTGCGGATGCACTTCTTTCGGGTATTATGCTTGATACAAAGAATTTCGTTCTGCGCTCCGGTGTTGTAACATTTGAGACGGCGGCGTACCTTAAAGGCGCGGGCGCAGATACAGTCAGAGTTAAAAAGCTCTTTGCGGATAATATGTCGGCATATAAAGAGCGCAACGAAATAATCTCTGCGGCGCATGAATATAAAAAGTGCGCGGTGTCGGTGTGCAAAGCATCTTCACCGCAAATCAGAGTTATTGCGGCGCAGGCGGCAGACGAGCTTCTTAATATAAAAGGAATAGACGCGTCATTCGTAATTTTCAAAACGGGCGGCACGGTCAATGTTTCGGCACGTTCGCTCGGCAGTATCAACGTGCAGATAATTATGGAAAAACTCGGCGGCGGCGGTCATCAGACCATGGCGGCGGCACAGTTTAAAGATGAAAATGAGGACGCTGTGAAAGCAAAGCTTTTATCGGTGCTTGATGAATTTTTAAAATAATACTTTATTACGGAGGTCAAATATATGAAAGTCATTCTCACACAGGATGTAAAAAATCTCGGCAAAAAGGGCGAAATGGTAACAACATCCGACGGTTACGCACGCAACTTCCTCTTCCCCAGAAAGCTTGCGACAGAGGCGAATGCCCAGTCTATGACAGAGCTTAAAAACAGAGAAAACGCACGCCAGCATAAGATAGACCTTGAAACCGCGGCGGCAAACGAGGCGGCGGCAAAGCTCAAGGGCAAAACAATAAAAATCACCGCAAAAGCAGGTCAGAACGGCAAGCTTTTCGGCTCTGTAACCTCTAAAGAAATTGCAGAAGAGGTCAAAAAGCAGTTCGGCATAGATGTTGATAAAAGAAAGGTTAACTCCGAAGATATAAAAGCTTTCGGCACTTACCCGGCACAGGCAAAGTTCTATCAGGGAATAACAGCGGACTTCTTTGTTTCGGTAAGCGAAAATTAAAAAAGGCAGAGGATAAAAAATGGACGTTTCTCTCACTTCCGCCGACGGCTTAAATCAGCCGTACAGCCTTGAAGCGGAGCAGGCGGTACTCGGCAGTATTCTTATCGACCCGGCATGCATGATGCAGGTGCAGGTTATTATCAGCGCCGAGCACTTCTATTTGCCTCAGCACAAGGCAATCTTTTCGGCTATGGCGACCATTGAGGCAATGGGCGGCAAAATCGACCCGCTTATTGTGCTTGATTCGCTCGTTAAAGATAAGGTATATGACACCGCGGCAGGCAAAAACTATTTGTTCCAGCTTGCCGAGATTGTTCCGTCAACCGCAAATGTTGAGTCTTATGCAAAAATCGTCAGAGAAAAATATTATATAAGAACTCTTATCAATGCTTCGCGCGAGACTATTGACGATGCTTCTCAGCAGGATCGTGACGCAGACCTCTTGCTCGATGCGGCGGAACAGCGAATTTATAATATAAGACAGGGTAAAAAGACAAACGACCCGTCAAAGCTCGGCGATATAATCATAAATGATGTTTATACCACGCTTCAGCACCTGACGTCGGAGGAAAAAGACCTTTATAAGGGTTACCCTACGGGATTTTCGGATCTCGACAAGGTAATGACGGGTCTTCACAAATCAGACCTTGTGCTCATAGGCGCGCGCCCTGCAATGGGTAAAACGAGCTTTGCGCTGAATCTTGCGCGCAACGTGTCTTATATAGGCAAAAGAAAAGTCGTAATGTTCTCTCTCGAAATGACAAAAGAACAGCTTGCAATGCGTGTGCTTGCCACCGAGGCGAGGGTAAACAGCAGCAAGATGAGAACGGGCGAGCTTGACGGCGAGGATTGGGAGCGACTCGGCATGGCTACGGGCGTTCTTTCAAAGTGTGAGCTTTATTTTGATGACACAAGCTCAATAACCGTTGCCGAGATGAAAGCTAAAATAAGACGAATGAAAGACGTTGAATGCGTCATAATCGACTATCTCGGTCTTATAAAACCTGCCGGCAGGGTAGAAAACCGTGTTCAGGCCGTCAGCGAAATCACGAGAGAGCTTAAAATGATGGCAAAAGACCTCAATATTCCCGTTGTTGTCTGCGCCCAGCTTTCCAGAGGTACAGAGGGCAGAGGCAAATCGCACAGACCTCAGCTTGCCGACCTTCGTGAATCGGGCTCTATCGAGCAGGACGCGGATATAGTTCTTATGCTTTACAGGCAGGATTATTACAGCGGCGAAGAGGACGACGATGAAAAAACCGACGACGGCGAAGAAAAAAGAGCCGACCAGGTTGAAATTATCGTAGCCAAAAACAGGCACGGACCGACCGAAACGGTCAACATGGTCTGGGATGCCGACCACACTCTGTTTATGGGTATGGAGAAAGTAAGAAATGATATGTAAAATCAAAGAAACGATTGAAAAATACGGTATGTTTTCTTCGGGTCGCAGCGTTACGGTCGGCGTTTCCGGCGGTGCGGATTCCTGCACGCTGCTCCATGTGCTCTGCCGTCTTAAAGAAGAATATTCTTTAAACATCACGGCAGCTCATGTCAACCACGGAATAAGAGGGGAAGAAGCCGACAGAGACGAAAATTTTGTTAAAGATTTTTGCTCTTCGCTCGGTGTGGAGCTTAAAATTCTTCACTGCGATGTGCCGTCTCTTGCGAAAGAAAGCGGTATGGGGCTTGAGGAGTGCGGAAGAAAAATCCGTTATGAGTTTTTCGAGAGCATAGACCGCTCGGCTCTCATAGCCACGGCACATAACCTCAGCGACAGATGCGAAACCCTGCTTTTTAACATTGCGAGGGGCACATCGTCAAAGGGGCTGTCGTCAATCCCGGCGGTGAGAGGCAATATAATAAGACCGCTGATTTGCTGCAGCAGGTCGGAGATAGAAAAATATTGCCAAGAAAACGATATAAAATATGTTACGGATTCCACAAACGCCGATGATTTTTATGCGAGAAACAGAATAAGACTGAATGTTATACCGGAGCTTAAAAAGATAAATCCGTCTTTTGAGTCGGCGGCGGCAAGGCTTGTCGAGTGCGCCGAATGTGATAACGACTATTTCTCTTCCCATACAAACGAATTGTTAAAGCGTTCCGCACTTCCCGGCGGTTATGATGCAAAAATACTGCTCGACGAACACCCGGCAATAAGGGGCAGAGCAGTGTTCTCTTTGATAGAAAAAGAGACGGGCAAAATCCCTGAGGCAAATCATGTCAAAAATGTTGAGTCAATACTCACGGGAGGAAAAACTCAAATTTTGGGCGGAGTTTCGGTAAGCGTTAAAAACGGCTTGCTCACCTTTGGCGAACAGCCTAAAACAAAGAGCTGGAGCTTTGATGCCGAACCCGAAAAAGAGATAATAACACCCACGGCAAAAGTCAATCTTCAAATAATTCATAATTCTTCAGCAGTAAAGATACAATTTGTTCATAAGAATGTGTTAGACTTTGAACGCATTGTGGGTAAACTCACGCTTCGCAGCAGACGCGAGGGAGACGAAATAAAAATTGCAGGCAGAAACTGCACAAAAAAAATAAAAAAATTGTTTGTTGAGGCAAAAATTGCCGATAAAAACGCCGTTTGCATTTTAGCGGACGAAAACGGTCCCGTTTGGGTCGAGGGCTTCGGATGTGCGGAAAGATGCAAGGTTACAAAAAACACGTCGGTTATTTTAAAAGCAGATGTCAAAAGGGGTACTCAAATATGAAAGAAGATATTAAAGAAATTTATTTTTCGGCAGAAGAGCTCGCCGAAATAGTAAAAAATCTCGGCAAGCAGATAAGCGAAGATTATAAAGACAAAAATCTTTTGCTTGTCAGCATATTAAAAGGCTCTGTAATATTCATGGCAGACCTCATGCGCGCAATCACCATACCTTGCAGAATAGATTTTATGTCTGTTTCAAGCTACGGCTCGGGCACAAAAACATCGGGTGTGGTCAAAATTCAAAAAGACCTTGATATTAACCTTGAGGGATATGACCTTTTAATTGTTGAGGATATTCTTGACAGCGGCAAAACGCTCAGCTATGTAATAGACATCCTCAAAACCAGAAAGCCGGCGAGCATAAAAATCTGCACACTCTTTGATAAACCTGAGAGACGCGAGGCGCAGGTTTATGCCGATTATTCCGGCACAAAAGTTCCCGATGAGTTTATTGTCGGCTACGGACTTGACTTTGACGAAAAATACAGAAATCTTCCGTATATAGGCGTTTTGAAGCCTGAGATTTACGGTTAAAATAAAATGCGGTTTTTCCGTGAGGAGTGAATTTATTGGATAATCCGAACAACCAGAAAAATAACGGCCGCCCCGGCGGGCCAAAAAAGGGCCGCGGCTGGGTAATATTGCCGTATATTCTTATCCCGATTGCGCTTGTAATAGGTGTTATGTATGCCTCAAGCACCACTAAAAAGGTGCAGACCGAGTATTATCAGATAGTTCAGTATTTTGATCAGGATAAGGTCGATGCGTTCAAGCTCAATATTACAAGCGGTGCGCTCGAGTATAAGCTTGAGGGCGAGGACAGCGTAAAAAAATATACTGTTCCCAATGTCAGCGTGTTCCTTGACGACGTAAACGAAACCGTCAGAGAGCACAACAAAAATGCCAAAACCGAAGACGATATGATAAAATATGAGTACACGGCAAACTCTTCTTCGTGGATACTCAATCTTTTACCCTCGTTTATAATCGGTGCCGTCTGCATAATTATGCTCGTCGTTATGATGAGACGAATGAACAGCGCAGGCAGCGATATGAACAGAACTCTCAACTTCGGTAAGGCTCGCGTTAAGACCGCGAAAGACAACAAAAAGAAAACTACCTTTGAGCAGGTCGCAGGTGCTGACGAAGAAAAAGAGGAACTCTCCGAAATGGTTGATTTCCTCAAAAATCCGTCAAAGTTCAGTGCTCTCGGCGCAAGAATCCCCAAGGGCGTTTTGCTCGTCGGCCCTCCCGGCACAGGTAAAACTTTGCTTGCAAGAGCTGTTGCGGGTGAAGCGGATGTTCCGTTTTTCTCAATATCGGGCTCCGATTTTGTTGAGATGTATGTGGGCGTCGGCGCGTCAAGAGTAAGAGACCTTTTTGATAAAGCCAAAAAAGACGCTCCGTCGGTTATCTTTATAGATGAAATAGATGCCGTCGGCCGCCACAGAGGCGCTGGCATGGGCGGCGGACACGATGAAAGAGAGCAGACTCTTAACCAGCTGCTTGTTGAGATGGACGGCTTCGGCGTGAACGAGGGCGTTATCGTAATCGCAGCAACCAACAGACCCGATATACTTGACCCGGCTCTTTTAAGACCCGGCCGTTTTGACAGGCAGGTTACCGTCGGCTATCCCGACGCCAAGGGCAGAGAGGCAATCCTCAAGGTTCATTCAAAGGGCAAGCCCCTTGCTCCCGATGTTGACCTCAAGGTTATTGCAAATTCAACCGCCGGTTTTGTCGGCGCAGACCTCGAAAACCTCCTGAATGAGGCAGCGCTCCTTGCCGCAAGAAGAAATAAAAAAGCAATCACCATGACCGAGATACAGGAAGCCACCATAAAAGTGGTTATGGGCACAGAGAAAAAGTCGCACAAAATGAGCGACAAAGAAAAGCGCATGACGGCTTATCACGAGGCAGGTCACGCAGTCAGCAGCTATTATCTCGACTCGCAAGACCCTGTTCACGAGGTTTCTATTATCCCCAGAGGCATGGCGGGCGGATATACAATGTATATTCCGACAGAGGATAAAACTTATAAATATAAAAATGAAATGCTCGATGAGCTTGTCTCCCTCCTCGGTGGACGTGTTGCGGAAAAGATTGCCTGCGGCGATATTTCGACAGGCGCGTCTAACGATATTGAGAGAGCCTCCGACATTGCGAGAAAGATGGTTGCAAAATACGGCATGAGCGATACGCTCGGTCCCATATGCTTTGCGGCGTCAAATGACGAGGTGTTCCTCGGCAAAGATTACGGTCACGCAAAAAATTATTCAGAAACTATCGCAACCGCAATCGACCGAGAGGTTGAGATGCTCATTAACAATGCTTATCAGAGAACAGAAGAAATTCTTACCGCTCACAGAGATAAGCTTGACGAGCTCTCTGCATACCTTGTAAAGCATGAGAAGATAAAGGGAGAGGATTTCCAGCTTCTTATGAAAGGCGAACTCAAAGACGAACCGGAAGAAATCCCGACCACGGCAACAGAAGTTACTGCAGAAGAAGATAAATAATGAATTTTGCCGCTTTGCACATTTTTTGGTGCAGGGCGGCTTCTTCTTTTAAAATTTATTTAATTAACTCTTGATAATTTATTGACGAATTGGTATAATAATGAAGATTAGGCGGCAGGGGCTGTCTGCCGGCTGACAAGAGGTATTAAACCGAAAGGAGTTAAATAATATGAATTACACACACGAAGTTGAAAAAATGTGTAAAGTCGCAAAGGGACCTCATCACGGTCCGGCTCCGATACCCGAAGAGGGTAAGTGGGTCAAGGCATATGAAATAAAAGATATTTCAGGCTTTTCACACGGCGTGGGCTGGTGCGCACCTCAGCAGGGTACCTGCAAGCTTACACTTAACGTAAAGAACGGTATAGTTGAAGAGGCTCTTGTTGAGACTATCGGCTGCTCGGGCATGACTCACTCGGCTGCTATGGCAGCAGAGATTCTTCCCGGCAAAACTCTTCTTGAGTGCCTTAACACAGACCTCGTTTGCGATGCTATCAACGTTGCAATGCGTGAGATTTTCCTTCAGTTCGTATACGGCCGCACACAGTCCGCTTTCTCTGAGGACGGTCTTTTGGTCGGTGCAGGCCTTGAGGATCTCGGTAAGGGTCTTCGCTCTCAGGTAGGTACAATGTTCTCTACCAAAGAAAAGGGCGTTCGCTTTATGGAGATGGCAGAGGGCTATGTTACCCGCATGGCTCTTGACGACGAAGATCAGGTTATCGGCTATGAGTTTGTTAAGCTCGGCAAAATGCTTGAGGATATACGTCACGGCGTTACTCCCGATGAAGCATACAAAAAGAATGTCGGCACATACGGTCGCTTTGCAGACGCTGCAAAGTATATTGACCCCCGTGAAGAATAATTAAAGGAGGAACGCACAATGGCTAATGACGTAAAATTTGAAGGCAAAGAGAGAAGAATGCCCCAGATCGAAGCATGCCTTGCCGAGTACGGCATCGCAAGCCTTGAAGACGCGCAGGCTCTTTGCAAAGAAAAAGGCATTGATGTTGAAGGCATCGTAAAGGGCGTTCAGCCTATCGCATTCGACAACGCAGTTTGGGCTTATACCCTCGGCGTTGCGGTTGCTCTCAAAAAAGGCATCAAAAACGCATCTGACGCAGCTGCCGCTATCGGTATCGGCTTGCAGGCATTCTGCATCCCCGGTTCTGTTGCAGAGCAGAGAAAGGTCGGCCTCGGTCACGGCAACCTCGGTGCAATGCTTCTTAACGAAAAAACAAAGTGCTTCGCATTCCTTGCGGGTCACGAATCTTTCGCTGCCGCAGAGGGCGCAATAGGTATTGCAAAAACAGCCAACAAGGTTCGTAAAGAGCCTCTCCAGGTTATCCTTAACGGCCTCGGCAAAGACGCCGCAATGATTATTTCAAGAATCAACGGCTTCACATATGTTAAGACCGATTATGATTTCCACAAGGGCGAGCTTCATGTTCTTGAGACAAAAGCTTACTCAAAGGGTGAGAGAGCTGCGGTTCGCTGCTACGGCGCAAACGACGTTCTCGAAGGCGTTGCTATCATGAAGCATGAGAAGGTTGACGTATCTATCACAGGCAACTCAACTAACCCGACCCGTTTCCAGCACCTTGTTGCAGGCACATATAAAAAGTATGCCAACGAAAACGGCATATCATATTTCTCGGTTGCATCGGGCGGCGGCACAGGCCGTACACTTCACCCCGACAACGTTGCCGCAGGTCCCGCTTCTTACGGTCTTACAGACTCAATGGGTCGTATGCACGGTGACGCACAGTTTGCAGGTTCTTCATCTGTTCCCGCTCATGTTGAGATGATGGGACTTATGGGCATGGGCAATAACCCGATGGTCGGTGCCACAGTTGCTTGCGCTGTTGCAGTTGAAGAGGCAATGAAATAAGCTGCTTTTAGATTATATTGCAAAATAAATAATTAAAAAGTTAGACACATTATTTAGAGTATTACTCTTGTAATGTGTCTAATATTTTTTTATCTTGATAATTTAAAGGTACTTGTTTTGCGCAAATTAACAACCGTCAGAAGTGATACGGTTATATTAGTTTATTAAATATTATAAGCATCACAATACAAAGCAAGCCGATTTTTAAAAATTTATATTGAAAAAATCATTATCAAATGCTACACTGTTTGTAGCATTTGAAATGCTTATTATTAAATTGGTAAGGATAGAAAAATGAATCATCAATTTATACAAAGTGTGCTTTTTGATTGGGATATGATAAATGACGACAGTTACCTTAAAAACATTGAAGCACTCTATAAGGTTGAAAAAATCGAATTTACAAAACCTGTTTCTTTTTTTGTCGGAGAGAATGGGAGCGGTAAATCGACTTTACTTGAGGCGATAGCCGTTGCACACGGATTTAACCCTGAGGGCGGAACGAAAAATTATTGCTTTTCAACGCACGATACGCACTCGGAGCTATGCAATGCCATAACGATTGCAAAAGGATACAGGAAAGAGAAATGGGGCTATTTTTTAAGAGCAGAAAGCTTTTATAATGTTGCAACCAAAGAGGAGGAATATTCTGATTTTGCACACCCGTCGGAAGAGTACCACAAGAGTTCACACGGAGAAAGCTTTTTAAAAATGGTGCAGAATAATGTTCGACCCAACGGTCTGTATTTGCTTGATGAGCCGGAGGCGGCATTGTCTGCACAAAGGCAGCTTACACTGATGACAGAGATTTGCAGATGTGCAAGCGATGACGCACAATTTATTATAGCTACACATTCACCGATTTTACTCGGTGTACCGAATGCCGAAATTTTTAGCTTCGATAACGGAAAAATCCATACCTGTCAATATGAAGAAACTGACAGCTATAAGGTTACAGAGCTGTTTATAAATAACCGTGAAAGGCTGTTAAAAAGCTTGTTGGATTGTTGAAAAGTTTATTAAAGCAAGAGACTGCAAACGGCTTGACGGCAGTTATCAGCTATCTGTAGACTTAAACGACGAAGTTTACGGATTCACATATAATAACAAAACATATATTTATGTTAAAACGATTCAAGGTGACGTCGGCGGAATAATCAATGCAACAGACAACATAGCTTGCATAGGTATGATTTATGACGCATGGGAAAATGTGACATACGATTACAACGAGGAGCTTGACTCTCTCGGTAAGCTTGAGGCAATGATAGTTGCCGCAATGAACAGCATAATGTACAGAGGCTATTTCTATGACGTTGAAACAGGTCTCTATTATCTACAGTCACGCTATTATGACCCCGAAACCGGTCGCTTCATCAATGCGGACGATACTGCGTATATTGGTTATGATTCCTCACCGTTAACTACCAACATATTTGCGTATTGTGCGAATAATCCGGTGAGCAAAGTTGACTATGGCGGCTATTCAGGAAAGTATATATTTGAAGAATCAATTTCACTTTTTGAACCTAAAAGAGAAAAAGATGATTATGTTTTTATTAACAGAAAGAAAACACCTTATTATAAAGCATTAAAAAATTTAGCTTATACAGGGTCTTCCGTTTTATCTCTCAAATATCCTAATGGTGTTAAATTTTATAAGCGTTGTTTGGACGGAGAAGGGGAAATGTTCATGTATAACTATATGGAGGCTTATAATCAAGATAGTCAAATAAAAGAAACAATAATTAAACATTTTTTTGAAATGAAAAAATATGTAATAAAATACTACGGAACAAAGTCCAATTATAGTATTTGTAGAGATATCTATTTTATGGTAGATTGTAGCACTATGGATTGGAAATTTGCATTAAATTCCCATTGGGCTAATATAGGCGCTCAAATCTTCTATGACAGTAAAGCAAAGGAATATACAGCTAAAGTAGCGGTTCTTGCGATTGATTTATATAATTTTAGCAAGACGAAAGCATTCAAAATAACTGATAATGCTATCATGAACAAGGGCGTTAAATTTGCTATTAAAAATACAGGTATATTTATTGAAATGGGTTTGGCACATGATTATTATTCATATGGAATTGTTGCGTTTAAACTTAAGTGGAAAAACGATAATAGAATAACTGTATCTTATTACTGATTGGAGGGTTTATTATAAAAAAAGCATTAAAAATAATAATTATTGTTTGTGCTTCTTTACTTTCTTTAGTGGCAATTTTTTATCTTAGTATTTATCTTGTTGTTACTTATATAGTAGAAGAAAGCGAGAGGTTGGCCCCGCAATATGAGGGCAAAACGATTGAAATATCGGATGCGGAAAGCCTGAATGAATATATTGGGATAAATGACGATTTAAAATCATCAATCTTAAACTGTGAGGCATATTTCACTCCTACCGCTATAATCTTGGGAGTGCCAAAATGTTATTATTGTTCGGGAAATTTGACCGTAACCGAAGAGTATTACGACGAATTGTTGAAAAAATATGACGATTGGACGCTTACTTCAAAAATACCGCAAACCGGGGATTTGGGTTTTATGTATGATGAAAGTGAACTCAGTAAAAATGCAGATGCAAATTTTAATAACTTTATCCAAACCCAAAAATTTTTTTACTCCGATAAATTTTATAATGAAGAAAATCGCCTTGTACTTCTTTCATCTCAAGAGAGAAAAATATATTTTTATACTTTCCATTTTTAGTTTGCATAAAATGTGACCGTTTTCATGGGTAAACCACAATCGCAAATATAGCTCTTTTTTAAATAGCTGTAACTAAAAAACTCAATATCAATAAAGACCGTGGGAATTGTGACATTCCCACGGTCTTCAGCTAAATGCAGATTCTATTTGTTATTTCATCATATAATATATAGAACAAAGTTCTTATAAATCTATTGACTAACAAATTTTTATGTGTTATTTTTAAAATGTAAGTTTGTTTGATTGATATAGCCTCAATAAACAACGTAACATACAGAGGTTATTTCTATGACTATGAAACAGGTCTTTATTATCTTCAGTCACGCTACTATGACCCGGAAGTCGGAAGATTTATAAACACGGACGATACCAATATTCTTTGCGACACAACCGGCACAATAAACGGAGCCAACCTCTTTGCATATTGCAATAATGACCCAGTGCTTGACAGTGACCCAAGTGGATTGTTAACTATAGATGGCTTTGCATTAATATTAGATATTGCTTTTACAACAATTTCATTTTTACGAATTGCAAAAATAGGCTACGATGTTGTTGGGTCGGGACTGAAGTATTATGCAAGAAAAAAAGGTTTTAAATTATTTTATAATAAACTTATGTATTCTGCTGTGCCTAAATTTAGAACAATGTTTACAAAAGGATTTACCCTTTTGAGAAAAGTTATTTGGAGAGCAACAGGTATTTTTATATCTAATTTTATTCCTGCCGCACTAATAAAAACAGTGTCCAAATTCACTAAATATGTATATAGAAATCGTCAAAGAACTTCGTTTATATGTGGTCTATTGCTTTAAGGCTTTTGTCATTAGGGTCCGCAATTGCGTTAATTTTGGATTACTTTACAGACGGAAAAATTGATGAAAGAATAGTAATCAGAGGAAAAGTGATTGCATGTGGTTAATGATATTTTCTTTACTAATGATTGTAATATCATTAGTATCTTTTGTAAAAGACAAAAAATCCGTAACCTTTTTGTCGCTTGGGTTGGCGTTCGTTTTTCCGATGTCAGAGCCCGGCTGGTATATAACAATGGATTCCGATGTATATTTGGAATTGGCTTGCGCGGTAATTTCATCATTGATTATTTTATTGTTTTCTGTAAAAAAAGATAAAGCGAAAAACGTGGGCTTTTCACTTTTAATAGTATTTATGCTGTGGTTTTGTCTGTTTATAGGTACCCGCCGTGCAAACGAAGTCTTTAGCAAACAGTCAGAAGACCGAATTATAAAAGCTGAAGCTATTGATATTACAGACAAAGGCGCTGAAAGAGTAGATATACCCTATTATCTCGGTTACAGAGATACAATAATTTTGTGCAATATAGACGAAACGGAATTTGAGGTAACAGTTCCCAGAAATTCCGTAGAAAAGCTGTCAGTCGGTGATAAATTCTTTGTCGGGGTAAATGACGGAGCTCTCGGACTTAAATATTTTCATGTTATTTTTGACGAAAATTATTATGTCGCAACAGAGATTCCTCAAAAACAAACCGAAGGGCGGTATAAATCAGAAATAATGGACCCGTACTTTTAATCATATTGATGTTTTGCGCAAACTTTTGCTTCTATAAATTTATATGTTTAATCAGATATGTATTGATATAGTTTCTTAAAAAACAACAAATTGTAGGGGCAAAGCACCGCCGCCGTGAAAATTTCTCACAAACGCACCAACGAAGTATATGAGCCATTGAAAACTTATATTTTTTTAGGAGGCATCAGATGAAAAAGTCGGCAAAGATTTTTTTAGGAATAATCGGAGGCATATGTGCGGTAGTTTTAATATTTGTTGCATATTTTGTGATATATAACTATATGCCAATTGAAAAAAATAATCCCGATGAGATTATAAGCTATTGCGATGGCAGCACCGATATTGTATACAAAGAAGATACATATATTAAAATAAATCCGGACGGTCAATATGAGTTTGCGCCCTTGTCTCCGTCAGAGGTTGGCTTTTCAAAAGAATTTGAAAAATGTCTGCTTTCGTATAAAACAAAGCAGGAAATATATTATCCTGTCAGCAGTAAATATAATACATTCAGTCTAAAACATGACCGCATTAAAGAGAATATCGGATATTTCTCTATCGGCGACTTAATTATTTGCAATAACGGTTCAGCGTTTATGACTCAGCAACATAAGTATTATTTGAAAAAAGAAAGCGAGCACAACATTCAAATCAGTGCCGACAATGTTGAGTCAATAAAAATTTTTGCAGGTGACTTATACGATTGTGAAAAAGGTCCGTCTGTTCAAAACGAAAAAATGCCCGAATTCTTAAATCTTTTGGCATATAATTGGGATGACTTAGACGTAGACCTTTTAGATACATATAATACCGATGAATTTATATCTGCGTTTATGAATGAGTTTTATACCACAGGTGCACTTGAAAAAACCTATGACGAATGCTGCAAAAAATTTGGGCGGGATGATGTATTTTTTAAGTTAGATTTCAAGGATTCGCAGAAATCGCTTGTGTTTACCAAATATGCCATCCATAACATGTTTTAAATAAAACAACGATTGATAAATAATTTGCAAAGGCAGAGCACCGCCGCGGGAAAATTTCTCGCGGCGGTGCGGCATTATTTTGCAAATGCACGGTTGAATAGGCAATAAAATAAGAGCGGCGGAGATTTTTGTTCGCATAATTAAAATGCTTTAAGCTTAAAACCGATACATCGGTAACATTTGTTATATCGGTGTATCGGTTTCGTTATGCGTAAAAATTTTAAATTTATACAAATATTATTTGTATTCCGGTTTAAAAGCCAATATCAAAGCTTTTGTTGCTGTAATTACAAAATTTATCTATTAAAAGTAATTTTAATAGAAACAAGAAAATAATTATTTGTGATAAGTCACTGTTTTATTCGATTTGCTTCTCGGCAAATAGTGTATAATGATGATTTGCTGCGACAAAACTCAAAATGTGTCTATTTAGGGTTGCTTAAATCAGAAAAAAATGATAAATTTATTATGTCTGATTATATAATCAGCTTGATTTAGGGCTTTTAAGGCCTCGTATTACTCGTTTGGGGCTTTAGAAATTATAATATTATATTAAAAAACAGGTAAATTAAACGGGAGTCCATAGAACTCCGTGCGAGCTAAAAAATATAAATTATAAAAGGAACGCAGCCTCTTGCGGCTGTCGGAGGTATATCAGATTTCAGTTTTTCAAAACTTTCGGTATTGATTTTTAATTCATCAGAACGGAGAGGTTAGCATGACCGATAAAAAATTCAGACGTCTCAGCCGCAGTGAATTGGTAGAGATAATATATGAACTCCAAAAAAACGAGCAAGAGCTGAAAAAGCAAAAATCCGCTCTCGAAAAAGAAAATAAAAAACTCAAAAACAGCCTTGAATCAAGAGAGCTTAAGCTTTCTCAGGCAGGCTCTATTGCAGAGGCAACCGTTGAACTCAGCGGAATTTTTGAAGCCGCTCAAAATGCCGCCGACGAATATCTTTCGCAAATAAAAGCGGATAATGCAGATGTTGAGAGCAGATGCCAAAAAATACTTTCAGACGCCGAAGACGAGGCGGAACGCATTATCAGAAACGCCGATGAACAGGTCGAAGAAAAATGGACCGAGTTCAGAAAAAAAACCGATGAATTTATGCGCGCTCACAACGAGCTTAAAATGTTTCTCAAGGATTAAGGAGTAAACAAAAAATATGGCACTAAACAAAAAAACTGCCGTTCAAATTCCATCTATAGAGCAGGTTGAGGCGGAAAGAGCGAGGCTCCGTTACAAGCGGAGATACAGCAAAACGCTTAAAAGCACCGTTGCGATATTGGTGGTGGTTGCGGCTCTGGCCGTTTTGGTTGCAACGCTTTGGATGCCGGTGCTTCAGATTTACGGCTCCTCAATGAACCCCACACTGAAGGACGGAGAAATAGTGATTGCCTTGAAGGGCTCACAGTTTTCAACGGGCGACGTTGTGGGCTTGTGGTATGAAAACAAGCTTCTTGTAAAACGCGTTATCGGAAAGCCGGGAGACTGGATAAATATAGACAAAGACGGCAATATAACGGTTAACGGCGAGCTTTTGGACGAGCCGTATATAGACGAAAAGGCATATGGCGAAACCACCGTGGAACTTCCGTATCAGGTGGGTGACGATGCATGGTTTGTGGTCGGCGATAACAGAGATGTGTCAATAGATTCAAGAAATACGGCAGTCGGCTGCATACCGACGGATCAGATAGTGGGAAGAATAGTATTTTGCATTTGGCCGCTTAAAGATTTCGGAGTGTTGAAATAGCGACATTTTAAATTTCCGGAAGGGAGGTGTTTCAATGCGTTACGATATGTCAACACAAACAGAAAAATATGCGAAAGCACATTTGCGTAAAAAGCGTTGGCACAGGCTGCTAACCGCTTTGTCGTGCATAGTTGTTTTTTGCACGGTTTACGCATTGATAATACCTGCCATAACTTTGAGCGAAGACCCGATTTGCGGTCTTGAAGAGCATATACATACCGAAGAATGTTATTCACAGGTTACCGTACCGACAAAAATAAATTGCACTTTTAACGTGCATAAGCATGATGAAAGCTGCAAAAAAGACGGCGAATTTGTTTGCGGCTTTGCGGATTATGTCATACATGAGCATGACAAAAATTGTTATGACGAGAATGATAAGCTCATTTGTGAATTGCCGGAGATAAAAGAACATACTCACACTGAAAAGTGCTACGACGGCGACAAGTTGGTGTGCGGCGAAGAAGAGCATATATTCCATCAGCATACGGATGATTGCTATAAAAACGGTGCACTCGTCTGCGGCAAGACAGAGCTGCTCAGGCATCAACATAACGAAAAATGTATTGTTCCCGCAGAGACTAAAAAGATTCTTACATGCAAATTAGAAGAGCATCAGCATGATGAAATACTTTGCTACCCAGAAAAAACAAAGAAGATATTCGGTGAAAAAATATCTTTAAAAAGAGAAAGAACTTACACGGCACATATCTGCAACGAAAACGGCGTTGAAATTAAAGACGATGATAATGTCGTTACTCTGAGCGGCAGGTTCCCGAGCGGCCTTGCTGTCAGAGCAATCCCTGTAGATATTGTTGTGGACGGCACCGAGCCTATTTGCGCATATGATATAAAGATTTATGACTCCGACGGCAAACTTTATGAAGTTGACGAGAGAGACCCTGTCAAAGTCGAAATTTCACTTCCGTCATTAAAAAACAATGACGCTTTGCCAACCGTTTGCTACGTTCGCGACAACGGCGGAACAGAAATTGTTGCGTCCGAAACAAACGATGAAACCGTTTCGTTTGAGACAAACCATTTCTCGGTGTATGCCGTTCTGGCGGCAAAAACCAACGGCGTCGGCACATGGGCGGCAATGACAAATGCCGTGAACAATGCCGCAAACGGTGAGGTTATTCAGCTTACGGCAGATTTCAACGTCGGTAGCGATACCATAGAAATTCCGAGCGGAAAGAATGTTGTGCTTGACCTCAACGGTCACACACTTACCTGCGGAACGGACAGTGCGGAAATACCGTTTAAAATTGCCTCCGGCGGAGCATTGACTTTAAGAGACAGCACACAGCAAAGAGAAACTGTTTCAACCGTGACGGACGGCAACAAATACGGCAGAGTCGCCGAAATTTCCGGCAATACACTGACGTATTATGTTACTGAAACGGAAGTTGTAGACCCTGAAGTCGGTTCAACAACAGAGACGCTGGTTAAGCACACTGTGCCTATGGGCGGCTCTATTGTTACAGGTTCAAGCGGTGAGGCAATATTCTATGTGGACGGCGGTACGTTCAACATTGAGAGCGGCTTTATTCGCGGCGGCTCAGAGCGTGCCGTGTATATGAACGGCGGAACCGCAAATCTTTCCGGAGGATATATTTGCGGAATAAACAGACCCGATAATAATAACGATAATTCCTTCGGTGCGGCTATATGGGCCGAGGGCGGAACACTCAACATTACCGGCACCGTGCTGGCGGGCAATGTCGCCGGAAGAGGCGGAGCGATATGCGCACATAACAATGCATTCGTAAATATTAACGGCGGAATTTTAAGCGGAAATGAAACTACGCGCACCAATACCGGCGGCGGAGGAATTTTCGCATACGAGCTTTCAACCGTAGCAATGAACGGCGGTTATGTCACAAATAACAATGTCAGAGGTAACGGTTATAACAACAGCGGCGGCGGCATGGCAATCGGCAACGGC
Organism: uncultured Ruminococcus sp.; assembly: GCA_900539465.1. Classification (GTDB taxonomy): domain Bacteria; phylum Bacillota; class Clostridia; order Oscillospirales; family Acutalibacteraceae; genus CAG-488. Next base: position 7,510 of record UQCF01000014.1, on the reverse strand, counting down.
TCAAAGCTAAACATTTATAACGGATACATAACCGGAAACACCGCGTCGGGCGGTGCCGGCATAGTCTGCCAAAGAAACGGCTCTATAAAAATGCACGGCGGATTTATATCCGGCAATGCTGCGAGATCCGCGGAGGGCGGCGGCATGACAATAGAGGCCGGAGGCAAATTGTATATTGTTTCGGGTCATATAACAAACAACAATTTGATTCAAACGGTTCACTGGGGCGGCGGCGGAATTTTCATTGCAGAAGATTCTCAAGCCTTTATCTTGGACGCACTTATAACCGAGAATACAGCCGGCGGACTCGGCGGCGGCGTTGCCGGATGCTCGACGGGTCGAATCAACATCACCGTTAAAGAAGGCGGAGCAATCTATAATAATGACGCATTGGGCGAACATTTTTCGGGCTCCGGCTCATCCAAAAGTGACGACCATAAATATGCCGCAGAGGACGACACATTTTTAAGCTACGGATTTAAAGATTATTATTGTGCATTGAGCAGTAAGGTTCACGGTCAAATGCTCGGCGGATATCCCGCATACTGGTCGGGAACGGTGGACGGATTTGTTGTTTCGGATGTAACATGGGATCTTACGGCAGAATCCGTTATGGGTCTTACGGCTCATCCCAAAGAGGACGGAATAACGGCGGCTAAAAAATTATCCAAGGTATACATAAACGGAAATTCCTCATACACTCACGGCGGCGGAATTTTGTGCAACGGATATTTGCTGGTCGGTATTACCGACCAGTGGAATATAGGCTCGCGCCTTGAAATCAGCGCGGATAAGACCTATGTTTCTGCCGACGGGCATGATAAAGAAATGACCGAGGGGCAGTTTAAATTTGAAGTGGTTAATGAAGCCGGCACGGTTGTTTCCGAGGGTAAAAACCTCAGCGACGGCACAATCAGCTTCGACAAGCGTATCGTCCATGAGGAGCCCGGCACTTTTGTGTATAAAATTTATGAGGTTAAGGGCGACGACAACAGAATAAGCTATGATACAACAGAGTACCGTATGACAGTTACGGTAGGTGAATCGAACATGACCCCGCTTAACGGACTTAATGAACAGGGCGAGCTTTATAACGTATTGCGAAAGCGGCGGCATATCACTTCAATAGAAATAGATGCCCGCAACGGAAGCGGAAACTGGGAAAACGTCTATCAAATTAACCCCGGCGACCCGGAGAGCAGACCTGTCAAAATAAAAATCCCGCAGTATAACGGCGACGCAACTTTTAATAACCGTGAAACAAGCGAAACAAATGTTAAAGTAGTTAAAAAGTGGTCGGGCGATACGGCGGCAAACAGCGTTACGGTTGAGCTTAAGCGTGACGGTCAAAAAATAGACACCAAGGTGCTAAACGCTCAGAACAATTGGACGTACACATGGCGTAACCTTCCGGTTGATAACGGCGGAAATGCCGTATATAAATACACCGTTGAAGAAATTGTGCCGGATGGTTACGCCGCAACGTACAACACGTTTAATGCTTTTTTGGCAGGCAAGGAGTATTGGGTGCCTGCAAGTTCGTTTGAATTAGGCAAAAAATATATTATCGTCAACAAGTCAGGCAACAGGGCTCTTTATATTACATATCCGCATGAAGACGCCGGCTTTGACAGCACCGACCAAATAGCGGTCACGCGCCAAAGCGGCTCAATGACGCTGCGAGGTCAAACATATTCAACATGGTATAATCATGACGATATAGATCCGAGAAGCATCTTTTCTTTGCAGACTGCAACAAAGTCCGGAAATACGGGCTTGGTAATGAAATGTAAGGGCACAACACACGCCACATGGCTTTTGGTGCAGGAGGCACACGGCAACCACTTCAAGGGAACCTCCGGCATTACATACTCTTCTTTCCTCACGTTCAGTGACGGATTGCTCAAGGGTCAGGAGAATTTCAATTGGAACCCGAATGATTTGAGAACCGTAATTTATGCAAACAATAAATTTAATACGGTGAGCGGAGCAACAAGCAATGCGGCGGAGCTTTATGAGCTTGCATATGATGAGTTTGAAAACACAAAGGTCATTGAAATAACCAACACCCCGGTGCAGGATATGAGCTTTACGCTGAATATAAAAAAGGTCAGCGCAAAAGACGGCAACGTGTATCTTGCCGGTGCAAAGTTTGAACTTCTCGACAGCAATAACAATCCTCTGCATTTCACCGGCGGCAACGGAGTTTATTCTTATACGGACGACACCGGTGCGGCGGTAACGGTTGTTACCACTGCTCACGGAAGTATAAAAATATCCGGCTTGCCCGCAGGAACCTACACTTTACACGAAACAGAAGCTCCGCCGGGATACAGCTGCGTTGACAAGCAGGTGACTCTTGATGAAAGCTCTCCCGACGCTTCGTTATCAGTAGAGGTCAGAGACCCTGTTTACAATTATATTTTGCCGCACACCGGCGGAACAGGTACGTTTTGGTTTACGGCAGTCGGCCTGATACTTGTTATCGGCAGCTTGCTTATCGGATGCGTTTTGAGGCGCAAGCGCGGAAGGAGGTTGACTGACTGCCTCCGTTAGCGGCGAATAATACGCGCCAAAGACTCATCCGAAAATAAAAAAAGCCTTTAAAAAATCTAAAAAAGAAAGGAAAATCGAAAATGAAAACCACAAGAAAAGTATTTGCAATCGCGTTGTCTTTGGTAATGGTTTTTGCCCTTGCTATTTCTGCATTTGCGGCAAACGAATATTCCATTACAATTGACAACAAGGCTCCCAACCACGTCTATGAGGCTTACCAGATTTTTGCGGGTGACCTGAGCACAAATGCCGAAGGTACAAAGGTCCTCTCAAACATCACCTGGGGCAGCGGTGTTGACCAGGTTAAGCTTGTTGACGGCAAAACGGTTTCAGATGTGTTTGCCGGCCAAACAGCAGAAGAAATCGCAGCCGGCCTCAAAACAGAGGACGACGCAAAAGCATTTGCCGCTAAGGTAGCACCCTACCTTAAGAACGCAAAAGCCAGTGCCGCACAGGCAAACGACAAATACGTTATTTCGGGTCTTGATGCAGGTTATTACCTTGTAAAAGATCAGAACAACACCCTTCAGGATAAGGACGATTTCTACACGGCGTACATAATGAAGGTCGTTGCAAATGTCAGCGCAGCTCCCAAAGGCGACAAGCCCTCGCTCGACAAGCAGATAAAGCACAACGAAAGCGGCACTTGGGGTGTTGTAGGCGATAACCAGATCGGCGACACCGTAGAGTTCCGTACAATCACAACTGTTCCCGACACAACAGGCTATGACACATATGTTTACAAGATTCACGATACAATGTCAGTCGGCCTTACCTCAAACGTAAGCACGGCTGCGGACATAACAATCAAAGTAAACGATGCAGAAGTACTTGACGCTAAGTATTACACTGTAACAGCTAACGGAAACAGCTTCACGGTTAATGTTGATATTCTTGCAGCTATCAATGACGGTGTGCTTGCAAAGAATGACAGCCTTTACACTTACTACACAGGCGTTCTTAACGCAGATGCAAAAGTATATGACGAAGGCAAACAGGAAAACGTCGCTTATCTCGAATACAGCAACAACCCCAATGATGAGGGCACAGGCAGAACCAAGGAAGTTAAGGTTTATGACTGGACCTTCAAAATGGGCGTAAACAAAGTTGACGAGAACGGCAATGCTCTTACAGGTGCAAAGTTCGTTCTTTCAAAGAACGGCGCCCTCAAAGTATCGGATCTCAACTGCAATGCAGAGGGTATTCCCACAAACACAGCAGATCTCATCGCTCTTGTTAAGGTCAGCGACGGTGTATACCGTGTTGCAACCGACAAAGATGAGGCAGCAACAATCGTTTATGATATCGATGCAGGCAATGTTGTTATAAACGGTCTTGATGACGCAATCACATATTACCTTTACGAAACAAAGGCTCCCGAGGGATATAACCTTCTCAAGACCCCCGTTGAATTCAAAATCACAGCTGAATACAACGCGGACGGTGCTTCTCTCAAAACAGGCAGCCCCACAGTTACGGTTGGTGCCGGCGAGCCTTCGGCAACACTCAGCACAGATGTTGTCAACAACTCCGGTTCAACTCTTCCCGAAACCGGTGGTATCGGTACAACCATCTTCTATATAGCCGGTGCGCTTCTTGTAGTTGCAGCAGGTATAATCCTTGTTACACGCAAACGTATGTCTTCAAAAACAAAGGCATAATTTAATTCAATCGGCTTAAGATTTTCGGGTGCACAGGGCACTGCCCTGTGCACCCACACACAGCAACAAGGAGAATTCTGCAATGAAAAAATTATCAACTGTACTTTTGATAGCGACATTCGTTGCAGGACTGTCTTTGCTGTTGTACCCCACCGTGAGCAATTATTGGAACACGCTCCATGCCTCGCGCGCCGTGGCAACATACGTTGACGCCGTTCAGAACATGGGTGAAGATAAGCGCCGCGAAATGCTGCAAAAAGCAATTGATTATAACAAATCGCTCACAAGCGACAATCAGAGGCTGACTATCTCTTCTGCCAGAAGGCAGGAGTATGAGAGCATCCTTGACGTTGACGGCAACGGAATGATAGGCTACATAGAAATCCCAAACGTAAACATAACCCTGCCCGTGTATCACGGCACTAATGACGATGTTTTGCAAATAGCGGTAGGGCATTTGGATTGGACGTCGCTGCCCGTCGGCGGAACGAGCACGCATTGCGTATTATCCGGTCATCGCGGCTTGCCGAGCGCAAAGCTTTTTACAAATCTTGACCAGGTCAAAGAGGGCGACAGCTTTGTTATTCGCGTGCTTGATGAGGTTTTGACATATGAGGTTGACCAAATAAGAATTGTTGAACCTGCGGCTGTTGATGACCTTATGATAGAAAACGGCAAGGATTACTGCACTCTTGTTACCTGCACACCATACGGTGTAAATTCGCACAGGCTTTTGGTACGGGGGCACAGGGTAGAAAACGAATCGGAATCTATCAGGGTGACCTCCGAGGCAATACAAATCGAACCGCTTATAGTGGCTCCTGCAATTGCAATCCCGACGCTGATAATAATATTTGTTTTGCTTATCGCTTCATCAAACAAAAAGAAGAAAAAACAAAAATCCCAAAAATAAAATCCGGAGGTGATATTATGAAAAAAACATTAAAGCAGTGCCTGCTTATTTGCCTGAGTGTAATTGCTGCTTTTTTGGCTTTTTCACAGCAATGCCTTGCTGCGGATGTCACCGGGGATTTAAAATTTACGGTTACTTATAAAAGCAACGGTGTGCCGGTATCCGGTGCTCATTTCGATATTTATCTTGTTGCTCGGTCCGACGGCAATTCTGGACTTGTTATGACAGATGATTTTAAAGATTATCCGATAGATACCGATTTTTCCGACAGTTCAAAATGGAAAGCTGCCGCAGAAACGCTTACAGGCTATGCCAAACGCGATGGATTAACGCCGTATGACAGCGGAGAGACAAACGAAAACGGCAACCTGACTTTTCCGAATAACAGAGCCGCCTTGCAGCCGGGTCTTTATTTGGCGGTATGCGACCCGTTCGTAAAAGACGGCTTTGCCTACACAACAGAGCCGTTTCTTGTCAGGCTCCCCGGTAAAGATGCCTCCGGAGGAAGCGCAAATCACGTTAGCGCAGAGCCGAAATTTTCAAAGGACGATATTCCGCCCTCACCGTCCGATAAGAAAACGAACCGAAAAGTAATAAAAATTTGGAGAAACGACGAAAAAGCACTTCGCCCCGACAGTGTGGAGATTGAACTTCTTAAGGACGGAGAGATTTACGACACCGTGATTTTAAGCGGTGACGGCAACTGGAGATATGAGTGGAAGAATCTGCCGGAATTTAATGCCGACGGTACTAAAATCGTTTGGCGAGTAACCGAAAAGAATCTGAAGGATTACACTGTTGAAATAGAGCAAGACGGAATTACTTTTACTGTTACAAACACCTTTTCCTCAGAAAAGCCTCACGGAGACACTACATCCAGAAAGGTTCAGAAGGTTTGGGATGACAAGGGATACGAACGCTTAAGACCTAAAAAAATAAAGGTCACTCTTTTAAGAAACGGAGAAGCATACGACACACAGATTCTTACGGCGGAAAACGGCTGGCAATATACCTGGCAGGGGCTTAAAAGCAAAGACTCAAACGGTGAGGAATACACATGGATGGTAACCGAAAACGCTGTTTGGGGCTATACCGCGAGCATAAGAGAAAAAGGAACTGCGTTTGTTTTGACAAACCGCTACAACAGGCCGATACTTCCGCGCACAGGTGTTTTGTGGTGGCCTGTTCCCGTTATGACTGCGCTGGGACTGTCGTTTTTGATAATCGGCAAAGCGGTTAAGAAAAAGAGGAACCCGAATGATTAAAAGAATAAATTTTTTTACTGTATTCGGCATAATTTTTTTGCTAGGCGCGCTGACTCTTTCGGGCTACAATTTTTATGATGAATACAGAGCGGCGCAGTCCGTGCAAAATATTTTGGAAGATGCCGCAGAGCAAACAGACGAAGAAAACAATGTTGTCGGCGAACTTGTGGTGTCCGACTATCTGCTTGACCCGGAAATGGATATGCCCGTTAAAACGATTGACGGTCAAAAATATGTCGGTGTGCTGAAAATTCCCGCGCTTTCGCTCACTTTGCCTGTTTTGAACGATTGGAGCTACGGCAAATTTAAAATAGCTCCGTGTAAATACTACGGCTCCGTTTATCAGGATAATATGGTGATTGCAGCACATAATTACAGAAGGCACTTCGGCAAATTAAAAACGCTGAAGCCCGGCAACAGCGTAAGCTTCACGGATATTGACGGCAACGAGTTCGAGTATGAAGTTACCGAGGTTCAAATATTAAAGCCGCGCGATGTGGAGGATATGACGCAAAGTGAAGCGGACTTGACGCTGTTCACCTGCACCGTGGGTGGAAGAACGCGTGTGACGGTAAGATGCGAACGCATAAAATAAGAATATCGGCTTAAAGAAAAATCTAAAGAAAAATATTAAAAAATTTCAAATAAATACTTGCATTTTGTAAGATGTTATGATATTATATAATGCGTTCCGGGTGTGGCGCAGTTGGTAGCGCGCTTGACTGGGGGTCAAGAGGCCGTGAGTTCAAGTCTCGCCACTCGGACCATATAAAACCTTGAAATTCTTGATTTATCAAGCTTTTCAAGGTTTTTTCTTTTATCTGCTGTTTTGCAGAAATAAGCCGAAAAAAGCAGATTTTTTGACGGTTGGTAACAAATTGGGTACATTGTTGGGCAAAAAGGAAGAATTGATAATAGGCTGCAAATAAAATTCAAAAAAACTATTGACAAATGCACTGCGAAAGTATATACTATAAAGGCACTTGAAAAACACATATCGCGGAGTAGAGCAGCTTGGTAGCTCGTCGGGCTCATAACCCGGAGGCCGCAGGTTCGAATCCTGCCTCCGCAACCAAAGACCTGTCTAAAAAGGCAGGTCTTCTTTTTGCTTATAC
>UQCF01000013.1 GCA_900539465.1 uncultured Ruminococcus sp. | reverse complement strand
CTCCGAAACGGTCAAAATCTTTGATTTTGCAAGCGTTTCGTGAGGTTATTATATCCTGATTTTGGAAAAATCTCAATATGGCAGACGCACATTTTTTCGGTTTGCCGCTTCACAAATTTAATAGCACTTGAATTTTATTTTTGTTGTGATAGAATAATAATACTGCAAAAGGAGGGTTTATAATGAGCGAGAGAACTGACAAAGCCGTTCGGCTGTTTCACGAGGGCTACAACTGCTCTCAGTCTGTTTTTGCCTCTTATGCCGACCTTTTCGGTATTGACGAAAAAACCGCGCTCAAACTCTCGGCAGGTCTCGGCGGCGGGTGCGGCAGACAAAGGGAGCTTTGCGGAGCCGTATCCGGAGCGGTAATGGTAATCGGGCTTAAATACGGCGCGACGGACGGTGCGGACAGAGACGGCAAAAAGCTCTGCTACGAAAAGGTGAGGGAATTCACCGACGAGTTTAAAAAGACAAATCCGTCAATCGTGTGCCGCGAACTGCTTTTGGGCACGGGAGCCGACAGCAGCTCACAGCCGGAGGAGAGAACACAGCAGTATTATAAAAAACGCCCGTGCGCTAAAATTGTGGAGGACAGCGCAAGGGCTTTGGAAAAAACAATTTTAAGGGAGATGCTTTGAATGGGATGCAGCGGAAATTGCTCCGATTGCTCATCAAGCTGCAACAGCGGCGAGCAGGATATGCACATAGCCTGCAATGAGTATAGCAGCGTAAAAAAGGTCATAGGAATTGTCAGCGGTAAAGGCGGAGTGGGAAAGTCCCTCGTAACCTCAATGCTTGCAACGGCAATGCAGGTCAGAGGCAACGCCTGCGCCGTTATGGATGCTGATGTAACAGGGCCGTCGATACCTAAAGCTTTTGGCATAAAAGGCCCGGCAATGCAAAACGAAATGGGTCTTTTGCCCGCAAAAAGCAAAACGGGTATAGAAATAATGTCTATAAATCTTTTGCTTGATTCCGAGGAGTCGCCGGTTATTTGGCGCGGCCCCGTAATATCGGGCGTTATTCAGCAGTTTTGGACGGAGGTTTTTTGGGGCGACGTTGACTATATGTTTATAGATATGCCCCCCGGAACAGGCGACGTTCCGCTTACCGTTTTTCAGTCCATACCGCTGGACGGAATTATTGTTGTCACAACTCCGCAGGACCTTGTAACAATGATAGTCAAAAAGGCATACAACATGGCTCAGATGATGAATGTTCCGGTACTCGGAATTATTGAAAACATGAGCTATCTTGAGTGCCCCGATTGCGGTAAAAAAATATCGGTATTCGGCGAGAGCAAAATTGACGAGGTCGCGGCTTCTATGAATATCCCCGTGCTCGCAAAGCTGCCGATTAAGAGCAAAAACGCAGAGCTTGTTGACAAGGGTGCGGTTGAGCTTGCCGAGTGCGACGAAATAAACGCCGCCGCAGAAAAATTGACCGAAATGCTCAAATAAATTTGCTAAAAAAGCTATAATTCACAAACAGTAAGAGAAGTGTGAATTATAGCTTTTGTTTATTCCGTGTAATGTTTGCCGTTTAAAAATCACCCTTTCGGCACTGCTTGATTTTATATAGAATCATTTTTATCAATAAGCTGTTGTTTATACTTTTTAAAACTCTCAATAGCTTCAGGTGTTGCTTTTGACGTCAAGTGAGCATTGCCGCTTTCGTCAAACTCAGTCATGATTTGTCATCAAATATAAATCTAATTTTGTCATAAGCTCACCTTACATTTCAATATTTATGCCCTTTTCTCAAAAAAATATGCCCATATCTGTTTATATCTCATGCTCGGGATAATATGCGCCGAGACTGTGACGGCTGTGCAGATGTTTTATGACAAACAACAGATAACGTAAAAATCCGAGGCTCTGAACCGAACCTCGGATTTTGTTAGATTTTAAGCTTACTGCTCGTTATAAAGTCCTCTCTTAACATATGAAGTGTGAAGAACTTCATGTGCCTTGTGACTGCCGGGCTCGCCGAAAAATTCGTCATAAACTCTCTTAACTGCGCTGTTCTCGTGGGAGAAGCGAACCTCTTTTGCCGCGTCGCTCTTATAAAGAACGGATGCGCGAAGGCTCTTGACGTCAACAAAGTTTCTCACAGAAGCGGGCTGAATCGGCTGTCCGCCGCCGTTTATGCAGCCGCCGGGGCAGCCCATAATTTCGATGAAGGTATAGTCACATTCACCCGAAGCGACTTTATCCATAACGGTTTTGGCGTTCTTTGTTCCGCTTGCGATGCAAACCTTGATGTCAAGACCGCCGACGCTGTATGTTGCTTCTTTAACGCCGTCCATACCGCGAACCTCTGTGAATTCGGGGTCTGCCGGGTCTTCGCCTGTGAGGGTTTTGACCGCTGTACGAAGTGCGGCTTCCATAACTCCGCCGGTTGCGCCGAATATAACGGCCGCACCCGTGCCCTCGCCGAGGGGATTGTCATACTGCTCGTCGGGGAGAAGTTTAAAGTTGATGCCTGCGCCGGAGATCATTCTTGCAAGCTCGCGTGTTGTGATTGAAATATCAACGTCCGCAAAGCCGGCAGCGTCCTGGTCGTCTCTGCCAACCTCAAATTTCTTGGCTGTGCAGGGCATTACGCTGACGCTGACAATGTCTGCCGGGTCAATGCCCATGTTCTGTGCATACCATGTTTTTATGGTTGCGCCGAACATCTGCTGGGGTGATTTGCAGGTTGAAAGGTGATCGAGCTCATCGGGATAATAGTGCTCGCAATATTTAATCCATCCGGGTGAGCAAGAGGTTATCATCGGCAATACTCCGCCGTTTTTAACTCTCTCTACAAGCTCATGGGATTCTTCCATAATAGTGAGGTCGGCAGAGAAGTTTGTGTCAAACACCTTATCAAAGCCGAGTCTGCGAAGAGCGGCAACCATTTTGCCCTCAACGTCTGTGCCGATTTCATAACCGAACTCTTCGCCGAGCGCCGCACGGACTGCCGGAGCGGTCTGAACAACAACGAATTTATCGGGGTCGTTGATAGCGGCAAGAACCTTGTCTGTGTCGTCCTTCTCATAAAGTGCGCCGGTGGGGCAGTTGACTATGCACTGACCGCAGGCGATACATGAGTAGCTGTCAAGGTCAAGCTCAAAAGCCGAGCTGATATGAGTGTCAAATCCTCTTGCGTTTGCGCCGATAACAGACACTGCCTGGTTTGCACAGGCGGCAACACAGCGGCGGCAGAGAACGCATTTGTTGTTATCTCTTACCATGTGGGGCATAGAGTCGTCAATCGCATATACGGGTTTTGCACCGTCATAGCGGTCGGGTCTCTCAACGCCGTATTCAAGGCAGAGCGACTGAAGCTCGCAGTTTCCGCTTCTTACGCATGAGAGGCAGGAGCGGTTATGTGTTGAAAGAATGAGCTCAAGAGTTATTTTTCTTGAATTTCTTACTCTCTCGGAGTTTGTGAAAATTTCCATTCCCTCGTTGACGGGGAAAACGCAGGCAGAAACAAGAGTTCTTGCACCCTTGACCTCAACCATGCAGATACGGCAGGCGCCGATTTCGTTTATCTCTTTCATATAGCAAAGAGTGGGAATATCTATGCCGGCATATCTTGCGGCTTCGAGGATAGAAATTCCGCCGGGCACGCTCAAGGGCATGCCGTTGATTTTAATATTTACCATTTCCATTACTGACACGCTCCTTTAATTATCTTTTTGAGATGGCGCCGAACTTACAGCTATCCATACATACGCCGCACTTGATACATTTTGCCGGGTCGATAGAGTGCGGATTTTTAACTGTTCCGCTGATTGCGCCGACGGGGCATTTTCTTGCACAAAGAGTACAGCCGCGGCACTTATCCTGATCTATAACAATGCTCAACAGAGCCTTGCATACGCCGGCGGGGCACTTTTTGTCAACAACGTGAGCTATGTATTCATCACGGAAGAAGCGAAGCGTTGCCAAAACGGGGTTGGGGGCTGTTTGACCGAGGCCGCAAAGCGAATTGTCTTTGATATAAGAAGCAAGGCTTTCGAGCTCGTCTATATCCTCAAGCGTACCTTTGCCGCTTGTGATTTTTTCGAGAATTTCCATCATTCTCTTTGTGCCGATACGGCAGGGAGTACATTTGCCGCAGGATTCGTCAACCGTGAAATCGAGGAAGAACTTTGCAATGTCAACCATGCAGCTGTCCTCATCCATAACGATAAGTCCGCCGGAGCCTATCATGCAGCCGATTGCGGTGAGGTTGTCATAGTCGATTTCGGTGTCTATTAAAGAGGCCGGGATACATCCGCCGGAGGGGCCGCCCGTCTGTGCGGCTTTGAACTTTTTGCCGTTCGGAATACCGCCGCCGATGTCCTCTATGATTTCACGAAGGGTTGTGCCCATGGGGATTTCAACAAGACCCGTGTTGCAGATTTTGCCGCCGAGCGCAAATACCTTTGTGCCCTTTGATTTTTCTGTGCCCATGCAGTTGAAATACTCTGCACCGTGAAGAATAATCTGCGGAATGTTTGCAAAGGTTTCAACGTTGTTTTCTGTTGTGGGCTTTGCAAAAAGTCCCTTGACCGCCGGGTAGGGGGGTCTGGGTCTCGGTTCGCCGCGGTTGCCCTCGATAGAGGTCATAAGCGCGGTTTCTTCGCCGCAGACGAATGCGCCTGCACCGAGACGGATATGAAGGTCAAAATCAAAGCCCGAGCCGAATATATCTTTGCCCAAAAGGCCGTATTCTCTTGCTTGCTTAATGGCAATCTCAAGTCTGTGAACAGCTATCGGGTACTCTGCGCGGACGTAAATATAGCCCTCTGTCGCACCCGTTGCATAGCCGCAGATTGTCATTGCCTCAATAACGCAGTGGGGGTCGCCCTCAAGAACGGAGCGATCCATAAACGCGCCGGGGTCGCCCTCGTCGGCGTTGCAGACAACATATTTTTGGTCGGCTTCGTTTTTGGCGGTGAAGCTCCATTTAAGACCTGTGGGGAATCCGCCGCCGCCGCGCCCTCTGAGCCCCGACTCTTTAACAACGTTTATAACGTCCTCCGGAGTCATCTCTGTAAGAGCTTTTGCGAGAGCCTGGTAACCGTCCATAGCTATGTACTCTTCGATATTCTCGGGGTCGATAACGCCGCAGTTGCGAAGAGCAACTCTCTTTTGTTTTTTATAGAAATTGGTTTCGTTAATTGATTTGATGCTTTCGGTCTGAACCGTCTCATCATAAAGCAGGTGCTTAACAATTCTGCCCTTGAGAAGATGCTCTTCAACTATTTCGGGAATGTTCTCGACCTTAACCTCGCTGTAAAAGCTGCCCTCGGGGTAAACAACCATAACCGGGCCGAGCGCGCAAAGGCCGAAACAGCCTGTTTTGATAACCTTTACTTCATCTTTGAGTCCCTTTGCCTCGATCTCTTTTTCAAGAGCTTCGATGATAGCCGCACTGTTAGAGGAAGTGCAGCCGGTACCGCCGCAGACAAGAACGTGGGAACGATACATATTTGCTTATCCTCCTTATTTGTCAAGTGATGCTACCGTGTAATCAACAACGGGGTTGCCGTTTACAATGTGGTCGGCAACAACACGCGCCACTTTTTCGGGAGTCATCTTTATATATGTTACTTTTTCTTTGCCTTCTTCAAAAACTTCAACTATCGGCTCATACTGGCACATGCCGATGCAGCCTGTCTGGTTGACAGATACGTTTTTAAGTCCTCTTTTTGCCACTTCTTCAACAAAGCCGCCGAGAACGGGTCTTGCGCCTGCGGCGATACCGCAGGTTGCCATGCCTACAACAATGCGTATGCCTGCGCCCTCTTCTTCTCTGACATTCATCTGCTTCTCGGCTCTTGCTTTAATTGCCATCAATTCTTCAAGTGTTTTCACTTAAATAACACCTCCGCGGATAATTTGTGTCTGTTCCTTCAAATAATCTTTAAGCCACACCGTGACCTCCGGCTCGCTCAGCGGAACGCCGCCGAGTATTTCTTTTAACTGCCGTGTAGACAGAACGAACTCCTTTTCGTTCTTTTTGAAGCGATAGATAAAATCTATTGCCGTGTTCATGGTAACAAGCGTGACTATTGTAAAATCAACGTCGCCCAAAGGGGTAAAGTCGATATTGTCGGTCTTAAAGACTGCCTTGACAAGGGTGCCTTTGCCGACCTCGGAGCTTATTTCAAAGCTGCCGCCCGTCATTTCCGCCGCCATTTTAAAAAGCGGTATGCCCATGCCGACTTTTCTTGTCGTTCGGGTCGTATAAAACGGATCCTGCACTTTTTTGAGTGTTTCGCCGTCCATACCGCAGCCGTTGTCTTTTATTTCAACGGTCAAAGTGCTGTCAAAATCCTGTTCGATAACATTTATCTCAACCAAAGACGCACCGGCGGAGATTGAGTTTTGAGCAACGTCAAGAATATTTAACGAAAGCTCTCGCATATTTATGCTGTGTATTTTGCAAGGATACCGCTAATGTCGTCTGCCGTGAGCTTGCCGTAAACTTCGTCGTTGACGGTAAGAACGGGAGCAAGACCGCAAGCGCCTATGCAGCGGCACGCCTCGATAGAAAATCTGCCGTCGTCGGAGCATTCGCCTGCGCCTACGCCGAGAATCTCGGTGATTTTATCAAGCAGGCTCTGCGCGCCCTTAACGTAGCAAGCTGTTCCGAGGCATACGGATATGTTGTATTCGCCCTTGGGTGAGAGCGCAAACTGTGCGTAGAAAGTAGAAACGCCGTAGACCTTTTCTACCGGAACGCCCATGCCGTCCGCGATTATCTTTTGAACCTCGATCGGAAGATATCCGTAGATTCCCTGAGCCTGCTGCATAACGTGCATAAGAAGGCTTTTGTCGTCCTTACACTCTTCTATGACAGCTCTGAGCTGTGCCTCTTGCTCGGGAGTGCCCCTGAAAGGGATTTTGCTGATTTTTTTGAGCATTTAAGTTTTCTCCTCCTTCAAAAATGTAGCCACCAAAATTGTTAAATAAATATCAATTTCAATACCAAAAAATTATATCATACGCTGTCGAAAAAATCAATAGAATATCTGATATATTATATGTATAACGATATATTCGCATATAAAAAATGATATGACGCGCCGCTTTTGCTTTTTGCGGGCACTGTTTGACAGTGTTTTTTTGTTATGATATACTTTAAAATGATATATTTTTTCTGCGGGGTGGCTTTATGTTTTTTCGTCAGATTTTTGACGTGCGCGCGGCAAGAGGGCTTGACGTGCTGAATATAGATTCGCAAAAATATAACAAGGTTCTTAAAATAATCAGCGCAATATGCGTTGCGGTTATGGCTTGTATTCAGCTTTTTTTGCTCTTCACTCACATTTCCGAGCCAACGTCGGACGCAAAGCAGTATGTTGACCTTGCAAAAAACGCATACGAAAACGGAGTGTGGTATCCGTCAAAGCTTAATATTCACGACACCTACCTTTTCGGCAACGGTCTTGTTAATATACTCATACTCTTTTTAAAGCTGACGGGGAGCATAGCTCCTGTTTATGCGCTTAATTTTATCAGCGTTTACGTCATACTTTTTTCGTGTTGTTATATTTTAAAAAAGCTCCTGCCCGGCTCGCAGACGGTGTATTACTTTATAATTATTTTTTCGCTCAGTGCGTCATTTTGGGCGGAAGTTACTTTTGTTCACACCGATCTTTTATTCACCGCGGCGGCATTTGCGGCGTTTGCGCTGCTCTATAACAAAAAGGGAATAAATTTTATATTATCCGGTGTGCTTCTTGCCTTTGCAGGCTGGGTAAGACCGCTCGCGATAGTCTTTTTTGCCGGCGGTATATGGGTTTTGATAAACAACCGCGTGCCTTTAAAACGCGCAGCGGCATTTGTTTTGAGCTTTGTTTTGGCGGTTTGCACCATAGGCACGCTCACATATATTTCGTTCGGTCGGTTTGAGTATCAATCTACAACAGGCAGCTACAACCTCATAATGGGCGCGTTTGACGGTGCGGACGGAACATCGGAATACTCCGTTTTTGAAGAGGGCAATTCGGGCTATATTGCGCCGGAGGAAAAGGCCGAGATGACCTATGAAGAAATCGGCGGTTTTTATAAAAAGCAGGCGGTGGATTGGATAAAGAAAAATCCCGGCAAATACCTTGCGCTAATGCCGAAGAAGTTTTTTGTCACAATGTATTCGGATACTTATGCCTGCTCTGCCTTTTACGGCAAGGACGTTAAGACCATGGGTACGGCGTTTTATAAAGACATAATAAACAAGGCGCTTCACAAAAGCGCAGAACCGCTGAGCCTTGCAGACATTGCGAGCATTTACACAGAGGCTTTTTATCTTCTCACGCTCTGCCTTGGCTTTGCGGCAATAATTATTTTGCTTGTTAAGCGCAGAGCGGCGGCGTTTATGCCGTTTATATTCACCTCGGCAGGGGTTGTGGGCACAACAATGCTGGTTGTCGGCGGTCCGCGCTACCATTTGCCCATGCTGCCGATTTTGATAATGGCGGCGGCACTGACGGTGCAGTGCATATGCGTAAAAATTCATCGCAGGAGGGTAAAGAAATGAAAAATTATATCAAGCTCATGCGCCCGAAGCACTACATAAAAAACCTTATACTTTTTTTGCCCATCTTTTTTAACGGCAGTATAACCAACATTCAAAAGCTTTTGAGCGTCATAGGCGGATTTTGTGTTTTTTGCCTTATAAGCTCGGTTGTTTATATCATAAACGACATCTGCGATGCAGAGAACGACCGCAAGCATCCCACGAAATGCAACAGACCTATCGCAAGCGGAAAAATAAGAAAACCGTCAGCAATCGTTTTTGCCGTTTTGCTTTTTGCCTGTGCCATGGCAATAAATTGGTTTGTGTGCAAAACAAACATCCTCGCTTGGGTTTTGACTGTGGGATATATCGCGCTCAATCTTGGGTACAGCCTGGGTCTTAAAAACGTTGTGCTTGCAGATATACTCATTCTTGTTTCCGGCTATCTGATAAGGCTTATTTACGGCTCGGCGATAACCGATATTCCCGTGTCGAACTGGCTTTATCTCACGGTGATGGCGTTTTCTTTTTATATGGGACTCGGCAAGCGCAGAGGAGAGCTTGGCGGCAGCGGCGGCACAACCAGAAAGGTTTTAAAATTTTACAACCGCAGCTTTCTTGATAAAAATATGTATATGACACTGGGGTTGGGTATAGTTTTTTATTCGCTGTGGTGCGTGGATTCCGGCACGGTGGCAATGTATTCGGACAAAATTATTTTCACTGTTCCCCTTGTTGTCATAATCTGCATGAAATACAGCCTGACCCTTGAGGGCGATTCAGACGGCGACCCGATTTCGGTCATTTTTCACGACAAATGGCTGATGGCTCTTGCACTTTTTTATGCCGCACTGATTCTTTTTATCATATACATTTTTTAACAACAGATAAATTAAACCGAAATCTGTTGCAAAACGGAGAAAAATGCCGTATAATGTGTTTGAATGTTTTAATTTAGGAGGCTTTCTTATGGAAGAAAACAAAAACAATCTTCAACAAGAAACAAATGAATCGCAGGAATCCTCAAGCGATATTAAAACTACCGTGATTAAATGTATCTCCCTTGTTTGCTGCGTTGCGCTCGTTGCAGTCACACTCGGCAAATGCCTGGGTGTTTTTTCGAATACCAACCTTTCGATTGCGGAGTCATACTCAAAAAACGCGCAATCGGCTTTGCCCGCACAGGGCGACAATACCGGTGACGATGCCTCCGGCAGTGAAGCCCCCGCAGACAGCGGAGAGGAGCAGCCCTCTCAGCCCGGCGATTCGTCGGACGCCGCGAATTCAACCGGCGGCACACAGCAGACCGGCAGCGCAAGCGGCACGGCGGCAAACACAAATAAGGGCAATGCCGTGGGCGCAAACAAGGCTCCGGCATCAAAGCAGGAAATTCTCGATTATTTCAACAAGTCGATAAACGACGTTAAGCCGAGCGCAAAATCGGTAACCCAAACGCTCGAGAAGAACTATCAGGCGGCAAGCGTTGAGCTTGGCTCACTCGGTGCATTCAAAGGAACCGTAAATAAGCTTATTGAATCCAACATGGGCGTCAACAAAGAAAAAAGCGGCGTAACCGCAACCTCAAGGGCGGATAAAAACAAGATTTTCCCCGTTGAGAATGAGTCATGGTCGAGCAAGCTCACAACGGCCGATATTAAAGATGCTAAAATAAGCGAGAAGAACGGCGTATATACCGTCACAATCAAAATTCTTGACGACGCACTCACAGGCAACACCGCTCACGGTGTAGGTCATCATGCAAAGGCGGTTTCAATCGTTTCAGTTCAGTCAATTTATGATAATGCAGGCGCATTTAAAAAGATGCTCGGAGATGTTTCGATAGGTTTCTCAAACGGCACGATAGTTGCTGATATTGACGCTAAAACAGGTCATGTAACTCATGCAAAATATGACTTTGTATGGAAGCTTCATGTCTCCTCTTTCGGCGGCATTACCGCTCCTTTCGGCATTATCCAGGAGTTTGACATTAAGTGGTAATGAACGGAGGCTGCTCCGTCTAAATAGAGAAGAGGTTTTTAAAATTGAGTAAAGAAGTATTGATCGAAACATCCGCAAGGCACGTCCATGTGTCGCAAAAGGACCTTGAAACGCTTTTCGGCAAAGGATATGAGCTGACGAAGAAAAAGGACCTTTCGCAGCCCGGTCAGTTTGCGTGCGAAGAGAGAGTTCAGGTTATAGGCTCAAAGGGCTCGTTCCCCAAGGTTTCTATTCTCGGACCTGTTCGCCCCGACACACAGATAGAGCTTTCCGCAAGCGACGCAAGGTCTATCGGCGTTGACGCTCCCTGCCGCGAATCCGGCGACATAAAGGGCAGCGGCGCCTGCAAAATCGTAGGCCCCGCAGGTGAAATAGATGTTGCCGAGGGCGTTATCGTTGCAAAGCGCCACATCCATGCTACGCCCGAGGATGCGAAAAAATACGGCATTGAGGATAAGCAGATTGTAAGCGTTAAGGTGGATTCGGACGGCAGAAGCCTTGTTTTCGGCGACGTCGTTGTAAGAGTAAGCCCCAAATACGCTCTTGCAATGCACATTGATACGGACGAATCAAACGCCGCGTTTGCAAAACCCGGCATGATGGGTGAAATCATCGCCGACTGATAACCGCATAACTAAAAAGAAGCTATAATTCACAGGTATAATTTACCGACGTGAATTATAGCTTTTACTTTTTATTCGGCGCTCTTGAGTGCTTCAACCATATCTATTTTTTTATTCTTTTTGGCAACCGCCACGCTCACAAGCATTGACACGCCGAAGGTCAGCGCAATGCCTGCTATGTAGGTTGCGGGGCCGAGATGAATTTTAAGCTCGTATTCGCTCGCAAGCTCTTTCATAAGATAGCTTAGCACAAACACGCCGGACGGAAGCCCTATCAAAACCCCGATTACAGACATCCACAGGTTTTGCGTTATCAAAAGCCTGCCGATTTTTTTATCTTTAAACCCGACCACCTTCAGCGTTGCCATTTCGCGGTATCGCTCGGTGTAGCTCATAACGCCGAGGTTGTAGAGAACAACCACTCCCAAAAGCATTGCCCCGAGAACCAGAACGAATATCATGGTGTTCATAAGCTCCATAAAGGAGTCAAACGAGTCAATAACCATCTGCTTTGACTGCACGGATTTTATTGTGTCGCTTAACGCTATGTCGGACTTATCGGTTTTTGTATAGACCGAATCGACCGTATAGGGTATACCGACCTTTTGCGCGTAGGCGGGGCTGACGACAATATTTTCCGATACGCTGTACGCTATGTCGCTGACGGTCATTTCATATTCCTTGTCGGAGCCGTAAGGGCTGACGCGAAATTTATCGCCGACCGAAAGATTGTATTCATCGGCAATTCTGCGGCAGATATATGCGCCGTCATCGCCTATATTCAAAAAGTCAACGTCTTTCCCCGGGAAGCGGAGCAATCCGTTTTTAACGCTGTACACATCGAGAGAAACGGCTTTGTCGTCCTCTATCTGCACGCTCACCGAAGCGCTCCAGTCACCGCTGTATTTATCTATGAGGCTGTTTCTTTCACCTCTGTCAGCATTCTCGGCAATATAGATGCGCGAGGAATAATTCATTGCCTCGTCATAGTATGTGTTCAAAAAAGACATCATTGTGTCTCTCATGCCCATTGAGCCGACTATGAGCGTCATGCAGCCCCAAATGCCAATAAGGCTCATTGCCGTTCGGGATTTGTGGCGCATTATATCACGCAAATTCCACCTTGTGCCGAAGGAGAGCTTGTGGAAAAGCGACGTTTTCTCTATCAGCAGCGGCTTAACCTTTTTGGGGGTATAGGGGCGCAGTGCGTCCGCGGCAGTGCCTTTAAGCATTTTTCTGACAGAGAGAAAGCCTATAAACGTCAGCATTGCGATTATGCCGGCAAGCATAAGGCAGCAGTACCACGGCATATACAATTTCCAGCTCGGCATATCCATATATGCGCCCATTGTTCCCGAGGGATTCATAATCATCCACGCAAGCGCACAGCCGATTGCAACACCCAAAACCGTACCCGTAAGCCCTATTATAAAGGCATATGAGGAATAGTGGCGGATTATTTTTTTATCTTTAAATCCGAGAGCCTTAAAGGTGCCTATCTGCGTTTTTTCTTTTGCCGCAAGGCGGTGCATTGTGGTGACCATGGTCAGCACGGCAATGAGCAAAAACAGCACGGGCAAAACCGAGCCCATAGTCTGCCCCTCTTGAATTTCACCCTTTGAGCCGGAGTAGGATATATTTTCGTCCTTTGTCAAAATAAGCGTCGTTCTGCCGAGTGCCTTTTCTGCGGATTTCATAAAATCCTTTTTATCCTCTTTGCTTATGACATTGAGCTGCGGATAATATGCCGTGCCCAATGTTTTTTCATACATTTTCGGTGAAATATAGGCATAGCCGTAGGTTGAGTAGTCCGGCATAAGCTGGCTCTCGTCACGCACGCAAATCATATGCTCGCTTGCTTTTATAAGCCCTTTCACCGTACCGTCGAATTCAATGTTTTTATAAACAAGCGTCATTTTATCGCCCAAAGATATGTCGTTCGCGTTTGCGTATCTGTCGCTGAGCCATATGCCGTTTTCGCTTTGCGGGTCATATTCTTCGCCGTCAACAAAATACACGCCCGAGACATTCTCGTTTTCAGTTACGCTCAGGGCAAGGCTGTTGCCGTTTGCGCCCTTGACCTCTGTATTGACATCGAGAAAACGCGACGCTCCGTCAACGCCCTTAACGGCACATATTTTTTCAAGGTCATCCTTGCCGAAGCCCTCATCGGAGTATATTCTGTAATCCGCAAAATTTGTTTCTTCAAAAAAAGAGGAGGTGTTTTTGTCTATCGTCATCCATTCCATGTTGAAGCCGACAAATACCCCGACGCCGAGGGCAATCATAATTATCATGGATATAAACTGCGCTTTATAAAGCCCCATTGTGCGCCATAATTTTTTAAAAAGCATATGTTCACCCCTTTTACCAATCTATATCGTCTGCGCTCAAGGGATCGGGCTGCTCTTCTTTTGCGATGATTTTTCCGTTTTTAACGCGCAAAACAACATCTGCCATTTTGGCAATGTTTTGGTTGTGAGTAACAATAACAATAGTTTTGCCGTATTCGCGCGCCATTTTAAGAAGCAGTTTCAAAACCATTACGCCCGTTTCGGAATCCAGCGCACCCGTCGGCTCGTCGCAAAGCAGAATTTTAGGATTTTTTGCAAGCGCACGCGCAATAGAAACCCTCTGCTGCTCTCCGCCGGAGAGCTCTGCCGGAAAGTTTTTTAAATGGTCGGAAAGGCCGACCTCTTCTATCATTTTTGTTGCCGAAAAGGAGTTTGGCACAATTTCTTTTACAAGCGCGACATTCTCATGCACCGTGAGGGTGGGCACAAGGTTATAAAACTGAAAAACAAAACCAACAGTCTGCGCGCGGTAGTCCGCAAGCTCGTCGTCCGAGAGCTTTGAAATATCTTTGCCCTCAACAAATATTTTTCCGTCCGTAGGACTGTCAAGCCCGCCGAGCAAATTCAAAAGAGTGCTTTTGCCCGCACCGCTGGGGCCGAGAATAACAACGAATTTGCCCTCGTCCAACGTCATATCCACATTGTCAAGAGCGCGAAGCTCATGGTCGCCGCTTGTGTAGATGCGGCTGACTTTATCAAATTTTACAATCTCCATAATGCACCTCTCTTATTTTTTATGAAACAGCGAAAAGCCCTTTTTCTCATAAGGCTCTTTGGTTATCTCAATCAATCGGTAGCCCGTTTTTTGAATGACGGATTTAAGGCTTTCCTCGTCAATATCGTTTTCGCATATTATCTCGGTCAGCCCCTTGCCGTGGGACGACGTGACCTTTTTGACTTTGAAATTTTCTCTTACGGCGTCGTTGATATGCGCCTCGCACATTCCGCACGCCATGCCGCCTATTTTAAGCGTGATTTTTTGCATATAACTCAACTCCTTTAGTTAGATTTGACTAACTCATAGCTTTAAAATATGCTCCCACATTTAGTTAGTGAGAGCTAACCACAGTTTTATTATAAACCTTTTGCCATAAAAGTCAAGCAAAAATAAGGTTACCCGCCAAAGCTTTTTGCGTTTGACGGGTAACCTGCATATAATTTATTTATTTTATGGGCATCGGAACAAAAACCGAGAGCAGCTTTTTGATTATTTTTATAATTTCGTGCGCCGTGTTTTCAAACATCACAACAAATTTATTCGGCGTTCCCTCTTTTATTCCGTAGCCGGGGATTGTTCCGCTGCGGTTATCCACTCCGTCTGTTTCGCTGCAATATCCGCCGAAAATGGCAAACGCAACCGAGAGAGCTTCTTTTTCCTCCGGTGTTGCATAGCCGTATTTTTCGCTGAAGTTTTTGAGCATATTGTCGGCAACCGTTCCGTTGTAGCCGAGCTTTTGCAAAAGTGCGTTGGCATCGGATAATATATCTTCGTCCGCCGCGTCTGCCGCAGACTTGCGAACAGAAAAAGCGAGGAGCTTTATAATCAGATTAAAGTCGTCCGAATCCTGCGAATAGACCTTTTCGCCTATTTTGCACCTGAGCACGGCGGTGGTCAGTGCCTCGCAAAGCGTTTGATAATCGCTCTGCGGAACGGTAAGCCCGTACTCTGCCGCCTGATCACGAATACCGCCCTCGGCATAAATCGGCGTGTTGAACATCTCTTTTATTCCGTCCGTGACAAGCTTCAGCCTGCCGTAAAGCGCGCTTGATTCCTCAACGCCGAGAAGCTCGGGCGAAATATCTTCACTGAGTGTTTCGGAATAATATTTAAACGATTTATTCCATGTGTACTGCTGAAAATCGTTTTTCATAAGAGCAATATCCTCATCGCTGAAGCCCTTGCAGACTTCGGAAAGCTTATCTGCGTCAATATGCTCTATTTTTTTGGTTTCGTAATTTATTTCTTCATCGGTTATTTTAACAAATTTATACTCAGCCGGAAAATTGCCGAGGCTCGGCATAGAAAAATCATAAACCGTGTTGCCTGCAAAGCTTGTGTATGACGTGACGTTCTCTCTGTGTGTATGACCCGTAAAAACAAGCTTTACGCCGAGGTCGGCAAGCAGCCCCGCAAACGAATAGGGTGTATCGACAACATAATTTTTCTCTGTGATTTTTTGATAGGGGTTATGCTCCAAAAGATTGTGGTGCATTATCATAATGACCTTGCGGCCTTCTGATTTGGCTTTTCTGATTTGCTTAACTGCCCAATTCATTCTCGAAAGGTCGTTGTTGGGTACAACTCTGTATCTCTCGTCGCAGGAATCAAAGGCGACAAGGGTGTACTCATCGTCTAAATTGACGCTGTATGAGCAGGTCCCCTCATCGGTGGAAAGAGCCTCGTCATAACCGAACTCGTGATAAATCGAGACAAACTCCTTGTGGCTTATAACGCCCTTTGAGGTATTGTCGTGATTGCCGTTTATAACATAGACCTGTTTGCCGGTTTCGTTTTCAAATTTTCTGAATTTTGCGGCAAGAGCCTCATGCTCTGAGGCAAAATCTCTGCCGTGAGTTGCGAGGTCGCCCGTTATCAGCACAAAGCGGCAATCGGGGTTTTCGGCGCACTGCCGCAAAAACTCGTCAATGATAAAGCCGCTCTGATTATAAAGCGAATCGCCCTCCGAGTTAAAGGTGGTTTCTATTCCCTCGTCCGCAGGTGTGGAATCCGCATTTTTGGTGGGTGTGACATAGTGAATATCCGAAGCTACGGCAAAACCCGTTGCTTTTTCGTCCTCTTTTGCAAAAGCCCCGATGGCAAGGGATGAGCCGAAAACAAGCGTGAGCGCAAGAACGATGCAAATAAATTTTTTCACTTTTATTACCGCCTTTGTTTTATGATAGGTCTTATTTTAGCAAAGCAAAAAAACATTGTCAAGAACAATACCGTGCGTCATTAAGAAGTAAAGCTATAATTCACATTCGGTATATTTTAGCCGCCGTTTGCGAATCATAGCTTTTTAATTTAAGGTTGTGCCGAATTTATCGGCAGCTCAATCAGTCTGTCTTTTTACCGGGAGCGCCGCAGCATTTTTTATACTTTTTGCCGCTGCCGCAGGGGCAGGGGTCGTTAGGGCCTACTTTTTTGCCCTTTCTGACGGTTCTGCCTTTTTCGCTTCCGTCCGAAGCACCGGACTCGCTTGTTATTTTAGCGGTCTGCTTTCTTTCGGTTTCTTCTTTTGTTTTTATGCGAATGGTGAGCATCTGTCTGACTGTTTCTTCTCTTATGGATTCGCTCATTTCGTCAAACATATCGTAGCTTTCCATACGGTAGGCAACGATCGGGTCTTGCTGACCGTAGGCTCTCAGACCTATACCTCTTCTCAGCTCGTCCATGTTGTCGATGTGATCCATCCACTTGGAGTCAACGTTTCTGAGAAGTACCATTCTTTCAAGGCTTCTCATTATTTCGTCGCCGAGCTCCTGCTCTCTCTCGTTATAAAGAGCCTCGCCGCGCTCATAGAGCGTTTTCTTTGTCTCTTCTCTGTCAAGTTCGTCATTCGGGAAGTCGTCATCGGTTGTGAGCCAGCCCTTGAATTTGCTACGAAGACCCGCAACATTCCATTCCTCCTTGGGCAAAGCGTCGGAGCAATAGAAGTCTACCGATTCGTTTATGGTTTCTTCCATCATCTTGAGGATTGCGGGCTTTAACTCCTCACCGTCAAGAACTCTGTTACGCTGACCGTAGATGAGCTCTCTCTGGCGGTTCATAACGTCGTCGTACTGGAGGGTGTTCTTTCTGATTGCGAAGTTCTGACCCTCTTTCTTCTTCTGCGCACTCTCGATGGATTTTGAAACCATCTTTGACTCTATCGGCATATCATCGGGGGTGTTGAGTGCGTTCATCATGTTAGACAGTCTCTCACCGCCGAAGAGCCTCATAAGGTCGTCCTCAAGCGAGAGATAGAAGCGGCTTGCACCGGGGTCGCCCTGTCTGCCGGCACGTCCGCGCAGCTGGTTGTCTATTCGGCGTGAGTCGTGGCGCTCTGTGCCGATTATGAATAAACCGCCCGCCTCGCGAACTTTGTCCGCCTCGTCCTTAATGGTGTCTTTATATTTTTTCTCAAGGTTTTGATATTCTTCTCTCGCCTTGATTATATCTTCGTTGTCTGTCTCTGCAAAGCCGGTTGCTTCAACAATCAATTCTTCGGAATATCCGAGGCGGCGCATCTCTGCCTTTGCCAAAAATTCGGAGTTACCGCCGAGCATAATATCGGTACCGCGGCCTGCCATGTTTGTTGCGATTGTGACCGCGCCGAACTTACCTGCCTGGGCAACGATTTCTGCCTCTTTATCGTGGAACTTGGCGTTGAGCACCTCATGCTTAATGCCGCGCATTTTAAGAAGCTTGCTGAGAACCTCTGATTTTTCGATTGATATAGTACCTACAAGCACGGGCTGACCTTTTTCGTGGCACTCGATAACCTGCTTGATTATTGCCTCGTACTTGGCTTTTTCTGTTTTATAAACAACATCCGGGTAATCCTGACGAATCATCGGCTTGTTGGTGGGTATTTCTACAACGTCGAGAGAGTAGATTTCGTTAAACTCCTGGCTCTCGGTCATTGCCGTACCCGTCATACCCGAAAGCTTTTTGTAAAGGCGGAAGTAGTTTTGGAAAGTGATTGTTGCAAGAGTTTTGCTCTCATGTTCAACCTTAACGCCCTCTTTTGCCTCGATTGCCTGGTGCAGGCCCTCGTTATAGCGTCTGCCGAGCATGATACGGCCGGTAAATTCATCAACAATAAGCACCTGATTGTCTTTAACAACATAGTCAATGTCTCTTTGCATAACGCCGATTGCCTTGATTGCCTGGTTGATGTGGTGCTGAATTGTCATGTTTTCGGCGTCCATGAGGTTATCAAGATTAAAATATTTCTCCGCCTTTTCAACGCCGGATTTTGTAAGGGTTGCGGTTCTTGCTTTTTCATCAACAATAAAGTCGCCGTCCGCAACGTCCTCTGCGTTTTCTTTGGACTGAATCTCTTTAACCTTTGACATTTTAAGGGTCATGGCAAAGTTATTAGCCATTGTATAAAGCTCTGTTGACTGGTCGCCTCTGCCGGATATGATAAGCGGTGTTCTCGCTTCATCAATAAGAATCGAGTCAACCTCGTCCACAACGGCAAAGTTATGACCGCGCTGAACCTTTTGCTCTTTGTAGGGAACCATGTTGTCACGAAGATAGTCAAAGCCCATCTCGTTGTTTGTGCCGTAGGTTATGTCGGCGTTGTAAGCCGCCTGTCTCTCTTCATTGGTGAGGCCGTGAACGATAAGACCGACCGAAAGACCCATGAAGCGATAGACCTTGCCCATCCACTCCGAGTCGCGGCGCGCAAGATAATCGTTGACGGTAACAATGTGAACGCCGTCACCCGAAAGAGCGTTGAGGTATGCCGGCAGAGTTGCAACGAGCGTTTTGCCTTCACCTGTTCTCATCTCGGCGATTCTGCCCTGGTGCAAAATGATGCCGCCGATTATCTGAACCGGGAAGTGCTTCATGCCGA
Source organism: uncultured Ruminococcus sp. (assembly GCA_900539465.1). Classification (GTDB taxonomy): domain Bacteria; phylum Bacillota; class Clostridia; order Oscillospirales; family Acutalibacteraceae; genus CAG-488. The sequence continues at coordinate 55,509 of UQCF01000013.1, read as the reverse complement.
GCACACGCCACGAAGCCTCGCGGCAGGCGGCAAAAGCCTCCGGCAAAATATCGTCAAGCGTTTCGCCGTTTTTGAGTCTCTCTTTAAACTCGGGAGTTTTTGCCTGAAGGTCTCTGTCCGAAAGAGCGGCATACTCTTCTTCAAGGGCAAGAACCTTGTTTTTTAACGGAGTAACTCTTTTGACTTCTTTTTTGGAGTAATCCCCGAAAAGTAATTTTACTAAACCCATATTGCTCTCCTTACTTTATAGAAATCTGCTGTGCTTAACGCGGCTGAGCCGCAAATGTACAATATTAACCGTTTAATTATATCACGAATAAAAATTTTATACAATCGGTTTTTATAAAATTTACAGATTGTTGAAAAATTTATTTGTCTGTGATAGAATAGCATTATAAATCCGCCGAAAAGGGGTCTTTTTATGCCAAAACGCAAAGATTATATCTCGTGGGACGAATATTTTATGGGGATAGCGCTGCTCGCGGCAAAGAGGAGCAAGGACCCGAACACGCAGGTCGGCGCGTGCATAGTCAACGAGAGCAAAAAAATAATGTCGATAGGCTACAACGGTCTGCCGATAGGCTGCAGTGACGATGAGTTCCCCTGGGAGCGCGAGGGCGAAAACAGCTATGAGACAAAGTACCCCTATGTTTGCCATGCGGAGCTCAATGCAATACTCAACAACCGCGGCACAAGCCTTGAGGGCTGCTCGATTTATGTTGCGCTTTTCCCTTGCTGTGAGTGTGCAAAGGCGATAATTCAAAGCGGCATAAAAAAGGTGCTTTATATTTCGGATAAATACGGCAAAAGCGACAGCGTGCGCTCATCTAAAAGAATGTTTGACGCTGCCGGGGTCAAATATGAGCAGATACGCATAGACCACAAAAAGATAGAAATAGATTTCAGCGAAAACCTTATATAATATCAGCCTGATTAAAGCTATAATCACATTGGCGGTTGCCTGTGCGGTTATAGCTTTTTTGCTTGCGGCTGCAAATGCAAAAGAAAACGATAAACAGCAGTGCCGAATAATTTTTTGTAAAAGCGTATTGACAACAATAACCATGTATGCTATTATACAGTTAGCGGCAACTAACTAAGCCGCCGATTTTGAGCCCATAAGTTAGCTGTGACTAACTAAAGGAGAAATTTATGTTTGAAAAATACCTGATTAAAAACTGTGCCCCTACGCTGGCTTCGTTAAAAACAGGCAGCTTGTTTAACTGCGCCCTTTGCGGCAAATGCGAGCTGAAAGAGAATTTATCAGAGTGGGGCGGAGTGCTGTATTCATCGGGTATTCGCTTTTTTGTGCTTAAAGAAGATGAAAAAAGCGCGCTTGTTTACGTCTACCGAGCAGGCGCACTCGGCAAAATTTTAGAAGACGCGCGAGTGCGTTCGTTTTTGAAAAAATGCGGATATACGGATTTTTCGACCGAGGCGGTTTTGAAAAAATTAAAAGAAAGATTTTCACAGGGCGGCGATTTTCCGCATGAAATAGGCATTTTTCTCGGCTATCCTTTGGGCGATGTAATAGGGTTTATACAAAACTCGGGCAAAAACTGCAAATGCACAGGCTGCTGGAAGGTCTATTGTGACGAGTGCAGCGCAAAAAAGACATTTGACAAGTTTAAAAAATGCACCGAGGTCTACACAAGGCTCTGGAGCCAAGGCAGAACGGTATTACAGCTGACGGTTGCTGCATAGGCAAGGCTCGGCATTATTATAAAGAAAGAGGTTTTTATTATGAGTAAAATAGCAGTAGTTTATTGGAGCGGCACAGGCAACACCGAGGCAATGGCGCAAAAGGTAGCCGACGGCGCGGCGGCGGCAGGCGCAGAGGTTTCGACTTACACCGCGGCAGAGTTCACCGAGGATATGGTTGACGGATTTGATGCAATCGCTTTCGGCTGTCCCTCAATGGGTGTTGAACAGCTTGAAGAGAGCGAATTTGAACCGATGTTTATTGCCTGCGAGCCAAAGCTCGGCGGCAAAAAGGTTGCGCTTTTCGGCTCATACGGCTGGGGCGACGGCGAATGGATGAGAAACTGGGAGGAGACCTGCACGCAGGACGGCGCAGTTCTTGCCTGCGACAGCGTAACGTGCAACGACGCACCCGATGACGAAGCCTGCGCGGCTTGCGAAGCTCTCGGCAAAGCGCTTGCATAAACATAAAGCATTTGATACAGAGCAAAAAAGTTAATCATTAAAGAAAAAGCTATAATTCACACTCGGCGTTTACCGATGCGGATTATAGCTTTGTTTTTTATATGCCGATTTGTTTATTTTGTCGGCTTTTTAAGTTCGGGGTGGTAGATATAGTTCTTTTCTCTTACGCTTTCCATAAGCTTCATATCCACACCGAGCTTGTTGCCCTGATAAATTATTGCATTTGTGTCTTTGGGCAGGCACTTGCCGCTGTAGCCGCGTTTGTTACGATAAACAAGCGTGTGACTTCTGCAAATTCTCGGGTCCGCAAGCCAAACCTCGCGGAGCTCGTTATAATCAACGCCCATAGCCTCGGCAACGTCAAACATTTCGTTGCAGAAAGTAACTTTAACGGCATAGAAAGAATTTTCCATATATTTTGCAAGCTCTGCGGTCTTTGCGTCTGTTATATGGTATTCGATATACGCATTATAAACCGTGTGATAAAGGTCTATAACTTTATCAACGCCGTAGCGTTCGCCGCCGAGCGAAACCCAGCCGCGGTTGCTCATATCAACAAACGGGTGAGCCACCGTTTCACCGAGATATTCGGGCTGAAAAACAATGTGTTTGCCTGTTTTCTCAACCATTGCGTCCGTGAATCCCACGGGAACGGTTGAACGCAAAACAATGACGTCCGACTCCATCCAGCCGAGGCAATCCTCAACTATCGAAGTGTCGCAGCTCCCGTCGTCTGCCATGGGGGAGGGAACGCATACAAAAGATACGTCACAACTGTTTATTTCGGCTCTTTCGCCGATATTCAAAGGCTCGTCATAAACCGCCGCATCGGGAAAAAGCTTGTGCATGGCTTTGCCGACTACGCCGTAACCTACTACGCCGACTTTCATCTTATTCCTCCTAATACAAAGAGAGGTTTCCCCCTCGTTCACTCATATTAGAAAAATTATAGCTTAAAAACGGTAAAAAATCAAGTATTATATAATCGTAAAATTATTGTATGCAGTGTTTTTAAGAAATTTGATTTGTTTGTGCGTCAAAGCAAAAGCTTTTCAGCGTTTCGGTGTCATAGGTTCCGCTTGACGCTTTTAAAAGATTGTAAATATATTTGCTGCCGTCAATTTTATAAATACTCAGATAATAAGAATACTCGTTACCGTTTTCGTCTGTTTTATTGCCGAGGTCTGCTCTTAAATGTCCGCGTGCATCATAATTTTCTTCATAAGAAAATCCCTCCGGTTTGAGTTTTTGCTCGTAGATTTCTTTTGCAAATTCGGCAGTATTCTTTTCGATTTGTTCACCGTCGTATTCTTCGGAAGTATCCGGCTCCGCAGTTTCGGCATTATCGCTTGTTTTTATAAATTTCAACGGTGCGGTTTTGTCTGTATCCACCTTGCAAACGCTGATTTCATTTGCCTGCTCCTCTATGCAGACCGTCCACTTCGGGTAGCCTCTTACGCAAAGAACCACAGCCGAAGTGCCGAACGGTATGCAGTCGCTGTAAGAAAAAACATGGCTGTAATTTCCACCGACGAGCTTTATACCCTCGCTGTTTGCCGTGAGCGCCCACCCGGGCGTGTTCTCACCCTCTGCCGTCCATTCGCCGTAGATTGCACTGCGCGGGTCATCATAAGATATTGCACTGCCGCGGTTGCCGTAAGTTGCAACATACTGGTGCGTTTTACCGTCCTGCGAAAGGTATGTGACAGCACATATGTCGTCTGTGAGCCACTGAAGCTTCGGCTTTTTTGCCACGGTGTATGGGAACTGCGTCTTTTGCCTGCAAACAAAAGCATAGTATGTGCGGTATAGGTCTGTTTGCCCGTTTTTGTCTGTTTTTAGAACAAGAAGATAATTTTTATCCGGTGAAAGAGAATAGGTTTTGCCGCTTTGGATTTGTGCAATAACGCCTGCAAGCAGTGCGGTCAGCACAATGAGTATCGCGGCGGTCTTTGCAATCAGAACGGCACGGCCTTTCTTTTTCATAATAAGAAACATTCCGCCGAAAAACATTGCAATGAGAACAGCTGCGGCAATATAAACCGTTATGTCAAAGGTGAACTCGGCATTTTTACTTTTTAAAAATGCCGCGCCGAGCGCAAACACCGCACCGAAAATGACAGATAAAGTCATCACGCACGTCCCCAAGACTGCTTTGGCGGTTTTCGTGCTTTCGGCAGATTTCACTTCCTCTTTTTGAGGTGCTGTGTCTGCCTCATCGTTCAAAAGACTGTCGAGAGTGATGTTATAAAATTTCGCAATTTGAATAAGCTTATCCGTGTCCGGCATCGCCGTGCCGGTCTCCCACTTAGAAACCGCCTGTCGCGATACGCCCATTCTTTCGCCGAATTCCTCCTGCGTGAGAGAGTTTTTCTTTCTGAGTTCATATAATTTTTCGCAAAGCGTCATTTTAAATCCTCCGCTTTATATAAGTTTTAAAAATTTTATCACGGCTTTTTAAAAAAGTCTGCATACTTAGGCTTGAACTTCGGTCAACCGTCGGTTGACAAGTACTTTTTTCGCTTATTATCATATTTTTCTCTGCCTGATTTGTCAACACCGCGGCATTTTGCGGCAATGTGAGAAAAAAGAGCTTTTTTGTAACAAACTATACAAAGATGGCAAGGCAGGTCACTGTATTTTTTGAATATAATAGTCAAAAACTATTGAATATTCAGAAATCTTTTGCTATAATATATGCTGAATAACAATATTACTGAGGAAGGACGTGCATAAAATGCAGAAAAAATTGCCAAAAAGCTATGAGACCCCGGTGTTTTTGTTTCATCAGGGCTCAAACGCAAAGACCCATGACTTCCTCGGCGCGCACCGCTGTGATGACGGCAGGGTTGTGTTTCGCACCTGGGCGCCTCATGCCGAGAGCGTGAGCGTTGTCGGCGACTTTAACGGCTGGGACGCACAAAAAAATCCCATGAAAAAAATTACCGACGGCGGAATATGGGAGGGCTTTGCGGACGGAATAAAACAGTTTGATATTTACAAATACTCCGTTCTTTCGCGCGACGGCAGACTTATAATGAAAGCCGACCCCTACTCTTTTCACGCAGAGACAAGACCTGCCACCGCTTCAAAGTTTTATGAGCTTGACGGCTTCGAGTGGAGCGACTCCGCATGGCTCAAAGAGAGAAAAGCGAAGCCCGCATATGACAGACCGATGAATATTTATGAGGTTCACGCCGGGTCATGGAAAAGGCACGGCGACGGCAGCTTTTACTCATACCGCGAGCTTGCGGATTCGCTGTGTGATTACGTTAAAGACATGGGCTACACCCACGTTGAGTTTTTGCCGCTCGGCGAATATCCTTATGACGGCTCATGGGGCTATCAGGTCACGGGTTATTTTGCCCCCACCTCGCGCTACGGCGAGCCGAAGGATCTCATGTATCTCATAAACAAATTTCATCAAAACGGCATAGGCGTTATTTTAGACTGGGTGCCGGCGCACTTCCCCAAAGACGCGCACGGTCTTTATGAGTTTGACGGCGAGCCGTGCTACGAATATGAGGACATTCGCAAGGGCGAGCACCTGCAATGGGGCACAAAGGTGTTTGACTACGGCAAAAACGAGGTCAGAAGCTTTTTGATGTCGTCCGCGCTTTTCTGGATAGAAAAATATCACGTAGACGGTCTGCGCGTTGACGCGGTCGCCTCTATGCTTTATCTTGACTACGGCAGAGAGGACGGTCAGTGGGTCGCCAACAAATACGGCTCCAACGAAAACCTTGAGGCGATAGATTTTATCAAAAAATTAAACACCGTTCTTTTCACCGAGCATGGCGACATCTTGATGATTGCCGAAGAAAGCACGGCATGGCCCATGGTTTCAAAGCCTGTTTGCGACGGCGGACTCGGCTTTAACTTTAAATGGAACATGGGCTGGATGAACGACTGCCTTAAATATTTTTCTTTGGACGGATATTTCAGAAAGTTTAATCATAAAAATCTTACGTTCTCATTTTTCTACGCATTTTCCGAAAACTTCATTTTACCCATCTCTCATGACGAGGTGGTTCACGGCAAATGCTCGCTGATAAACAAAATGCCCGGCTCTTATGAAGAAAAGTTTGCCTCCGTGAGGTCGTTCTTCTGCTACCTGATGGCTCACCCCGGCAAGAAGCTCACCTTTATGGGTACGGAGTTCGGTCAGTTTATCGAGTGGAACTACGAACAGGGGCTTGACTGGCTTTTGCTCGATTATGAAAAGCACAGACAGTTAAAGTCCTTTGTAAAAACGCTCAACGAATTTTATAAAAAAACGCCCGCGCTTTGGCAAAACGATTTTTCGTGGGAGGGCTTTGAGTGGATAGTCAGCGACGACAACTCAAACTCCGTAATAGCCTTTAGGCGCAAGGATAAAGACCAAAAAGAAATAATCGCAGTGTGCAACTTTACCCCCGTCAGACGTGAGAATTACCGAATCGGCGTTCCCTTTGCCGGCACTTATGAGGTGCTGCTGAACTCCGACGACGAGTGCTTCGGCGGCAGCGGCGGCGGTTCGCACGGCGTTATAAAGAGCGAAAAAATCCCGATGCACTCACAGCAAAACAGCATTGAGCTGGATTTGCCCGGCCTCGGCGCTCTGTATTTAAAATGCAAAAAGAAAAACCCAACAAGAAAAGCAGGGGGCAAAAAGCCCTCGGCAAACAAAGGCGGCAAAAAATAATCTGTTGCCGTCATGATAAAAAGAAGGAGGATTTAGAACAATGTCCCGTAAGCATGAATGTATTGCGATGCTCCTTGCAGGCGGTCAAGGCAGCAGACTCGGAATACTCACAAAAAACATTGCAAAGCCTGCCGTACCCTACGGCGGAAAGTACCGTATTATTGATTTCCCTCTTTCAAACTGTGTGAACTCCGGCATATACACTGTCGGCGTGCTCACGCAGTATCAGCCGCTTGAGCTTAACGATTATATCGGCAACGGCCACGCGTGGGATCTTGACAGAGCGGACGGAGGAGTGCACATTCTCTCACCCTATCAGCAGATAGAGGGAACGGAGTGGTATAAAAACACCGCAAACGCAATTTATCAAAACATAAACTTTATTGACAGATACGACCCCGAATATGTCGTTATTCTCTCGGGCGACCATATTTATAAAATGGATTATTCCGATATGCTCACCTATCACAAAGAGAAAAACGCAGATTGCACCATTGCCATGCTTGAGGTTCCGTGGGAGGAGGCGTCGCGCTTCGGACTTATGTTTGTGGACGACGACGGCGCGATAACCGCATTTGAAGAAAAGCCCAAAAACCCCAAGAGCAACAAGGCGTCTATGGGTGTTTATATGTTCACTTGGAAAAAGCTCAGGCAGTATCTGCTTGACGATGAGGCAAACCCGAACTCAAGCAACGACTTCGGTCACGACCTTATCCCCGCAATGCACGAGGCAGGCGAAAGACTTTTTGCCTATCCCTTTGACGGATACTGGAAAGATGTCGGCACGATAGACAGCCTGTGGGAGGCGAACCTCGACCTGTTAAATCCCAAGGTTGACCTTGACCTCACCGACACTTCGTGGAAGATTTATTCCAAAAACACCTCTTCTACTCCGCACTATGTGTCAGAGAGCGCATCGGTGCAGAACTCTATGATTACAGAGGGCTGCGACGTATGCGGCAATATAGATTTTTCGGTGCTCTTCTCCGATGTAACGGTTGAAGAGGGCGCGGTCGTCAGAGATTCGATAATCATGCCCAACACCGTTATCAAAAAGGGCGCGGTTGTTCAGTATGCCATAGTTGCCGAGGGCGCGGTTATTGAGCCGGGCGCGGTAGTGGGTCAAAGACCCGAGGATATGGATAATCTTGACGACTGGGGCGTTGCGGTTGTAGGCGCAGGCGTAACCGTAGGCGCAGGCGCAAAGGTGCTGCCGAAGCAAATGGCCGGCGAAGACGTAAAGGGGGCAGAATAATGAGAGGCAATAATGTAGTAGGAATTATATTCCCCAATGTTTATGACAGCTATATGAGTGAGCTTACGGCTCTGCGCTCAATGGGTTCCGTTCCTTTCGGCGGCAGATACAGGCTCATAGATTTTCCGCTTTCGGCAATGGTTGAGTGCGGCATGGGCAAGGTAGGCGTTATCCCCAAGAGCAACTATCAGTCACTTATGGACCATATCGGCTCGGGACGTTCGTGGGATCTTTCGAGAAAGAACGGAGGAATTTATCTCATTCCGCCTTTTAACACCGCAGGCGCAGGTATGCACACCACAAGAATGGAAGCACTCGCAGGCGCGATGGATTTTATCCGCCACTGCGACGAGGAATATGTGCTTTTGACCGATTGCAACGTGATTTGCAGCCTTGAGCTCGAAAAGCTTTTCGACTTCCACCAAAAAAACAATGCGGATATTACCGTCGCATATGCAAAGGGAACTTCGCCAAATCTTCCGAACTGGCTGGGCTTTGAGACGGCGGAGGACGGCAGAATTACGGGCGCCGAAATTATTCCGCAAAGCGAAGACGTCAATTTCTCTATGAATATTTATTTTATGAGAAAAGCTTTGCTTGAGAGAATCGTGAACGACGCAATGCGCCTCGGCGTTTTTGATTATGAGCGCAACTTTATAATCAACAACCTCTCGCAGCTTAAAATCTACGGCTATGAGTGCGGCGGATACGTTCGCGTGCTCGACGGCCTCAAGAGCTATTTTGACGTGAATATGTCTCTTCTTTCAAGAGATAACAGAAAGGCGCTTTTTGCAAAAGACCGCCCGATTTATACAAAGGTAAGAGACGAAGTCCCGGCAATATACGGACTCGGCTCATCTGTTAAAAACTCGCTTGTGACGGACGGCTGCGTTATTGAGGGCAGCGTGGAAAACTGCGTGCTCTCGCACGGCGTTCACATCGGCAAGGGCGCGGTTGTCAAAGACTGCATACTTATGAACAACACCTATATCAGCGACGGCGTACATATAAACTGCGTTATAGCCGACAAAGAGGTTGTCATAAAGCCGCAAAAAACTCTTGCAGGCGATGAGGCTTATCCGCTGTTCATAGGCAAGAGAATAGTTATATAAAAAAGTGTTCCGACTTCGGGGGAATTTTAAATGTCTTATTACAACGCGCTGCTTCTAAGCTATATCCTTATTTTGACCTTTGGCTATTTCGTAACATTTTTGCTTTATTATATTTTCGGCTGGTATTACGATAAGCGGCTCAGGCTCGTTATGAAAAGGATACATCTTTCGCGCTTTCAGAGCTTCTTTTTAAGGTTCAGGGGCGTGCCGCGCAACAGCACGGATATACACACGGCTGTCTGCACTTATTGTGAGATATTCTCTTTATTTTCTTTGATAGGCGCAGAAGGGATTTCTCTTTTGCTTGTAAAACTCGCAAAGATAGATTTGATTCAGGCGTGCAGATTTTCTCTTTTGTTTATGTTCATGGCGATAATCGGCTGGACGGTTATGGCTTTTGCGATAAGCCGTGAGTTTAAAAAGAGAATTGACGTTGTGAGAAAACAGGGCAGAGTAAAATTCAGGCGTTACAAAGACCTTGACAACATTGTTCTCGGCATGGATAATCTGAGCGCATGGGCACCCGAGAATATGGAGAGTAAACCGCTAAAAGCCACAGACCCTTTTTGGGAGCAGTATGTTGTTGATTTTGAATCGCTTACAAGCATCAGAGAGGGCAAAAGCAGCGTCAAGGTAAAAACCCCAACGGGCGGATTTTATCACCCGATAGTAGAAGACGAAAATGTGGACTCTTTGGGTGAGGGCAAGCAAAAAATATCGTCAACAAATATTTTGGCGGACGACAAGTTCATACCCGTCAACATAGAAAAAAACGGCAGTGAGGCCGAGGATATGCTGACGGGATTCAGCGAAGTTAAAGGGCACTCGCCTCTTGATGACGACATTTTTATGCCCGTTGTTCCGCTGGATTTAGACAAGTTCGGCGGCGCATATGCCCCGCGGGCAGATATAGACGAAAAATCCACGGATATTGAGCACGGCAAAAAAGCCATGCAGGACATGGCAAAAAAACAGCTCTACTCCGAAAGCGGACACACGAATTTTGATAAAATTTTAAAAGATAAAAAGCAGGTCAGCGAAAAATCGGTAAAAGACCTGATTGAAGAACACAAAAAAGATATAGACCCCGCAAATAAGCTCAACGGCAATTTCCCTATGTGAAACAAACAACACCGGCGGCGAACAGCGGCTTTTTAAGAAAGGAAGATTATAATGAAAGTTTTATACGCAGCAAGTGAAGCAATGCCGTTCATGGCAAGCGGCGGATTGGGCGACGTAGCAGGCTCGCTTCCGCAGGCATTGAGAAAAAGGCTCATAGGTTGCCGTGTAGTTATGCCGCTTTATGACAATATTCGGCAGGAACTTAAAGACACCATGAAATTTATAACGCACATCTCTGTGCCAGTTGCATGGCGCAGACAGTATTGCGGAATTTTTGAGGCAAAGTCCGGCGGAGTAATTTATTACTTGCTTGATAATCAATATTATTTTAAGCGCGACACCATTTACGGTCAGTATGACGACGCAGAGCGTTTTGCTTTTTTCTCAAGAGCAATACTTGAGATGATTCCTTATATCGACTTTAAGCCCGATATAATTCACTGCAACGATTGGCAGTGCGCTTTGACCCCGGTTTATTATTCGACAATGTATGCACAAAGACCGGGCTATGAAAACATAAAAACAATACTTACAATTCACAATATTCAGTATCAGGGCGTCTACGGCAAAGAAATTTTGGGCGACGTTCTCGGCTTCGGCGAAGAGCATGAGTCGCTGCTTGAATATGACGGCTGCATAAACTTTATGAAAGGCGGCATTGAGTGCGCCAACCGTATAACTACCGTCAGCCCCTCATACGCAAACGAAATTCTCGACCCGTGGTATTCTCACGGACTTGATTCCATACTTAACAGCCGCCGCTATAAGCTCAGCGGTATATTAAACGGCATTGACACGCAGAATTACAACCCCGAAACCGACCCCTATCTTTGGAAGAATTATTCGGCAAAGGATTTCTCGGGCAAAGTCGAAAACAAGCTTGCGCTTCAAGACCTTATGGGTCTGCCGCAGAGAGAGGATGTGCCTGTTATCGCAATGGTAACGCGCCTTGTTTCGCACAAAGGGCTTGACCTTGTTAAAGAGGTTGCGGACGAGCTGCTTGCAAGCGACGATGTTCAGCTTGTTATTCTCGGCTCCGGCGACTGGCAGTATGAAAACTTTTTCAGAGGCCTTTCGGAGCGTCACCGCGGCAAGGTCGGCTTGTGGATAGGCTTTGTACCGGAGCTTGCTCACAAAATTTATGCCGGCAGCGATATATTCCTTATGCCGTCAAAAAGTGAGCCGTGCGGACTTTCGCAGATGGTTGCACTGAGATACGGCTCTGTTCCCGTCGTCAGAGAAACCGGCGGCTTGAGGGATTCTATAAAAGACAGCGGCGACGGCGAGGGCAACGGCTTCACCTTTGCCAACTATAACGCTCACGAAATGCTCTATACCATTCGCCGCGCAACCGAGGGTTATAAAAACAAAGAGGGCTGGCACATTCTTGTTCAGCGCGCTCTTAACAGCGACTTCAGCTGGGGTCGCTCGGCAAACGAATACATCAGACTTTATAAAGCACTGATTAAAGAAAACTCATAATCTTTCGGAGGAACGCAAATTTAAATGAAGTCTTATTATATATACCTTTTGCGCCACGGGCTGACCGACGGCAACAAACAAATGAAATATATCGGCCACACCGACGAGCCGCTCTCAAAAGAGGGCAGGGCGCAGATTGAAAAGATGAAAGAGGACTACGATTATCCGCACACCGACATAGTTTTTTCGAGTCCGCTTTTAAGATGCAAAGAAACAGCAAAGCTCATTTACCCAAATGCAGCTCCGATAGAGATAGACGGTCTTATAGAATATAATTTCGGTGAGTTTGAGGGCAAAACGGCAGAAGAGCTCAAAGACCACCCCGTATTCCCCGACTGGCTTGCAGGCAAAAAAGGTGTTGCGGCTCCTTTCGGCGAGAGCAATGAAGAGTTCAGCAAAAGAATTGCCGAATCCTTTGTGAAAATAGTTGACGGCCTTATAAAAACGGGCACACGAAACTGTGCCATAGTCACCCACGGCGGAGTGCTTACCGCGCTTTTGTCATTCTTCGGTATTCCCGAAGCACCCATGAACGAGTGGGCTGTGCCGGGCGGCTGCGGATATGAATTGAGAATAACTCCCTCGCTTTGGAGTCAGGGCAAAAAGCTTGAGGTCATAGGTCAGCTGCCGTATGTACCCGGCGAAGAGGACGACTACGTTCATGCGGACGATTTTGACGCCGATTTTAATGTGGAGGATTATCTTTACGATTAAGGCGCAAGCTTGACTAAAACGTTAAAAAAATATATAATGTCTAAAATATTTGCTTAGAGGAGACGGATTGATGAAAAAATACCAAAATTGCCTTCATGTAGGGTCGTTTGAGCAGTTTTCGAGAAAAGTTTATACAACAGAGCAGGGCTTGCGCTCCAACCTGGCAACTGCTTTGGCATTTGATAAAAAGGGTGTTTTATACGTCGGCACGCAGAAGGGACTTTCGCGCCTTGAGGGCGATAAGTTCGTACATGTTGACGTAGGCAACGAAGCGCATGTAAATATGCTTTTTTGCGATGACAACAACCATGTGTTTGTCGGCGCAGAGAACCGCCTTATAGAGTTTAACGGCAAGCGCCGCGTAAGCGAAAGAGAATTTAATGCCGACATCGTTGACATGAAAATCGACGGCGACGGCACAACATGGCTTCTCACAAAAACCATTCTTTACAGAAAGCCCGCAGGCGCGGCAGACTATGACCTTAAACTCGGTGTGCCCGGCGACGGCAGCTGCATGGCCGTTCTTAACGACAACCGCGTTTATGTCGGCACTCTTGGCGGCGGACTTCATGCTCTTACGGGCAAACGCTGGCACTGGTCGGAGCTTATGGCAGACATAACGGGTCTTGTAAGCGACACCGTTACCTGTGTTGAATACGACAATGCAGGCAACGTATGGATTGGCACAGACAAGGGCATGTGCGTTTATGACGATAAGAGCTACTGGCTCAACAGCGGCAATACACAGGGTCTTCCCGACGCAAATATAACAGGCATGGCAGTTGCAAAAGACGGCGACAGATATTTTGCAACAACAACAGGTCTTATTCATCAGCACAACGGTGTTCTTACATATTACGGCTACAAGCGCTGGCTCCCGAGCCCCTATGCAACAGACGTTGCGGTGTCGGACGACGGCAAAATGATTTGCGTAGCCACAAAAGAGGGCCTCAGCATAATAGAGAAAAAGCAGATGACCCTTGCACAAAAGGCAAATTATTACCGCGAAATCGCAGAAAAATACTGCATACGCAAGGACGGCTATTCTCTTAGCAGAGAGCTCAAGAGATGCGGCGTTGTTGACGAGAACGAGGGCTTTGTCGGCACCAGTGACAATGACGGACTTTGGACAGGCATTTATCTTTCGACTCTTTGCTTTGAATATGCGGTAACAAAAGATAAAAAGATACTCGAAAAGGCTCGCCGCTCACTCAAGGCGATGATTAAGCTCACCACCATCACCGGCAAAGACGGTTTCACCGCAAGAGCACTCAGATATTCCGATGAGGTCGGCTTCCAGCAGGCAGAGAATATAGAAGAGTGGCACCTTAAAGAAGACGGCAAAATAGAGTGGCTCGGCGAAACATCTTCCGATGAAATGACAGGTCACCTCTTTGCATACTCAAACTACTTTGACCTTTGCGCAAATGAAGAAGAGAAAAAAGAGATTGCGGATGTTGTCAGAAAAATAATGGACCATATTCTGGATAACGACTTCCGCCTTGTTGATGTAGACGGCAAACCCACAACATGGGCTAACTGGAATCCGCATGACCTCAACTGCAATCATAAGTGGATTTATGAAAAGGGCACAAACTCTCTTGAGATACTCTCTTTTCTCAAGACCGCAGAGCACATGACGGGCGATAAAAAATACAGTGAGATGTTCAAAGAGCTTCTCAGCGACCATCACTACGGCATGAACGCCATGCAGTACAGAATCCCCGACGGACATCTGCTTCACATTGACGATCAGCTTTGCTTCCTCACGGTTTTCCCGCTGCTCAAGTATTGCGACGATCCCTCGGTTCGCTCGCTTATAACCATGGGACTTACCCACCACTGGAGAGAGGAAAGAATAGAGCACAATGCTATATTCAATGTTATCTACGGCTCACTCACGGGCGAGAACTGCGACCTTGACGTTGTAGTAAACGAGCTTGTTGACTTCCCGCTCGACCTTATCTCGTGGGAGGTTTACAACAGCCACAGAACAGACCTCAAGTGGGATTATGCACCCGAGGCTCTCGGCATGGCACCGCAGCTCTTTGAGCCGCTTGAGCCGCATGAGCGCAGAATCTGCAACAGTGACGGCAACCGCTTTGTTTGCGACTGCGGATGCGAGGAGCTGCTTAAAAAAGAAAAAGACCTTAACCCGAATTCGCGCCCGATGTTCCCCGGCGTAAGCTGCAGCAAGGGCATGAATCTTGAAGTAGGCAACAACTTTATGCTTCCTTATTGGATGGCAAAATATTATAATATGATTGAAGGCTGATTAAAGCCGTGAAAGGAGAAAGTCCTATATGGATGACCCCGGAAGTATGAGCGCAGGCAATATAATAGTAAAACTTGTTATATTGCTGGCTCTTATTTTGGTAAATGCATTTTTTGCAATGAGCGAGCTTGCTATTATCTCTCTTAACGATAACAAGATTGATAAAATGGCAGAGGACGGCAACAAAAAAGCAAAAAAAATAGTGAAGCTCACAGAGAACTCATCAAAATTTTTGTCAACAATTCAAATAGGCGTTACCCTCGCCGGGTTCTTGACCTCGGCGTCGGCTTCAACGACCTTTGCCTCTATGATAACCGACGCTTTGCGCGGCACAGTTGTTTACAATGCTTTGGGTGAGGGGCTTATAAACGGAATTGCCGTTATTATCGTCACAATAATAATGTCATATTTCTCTCTTGTTTTGGGCGAGCTTGTTCCGAAAAAAATTGCAATGCAGGTTCCGGAAAAAATTTCGTTTAAAATTGTAGATATTCTCTTGCTTTTCTCAAAGCTTTTTGCCCCGCTTGTTAAAATTCTTTCGGTGTCCACAAATGCCGTCGTCAGGCTGCTCGGGTTTAATCCCCACGCCGATGAAGAGACGGTGACCGAGGAAGAAATCAGAATGATGGTTGACGTCGGCGGTGAAAAGGGCGTTATCGAGGACGTTCAAAAAGAGATGATTAACAACATCTTTGAGTTTGACGACCTTGACGCAGGCGACATTATGACCCACAGAACCGATATGGTTGCGGTTGAAGTCGGCGACGATTTATCGGAGGTTGTCGATACCGCAGTGAGCGAGGGCTATTCGAGAATCCCCGTTTATGAAGACGACCAGGATAATATTATCGGCATAGTTTATGTTAAGGATTTGCTCGCGTATGTCGGCAAAAAAATGCCCGCAAAATCGCTCAGAGATATTATGAGAACGCCGATGTATGTGCCGGAGTCTAAAATCTGCGGTGATTTGTTTAAAGAGATGACAGAGAAGCGCACGCAGATGGCCGTTGTTGTTGACGAATACGGCGGCACGGCAGGCATAGTCACACTCGAAGATATTGTTGAGGCGATTGTCGGCAATATTCAGGATGAGTATGACGATGAAGACGAAGAAATCTCAAAGATAAACGAAACGACTTTCACAATAGACGGCATGACCAACCTTGAAGAGGTTGCGGAGCTGACCGGCACGGAATTGCCGGAGGGCAGCTATGACACCGTAGCGGGCTTTATAATTAAAGAGCTCGGCCTTTTGCCCGAAGAGGGCAAGACCTATGAGGTGAATTATAAGAACCTCAAGCTTACGGTTTTAAGTGTTGACGAGCGCCGCATCGACAAGGTCAGGGTAGAGATACTCCCTTCAACCGAAAATGAAAATGAAAAAACAAAAAAAGAAAAGAACAAAGAAGATAAATAATAAAACGGCACGGGCAAGGGATTACTTTGTCCGTGCATTTTTAAAGAAAAGGGGGCTTTGCATTTGTCAAGTAAATCTGTCAGCTGGAATCCGTGGCACGGCTGCACAAAAATAAGCCCCGGGTGCAAATACTGCTATGTCTACCGTCAGGACGAGATGTACGGCTCTGAAATTTTAAGCAGTGAGTGCCGAAAAACCGGCAATTTTAATTTACCCGTTAAAAAGAAACGCGACGGCAGCTACAAAACAGAGCCGGGCAGTCTTGTGTTTACCTGCTTCACTTCGGATTTTTTATTGGCAGACGCTGACGAGTGGCGAAAAGACTGCTGGCAAATGATGAAACAGCGAAGCGACTGTATGTTTTATTTCTTTACGAAGCGAATTGACCGTTTATCTCAATGCTTGCCGAAGGATTGGGGCGACGGCTATGAAAATGTCATTGTCGGTTGCACGGTCGAAAATCAAAAGGCGGCAGATTACAGGCTGCCGATATTTCTCTCTTTGCCGATAAAACACAAAACAATTATTGCCGCACCGCTGATTGAAAAAATTGATATATCAAAATATCTGTCGCCGCAAATCGAAGAGGTTGCCGCAAGCGGAGAATCGGGCATGAGCGCAAGAGTGTGCGATTATAACTGGATTCTTTCTTTGCGAGCGCAGTGCATAGAAAAAGACGTTCCGTTTTGCTTTCATCAAACAGGCGCACATTTTTTAAAAGACGGCAAAACATATTTTGTTAAAAGGAAGTATCAAATCGCTCAGGCAAAAAAGGCAGGAATAGATTACAAGGTCGGTGCGGACTCCGCGCCGGAGCAGACAGAAGAAATTCGCCTCGCAGGGTTTTAACAGGCCGCCGCGAGACGAATTTTTTATAAAGCTTATAACATATAAAGCGCTATGCAAAGGTACTGGAACACCGAACCCGCCAAAACAAAAAAGTGAAAAATGCTGTGAAAATATTTTTTCTTTTTTCCGAGGCCGTAAAGTATTGCGCCGAGAGTGTAGCAAACTCCGCCGACAAAAAGATAAGCTATCGGTTCAATGCCGAAATTTAAATAAAGAGGGTATATCTCAACAATTATCAGCCAGCCTATAACAAGGTAGCATATCATAGAAAAAACTCTGAATTTTTTAAGGTCGATTGAGTTGAGCACAATCCCGAGAGCGGTCACAGCCCAAACGGCGGCAAGCATAACATAGCTTGTGACAGGGCTGAATTTTCGCACACCGCAAAGGAGTATCGGCGTGTATGTTCCCGCAATCAAAATAAACACGGCGCAGTGGTCTATAATTTGAAAAACTTTTTTTGCTATCGAAACATTAAGCCCATGATATATGCTGGACATACAGTAAAGAAAAATCATTGAAAGCCCGTAAACAATACTGCTTATAAGCGAAAAAATATCTCCTTCTTTTACCGAAACATAAATGCAGCTCACAAGAGCCCAAATTCCGAATGCTCCGCCGACAATGTGCGAAACCATGTTGATTATTTCTTCTTCTTTGGAATACCTCGGCAGAACCCTGTCTGCAAGTTTTGTTCTTGACATAAAATCACTCCGTTTTTTGTAAAGATGAACGCGGTGCGTTATGTCATTATTTTATTGCTGTCTGCGGCAAATGTCACCCTACCGATATGTTTTGCGCTCTACCGATTGTTTTTGCGGCTCTACCGAGAGTAGAATCGGCGCTGTATAAGCATTTTTTACACTTTGTTCACTTGAATAAAACGCACGGGTACGGTATAATTCTATTTGAAAACAAAAGAGAAGAGGCGGCGTTTTGGCAGATAACAATATCAAAAAAAATATTGCAAAAAACCTTGTGCGCTACCGCAACACGGCAGGGCTGACGCAATCCGAGCTTGCAGAGAAGATAAATTACTCGGATAAATCCGTTTCAAAATGGGAGCGTGCAGAGGGCACGCCGGATATTTTTGTGCTGTATGAGCTTTCAAAAATTTACGGAGTTCGGATCGATGACTTTTTAATTTCGGACGAAGATAAACTGCCCGAAATTAAAAATTTCAGCTTAATAAAAAGAAAAAGACTTCTCATAAATTTGCTGTCGGTCGGTCTTGTTTGGCTTGTCGCGGTTACGGTTTATTTTTTGGTTAAAATAATTCTCGGATTAATCGGCACAGAAAACTCACGTTGCTGGATAGCATTTATTTTTGCAGTGCCGATAAGCGGAATTGTGCAGACGGTTTTTTCTGAGATTTGGTGGAAAAAATTTGTTTCTCTTATTTCGGTTTCGGTTATAATTTGGGGCACGGTGCTTTCTGTTTTTATAACGATGGGGCAATTCGGCGCAAGTGTAGACGGCGGCTCGGCAATATTTTTAATTGCCGCGGTGCTTCAGGTGCTCGCAGTGCTTTGGTATATTTTAAGGCGCATAAAACACAAGCAAAAAAATGCGAATAAAATAAATATAAAGGATAATGAGAATGACTCTTTATGACAAAATGCATTCCGGAGAAATTTACAACAGCGGCGACGGCGAGCTGCTCGCTTATCAGTCTCGGTTTGTCGAAAAGCTTTATGACTACAACAGCTTGCGCCCGTCACAGCAAAAAGAGCGCGACGCGCTTTTAAAAGAGATGTTTGCGGAGATCGGCGACGATTGCTACATAGAGCCTCCGCTCAGGGCAAACTGGGGCGGCAAGCACGTTCACTTCGGCAAACACGTTTATGTAAACTTTAATCTCACCTTGGTTGACGATACGCACATTTATGTCGGCGACCATACAATGATTGCACCGAACGTCACCATTGCAACGGCGGCGCATCCGCTCTCTGCCGAGGAGCGCGAAAAGGGTATGCAGTATAACCTTCCCGTTAAAATCGGCAAACGCTGCTGGATAGGCGCAGGCGCGATTATTTTACCGGGAGTTACCGTAGGCGACGACACGGTTATCGGTGCGGGCAGTGTTGTGACAAAAGATATACCGAGCGGCGTGGTTGCCGTCGGCAATCCGTGCAGGGTAATCAAGACTCTTGAGAAAAAAGCCTGATATATAAACAAAAGCTATAAATTACGTTGAGTATAACTCGCTGTAATTTATAGCTTAATTTTTATCCGAATAATCCCACCGCGCCGTATGACAGCAAGGCAACTATTATGCCTGCCATTATAACGCCTGCGCCTATAACCGGGAATGCGTGTTTTATTCTTATATCCATAAGTGCGGCAACCAGCGCGCCCGTCCATGCACCTGTGCCCGGCAAGGGGATTGCCACCAAAATAAACAAGCCCCACAACTTGTATTGGTCAATTTTTTTAGAATGTTTTTCTGCCTTGCGTTCGAGCAAGTCAACAATCTTTTTAAACGGACCGTGCCGCCTCATAACGTCAAGTATTTTTCTGATAAAAAGAAGAATAAACGGTATTGGCAGCATATTGCCCAAAAAGCAAAAGATAAATGCTCTGTACCATTCAATGTCGAGAAGACTTGCGGCTATCAGACCTCCGCGTAATTCCAACACCGGGAGCAGTGAAATAATAAACACTACCAGCTCGCCCGGCAATTTATCGCGCATTAGGGTAACGAATGATTCAACCATAGAATCCATAGTGTCACCTTATCCTTTAATATTATTTTTTCTTATATACTCCGCCGCTTTGTCGAGTATGGCGTGGTCGTTTTCAAATTTAAGCCGTGCCTGCGCCTTTTCGTAACCGAGCCAAACATAATCTTCAATTTCTTCTTTTTGGATTATAGTGCTCGTGTCGTCGGTTGTCGCAAGAAAAATACTTACGCTTTTCTCAACCTTGCCCTGTATGCTGTATTGAGAGCGCGTTACAAAATCCGGCAAAAATTTGACGTGAATACCCGTTTCCTCAAGTACCTCTCTGTAAGCCGTCTGCTGATCTGTCTCGCCCATTTCAACATGACCTTTAGGGAAGCCCCAGTGTGCGCTCCTTCGGTTTTTGATAAGCAAAAAGCGTGTCATGCCGCCTATTTCTCTGAACACCACCGCTCCGCAAGAGCGTTCATATAGACATTCTAGAGAATATTTGCGCCCCTCAAGCGCAAACGTCATTGAGCTTATGATGTCGATATTTATAAATCTTGTACTTTTAGGTGCAACAACGAGATAAACAGAATTTGAGCCGTTGTAGCGCACCACCGCTATGACCCTGCCGTCAAAGCTTCTCACCGGATGGCTTATACCCATAATATAAGCACCTTTAACAGACGAATTGAATCGCTTGCCGCCCTCGACCTGACCGAAGTTCAGGTCATAAGTAATATTTTCTTCGGAACTGTGAGAATGAATGGGATGGGTCACCTTAACGCGAACATATTTCCCAAGCATGTTCTTTCTCCTCCACCCCGCAAATACGGGGATATTAACGGAACAACAGTACATAACATACTACTTCCGTATCATATGACCCATATATTATACATTTATTTTATATAAATTACAATACCATTTTTAAGAATTTTGGATAAGCCTCACGGCATATTATTTATCGGTGATAAATATGCGTATTTTTACTTTTAAAAAGAGCTTTTTAATAAGCCTTGTGTGCTTCTTTTTGCTGTTTGCCGTCGTCGGTGTTTATACGTTTAACGGCGTTTATTCTGCTGCCATGTCATACGGTAAGGATTTGCCTGTTTACAGCGTTGAGACAAACGAAAAAAAGCTCTGCATTACCTTTGACGCGGCGTGGGACGAAGACAACACAGACGAACTGCTCGCCGTGCTTAAAAAATACGGCGCAAAGGCAACTTTTTTTGCCGTCGGCACATGGGCGCAAAAGTATCCCGAGAGCGTTAAAAAAATTGCCGAAGCCTCGCACTGCGTGGGCAGTCATTCATATAATCATACACTTTACACAAAGCTTAACAAAAATGAGATAATGGATGACATTGCTGCCTGCAATGAAGAACTTGCGGCAATAACCAAAAAGAATCCGTCGCTTGTGAGAGTGCCGAGCGGCGATTATGACAGCCGCGTTATAAAAACCGTGTACTCTCTCGGACTTTATCCGATACAGTGGGATGTTGACTCGCTTGATTACACAGGGCTTTCAAAAGAGCAGATAGTCAACAGGGTCTTGCCGAATGTTAAAAACGGCTCGATAATTCTTTTTCACACAAGCGTCAAAAACACCGTGACCGCACTTGACGAAATTCTCTCTGTTCTTCAAAAAGACGGCTGGCAGTTTGTGACGGTTGAGGAGCTTATTTTAAAAGACAACTTCACCTTTGACCATGAGGGCAGGCAGATAAAGGCATGATTTATTATATTTGATTTTTCTAATCTCGGCAGCCTCGGTATTTTCGCTCTTTTTTGCGGTTTTGATCTATTTTATTATGTAAAATTTACAAAAAATCAATTCGGATTTTGGCGTAACATACAAAAAATTCTTGCAAATTTGCGTTTGATGTTCATAAATCGTTTACATTTTGCACAAGAAATTTTTTTTGAGAAGCACAAAATTTATAATGCTGTACGAAATTTTTCTTGATCTTTTGAAGCTTATTGACAAATAAAAGTCAAAGGACTATTGTATTATCAATAAATCGTACAAGCCCTGTATTATAAGGGGTTTGTGCGAAGTGAAATTTGTTTTATGAAAAGAG
Organism: uncultured Ruminococcus sp.; assembly: GCA_900539465.1. Taxonomy (GTDB): domain Bacteria; phylum Bacillota; class Clostridia; order Oscillospirales; family Acutalibacteraceae; genus CAG-488. The sequence continues at coordinate 33,683 of UQCF01000013.1, read as the reverse complement.
ACGAAACAATCATGAACACACTTGTTATTGTGCTGATTGCGGCCGTTGTGTTGCTTACCGCTTACCTGGTTTACGGACGCTGGCTTGCAAAAAAATGGGGCATTGACCCAAAGGCAAAAACCCCTGCCGTTAAGTTTAACAACGGCAAAGACTTTGTTCCGACCGACGGATGGACTGTTTTCGGTCACCAATTCTCCTCCATCGCAGGCGCAGGCCCTGTAACCGGCGCTATTCAGGCTGCCGCATTCGGCTGGCTGCCCGTTTTGCTTTGGGTTTTGCTCGGCGGCGTATTCTTCGGCGCGGTTACCGACTTCGGCGCACTTTATGCCTCGGTTAAAAACGAGGGCAAGTCAATGGGTATGCTGATTGAAAAATACATCGGCAAAACAGGACGTAAGCTTTTCCTTGTTTTCTCATGGCTTTTTACCTTGCTTGTTATTGCGGCATTTGCCGACATGGTTGCAGGCACATTCAACGCCTACACAGAGACAAATGTACTCGCGGACGCTTCTAAGTCTAACGGTGCGGCAGGTATGGTTTCAATCATGTTCATGCTCTTTGCCGTTATCTTCGGCCTTATAGACAGAAAGTTCCACCTCAAGGGCTGGCAGAAAATCGTTCTCGGCATTGTTTGCATAGTTGCTTCTTTTGCAATAGGTATGTATTGCCCGATAATTCTTGACAAGACAATGTGGAGTTACATAGTTTTTGTTTATATCTTCTTTGCGGCGGTTCTGCCCATGTGGCTGCTCAAACAGCCGCGTGACTACATGACAACCTTTATGTTTATCTGCATGATTGCGGGCGCGGTTTTGGGCCTTTTGATTGCACACCCCACAATGAATTTGCCCGTATTCACCGGTTTTAACAACGAAAAGCTCGGTTCGCTTTTCCCGATTCTTTTTGTAACGGTTGCCTGCGGTGCTGTTTCGGGCTTCCACAGCCTTGTATCATCGGGCACATCTTCAAAAACAATTCAGAATGAAAAAGATATGCCCAAAGTCGGCTACGGCGCAATGGTACTCGAAAGCTTCCTCGCCGTTCTTGCTCTTTGCGTTGCAGGTGCTGCGGCTTCGGCAGACGGCACGGCCGCGGAAGGCACACCTTTCCAGATTTTCAGCCGCGGTATTGCGGGATTCTTTGAGATGTTCGGCATGCCCGTTTATGCCGCAACGGTATTTATGACAATGTGCGTTTCGGCACTTGCCCTCACAAGCCTTGACGCTGTTGCGCGTATAGGCAGAATGAGCTTCCAAGAGCTCTTCAGCGTTGACGACATGAAAAATGCAAAGCCCTGGCGCAAACTTTTCTGCAACACATATTTTGCAACAATCGTCACTCTTGCCTGCGGATTTGTTCTTACCAAAATCGGCTATGCAAACATCTGGCCGCTCTTCGGCTCGGCAAACCAGCTTTTGAGCGCACTTGTTCTTGTTACTCTTTGCGTATTCCTCAAGGTCACAGGCCGCAGCAACAAAATGCTGTTCCCGCCCCTTATCATTATGCTTTGCGTAACTTTCACGGCACTTGTTCAGCGCCTTATCGCTATGATAGACGCCATAAAGCTTGCAGCTTCAACAACAATCCCGGCAGGCGAAACAAGCTGGGGCACGGTATTTATCGCAAACGGACTTCAGCTTATCATTGCCGTTCTGCTCATTGTTCTCGGCCTTACGATTGTTATAAACTCACTCAAGAGCTACTTCGCAAGCAAAAAAGACAGCGAAAAAGTTCAGACAAACGCTTAAATTCAGATAAAGTTCTCCTTCCTGCGGCAGCCGTGCACGGTTCAAAACCGAGTGCGGCTGTTTGCGCTTTGTCGGGTATAGAAAAAAGGCTGTGTCGATAATCGGCACAGCCTTGGTTTTGTTATTCGAGTATTGTTTTCCGGTTTTCATCATAATATGCGTTAAAGCACATTTTGATTTGCTCTTCGTTATTCTTTTTTTCGGCAAGAGGCGGCAGCTCGTCTTTTGGGTTCGATAGTCAAATTGAGCTAAAATTCACTGCTTTTCATCAGTTGTTAGTGAGCTCTACCTGGTGAAAATCTTCTTTGACTGCACCGTTTTCATCATAGGTATAGGTTCTGTAATTGTTAAGTCTGCCGTCAACATATTCGTTCATGCGGGTTTTTCTGCCCTCGGAGTCATATTCATACTCAACATAACCGGTCTCTCCGTCTGCATCATAAAAAACGGTCTTAATCTCCTGACCTTTATCGTTGTAAGTATAAACGGTTTTAGAGAGCTGTGCTCCGCTGCCGTCCGTCTCATAATAAAGGGTGATGTTGCCCTTTGCATCATATTCTTTTTGAATTTTTTTGAGCACGTTTTTATCTTTGTCATATTCTGTTGTGCAGATAATCTGACCTGCGTCGTTATATTCATATTCAAAATACTTGCCGGTGTCTTTACCCTCAAGATATTCATGCTGAACAACGAGCTGAGCGTTTTTGTTGTATTCGTCAACGCTCATTATTGTGCCTGCCTCATCATAATTTATGATTTTAAAGGTGTTGCCGTCCGCGTCAACATAAGTCTCTTGCATCAAAATGCTTTTTGCTTCGTCGCTGTAGCCTTTGACTACTTTGTATTCGAGCTTGCCTCTTTTGTTATAATAATCCTCCTGCATAACTATTTTGCCGGATTCATCATATTGACATGATACGGAATAATCCTCTTTACCCTTGCCTATCGAACCGAACCGGCCGGTCGCAAAGCCGATTATCAGCACTGCAACAGCTGCGGCAACAACAACGGCGGCCGCAATTATGATTATTGTTTTCTTATTCTTTTTAATTTCAGGTTTGTTCATCGCAGATCCTCCCTACGGTTTTAAATACAAAAACATTCTACCTTTTTTTATTATAAATGTCAACGCTTTATGACGCGGGATTGCATTAAAAGCACATTTTATGTTATCATGTTAAAAAGGGGGTGGCGGAGTGTTTAAAACTGCTGTCAGCATTTTGATGAGCGCGATATTCTCTTTTCTCACGGCAATATCTGTTCCTTTAAAATCCGAAAGCACTTTAAACCGGCTGCATTTTGTGAAAATGGAGGAGGGCGATTCCTCCGCCTATGGCATGAGAGACTATATTCTTGTGGGGGAAGACGGCGAAGTGAAAGAAGAAAACGATTTTTCTTTCAGCTTAGACGGCGAAGAGGGCGCGTCTTTACCGTCAAAATACGACTCGCGCGAAAAGGGGATTGTAACAAGCGTAAAAAATCAATACAGCACGGGCTCTTGCTGGGCGTTCGCGGCAATTTCTGCGGCAGAAACGAGTATGCTTAAAAAAGGACTTGCCGAGGCGGAGCCGCTCGATTTTTCAGAGGCGCATTTGACATGGTTCGGCCTTAAAAGCCTTGTGAGTGACCGCAACGACCCGACATACGGCGACGGGATTGTTTCGCCCTCGCCCTACACCGACGGCGGCAACTGGGTGCGTTCGGTGTTTGCACTCGCAAGATGGTCTGGCGCACAAAGCGAAGAGAACGCGCCGTTCTACGCTTTCCCGGTGCTTATGGGTAACTACCCGGATAGCGACAGGTACGCTTCATTTGCCCATCTGCAAAATTCGTCTTATATTCCTGCGGCAGACAGCGACGGAATAAAAAACGCCGTAATGTCCTGCGGCAGTATAACCGTTTCTTATTACAGCATAAACAATCTCTATAATTTCGGCGAGAGTACGTCATATTATCAAAACAGTGTTACAAATTCAAACCACACGGTTGCAATCGTCGGCTGGGACGACACATATTCTAAAGATAATTTTTTAAAAACGCCCGACGGCGACGGCGCGTGGCTTGTTAAAAATTCGTGGGGAGACTCATGGGGAGACGGCGGATATTTTTATCTCTCTTATTATGACACATCGCTCTCTTATTTTGTGACTTATGAAATGGAGAGCGCGTCGAATTATGACAACAACAATCAGTATGACGGCTTCGGCTACAAGGGCTGGGCATATCTTGACGGGTGCGAGAGTATGTCCATGGCAAACGTATTTAAGGCAAAATCACACGAAACGCTAAGAGCCGTGTCTTTTTACACGGTTCAGCCGAGTGTGAGCTATGAGATAGAAATTTATAAAGACGTGCCCGAAAACGGCTCGCCGACAGACGGTGCGCTCGTTCACACCGAGGGCGGATTTATGCAGTACCGCGGCTACAAAACGGTGAAGCTTTCTGAGGATATAGACCTGCCCATGGGCACCCGATATGCGGCAGTGGTTACAATAAATGTTCCGAGCGGCTCCAACGCCTGCATACCGCTTGAATACCCGGACGGCTTTGACGGTGCGCACAACCGCTCATACAGCGCAGAAAAAGGTCAGAGCTACCTCGCCGTCAGAAAAGATTATGACTATTGGATGGATGCATTCACCGCAGGCTATAACAACATTTGCATAAAAACTTTTACCGATAATGTTTCGCTGAGGCTAAAAGATTTTTCACCTCTGCGCCTTCGCTCCGGCGTACTTTACCCCGTTACAGAAGATATGACCGAGGATTATATTATTTCTCAGTTTAAAAATGACGGAGTAAATGTTGACGGCGATTATGTGAAGCTTAACGACTCGCTCGGTGCAATTACAGATTCGGCACGAATAGCACTTGCAGGCGATGTGGACGGCGACGGCGATATAGACAATGACGACCTCGCACTGCTCAAAAAAATAGTGAACTGCGAGGTACGCCCCGATTACAGAATGTACCGCGCGGCAAACATCAACAACGACAGACGTGTGGACACGTTCGATGTATCGATCCTTGCGGCGAAGCTGAGGGCTTGACATAGCCTGCAAAAAATTATATTCTGATAAAAACTGATTTCGGAGGAAATATATGAACATTTGGCATGACATTGCGGCAGACAAAATAAGACCCGAGGATTTTTATGCCGTTATCGAGATAACAAAGGGCAGCAAAAACAAATATGAGCTTGACAAAGCAACGGGACTTATGGTGCTTGACAGAATACTTTATACCTCGACTCACTACCCGGCAAACTACGGCTTTATACCCAGAACCTATGCGGAGGATAAAGACCCGCTCGACGTTTTGGTGCTTTGTTCTGAGCAGATAAATCAGCAAACCCTTGTCAGATGTTACCCCATCGGTGTTATATCTATGATTGACAGCGGTGCAACGGACGATAAAATTATCGCGATTCCGTTTAACGACCCGATGTATAACACATATAAAAATATTGATGAGCTCCCCACGCATATCTATGAAGAAATGCGCCACTTCTTTTCCGTTTATAAATCGCTTGAGGGCAAAGAGACTGCCGTTGACGAAGCAAAGGGCAGAGACGAAGCGATAAAAATAATCGAGCAGTCGCTCGAGAATTATAAAAAGAATCTCTATACATTACTCAATACCAAATAAAACAATACCCTGCCCGATGCGGAAAACGGGCAGGGTATCAAATTTTATCTGTGCGTTGCTTTATTCGGTAAAGTGCGCCGGCGAGTATTGACAAAATTTTATTTTTGTTATATTTTTTAGCTGAAAATTATTCTATTCTTTCAAAGTCGGACGCAGGGTGTTTGCAAACAGGGCAGACAAAATCTTCGGGCAAGGTTTCGCCCTCATAAATATATCCGCAAATTTTGCAGCGGTAGCCTTTCTTTTCGGTTTTTTGCGGCTTCGGCTTAACATTTTTATGGTAAAAATCATAGGTCATACTCTCAAAGTCAGAGAGAATTTCCGCGTCCTCAACCTCTGCGATAAATAAAAGATGCGTTCCGAGGTCGGTTACGGATTTAACCTTGCAGCAAAAATATGCGTTCGTGTAACCGGGGATATAATAAATTCCGTTTTCGGCTCTTTCGCTGTTTGGGTAATCTCTGAATTTGTCGGTATCTCTGCCGCTTTGAAAGCCGAAATGGCGAAACAGCTCAAACGGTGCGTTCTCGCTTATAACCGATACGTTGAATTTGCCGGTGCTTTTTATCATTTCGCAGGTCTTGTTTGCTTTGTTCACAGTGACAGAGACGGTGCACGGATTGCCCGTTTGCTGGGTGAGGGTGTTTATGACGCAGCCGTTGTCAAATCCGTTTTCTTCGGCGGTCAAGATAAAAAGTCCGTAGCTTATTTTAAACAATGCGTTGGTGTTCATAAAATACATCCTTTCTTTTTAATACCAGTCGTGTAAAAAGGCTTCAAGTTCTTGTGCTTTACCTATTGACGATTGACCTGCATAGTTATTTGCGACCTCTTTGTTTTCAATATATTCAATATCCGTTATAGCATTTTCTATTATTTCAACCGCTTCAGGGTCGTCTTGATATTTCTGCTTTAATTTTGCAATTATATTTGCCGTTTCTTCTCTCATTCGCAGCACCTCTTTTGCTTTTACTCTTTATTATTTTAGACAGCCGAAAGCTTTTCTTGCTCCGTTAGCTGTTTGATATTATTTTACCACAAAAAATATATAAATAAAACTGTCGGAGGGATTTTATGTCACTCGAATTTTTTATGCCGACAAAAGTTTTTTGCTGTGACGGCGCAGTGGAAAAAAGTGCAAAAGAATTTTTGTCACTCGGCAAAAATTGCCTTATAGTTACAGGCGGCTCGTCCGCCAAAATATGCGGTGCGCTCGATGACGTGCTCACCGTATTTGAGAAGAACTCGATTAAATACGATATTTATGATAAGGTGCGCCAAAATCCGAGCGTAAAATCCTGCATGGAGGCAGGCGCAAAGGCAAGAGATATTTCTGCCGATTTCATTCTCGGTATAGGCGGCGGCTCGCCCCTTGACGCTGCAAAGGCTGCGGCCGTGTTTGCGGCAAATCCAAAACTTAACGAAGACGGCTTATACTCTTTAAACTGGCAAAACAGGCCGCTTACGATAGCCGCTCTCGGCACAACGGCGGGCACGGGGAGCGAGGTTACCGCCGTGAGCGTGCTCACAAATTCATCGGGCAGAAAAAAGAGCATAAAACATTTTTCGCTCTATCCCGCATTTTCGCTCAGCGACCCAAAATATATGCTCACTTTGCCGCAGGGCTTCACGCGCTCAACGGCTGTTGACGCACTCGCGCACTGCACAGAAAGCTATTTTAACAAGGGCGCAAACGATATGTCGCGTGCGGCGGCGGTCTACGGTGCGGGGATAATCGTTAAAAAGCTCAATAAACTGCTCGGCGGCAATGAGCTTGATATAAAAGACAGAGCCTCGCTTTATTCCGCTTCTCTTTTGGGCGGCGAGGCGATAAGCGTAACGGGGACGGCATTTCCGCACGCTATGGGCTATTTTTTGTCGGAGTCATACTCCGTTCCTCACGGAACCGCATGCGCCGCATTTTTGCCGTCGTTTGTCGAATACAGCGAAAAAATCTGCCCCGAATATGCAAAAGAATTTTTCTCTCTTATTAACTGCGAAAAAGACAAATTTATTTCGACCGTCAAAAACACTGTACCTTTCCCCGATGTGAAGCTCAGCGAAAAAGAAAAGGCGGAGCTTCTCGCCGGGTGGCAAAACAACAGCGGCTTTAAAAGATGCCTCGGCGAGTTCGGAGAAGACGAAGCAGAGCGGATTTTGACAAGGCTTTTTTCTTAAAAAGAACACCAATTAAAAAACAGTGGACTTTTTTAAAGTTAGTGCTATAATATTGCGTGTCAGTCAAATATACATCAAAACGGATGTGATTATTTTATGGAAATTATCCTTGTCGGCTGCGGCAAAGTCGGTACGGCTCTTGCAAGGCAACTAAGCGATGAGGGGCACAGTATAACGGTTATAGACACTAATGCCGAAAAAATCGCCCGCATAACAGAGACTTATGACGTTATGGGCATTGTCGGCAACGGCTCTTCTATCGGCACTCTCACCGAGGCAGGTATGGAGGACGCCGACGTTCTCATAGCCGTGACAGGATCGGACGAACTCAATTTGCTGTGCGGAATGTTTGCAAAAAAAGCAGGTCACTGCCACGCCATAGCGCGTGTTCGCAACCCCATATACAGCCATGAACTGGATTTTATCAAACAGCAGCTTACTATTTCGACTATAATAAATCCCGAGCTTGCAACGGCGCGTGAGATTTCGCGCCTTTTGCGTTTCCCTGCCGCGAGCAAAATAGACACCTTTGCCTACGGCAGAGTAAGGCTTATAAAATTCAAATTGCCCAAGGGCAGCGGCATAGAAAACATGCCTCTTAAAGACCTGCCGGCAAAAATAAGCAAGGATGTGCTGTTCTGTGCCGTTGAGCGCGGACGGGACGTCATTATTCCGAGCGGTGATTTTTCGCTTGAAGACGATGACATTGTAACCATACTTACTCCGCAGGAGAGGGCGCCGTCGTTTTTCGACAAGCTCAATTTACAGACAAGACCGGTCAGAAATGCCATGATAGTCGGCGGCGGAACAATAGGATATTACCTTGCCAAAGATTTGATTGAGCACGGCATAAGAGTAAGAATTGTTGACAGCGACCATTCGCGCTGCGAGAGCCTTGCAGAGATGCTGCCCGATGCCACGATTTTAAACGGCGACGGCACAGACAGGCAGCTTCTTTTATCAGAGGGCTTGCCTGCAAGCGAAGCGTTTGTTGCGCTTACCAATCTTGATGAAGAAAACGTGCTTCTCTCTATGTTTGCCAAAAAGCACAGCAGGGCAAAAATAATAACCAAAATCAACCGACTTGAGTTTGACGATATACTTGAGGGCGTTGACATAGGCAGTGCGATATATCCCAAATATATAACCTGCGATTTTATTATTCAGTATATCCGCGCTTTGCAAAACACGGCGGGCAACAATGTCAAAACTCTTTACAGAATACTTGACGACCGCGTTGAAGCGCTTGAGTTCACCGTACATGAGGCTTCAACCATTACGAGCGCACCGCTTTCAAAGCTTCGGCTCAAGCCCAATCTTTTGATATGCTGCATAACGCGCGGCAACCAGATAATCATTCCCCGAGGCGATGACCGCATACAAGTGGGTGACAGTGTTATTGTTGTAACTGTGGAACACGGTCTGCACGACCTGCGCGATATTTTGGATCGTTGACGGAGGCAAGGTATGAATCTATCGATCGTCGTTTATATTTTGGGGTGGATACTCATTTGCGTCAGTGCGTTGATGGGTCTGCCTCTTATAACGTCGCTTATTTATATGGAGTCCGTCTCGGCAAAAGCCTTTTTGCTGACGATGGCAATATGCCTTGGCATAGGCATAATACTGATAGGCAAAAAGCCTAAAAACAGAGTGTTTTATTTGCGCGAGGGCTTTGTTGTCACTGCCCTTAGCTGGATTGTGATAAGCGTTGTCGGCTCACTGCCGTTTATTATTTCGGGCGCAATACCCGACCCGATTTCAGCACTGTTTGAGACGGTGTCCGGCTTCACAACCACCGGCGCGAGCATACTTGAAGACGTTGAGGCGCTGCCAAAGGGTATGCTTTTTTGGCGAAGCTTCACTCACTGGATAGGCGGCATGGGCGTTCTTGTGTTTTTGCTCACGCTTTTGCCCTTGACAGGCGGTTCGCACGTTAACATTATGAAGGCCGAAAGCCCCGGTCCGCAGGTCGAAAAGCTTGTGCCCAAGGTTCAGTCCACAGCAAAAATACTTTACGGTATTTATATTTTTATGACCGTTTTGCAAATATTTTTGCTGCTTCTCGGCAGAATGCCGCTTTTTGACGCGCTGACAGTAAGCTTCGGCACGGCAGGAACGGGCGGATTTGGCATAAAGAATGACAGCATTGCAGGGTATTCGCCGTATATTCAAAATGTTGTAACGATATTTATGATACTTTTCGGTATCAATTTTAACTTTTATTTCTTTTTGCTTTTCAGAAAGTTCAGACGTGCTTTTCGCATGGAGGAAGTGCACTGGTATTTACTGATAATAGCCTGTGCGATAGGTGTGATAGGCTTTAACGTCAGAAATATGTATGACAGCCTCGGCGAAGCGTTCAGACAGGCGGCGTTCCAGGTCGGGTCGATTATAACGACTACGGGTTACTCAACGACCGACTTCAATTTGTGGCCTGCGGCGTCAAAAACAATACTTGTTATGCTGATGTTTGTGGGTGCGTGTGCCGGCAGCACCGGCGGCGGAATAAAAGTCTCGCGTTTTGTGATTCTTTTAAAGACGGTTCGCAAAGAGATAAAGCGTCTTATGCACCCGCAGAGCATAGGCAAGGTGTCTATGGACGGAAAGGTAATTCCGCATGAAACAGTTAGGTCTACAAATGTGTATATGGCGGCTTATGTTATAATATTTGCCTTTTCCGTTTTGCTCATAGGCTTTGATGAACATGATTTGACAACGAATTTTACGGCGGTTGCCGCAACGTTTAACAATATAGGCCCCGGTCTGGAGCTGGTTGGCCCCATAAGAAATTTCTCTATATATTCAAACGGCGCAAAGCTTGTTTTGATTTTTGATATGCTTGCCGGAAGGCTTGAGCTTTTCCCGCTCCTTATTACATTTACAAGGGATACTTGGAGAAAATTCTGATAAAATTTTAAAATAATAAAGCTATAATTCACAAACGGTATGCCGAATGTGGATTATAGCTTTTGCTTTTGCCGGTACAAAGTTATGCCCTTATGATTTCAGTGTTGCCTGAAAGTCTATGTGATTAACACGGTTTAGTACTTTTAGCACTCTCATGCAAAGAGTGCTAAAAGTTTATATTTTGTTAACACATTCTTAACAAATGGCGGATATAATAATAATTGTTCAAAGAGAAAAGAACAAAAGAAAGGAATGAGACCCGATGGAACAAAAAGAAAACTACTCGGTTGTCTTCTGACCCACACCGAAGCAGTGTAAAAATTAAATTCGGATCAAGAAAATATTAAAGAATTGATTTTGGAGGTAATTTATATGCTGAACCGCAGAAATAATAATGGACTTGTAAGTTATAATCCTTTCCGTGAAATGGATAATTTTGAAAGAGATTTCTTCGCAGACCCGTTCAAGGGCTTCTTCTCGGATATGTCTTTGGCAGAGTTTAAAACAGACATCACCGACGAGGGCGACTCATATAAGCTTGAGGCCGATCTTCCCGGCTTCTCAAAAGACGATATTCACATCGACATCAACGGCGATTGCCTGACTATAAGAGCCGAGAGACATTCCGAAGTCGAAAAGAAAGACAAGAAGCATAAATACATCAGATCCGAGCGTTCTTATGGCTCATACAGCAGATCGTTTGACCTTTCGGACGTAAACTCGGACGATATTAAATGCAAGTACGACAACGGTGTTTTGACATTGACTTTGCCCAAGAAAGAGCCTCAGTCACCGTCAAGCAGACGTCTTGAAATCGAATAAAGTCGGCGGCTGTGCCGTGTTCGGCGCAGAACGAAAGCAAAAATAAAAGGCTGTAATTCATAAACGGTAACGAATTTACCGAATGTGGATTACGGCCTTTTGCTTTTATTTTGAGGATTGCAAACACACGGTGAGCTTGCATATTGGCACAAGATGCTGACAGAGTGAACAAGATTTGTGAGTTTTAAACATACGCAAAGATTTTAGTTTGTTAATTTGTTAGATTGAAAATTCGGCTATAATATGTTATCATTATTTCTGCATAAAATCTTTAGGAGGATTTATTATGAAAAAAATCGTTTCGGTTTTGCTCTGCGTATGCCTGATTCTCTCGGTGTGCAGCGTTGCGCTTTTTGCGTCTGCGGCTCAGGGCAAAAAATATACCGAGGTTTCTTCTGTTGAAGATGCGGCTCAAACTCTCGCAAACAGCGATGAACAGTGCCCGCTGGTAATTGTTCCCGGTATCAACCATTCACCCGTTTATCTTTGCGATGAGAATAACGACATTGTTTATGATAAAGACGGCGGCACGGTTAACGGCACTTTGCTTCTTACAAAAACAGACAATCTCGTTCCGCTGGTTCTTCGCTATGTTGCGGCACAGTTTGTTATGACTCTTGTTACGCAGAAAGACTGCGGCCTTAAATCCGGTGTTCAAAAGGTAGTTGACGAAGTTCTTTCTTATCAAAAGACATATTCCGACGGCTCCCTTGCCTACAACCTCAGACTTAAGGATTTCCACTTCCCTCTTTCTGAGTTTGATGAGCATTCTTTTGACGGCAAATACGACAAATCGTGGTTCTACCGTATGCTTCCCCTTCAGAAATATACCGATGTAGTCGGAGAGGACGAAGTATATCTTTATACCTTTAACCTTGTAGGCAACGTTATGGAGTCTGCAAAGGGTCTTGACGAGTTTATACAGTATGTTAAAAAAGAGACGGGCTCCGACAAGGTCAACCTGCTCAACGTCAGCCTCGGCGGTACGGTATTCACCGCTTATATGGATAAATACGTTGACAAGGGCGACATAAACGAAATAGTAAACGTAGTTGCAGTTCTTAACGGAACAAGCATTATAGGCGACTTCTATTCGCGTGACTGGAACCTTTCGGACGAGAGCCTTTACAGAGATATTATTCCTTACATAATGGCTTCGGAGGGCAACGAGACACTCGGTTACCTTATAAATCTTCTCATAAGATTTTTACCGCGCGCAGAGCTTGAGGGGCTTTTGACCTCGGCTTATGACGTACTGCTGCAAAATCTTTTGCTCAATTCCTCACAGCTTTGGGCAATGGTTCCCAGCAGCTACTATCCCGAGCTTTCGGAGAGATACCTCTCGGATGCAGAGCACGCGAAGCTTAAAGAGAGCACAGACGCTTTCTATCACGCACAGCTGAATCTTGTTGACAACATCAAAAAATTCAAGGCTCAGGGCGGCGAGTTCAGCATACTTTGCGGCTACGGTCTTCAGTTCGGCGAAAAAGAATATGCTTTCTTCGCACTTGTTGCAAGCTATGATAAAGTAAACAGCGACGGCGTTATAGAGATAGGCTCAACCTCTCTCGGCGCAACGGCTGCACCTGCCGGTCAAAAGCTTTCGCAGGAGTATATTGACTCGCTCGGCGACAAGTCATATCTTTCACCCGACGGCTCGCTTGACGCTTCTACCTGCGCTTTCCCCGACAGCGTATGGTTCTTCACAAACCAGCATCATGAGATAGGCGGCAACGACGTTGCTCTTCGCCTTGCTTCGGAGCTTTTGCTCAGCGACAGCCTTAAGGACGTAAACTCCAACCCCGCAAGATGGCCACAGTTTAACGGCACAAGAAACACAAAGTGGGTCAACAGAAGCTACCTGCCCGCCGCGGCAGAGGTTGATGTTTCGGCACTCACTCCCGAGCAGGCAGAGGAGTTTAACGCAGCCCTTGCCGAGACAAAGGCCATGATGGAGAGAACAATTATCGACGTTGAGGGCGACGCGGCAACAGTTGAGCGTATGCGTCAGGCACTTATTCTTGTCGGAAAATTCAACCCCGATAAAGAAAAGAGCCCGTGGTCCGATGTTGCATATTACCTTGCAAAGGGCGCAAACAATCTTGTATATCAGATAATCGGCGCAAAAGGATATTTTGATTGATTTTTAACTGATTAAAATGACAAAGCTATAAATCGCACAGATCATATCTCGCGGTTTATAGCTTTTGTTGTATCGGTGTGTACACCCATTAAAAAGGAGTTGGTATTATGGGCAAAATAGTTGCCATTGGCGGCGGACGCTACGATAACGGAGAAATAGTCGGCATAGTAAAAGAAATTCGCGATTTGTGCGATAAAGAAAAGCCGGGGATGCTCTTTTTGCCGACCGCCGGTTATGACGACATTGATGGCGACGAGTATATGGAGCAGGCATTCAGAGATAACGGCTGCGAAACGGACAGGCTTTTTTTGACCGATAAAATGCTCACTTACGCACAGACAGAAGAAAAAATCATGTCTGCCGATATAATTTATGCAGGCGGAGGAGATCTCGGCTTTTTAACAAAAACATGGCGCGAAACAGGCGCGGATAAGCTCCTAAAAAAAGCTTATGAAAAAGGCGCGGTACTTTCGGGCTACAGCTCCGGAGCTATGTGCTGGTTTAACTCGGGCTACGACGACTGCGGCAAAGACCACGCGTTTATATTTTTAGACTGCCTTTCTCTTTTGCCGTTTTGCAACTGCCCGCATTTTGAGAGCGACAGCTGGCAAAGCTTTGCCGAGCGGATAAAAGAGCGCGGCGAGCACGGTATTGCCATAGAGGACGGTGCGGCGCTGATTTATGACGGCAGCGAGTTCAGATGCGTAAGCGGCAACGAGGACGGAGATGTGTATTTCTTTGACAAAAACGACTCTTACCGTCAAATAAAAATTACCGACAACCCCAATATTTTAAAAAAATATATGTGACGTGCAATAATTTGTGTCTTCAAAACGTGTTATTTATGAAAGGAGGGGCAGGTCATGACTGTTTTTATCCGGGGAAAGGACGCTTTCTCATTCGCTTTCACACAATATACAAATACCGTTTACAGGGTGGCAGTGCACAATACGCGGTGCAAAAGTGACGCCGAGGACGTTACTCAGGAGGTTTTTGTAAAGCTCCTTGAGTCCTCAAAAAAATTCAAGGACGGCGAGCACCTAAAGGCGTGGCTTATAAGGGTGACGATAAATGAATGCCGCACGCTTATGAGAAAATATTCGCGCGAAACCGAGCAAAGCGCAGAAATTGCGGATTGCGCCGTATATGACGGCGACAGCGTTTTAGAGGTCGTTAAAGTCTTGCCGGAGAATTACCGCAACGCGATATATCTTCATTATTATGAGGGTTACACCGCCAAAGAGATAGGCAAGATTCTGGACGCAAAAGAGAACACCGTTCTCTCGTGGCTCAGCCGCGGACGCGCCGCCCTTCGTAAAGAGATGATCGGAGGTTTTGAAGATGAATAAAAACGATTATATCAATGAGCTTGATTCACTCGAAGCGGACGAAACGCTTAAAAATAAAATAGGCAAGCTGCAAAATGCGGCGCCCAAAAAAGAGAAGAAGCAAGCGCTCAAAATTTTGCTTGCCGTAGCCTGCATATGCCTCGTCTTTTTTGCGGGGATAAATATTCTTACCTTCAGCGGAGCAAACAAAAGCGCGGGGTCTTATGCCGATTTGGCAACAGAAGAAAACGCATATTCTTACTCTGCAAAAGGCAACGGCTCCTCGGGCACGGCAGGCAAGTACACGCAGGGCAGAAAGGTTGTAAAAACCGCCTCTCTTTCTCTGGAGACAGAAAACTACTCCTCGTTTATGACTGCTTTTGAGCAAAAGCTCGGTCAGTACGGCGCGTATATAACATATCTCAGCGCAGACACCGGCTCGGATAACTCAAAGAGCGCGCATATATCCGTTATGGTTCCCTCGGAGAAGCTGGATGATTTTTTGGACGAGATGGATTCAATAGCAACCGTCGGCTCCAAGAGTATCGGCACAAACGACATTACAAATGATTACACGGATGTTGAAAGCACAATAAAGGCACTTGAAACCGAAGAAAAAGCACTCCTTTCGATTTTGGAAAAAGCGGATAAGCTTGACGACATAATAAAAATTCAAGACAGGCTCTCTGATGTGCGCAGCAGCCTCGACTCAAACAAAGCACAGATGAAAAATTACGACGAACAGATTGCCTGCTCCAAAACCGATATTTATGTTTGCGAGGTCGGCAGGGTGACAGCGAAATCAAACGGCTCTTTCTCGCAGGAGGTTAAGACAAAGTTTGTAAACAGCCTCTACAACCTCGGCAATGCGTTTAAAAATATAGCCGTGTTCATTCTCGGCGCATCGCCCTATCTCGTTTTAATTGCCGTTGTTGCCGCCGTTGTGATTTTGATTGTCAAAGCAAAAAAGAAAAAGAAGAGAAGATAAATAATGAAAAAGAGTTGTTCACACTGTGGCAACTCTTTTTTTTAAGCTTTAAAGTCAAATTGACATATCGCATATGTTGTGGTATATTTTCTATGTCAGAAATTATGTTTTTAACTGCAAATGAGGGATTGAGATGGGTGCCGCAATGCGCATAGCCAAATGGGATAATTTAAAGCTGTTTTTAATATTTACTGTTGTAGTCGGTCATATTTCGGATTTGTTTTACGGCTCGTGCAGCGATATGAAGGGCCTTTTTGTTTTTATTTATACGTTTCATATGCCGGCGTTTATTTTTATATCGGGTCTGTTTTCAAAAAAGACGGTTGACAATAAAAATTACGGCAAAATTTTACCGTACATCACGCTTTATTTTATATCGCAATTTTTGCTTTTTATTTTTTCGGCAATATTTGCAAAAGAAAAGACACTTTATTTGTTTGACTCCGACGGTATACCGTGGTTTGTTCTCTCTTTGTTTTGGATGAACCTTATAACCATGTATACAAAAAAATTCAAGCCGCAATGGGTGCTTGCGCTTTCGTTGATACTGAGCGTTTTTGCCGGATATAATCACCGAGTAATGGACGAGTTCGCAATTTTGAGAACCATCAACTTTTATCCTTTCTTTTACCTCGGCTATATTGCCGACCGTGAAAAACTTACCGCTTTTCTTAACAAAAAATATATAAAAATAATCTCGGCCGTGTTTGTTGCTGCATTGGCAGTGCTTTGCTTTGCCATACCTCAAAAAATTTCTTATTTCAGATTGTTTGTTACGGGCAGAGTCGTGTATTCTTATATCGGCAATGCCGCCGTGTGGGGCGGATTTATAAGGCTCGGTGTTTTTGCGGTTTCTCTTATTTTGGTTATGGCACTGATAAGCCTTGTACCGTCAAAAGAGAGCAGAATTTCATATCTCGGCTCGCGAACACTCGGCGTTTATGTGACGCATTGCTGTTTTATATATGCCGTGTTTGCAATTCCTGGTCTTTCGGCTGCTGTGGCAAATCTTCCGGCAGTTGCAAGAGTGCCGATCATTTTGCTGACAGGCGCATTGATTGTTTTGATTTGCTCCAACAAATATTTTGACGCGGCGTTAAAAAAGATTATGGATCACGGCGCAAAGCTTAAAGAAAAATAATAATCGGAGGTTATGTTATGCTTCTTACCGAACAGACGGAACAACTCGGGTATTTTTACGGTGACAAAAAAGCGATTGAGATGATTGCCGACGCAGGCTTTGATTCAATAGATTATTCCATGTTTTGCATGTCAGACGATTCGCACATACTCAACACGGACGAATATAAAAAATACGCCCTCTCTCTTAAAGAGACTGCCGACAGAAGGGGAATACCTTTTACCCAGGCGCACGCTCCGTTCAGCTTTCCGCTGGATAAGGGCGAGGACGAGTTCCTTAAAGTCGCAAATAAAAAAGTTTTGCGTGCAATGGAGGTTGCATCAATACTCGGAGCAGAAATAATTGTCGTTCACCCCATTCATTTCAGACCATATTACCGAAACAAAGAGTTTTTGAAAGAATTTAACATCAATTATTATAAAAGTCTTATTCCTTACTGCGAGGAGTTCGGCATAAAGGTTGCGTGCGAGAATATGTGGCAGTATAACCACAAAAGGCACTGCATAACCGACAGCGTCTGCTCACAGCCGGAGGAGTTTTGTGAGTATCTGGACGAAATCGGCAGCGAATTTATCGTCGGCTGTCTTGATTTGGGTCATTGCAGCCTTACGAATATCGAGGCTCAGGACGCGCTGAGAAAAATGGGTGCAAAAAGAGTTCGTGCGCTTCATGTTCACGATAATGATTATTTGGACGATTGCCATGCGTTGCCCGGTTACGGCGAAATGAACTGGGACGAAATAACAAAAGCCCTTGCAGATATAAATTATGCCGGCAATTTCACCTTTGAAGCGGATAATTTTATAAAAGACGCGGGCAAGGATTTGGAAATTTCGGAATACGCGCTCAAAATTATGCAGAAAAAGGGCAGAATACTGATTTCACAAATAGAATCTTACAAATAATAAAAAACAGGTCTGCCGTTTTGCTAAAAATGCAGACCTGTTAAATTATTTTATAACTTTTATTCTGTCATCAAACCTCGGCTTCATCTCGGGCTTTTCATCGGGAATACCTATTGCAATCGCAATTTGAAATTTATAATTTTCGGGTATGTCAAACAGCTTTTTCCATTTGTTTGCTCTCTCGTCCTCAAAAAGTGCGCCTATACTGCCGATTATGCAGGTGCCGAGCGAGAGCGATTGGGCGGCAATTACAATGTTTTCGCACATTATTCCCGCATTGATTCCCTCGTCGTGCTGTGCAAAAATAAGCGCGAGGGTCGGCGCGGTTTGATACACGGGGTTTACATCCCACCTTGTGTATGCAGGGGTGTCGTACCCGACAACTTCTTTAAAATCTTTGTTTATGCCCTCAAGGTAATCGTGATTTTGTATAAATCTGACGTGGCAGGGCTGCAAATTTCTTGCACTTGGGGCTTTGACGGCAGCTTTGATAATCGTATCGAGCGCCTCGTCGCTTATCTGCTCTTTTTTATAACTGCGAATTGTCTGACGTGAGAGAATGTTGTTTATTGTTTCGTTCATGCTTAACACTCCTTTGGCAATAATATAGCAAATTGAGCTAAAAATGTCAATTTTCACCCCCCGTTAAAAATATAATATAAATCAAGCAAAAAACAAAAATATAATTGAAATTTTTTTAAGAACGTGTTAGAATGGAGAAAACTAATATGAAAGACTCGGATTTGGTGCTTTTGGCACACGGAGCAATGAATAAAGCGTATGCGCCGTATTCCCACTTTAAGGTCGGTGCGGCTCTTCTTTGCAAAGACGGCACGGTTTACACCGGCTGCAATATAGAGAATGCCGCATACACCCCTACCGTATGTGCCGAAAGGGTGGCTTTCTTTAAAGCGTTGGAGGACGGCAAGCGTGAATTTAATTCTATTGCCGTGGTCGGCGGAATGTGCGGCAAAATCACATCCGTGTGCACCCCGTGCGGAGTGTGCCGTCAGGTTATGAGCGAATTTTGCACAGGCGATTTTAAGATTTTGTGCGCGGGTGAAGAAGAAGTTAAAACATTCACGCTTTCCGAACTTTTGCCGGAGCGCTTCGGATCGGAGGTATTGAAGTGAAAATTCAGTTTTTGGGCACGGGTACACCGAGAAACGAACTCAGAAAAAGCTATGACGGCCGTGACGACAGACGTTGCAGCAGCATAATGATAGATGATTTGATGATAGTTGACCCCGGCCCCGATATCTATAAATTTGAAAAAGAGTTCGGTTATTCAGGTCTTTATGACGAGGTTGAGACCGTTCTTTGCACAAATAAGAGCAAGAGCAACTATTCTAAAAAAGCGATGCTGAAGCTCAGCGCAAAAGAACTTAAAGTCAGGAATTTTAAAACCGCCGAGAGCAGATTTTTTACCGTGACGGCTTACCCGGCAAATTATACGGGTGCTAAAAATTCAAAGTGTTACGTCATAAAATCAAAGACCGACGGCAGAAAGATTTTTTACTCGGGCGAGGGCGCATGGCTTTTGGGCCCTGTTGCCGAGGAGCTTCAGAAAGACAGATATGACCTTATGATATTTGAGGCGACGGTAGGCGAGGGCAGCGGAGACGGGCGCATATTTGAGCACAACAACCTTGCTATGGTTAAAGAGCTGGCAAAGGTGTTTGCCCAAAGAACAGACAGGTTTATGATAACTCATATGGATTGCGACTCTCACGCCGACCACGAAACGCTTTGTAAAGAAATGGCTCCGTTTGGAATAGACGTTGCATTTGACAACTTGACAATAACAATATAATATAATTAAAAGGCTTTGATTTTCGGCAAAATAAAAGCCGCCGATATTGACGGCGGCTCATTTGCCAAGAAAGAAGCGTTTGGCTAATTTTTAATAAATTTTTTATTTTTTATGTATCCGAGTGTTACCATTACACCGGATAAGATTATTGCCGCCGAGAGCGCATACGCAATCTTGCAGTACGACAAGGCCGCGGATACGGCAACGGCGATAATATAAACCAACCACAGCGCAATGCTCTTTTTGCGGTATTCGCGTTTCTCTTTTTGCGAGAGCGGTTTTTCCCTGCAATCAACAGGTGCAAAAACAAGAAGCGCTATGCTTGCCGCTGCTGCCGATACAGCAAACGGTATTCGCAAATCAAACCTTTCGCAAAGAGACATGCAATAAACGCAAACGAGTATTGCCGCTGAAGAAAATGCGATGCACCTTGCTTCGGTTGAAGCATGGTAGCCGCCCGCATAGCTTCTGAGAAAGCTGAAGGCCAAATAAAAAATGACGCCTTGCGTTATAACGCCGAAAACGGCGGAGCAAATGATACAGATAATTGCATATAATATGTGAGATAATATAATGAATAATCCGTATTGCATCAAGGCCGTGTCGTCCGGATCGAGGCTGTTTTTCTCAGCCAAAACAGACGCAGCTTTTTCGGAAAGCTTTAAAATCATTTCTTATATTTCTTTACCATTGTCGGCATAGCGGGCTGAAATGCCCATGCAGATGTGGTTGAGTTTGCATCTCTTTTAATGGTTTTTTCAGCTACGTTGATGATTGCTTTTGAAATTTTTTCGGTTATTTTTGTTGACATAATTTTTACCCCCTGAAATTACTTCATCTTGGCAGTCACTATCATACAGTAATCTGTGCCGCAGTTTCAATATTTTGTGAAAAACGCACAGCGTCAGAAGAAAAATGCACAACAATTACCAGAATTTGACAGTGCAGCTAATTCACGTTTTGAAACGTAAATTTATTTCCGCACAAATTAGATTTACGTTTTAGATAAAAATATCCCCCCAAATGCCGGAAACGGTAAAAACAAGAAAAAAGGTGATTAAGAATGAACGAAAACATCAAAAAGAACATTATAGGTCTTCGTATTATGCAGCGCCGCAAACAGCTGCGTATCAAGCAGTCCGTACTCGCTGAGCTTATCGGCGTATCGGACAACCAGATCTCAAACATTGAGAACGGCAAGAGCTTCCCCCGCCTTAACAGCTTCCTTAAAATCTGTCAGGCATTGCAGTGCGACCCCAACTACCTTCTTGCAGGTACCATTCAGGAAGAAATTCAGCAAAATGTTGTTGACCTTGTAGCCTCTTGCTCCGAAGAAGAGCAGAAAGCTATCTGGCAGCTTGTTGACTGCTACATCCATCGCAATGACGACACAAGATTCTGATTTGCGAAAATTCAAACGTCCCGTGTTTTTCGCAGCGCATCTTTTTGAAAGGGAAGGTTTTTGTGAAAGTAGTTATATGTGATGACGAAAGCTGTTTTGTCGATAGGATAAAAAGTGAAGTCAGCGCATTTATGAAAAGCAAAAATATCGAGGCTCGGTTTCGCGTCTATACCGGCGATATTTCTCTTGATAAAATAGAGCCGGAGCATTTTGACTTAGCGTTTCTCGATATAGAGATGGGCGACGTCTGCGGAACCGATATTGCCGCAAAACTCAAAAAGATAAATCCGCACATAGTTATTTTTATAATAACGTCACACGAAGAATATCTGGACGAGGCTATGGACCTTGACGTATTCAGATTTATCAAAAAGCCGCTTGACGCGGACAGGCTCATTGCGGGTCTGGAGCGCTGCACCAAAATGATTGAAAGCGGTAATGTGGATATTTATTTAAAAAACGACAAAGAAGCAAAAAGAATTGCGATAAAAGACATTGCTTATGTTGAAATAAGCGGCAACTTTACAAAAGTCGTTACGCAAAACGCCGAGTTTTTGGCAGATGCCAAGATGAAGTTTTGGCGCGAGAGGCTGAGTATGCCCATGTTTTATAATGTGCATACAAGCTACATAATAAATATGAACTGCATTACCGACTATTCGAGAAATTCCGTTACGCTCAACGATAAATACAAAATCCCAATAGCCTATCGCAAACAAAGCGCATTTAAAACTTATTTTATAAACTATTACGGCGGAAGGTAAAATGTATACACTCACGACCTGCGTTTCATATGCAGTTGAGTTTTCCGCAACGCTTTTGCTTTTGTTTGAGATTTTTGTCAGCAAAAGAAAAATCGTCACTACCGTCATGGTTTCGCTTGTGCTTCATGCAGTTCATCTTTTGATTTTTCTAAAAGCAGACAATCTTTATCTTAATATCATACTCTATTTTATTATGAACCTGGCAATCATTTTGCTGTGCTTTGAGAGTTCATGGCAAATGAGTGTGGTTATTTCGGCTGTTATGACCGGTCTTATGGTCGGTTCAGAATTTATGGCAATGATATTGCTCTCGGCGATATTCAAGAGCGATATAAACGCTTATCTCATAGATAACCACATATATTTCTTGATGGTTGCCATAAGCAAAACGCTTTTAATAATAATGTGCCGCGCAGTTACGCTTATAAGCAGTGTAAGCAAAGAAAATTCCGGCAGGCTGAAAGCACCGTTTTATCTTTTTGCATACCCCGTGTGCACACTTGCGGTCTTTGTTATATTTTGGCGCATTGCCACCGAAAATAATTTGGATAAAGATACGTCTTATGCGATGACGGGTACGGCAGTTGCTCTCTTGGCTTCAATAATCATAACTTATATATTTTATGACCGTTCGGCAAAGAAAGAGCTTGAGCTGCGCCGTCTTCAGCTGTTGCTTGAAAAAGAAAATACCGATAAGGAGTATTACGATATACTCGACAGGCAAAACAGAGCAATGCGTGCGTTTGCTCATGATGAGAAAAATCATCTTATTGCAATTAAGAGCCTCGCAGATAATCCCGAGGTTGATGAATACATAGACAAAGTGTATGACGATCTTAAAAAATACTCTGCCGGCGGCAATACCGGCAACAAAATGCTTGATCTTATCATAAACAAATATACTCTTCTTTGCGAGGGTGCGGGCGTGCTGATTTCTGCAAGTGCCAACACTTCAAACCTTAATTTTATTGACAACACCGACCTCACGAGTATGCTCAGCAATGTGCTGGACAATGCGGTTGAGGCGGCAAGAAATTCGGGAGAGCGCAAAATAGAGCTCACGGTGAATAAGGTCAAAGGCACTCATATGCTCACATGTGTGAACTCATGCGACGATAAGCCGCTAAGCAAAGGCAACGAGCTTATAACGACCAAAAAAGATAAAAAATTCCATGGTCTCGGCGTAAAGAATATTAAACGTATTGCCGCAAAATACGGCGGTGAATACAAATGGAGCTATGACGAGAACAAACGCGAATTCACAACTGTAATAATATTTATTAAAAACTGAAAACGGCTGACGTGCTTTTTGCTGCGTCAGCCGTTTTGATTATATTTTGTTTTTCTTTTTGCCGCGAAGTGATTTAAAAAATTCCGTCAAAAGAGCGGCACATTCGCTTTCCATAAATCCGCCCTCACATTCGGGTTTGTGATTATACGGCAAATCAAAAAGATTTATTATGCTTTTGCAAGAGCCTGCCTTTGAGTCGTATGCGCCGAAAGTGACTTTTTTAAGCCTGCTGTTTATTATTGCGCCGGCGCACATCGGGCAAGGCTCCAGTGTAACAAACATCTCACACTGCCACAGCCGCCAGCCGCCGAGGTTTTTGCAGGCGTCGTTTATTGCTTCCGTCTCTGCGTGAGACAGGGCGTTCTTTGATTTTTCGCGGCGGTTTCTTCCTCTGCCGACTATTTCGCCGTCTTTTACAACAACCGCGCCTACGGGCACCTCTCCCTCATCTGCCGCTTCTTTGGCAAGCAGCAGAGCCTGAGTCATAAAAAATTCTTTATCCATAGAAGCCACCGCCGAACGCCGAGCTGCCTACGGTTATGCGCGAGGCAAAGGAGGCTATCATCGCTATGAAGCATATCACCGTCAGTATCGCGAGCGAGCACTGATAAACACCCTTGCTTTGCAGTTCTTTTGAAGAGAGCACGCACACGAGCGCGCATATTGCAATTGCAAGCAAGCTTATCAGCGCGGCATAGCAGAAGAAGTAGCCTCCGTAAGATTTTATTGTGACGCTCTTCATTGTGAACATTGTTAAAAGGAACACAGAGATAATAACGGTGGGCGTGGCAAAATAAAGCGAAAGACGCATTTTTTTGCTCAAAGAGCTCACGGGTACATTGCCCAAAGCTTTGCGGTTCGCTGTGTTATATCTTACAAAGCTTATTGCGAGAACGATAAACGTTACTATATAAGTCAGCGGTCTTGCAACATCATAGGCTGAGTAAACAAAAGATATAAACAGAAATACGGCAGAGGCGGCGAGCAAAAGATTTCTGTCGCTATTCGGCACAAAGGTGAGCCCAAGCCCCGTGTGCTCTGTTTTGATATATTCTATCATCGCAAAAATACCGCCGACAAAAATCGCAAGCATTGCGGCATAATAAAAAATACCGCCGAAGGAAGTCTTTTCGTTTATAACCGTTGTGATAACCGCAAACAGGTTGTTTGCAAAATGAATTGCGATACTCGTCCAAAGGCTGCCCGTTGACATTGCAAAATAGCCGAGTGCTATGCCTGCGACAAAGGCAAACGGAATTTGCACCATATTGCCGTGCATGAGGGCAAAAATCAGCGACGACATCAAAAGGGCAAAGCGGTCGCCGTATCTTCTCAGCGGCTGCATTATAACGCCTCTTACCGCAAACTCTTCAACAAGTGCCGGCACAACCGCACATTCAAGCACAAAAAGCATAGTTTCCGAAATTGTTGACGGCGATTCGGTGTCGTATTTTGTAAATTCAATGCCGAAAGATGTCACAAAGCCGGAGAAGCCGGCGGTTACAAAGTCGCCTGCACAGCAAACCATAAGCCCTGCCGCCACTGCAAGCCAAAAGGCTTTTTTTGATATTGGCTTTCCGAGCTCAAAGCAAACGTCCTTGTCTTTTTTTTCATAAAAAGCATAGATTATTCTAAACGGCAGAAATACGCCGATTATAGAGATTAACACCGTAAAAATTTTTTGAAACGAATAGTTAGATGTATAAAGCTCGTAAAGACCGCTTTTTGAGAGAATAAAAGACATCAGGTATTGCACAAGAGTGAAGCTCAGAACACCTGCGCCCGCAAGTATGCTAAGCTTTGTCAGATGCTTTGCGTCCGAATTTAAAAGCGGGTCTTTCGGCGTAAAGAAATTGTAAAACGGGGGGCGGCCGCCGCCGTTATATCCGTAGCCATATCCGTAATTTGAATTTGAACCGTAATTTTCCATATAAATACCTCGGAAAAAGTTTATGTTTATAGTATAGCTTAAATCGTTTTAATATTCAATAAGTATAGTTTTAATAAAGTGTGAACAAATAAGTGCTTGTAATATCTTTATTTTTGTTATATAATCGAGAAGATAACTAAAAGGAGTTGATTTGATGGACCCCATAAAGGTTGATTTTTCATCAAAAGACGGCGGACAGGGAAAAGGCGGCAAAGTCATTATCCCTCCCGAGAAAAAAGGAATAAAAATTCTCATTAACATTATAGTTACGCTCATCGCCGCAGGAATAGGCTATTATTTCTATTTGCCTGCAATGAATTTTAAAAGCGTAGATATGTACATCTTTTTTGCGGCAGTGCTTTTGGTTTACTGCGCGGTGAATTATCTCACCTCCGGCGCACTCAAAACACCCGATTATGCGCCGTATGCCAAAAAGAGCGCGAGAATACCCACAATTATAATCGCGCTTATAGTTGTGGTTGTTGTTATAGGCTTTATAATTTCTTCGGTAGTGTTCAGGGCAAAGAGCTACAGCAAAATTATTGACGTTGAGCCCGGCAACTTTGTCAGCGAGGTTTCGGATTCATCCGACGATTCGTTCTCGTCCGTGCCGAGAATAGACTCAGACACAACATCTGTTCTTGCACAGAGAGCACTCAGTGACCTTTCGGAGCTCGGTTATGTTTCGCAGTTCACAGTTCAGCCCTCATACACCCAGATAAACTACAAGAACGTACCCGTACGCCTTGCAACGCTTCAGTATTCAAACATCATCAAATGGTTCACAAACCGTGATACGAGAATACCGGCATATATCAGAATAGACACAATAACCCAAAAGGCAGAGCTTGTTAAGGTTGACGGCGGAATACAGTACTCAACCGCAGACCACTTTGCGCACAACCTTATAAGACATCTTCGTTTTAAATACCCGACATACCTTTTTGCGGAGCCCACATTTGAAACAGACGATAACGGCAACCCCTATTGGATAACCGCAAAGCTTGATAAAACCATAGGCCTTTTCGGCGGTACGGACGTTGTAGGTGCTGTTATCTGCAATGCCGCAACGGGCGAATGTGTGGAATACAGCCTTGAACAACTCAGAAACGATACTTCTCTTGAGTGGATTGACCGCGTATATTCAGCAGAGCTTCTCGTTGAGCAGTATGATTACTACGGCTCGTATCAGGGCGGATTCTGGAACTCTATCCTCGGTCAGAAAGACACATATTCCACAACCGAGGGTTACAGCTACCTTGCAATTAACGATGACGTTTATCTTTACACGGGCGTAACCTCTCTCACAAACGACGAATCACTCACGGGCTTCACTCTTATAAACATGAGAACAAAAGAGGCGAAGTATTACACAATATCCGGTGCAAAAGAGAGCTCGGCTCAGACTTCGGCAGAGGGTCTTGTTCAGCAGTATAAATACACCGCAAGCTTCCCGCTTCTTTTGAATGTTGACGGCGAGCCGACCTACTTTATGTCTCTTAAAGACTCGAGCAACCTTGTTAAAATGTATGCTCTTGTAAACGTCGGTCAGTATTCAATCTGCGCCGAGGGTTCATCACTCACGGAGTGTATTGAAAATTACCTCTCCGAGCTTTCCAAGAACGGCATTAAGCTCAATGTTTCAACCGATAACATTGCAGAAGATAACGACTCAAACTCAAGCACGGAGAAGCCCAAGGCGATAGAGGTAACAGGCAAAATAACCGATATAAGAACGGCTGTTATCGGCGGCGAGAGCGTGTATTATTTTAAACTCGACACCTCCGACAGCTATTATTCCGTCAAGGCGAGCGCGGCTCAAAAGGTTATAATCTTCAACACCGGCGACACGGTCACCTTCACCGTTGACACCGAGAGCGGAACGATTATTCCCGTAAATGAAGTGAAATAATTGCGGCGGCTTCGCCTTCGGGCACAGTCTTCAAAAGCCATAATTCACAAACAGTCATGTGTGGATTGTGGCTTTTTTCTTCTTTTTCGGCATAGCCGGGCGCGGAGGCTCAATAATGCGTTTTTTGCCGAAATATTTTAACAATTTTTGTTTTATCCCTTGAAATAGTTTGTGCAATGGTGTAGCATATGAAAAGATAAATCAACAATTTTTTTAAAGGAGAGTATAATATGAAACTCGGTGTATTTACTTGCCTTTTAGGCAACCTTCCGTTTGAGCAGGCGCTCGAATATTTTAAGTCAAAGGGTATTGAGATGGTAGAGATAGGCTGCGGCGGATACCCAGGCAACAGCCATGCAAATCCCGAGGAGCTTTTGAGCGACCCCAAAAAGCTTGAGGACTTTAAGGCTCTTATAAAAAAATATGATATGGAGATAAGCGCGCTCAGCTGCCACGGCAACCCCGTTCACCCCAACAAAAAGCTTGCCGCAGAGTATGACAAAACCATACGCGACACTATTTTGCTTGCCGAAAAGCTCGGCCTTGACAGAATAAACACATTCTCCGGCTGCCCGGGCGACCATGACGGCGCAAAATATCCCAACTGGGTAACCTGCCCGTGGCCCACCGATTTCAGCGAGATTTTGGAGTATCAGTGGAACGACGTGCTCATTCCTTATTGGAAAGACCTTGTTGCGTTTGCAAAGGCGCACGGAGTTAATAAAATCGGTCTTGAGCTTCACCCCGGTTTCTGCGTATATAACACGCAGAGCCTTTTGAAGCTTCGCGAGGCTGTCGGCCCCGAAATCGGCGCAAACCTTGACCCGAGCCACCTTATCTGGCAGGGTATGGAGCCTGTTGCCGTTATCAGAGCTTTGGGTGATGCAATATTCCACTTCCATGCAAAAGATACAAAGATAGATAAATACAACACAGCCGTCAACGGCGTGCTTGATACAAAGCCGTATGCGGACGAAATTCACCGTTCGTGGATTTTCCGCAGCGTAGGCTACGGCAACGACGCGTCCTATTGGAAAGACATTATCAGCAATCTTCGCATGGTCGGTTATGATTATGCAATCAGTATAGAGCACGAAGACAGCCTGATGAGCCAAAACGAGGGCTTAACAAAGGCAGTAGAAATGCTCAAAGAAGTTTTAATTACAGAGTCCACAGGAGATATGTGGTGGGTCTGAAGCGAGGTTTTTAAAAATGGTAAACGGTAAATTGGGCGCAGCCGTAATCGGCTACGGCGGAATGGGCAGCTGGCATGTTCGCAAAATGACAGAGCAGCTCACAGACGATATTGAATTTATAGGCATATACGATATAAAGCCCGAGCGTGCTCAGGCTGCGAACGAAAACGGAATTTTTGCGTTTGAGTCGAGAGAGGCGCTTCTCAGCGACGAAAGAATTGATTTTGTTGTTGTTGCAACCCCTAACGATTTTCACCGCGAAATAGCGATTGACGCTATGAAGCACGGCAAAAACGTAATCAGCGAAAAGCCCGTTGCAATGAACAGCGAAGAGCTTGAAGAAATGATAGCGGCAAGCGAAAAATACGGCAAAATTTTTACCGTTCATCAAAACAGACGCTGGGATCCTGACTATCTCACAATCAAAAAGATTTATGAAGCAGGCACACTCGGCAGAGTTTTTGACATTGAATCGCGCGTTCACGGCTCAAGAGGAGTGCCGGGTGACTGGCGCAACCACAAAGAGCACGGCGGCGGAATGGTGTTTGACTGGGGTATTCATGTAATAGACCAGGCTCTTATGCTCACCGAGGGGCGCAAAATAAAATCTCTCTATGCCCAGACCTATGAGATAACGACAGACGATGTTGACGACGGATTTAAGCTTGAGCTTAAATTTGAGGGCGGCTTAAACTTTCATGTCGAGGTCGGTACAAGCAACTTTATAGAATTGCCCAGATGGTATATGCTCGGCGAAAACGGCTCTGCGGTTATCAGCGACTGGGATCTCAACGGCGAAATCGTCATGGTTTCGGATTGGGAGAATAAAGATGCCGTTCCCGTTCAGGCAGGCGTGGGTCTTACAAAAACCATGGCTCCGAGAAACGACGATTCAATAGCAAAATATCCTCTGCCTTATGTTGAGAATAAGGGCTTCAGCGACAGAAGCGAGTTTTATCGCAACTTTATCGCAACTCTCAGAGGCGAAGAGACTCAGGCTGTAACGCATGACCAGCAGAGACGTCTTATGAGATTGGTTGAGGCTATTTTTGAGTCTGCAAAAGAGAATAAAGTAATATACTTTGAATAATAACTTATAATCGGGGGAACGAAAATGACAGCTAAAATAAATACGCCCGGAAAATCGCGTCTTTCGTTTAAAGCACAGACGGTTTGGACGGTTTGTTCTCTCATTCTTGCCGTGGCAATACCGCAGATTTTGCACGTTATCGGCGCGGTATCCGGCTTAGGTTCGTCTTTGGGCGAGGTGCTGCTGCCGATGCATCTTCCGATTATATTTGCCGGCTTTGCGGCAGGTCCCGCAGTCGGTGCGGTTTCAGGCTTTTTTGCTCCGCTTATAAGCTTTGCACTCACGGGTATGCCCAAAAGCGCGCTTTTGCCGTTTATGATGATAGAGCTTTGCGCCTACGGACTTTCGGCAGGCTTTTTGAGAAATGTTAAAATGCCTGCGGTTATAAAGGTTCTTTCGGTTCAGGTTATCGGCAGAGCGGTGCGCGCGGCGGCAATATTGCTTGCGGTTTACGCATTTTCTTTTGACGGCATACATACGGCAATAATTTGGAAGAGCATCGTTACGGGTCTTCTCGGTCTTTGCCTTCAGTGGATTATAATTCCGCTTGCTCTTTACAGAACAGAGAGTTTGAGAAAAGAATGAAAACCGATACATTAAAAGCTAAAAAATTAACAGAGGACGCGGGCTATACCTGCGTCCTTTGCAAAAACGAAAAGATTTATAAAAGCAGAGAAAGCGGAATAAAACCGCTGCTTATGTTTTATGAAAACAAAGAAGATTTGCACTCGTTTTGCGCGGCGGATAAAACAGTCGGCAGAGCCGCGGCGTTTATTTATATCGCACTCGGCGCAGACGAGGTCTATGCCGACGTTATGAGCGAGGGCGCACATGAGCTTCTTTTAAAAAACGGCACAGGAGCTTTTTACGGCACTTTAACAAAGCAGATAATAAACAGAGCCGGTACGGGAATGTGCCCTCTGGAAGAGGCGTGCCTTAATGCCCGAACATCGGAAGAAGCAATTTTTGCAATAAAAGAAAAAATCGGTGTTTTGAACAAAAACAAATAAAGCACCGTTTAAATTTGAAAGTATTATTGCAAAACCCGTGTGTTTATGGTAACATAATATAGCACATGGGCAGACAAAAACAAAGCCCAATGCTTTTTGCATCGGGCTTTTATAATTTAATCCTGCGTTTTCTTGTGCCTGTGAATTACAAAGCGGTTAAGCGGATAAGTCCAGACAGTCGCAATACCTGCCGCAAGAGGTTTACCTATGGCGTCGCCGAGAGCCTGATAGCCGTGGTTAGCCATGATGAGCTGGAACTGCGTGCCGAGATAGGCCGTTGCAAAGATTGTGAACACAACCATAAGCACATAAAGCGTGGTGCTCAGAGCAACATTTGAGTCTGCTTTGAAAGTGGTTTTTCTGTTAAGAACAAATGCTATTGCATAGCCGATTGTGGTTGAAATTATGTAGGCGTAAAGATAACCCTTGCCCTGCGTGAGCTTCAGAAGATCTAAAACCGCATTTTCCGGCAGAGGATCATGAAGAATAGATTTGAATACAACATATTGAAGAAGGTAAAACACTCCCATTTCGACCAATGTCGAAGAAGCGCCGACTAATGAAAATTTTATAAATTTCCAAAGCTCGGCATGTTTCTCGGTGAAATTGCTCATTTAATAAACTCCTTTAATAAAAACTTCCTGTTCATTATAAAGCAACAGGTGCGTTTCGTCAATAGCTTAAAATGCAGAATAACATAAAGGGCTGAAAATATGAAAAATTCTACACTCAAATTCAACAAAAACGGCAAGTTCAGAATTTTGCAGATTTCGGACTTGCAGGACACAAAAGAGACTGCGGTTGACACTCTCCATTTTCTTGAGGCGGCTATACCTGCCGTCAAACCCGACCTTATAGTCCTCACGGGCGATCAGCTTGATGTTGTAGGCTATTGGGGCAACGACAAAAATAAAAATCAAAATGTCAGAAAAGCTATCCGCGGCATTATGGCGCCGATAGTCGCTTCGGGCATACCTTTTCTTGTCACTTTCGGCAACCATGATTGCCAGACGGGCGTCAGCAACGCACAGCAGGCAGAGTATTATAAAGAGTTTAAAAACTGCATCTGCTTTGACGACACCGGCGACGGCAGACCCGATGTGGGCACGTTTAATCAGGTTATCATGTCGTCCGACGGCACAAAGCCCGCGCTTAACATTTATGTTGTTGATTCAAACTCCGCAAACCCCGAGGGCGGCAGCGGATACGACAATGTTCACCCGAATCAGATTCAGTGGTGCAAAGATGTTTGCGAAGAGCTTAAAGATTTAAACGGCGGCAAAAAAGTTCCGTCAATACTCTTTCAGCATATTCCCGTTTGCGAAATATACGAGGTGCTCAAAGAAGTTCCAAAGGGAACAAAGGACGCGCTCCCCGCATTCAGGGGCCGCAAGGGCAAATACTTTATTCTCAATGACGAAAAGGTGACATACAGGGGCACTTACGGCGAAACCCCGTCCGACCCCGATATAAACGGCGGTCAGTTTGACGCCGCTTTGGAGCAGGGCGACATCTTTGCCATGTATTTCGGTCACGACCACTACAACAGCTTCATCGGCAAATATAAGGGCATAGACCTCGGTTATTGCCCCGGCGCAGGCTACAACACCTACGGCCTTAACCCCAGAGGTATGCGCGTTTTTGATTTTGACGAAAACGACGTTACAAATTATGAAACAAAGGTAATAAGAGTTAACGATTTTTATACTCCGCACCTTTATCAGCCGGTCAAAAACTTTGTTTATATCAATGCTCCCGCAAACGTTGACGCGGCAATACCGTTCATTGCAAAAGCAGTTGCAATACTTGCAGTGATTATAGCTCTGTTTGTCTTGCTCTGGCATTTCAGCTCCGTCGCAGGTGCGGCAATACTCATAGGCATTGCGGCAGTGTCGCTGATATGCGCGACGGTGTCGTTTATAAGAAATAAAATCGAGCGCAAAAAAATTCTTTCAAAGTACTATAAAAATTAAAGGAGTTTTAGTATGTTTCAAAGCTTTTTTACCTCTGAAGGTCTGTTGACTTTCGACATGAACATCTATAAATTTGCTGAAATGCTCAAAGACCACGGCGGCAAAATTTTAGATGAAATTATGATTTTTTGCACCCACCTCGGCGACAAGGGAATTTTTTGGATTGCACTTGCCCTTGTTCTTCTCCTCTTTAAAAAGACGAGAAAGCTCGGACTTGCCGCAATGGGCGGTATAGTTCTCGTTTCATTTATGAACAGCATAGTCCTCAAAGATTTGTTTGAACGCGCAAGACCATATATTATGGACCCTGCTTATTGGGAAAAAGTCGCAACCGACGGCTGGCACTACAATATGCCGTTCGAGAGCCTTAAAGAGAAGTCGTTTTCTTTCCCCTCCGGCCACACGGCAACGTCTTTCGGCGCGGCAATCGGTATATTCTATATAGATAAGAAAAAGGGCATTGCACCGCTTATCCTCGCATTCCTTGTCGGATTTTCGAGAATTTATATTCACGTTCACTACCCGTCGGATGTTATCGGCGGCATGATAATCGGCATAGTGTTCGGGCTTATCGCCTGCCTTATCATCTTTAAGCTTTGCGGCGGATTGCTTGATAAAATCAATGCAAAATGCAACTATAAGCTTTTTGACAGCCCGATAAAAGCGGGCGCGGCAGCAGCGGAACAGTACACCGAAGCCACTTCGGCAGAGGCGCCCGCAGAAGAGACTGCAAGCGAAACAGAGCATGAAATAGTTACTTCCGAAGACAAAGAAAACGAAGCTCCTCCGGCGGAGAAACTCGAAACAGAAGATAAAGAATAAAGTTGGGACTGTTGCAAATTTTACTCATTTGCGACAGCCCCTTGATTTTTTGTGTTATTTTTGATTTACGTTTGCTGTGAGCAATCCTGCTTTTTGCAGGAGTTCGGCATCAGAAGCGTCTACTTTTCCGTCACGGTTGCAGTCTGCCGCAAACCATGCCGCGTCGCCCGTTTGCTCCTTTGTGAGCATGCCGTTTATAATTGCCAAAAGGATTATCGAATCCTCTCCGTCATAAACACCGTCGCCGTCAACATCTCCGAAAATAACCGCATTATACTCCACGGAGGTTCCATCGGGATATAAGGCATTTATTTTTGTTCCTGTGCCGATTATATTTTTCTTTGCGTCAACGGTTATTACGGCATAGTCGCTTGAAAAATAGTTTGAAAAATCATTGACATTCATTCCGGAATACAATCCGTAAACGAGATTTCCGTCGGCAACACAATTTTTGGCAAACTTCTCGATAATTTCGGTTTCGCTTTCACCACATACGGAGCAGGTTCGCTTTTTTTCACCGTTTGCCGATGCGGTAGGTTTAGCGGTGACCGACCACTCCGACCAAACATGTTCTTCAGCTTGTTTTGCATAGTAATAAGTCACGTTCAGACCTTTTGAGGTTACCGTTTGGTCAAGTCCATCCGCTCTGACGAAAGTATAGCCGTAAAG
>UQCF01000012.1 GCA_900539465.1 uncultured Ruminococcus sp. | reverse complement strand
AGTCCTACTGGCGCTTTGCATGGTGCTGTCGCTGGTGCCGATGACGGCGTTTGCCGCAGACCCGGCAACAGAAACGGCGGACTTCACCGCTTCCGACGGCGGTGCGGCGGCGATTGCTCTGCTCAATCAGTATAAGTCCTTCGGTGCTGCCGATTCCACTTGGGATAACGGCACCAAGACTTTGACCCTCAGGGGCATCGACTTCACCACCAAGGCTGCCACGGCTGTTAAGCTGCCGGACAGAACCACCATTGTGTTGGCTGACGGCACATATAATACCATTCAAAGCGGCGATGTCTCAATAGATGTAAGCGGCAGCTACAAAAACACAACCTATATTAACGCATTGGCCGCAACGGGAAACCTCACCGTTCAGAGCGAAACTGCGGGTACGGGCACGCTGTCCGTCTGCGCCGGCAGCGTCAAAAACAGCGGTGACGGCTGGACCTTTTCCTCCGGCATCAACGTATGCGGTGACCTCACCGTCAAGGGCGGTCAAATCACTGCTCAGGGCGGCTATATAGAGGGCTATGACAGCTGCTTCTCCATAGGCGTCAACATGGATAATGATATAAAGAACAAAGCACTGCTGGTCACCGGCGGAACTCTGACAGCCGTTGCAGGCGAAGCGTATGAGCTGGAGGAGGGTGGCACTAAGAGAGCGATGTTCTCACGCGGCATATATATGTACCGCGGCAACGTCTCCGTCTCCGGCAACGGCAAGCTGTTTGCCGAGAGCGTTTCTTCTATGTCAGACGGAGGAGTTCTGTCAAACGGTCTGTATATTTCCGTAGGCAACCTGTTCGTTGCCAATAACGCCGAAGTCAAGGTTTCCGGTGCCTATGGCGCGTATATTTCCGGCGGCGAAATCCGCCTTGACGGCGGCAAGCTGACCGCTGCAAGCACACAGACAGAAAGCACCTACGGCAATGCCATTGATACAGAAGTAAACAGCCGCACCGGCACCGCCAATGCCGGCAGCATCACCGTCAACGGCGGCACTTTAGAGACCGAGAACGGTCAGATTTATATGTCTACCTACGGTGCCACAGAAACGCAGGGTATATTCACCGTCACCGACGGCACTGTTTTAAATAAAGGTCAGCTTAGCGGCGCCAAAAGAATCAATATTTCCGGCGGCTCCGTGCAGACCCAAGGCATTGACGTAAAGGCCATGACTCTCTCCGGCGGCAATCTCACTGTTCGTGAGCCCGTGCGTAAGAGCTCGTATAACGGCAAGCTGTATGCATTCCCTGCCGTAGACGTGAGGAATCTCACCGTCAGCGGCGGCACTTTAGACGCGGCATGGGATTGGGGAGAATATACGCCGATCGTTTTGCCTAAGGATGAAGAGTACAACGACGTAGGAATCTTAATGCGTATACCCTATGATACAGATACAGCCAGCTTCACCGGCGGTACAACCATTTTAGATACCGGCTTTGCCGGGAACACGGCCATTCTGAACAAGGGTCAGCTTATTCTGGGCGACGGTATGGCAGAAACCGGCGCAGATGCCGAACACCGCCAGCTCGGCAATGAACCTGTGAAGATTGCTGCGGTAACAATAAGCACCATCACCACTGCCACCATTGAAAATGCAAAATTCGACTATCAGCCGGGTGATACCCCACAGGCAACCGCCGAGGTATATAATGCCGATGCCGATAAATATGAGATCGCCTATGAATGCTGGCAGCAGTTTGAAGACAACGAACCCGTTGCCGCATGGTATTCCGACAACGGCTCACACGGCTCGTTGCCGACATTCACCGAATTTGAGAGCGGCAAGAAGTATGTATATTCCCTTATGCTGATGCCAAAGGACGGATATTCCTTTACAGGTGAAACAGTTATTACGGTGAACGAACAAAAAGTATCGGCACCTTTTGTCGGTGGCTCTATGTATATTCCCTCTGTTAAGACAATTACTATGCCTACCGTTACCGCCATTGATGTTGTAGAAATCAACAATGTTACCGTCAGCTTCAAGGACGGCGACAAGCCCGTGTTCACCGGCAAAGTACCCGACGGCGCAGCCTACGCCTTCCGCTGCGAGTGGTGGGAGTTAGACAGCAAGACCGGTGCAATGTCTACCGACTTCGGGAATTTTTATGAAAATAAAATTACCGCTTTTGAAGCCGGAAAGACCTATCATTACGGTGTGTATGTAACAACTTACGGCGACGTCGGAAATATACGATATATATTCTCACCCGACACAAAGCTGAAAATCAACGGCGAATTTGTAAATTATACGCGCTATGAAGGCGATGAGAGCGACGGCTCCGACGGCACAATGTGGGTTCTTACCGACCTTGCCATGACCATAATACCCGAGTATAAAATCACCGAGGGTACAAACGGCGTATGGAAGCAGAACAGTAACGATACGCTGACTTTCCGCGCAAACGGAGATTTCTCCAAATTCACCGGCATAAAGGTGGACGGCATAACCGTTCCTGCCGATAAATATACAGCAGCTTCGGGTTCTACCGTCATTACACTTAAAAAAGCCTACCTCGGCACTCTTTCTGTCGGCAAACACACTCTGAGTGTTGTATACAGCGACGGTGAGTGCGGCACAGAGTTTGAAATCAAGGCTGCGCCTCACAGTCACAGCTACGGTACGGAATGGAAATACGACGGAACAAGCCACTGGCACGAATGTATTTGCGGTGACAAGGCAGATACCGCCGCTCACACCTTTGAGTGGGTCACCGACAAAGAACCGACCGATGACGAAAAAGGCTCAAAGCATGAGGAGTGCACCGTATGTCACGCCACAAGAAACGAGCACACCGAAATCCCCGCAACGGGAGAAGACTGTTTGTTCACAAAAATTTGTAAATTTATAATCAAAATAATAACCAAATTTGTTTTATGGATTTTAGATTTTATAAACGGTATTTGCTGACTTTTTTATAAACGGCAAGGTTTGCCGCCATTCGGCGAAGTTCAAAAACGAAAGTAAGCAAATTTCATCTTCTGAACACACCGTCTCTTAATAAAAATCTATCTGTTGTGCCGAAAAAAACACCGCGGCACAACAGATAGATATATTAAAATAAATCTAAATTTTTCTTGACATTTGCGCCCTATAATGATAGAATGGTTGTACCTCTTAAAGAGGGTTCTTTTTTTGTGCCCTTATTCGGGAGCTTACCAGGGTAGAGCTTCCGGCAAGAGGGAGGCTGAAAATTCCGGGAACAACCCGGTTAAACGGAGGTGCCGATATGAGAGTAAAAGTTACCCTTGCGTGTACAGAATGCAAACAGCGCAACTATGACACGATGAAAAACAAGAAAAACACACCGGACAGGTTGGAGATGAACAAGTACTGCAGATTCTGCAAGAAGCATACTCTCCACAGAGAAACAAAGTAAGCGGAGGTAATCATTATGGCTAAACGTGAAAAATCCGAAGCTGCTGAAAAGATTGAGAAGGCCGCAAAAGAAAAAAAGGCCGGTGCGCCCAAAGCTAAAAAGGGCAACATCTTTAAGCGAATAGGTAAATGGTTCGCCAAATTCGGCAAAGACTTCAAAGGTGAAACCAAAAAGATTACCTGGCCCGGCGCAAAAATGGTTCTCAAAAGCACACTGGTCGTTATCGTTGCTATTGCCGTTATCGGTATTGTAGTGTTCTTTATCGACTGGGGACTTTCTTCGGGTATAAACGGTATCAGAGACGGTGCCGACAAGTACCAGGAGAACAAAACATCCACTTCGCAGGCTGCCGAAGAGAATTCGACAACCGCCGCTTCTTCTGAAGCAACAAGTGAGACGTCTGCTCAGTCAAGCGCTGAGTAAGCTTTTGAAATTTGGCTGATTTTCGGAGGAAAAGCAATGTCTATTAACTCCAGATGGTATGTAGTGCATACCTACTCCGGCTACGAAAACAAAGTTGCCGGCAACATCGAAAAAGTCGTTGAAAACCGCAAAATGCACGATCAGATTCTCGAGGTCAAAATTCCGACCGAAACCGTTGTTGAGGTTAAAGAAGATAAGACCAAAGAAGTTGAGCGCAAGCTTTTTCCCGGTTACGTAATGGTCAAAATGGCCGTTGAGATGAACGAAGACGATCAACCCGAGATAAGCGACGAAGCATGGCTCGTTGTCAGAAACACCAGAGGCGTTACGGGCTTTGTAGGCCCCGAGAGCAAACCCACTCCTTTAACAGAGGAAGAAGTTTATCGCCTCGGCGTTGAAAAGCGCACGGTTGAGGTCAACTACGCTGTCGGCGATACCGTTAACATTGTTGACGAGATCTTTGACGGCTTCACAGGCAGAGTTGAGGCTATTGACGTTGATAACAATATGGTTCGCGTCACGGTTTCCGCTCTTTTCGGCAAAGAGACTATGGTTGAGCTTGAGCTTGACCAGGTAGAACCCATTGCCGACTGAAAACACTGATAATTAGCGGTCGTTCCGTTTAATTATATGTATCGCTTTGATACATGGAGCTTTAACAGGCTCCCTGTGGGAGGAGCATAAATCCCAATTATAAATGCTCCGCAATAACCACACATTTTTGGAGGTGCAAGAAATGGCTCAGAAGGTTGTAGGCTTTATTAAGCTTCAAATCCCCGCCGGCAAAGCGACCCCGGCTCCGCCCGTAGGACCTGCTTTAGGTCAGCACGGCGTAAACATCATGGCGTTCACCAAGGAATTTAACGAGCGCACAAAAAATGATGCAGGTCTCATCATTCCCGTTGTTATAACAGTTTATGCAGACCGCACATTTACCTTTGTTACAAAGACTCCCCCCGCAGCTGTTCTTATCAAGAAGGCTTGCGGAATCGAGAGCGGTTCGGGCGTGCCCAACAAGACAAAGGTTGCAACTATTACCGGTGAGCAGATTAGAAAAATCGCAGAACAGAAAATGCCTGATCTTAACGCAGCAAGCATTGAAACGGCTATGAGCATGATAGCCGGTACAGCTCGCAGCATGGGCGTTACTGTAGTGGACTAATGCTCCCTGGTGGGAGGAAAAATCCGATTAACCACTTATTTGGGAGGTAATTAACAATGAAACACGGCAAGAAATATATTGAAAGCTCAAAGCTTGTTGACAGAGCAAAGCTTTATGAGCCTGCAGAGGCACTTGAAACAGTTGTTAAAACCGCTTCTGCTAAATTTGACGAAACAGTAGAACTTCACATCCGCCTCGGTGTTGACTCGCGTCACGCTGACCAGCAGGTAAGAGGCGCGGTTGTTCTCCCCAACGGCACAGGCAAGAGCGTTAGAGTTGCAGTTTTTGCAAAGGGCGACGCAGCAGACGCAGCAGCAGCTGCAGGCGCTGAAATCGTCGGCGCAGAAGACCTTGTTGCCAAGATTCAGGGCGAAGGTTTCCTTGACTTTGACGTTGCTATCGCAGCACCCAACATGATGGGTCTTGTAGGCCGTCTCGGTAAAGTTCTCGGACCCCGCGGTCTTATGCCCAGCCCCAAAGCAGGCACTGTAACACCCGATGTTGCAAAGGCTGTTGAAGAGGCTAAAGCAGGTAAGATTGAATACCGTCTTGACAAAACAAATATTATTCACTGCCCCATCGGCAAGGTTTCTTTCGGCGCAGAGAAGCTTGCAGAGAACTACAACACCCTTATCACAGCAGTTGAAAAGGCTAAGCCCGCAGCTGCAAAGGGTCAGTACATCAAGTCCTGCGTACTTGCAACAACAATGGGTCCCGGCGTTCGCATTAACCCTGCAAAGGCAAGCGCAACATCGGCTGACGAATAATAAAAAATACTTGACACAGAGCGTTCTGTGTGGTATTATCATTAAGCTGTTCTTTTTACTTAAGACAGCAGGTGCTTCATGCGTAACGGTTTACCCACCTGCCGAGGTTAGGAACATACTGAATCTATACTGATTTTTATGTATGTCTATCCCTGCCTGCGGTCTGTGGGCAGGGATTTTTGCATTCGCACCGCATTTTAGCTACAGAGAGGTGAAACAGATATGCCAAGCGCAAGCGTATTGGAACAAAAGAAACAGATAGTAGCTCAGCTTTCAGACAGAATTTCAAATTCAGTCGCAGGTGTTGTCGTTGAATTCAAGGGCATCACAGTTGCTGATGATACTGCAATGCGTAAGGAGCTCAGAGAAGCAGGCGTTGAATACACTGTTGTTAAAAACACACTTCTCGGTCTTGCCGTTAAGGGCACAGACCTCGAAGGTATGACGTCGGTTCTTGAGGGCACAACGGCTATTGCCACCAGCACAGAGGATTATGTTGCAGCTGCACGTATTCTCAACAAATATGCAGACAAGGTAGAGAGCTTCAACATTAAGAGCGGCTACCTTGACGGCGAACTTATCGGTCTTGATAAGATTAAGGAGCTTGCAACCCTTCCTTCAAGAGAAACATTGCTTTCTATGGTTGCAAACGTATTCAGCGCGCCTATCGCAGCATTTGCACGTGCTGTTCAGGCTATTGCTGATAAAGACGGAGCTGAAGAGGCTCCCGCAGAGGCTTAATTGCCCTTTAATTTGATTTATAATTTTTTAGGAGGATAACTAAAATGGCATCAGAGAAGATTACAGCAATTGTTGAAGAGTTAAAGACTCTTTCAGTTCTTGAGCTTTCAGAGCTCGTAAAAGCAGTAGAAGAAGAATTCGGCGTATCAGCTGCAGCAGCAGTTGTATCAGCAGGTCCCGCAGCAGGCGGCGCAGCAGCAGTCGAGGAGAAGACAGAGTTTGACGTTGTTCTTGCTGAAGCAGGCGCTCAGAAGATCAAGGTTGTTAAGGCTGTTAAAGACATCACAGGTCTTGGCCTTGCAGAAGCTAAGGCTCTTGTTGACGGCGCTCCCAAAGCAATTAAAGAGGGCGTTGCTAAAGAAGAAGCTGAAGAAATCAAAGCTAAGCTTGAAGAAGTCGGCGCAAAGGTTGAACTTAAATAAGTTTAATTTCTACATCAAAACTCCTTGCCTGAATTTTGGTTCGGGCAAGGAGTTTTTTTATTGTGCGGCACGACCATAAGGTGATGCCCTGCGGTTTTATATTGTGGCGGCGATGTGTGGGCACACCGCCGATTGTGCTTAGTTTTTTGGACTTAATTAAATCGAATCAACCCACCATAAAGTGGGGGCGATTTATACACCGCTTTTTATTCGTGCAAAAATTCGACGGCGGTGTGTGGGCACACCGCCCTACGAGGTTAGGTTTCACGTTCTCATGCCGGCGATTGCCGCGAATTTCTGCGTTTGATGAACTTTAACCCCTCCGTCTTCGGCGTAAAACGCCGAATCCACCTCCCCTAAAGTGGAGGCGATGAGTGCGCCGCTTTTATTCGGGCGAAAACTTAACGGCGGCATGAGGTCATGCCGCCGATTTCTGTTTTATCACTTTTTCAGTTCTCTCACAAGCCTTGCAACAGGCAGACCGACAACATTAAAATAGTCTCCGTCTATCTTTTTAACAAGCGTACACCCGCCGCTTTGTATTCCGTATGCACCGGCTTTGTCATAGCAATCGCCCGTGTCAACATAAGAATATATTTCATCATCAGAGAGTTCATAAAAAGTGACCGCCGTCTCCTCGGCAAAAACTGTTTTTTCTTCGCCATTCATAATACACACGCCCGTGTAAACATGGTGCGTTTTGCCAGAGAGGGATTCCAGCATTTCATAAGCTTCTTCACGAGTTTTTGGTTTGCCGAGAATTTTGCCCTCTGATGCAACAACCGTATCTGCGCCGATAACCGTGCAGGACGGATTTTTTTCTGCGACGGCGGCAGCCTTTATTTCGGCAAGCTGTTTTACCGTCTCCGCAGGGGTAAGACCGGGCGCGGTTTTCTCCTCTACATCTGCCGTTTGAACGGTAAAATCCACACCTGCAAGAGCAAGCAGCTCTCTTCTGCGCGGAGAGGCGGAGGCAAGAATTATCTCTTTCATCATTCGCCCTCTTTGAGCTTTAAAAAAGCCTTTAAAATAAGCGACTGGGTTTTGCCGTCGGGTATTTCGTTTTTCATAACCATATCGACCGCTTTTTGAAGCGGAATTTTTTCTACGTTCAAAAATTCGTCCTCGTCAAGGTGCTGACTGCCCTGCGAAAGTCCCTTTGCCAAATACATATAAATTATCTCGTCCGTAAAGCCGCAGGAGGGATAAAACTCACCGAGGTCAATATATTCTTCTGCCGTTACTCCGGTTTCTTCAAGCAATTCTCTTTTGCCGGCTTCGAGCGGGTCTTCGCCCTCTTCTACTTTTCCTGCCGGGAGTTCGAGCACAACCTCCATATATGGGTAACGGAACTGCCTAACAAAAATAAGCTCGTTATCCTCTGTGAGTGCGGCAAGCACAACGCCTTTTGCGTGCTCGACAATTTCTCTCACACACATTTTGCCGTTCGGGAGCATCGCGTCGTCTTTTCTGAGATTTACGATTTTTCCCTTATAAATATAATTCTTTTTTACTGTTTTTTCTTCAAGATTCATACTCGCACCTCAACGCACTTTTATTTTAAATTCTCTGCCACACTTCGGGCATATTACTTCATGGCTGCCCTTTCTTTTCGGCAAGCGTATGACCGCCTTGCACTGCGGGCACTTTTTAAAGACATGAGTTTTTCTGTCTTTAAACATGGTTTTATACATCTTTATTTTTCTTTTAAGCTTAGAATCTTTTTTGGTCTTAACCTCATAAGGGTCACGCTTAAAATTTTTATTTTTAATGCGATTTAAAAGCGTTACAAATTTGGCATTTTCGTTTTGGCGGCGGTATATGTCTTTTGAAAAAAATCTGAGCACCGTCAAAATAAACCATGCCAAAATTATTGCCGAAAAAATTCTTGAGCGAACAAAAGCATTTGTGATTATCATTATGATATATGCCGCAGACATAAAGATATAAAGCTCGTCGCTACCGTTTCTGCCCCTCATAAACTCATATAATTTTGCTCTGAAATCGTTCAATTAAGGGCTGCTCCTTTCACGCAAGGGCCTTGACCGTCTCTTTAAAGTGATTGCCCTTGTATTCAAAATTTTTATATACATTATAGCTTGACGCCGCAGGCGAAAGCAAACAGCTTTTGCCCTTTTCAGTCATGTCATATGCCGCCTTGACAGCCTGCTCCATATCCTCTGCCTTAAACATTTTTTTGTCGCAGCCGAGGAGAGAGAGCGCGTCTATTATGCTGTGACCTGTATCGGGCATACCGATAAGGTTTTTAACCGGGCAGGACATCAGGTATTTTTTAAACTCCTCATAGTCTATTCCTCTGTCAAGTCCGCCGAATATCAGAGTATCAACATCGCCTATTGCCTCAACGCCGCACTCAACCGCGTGGGGAATGGTTGCAATGCTGTCGTTATAAAACTTAATGCCTCTGAACTCACCGACAGGCTCAAGCCTGTGAGGAATACCCTTGAAGTTCTCTATTCCCTTTTTAACCGCAGATTTTTCTATACCGAGAATTTCCGCAACCTTTGCGGCAAAATAAATATCCTGGTGGCTATGCTCGCCGAGAAGTCTGCCGTTAAGAGAGGTAAGCGATTTTAAGAATTCGTCTTTTTCGCCGTCCTTTGCGCTGACGGCAATTTTGTTTGATTTAACCGCGTCCAAATCAATTATTCCCGTCAAATCCTGGTCGGGATTGTATATGAGATAATCGTCCTTTGTCTGGTGCTTCATAATGTTATATTTTGCGCCGACATAGCCCTCAAAGCCGTTGTAATGGTCGAGGTGCTCGGGATATATATTTGTAAGCACCGCTATATGAGGTGAGGTTCTTGTAAACTCAAGCTGATGCGACGAC
Organism: uncultured Ruminococcus sp.; assembly: GCA_900539465.1. Taxonomy (GTDB): domain Bacteria; phylum Bacillota; class Clostridia; order Oscillospirales; family Acutalibacteraceae; genus CAG-488. The sequence goes on along the minus strand of UQCF01000012.1, from coordinate 67,442 downwards.
ATCTCTATGACCGCCGTTTTGCCCTCAATCGAATCAATAACGTCAAAAACGGGCACGCCGATGTTGCCGATAAGGCAAGCGTCTTTTCCTGCGGCAGACACAACCTCATATATAAGGGTAGAGGTAGTCGTCTTGCCCTTTGTGCCTGTTATGCCTATTTTCATGCACGGTGCAAAGCGCAAAAACAAATCCGTCTGGCAGCTCACGGTTGTGCCGTTCGGAATATCCACATCAATAAAAGCTATGCCCGGGGTTTTCATTATAAGGTCATAGTCTTCTTTTATTGAGTCCATATAATTTTTGCCGGTATGAAACGTCACGTTTTCATCTTGGAGCGCAACGTCTTTTGCGTCTGCAATGCCGAGATGTTTTTTAGGCAAGTAGGTGCGGATATAATTATAGGTCGATAAGCCCTCTCTGCCAAAGCCGAGAATAAGTATTTTTTTGTCTTCAAAAAATTTGATAAGCTGATTGCACATAATTTTCATCTCCGTAGAGGTCTTTATTCTAAGCCTCATATATGAAATATTTGTAATTGATTGTTTAACATTCGGTTATTTTTTGCCGAAAAGTTTTTCCTGAAGCTCCAACATTCTTTTTTTGCGCTCGGCGGTCTCGCTCTGCGAAACGGTATAAAATCCGTCCTCAAAAATGAGAACATTGCCCTCTTTCACACCCGAGGGCAATAAATCTGATTTTATAAACTCAAAATCACCGTCTTCATTCTCGCATTTTGCAACGCCGTTTTCAATTTCTTCAACAACATACTTTTTCATATTTCAACCACACACATCTATTATTACGGCTGTGAATATTTTTGCCGCTGTCAATATATCTTCTATATACATAAATTCGTCCGCGCCGTGCATATTGGTTTCAAGGCCTTTTCTGATTGCGCCGAACGCAACGCCGCCGTCTATATCGTGAACATAGGTGCCGCCGCCCATGCAAAGGCACTCGCCTTTATCGCCTGTGAAACACTCATAATTTTTAAGAAGCGTTTTAACAAAGTCAGAATTTTCGTCCACATAATGAGGAGCACGCATATCTGTGTTCTCAATAACAAAGCCGTAGCTTCTCAGCCTTGAGGCAATGGGCATGGCACAGTTTTCTTCACCGGCACACATCGGGGTTCTTGTGTCAAAACAGCCCTCTACCCTGCCGTTTTCAAAATTCAAAATATCAAGGGTCATGGTCAGCTCGCCGAGCTTGTCGCTCATATCAACACCAAAGGCTTTGCCGAGGTAATCTCCGTGCGGAAAAAGCTCTTTTAACGACGTAACTCTGCTGGAGCTTTCACTCTTATCAAGCGAGAGTGACGAGAGCATGGTGAGCATTGCGGTTATCGGATTCACACCGTTTTGCGGAAGCGAAGCATGAGCCGAAGTTCCCGTACAAACTATCTTTATGCCGTTCTCGCACTCCTCGGCTGTGAAATCGGTGTCGGTTCTGATAGAGGCAAGCAAAGCCTTCCACTCAACCTCGTCTCTGTCAAAGCCCGCAACCACAGCTTCGCAGGTTCCCGGCACGGCATTTGCCGCCTCGCCGCCCTTTATGCTGACAACGCGCTTGCCCTCTTTTTTATCAATATAGCCCGAAAAGAATTTTTTGGTAAATCTACCCTTTTCGCCGTTTGTTACGGGGAAATTCGCATCGGGAGTAAACGAGTGTTTAGGCTTTTCTTCTGTTTCAAAATAATGCTTAAGGTCGTCGCTGCCGCACTCCTCATCTGTGCCGAGCACAAGGCGTACATTCTTTTTAAGCTCTATACCGAGATCTTTAACCGCTTTGAGAGCATAAAGTGCCGCGATTGCAGGGCCTTTATCGTCGCTGACTCCCCTGCCGAAAAGCTTGCCGTCTTCAATTTTAACCTCAAACGGATTACTGTGCCAGCCGTCACCCGCCGCAACAACATCCAAATGGGCAAAAATACCGAGCTCCGTCTCTTTATCGTTAAAATCAATGCTGCCGACATAGCCGTCATAATTTTTTATGCCGAAGCCGTAGCCCTCTGCCATTTTAAGAGCGGTTTCAAGCGCATGATATGAGTAATAGCCGAACGGCTTGCCCTCAAGAGCTTCACTTCTGACGCTCGGGATTGCAACAAGAGTTGATACATCCTCTATAATCGCGCTCTCATAGTCTTTAAAATACTGCTCTATTCTGCTTTTTAAAGTAATATCCGTCACTTTCGCACCCTCCGAAATCAAAATTCACTCTCTGAAACACAGCGGCGCGTGCTTATAAGCGAGCCCTTTTCTACGCTGCCGTTTTCACAGCCGCACCACGGGCATTTTATGGTATCTCTCGGCGCGGTAACATCGCGCGAGAGCGGAACCGACACGTCTCTTATAACTTCAAATCTTTTATAGCAACATTCGCACTGTCTTTTCATTTATTCTCGCTCCTTTGAAGTTCTTTATTACATCTATATATTATAAACCCATAGCCGCCCCTGTGTCAACGACAACAAATAGGTTTCAAAGCATTAAAAAGGTCAAACGGAGTTATGGTAGCTTTTCCTATATTTTAAGCCCTTTTATCGATATTTTTTGTTGTAAAATATACAAAGATGATTTTTTTAAACTTGCTGTATTGACTAAATTGTAGAAATATCAACTAACCCCTTGTAATTATTTTAAAGGAGTGCTATAATACCGACATCAAATAAAGATGTGAGGAAAAACGATGCTTTCTTATGCCGTATCTATAGGAATAATTATTAACGTTATCATTCTCGTGCTCGTGGCCGTGATTGATAACGCAAAAGATTATGCCCAAAGGCAGCAAGAAACCGTCAGATGAAAAAGGCAAAGCATAAACAAAAATATGCTTTGTTTACACTGAATACTCTTGAGCCTGTGGTTTAATCTTTAAACCATAGGCTTTTTTTAAGGTTCGGAATCCTCCGCAGAAAGGAACAGTTATGAAGCTCTCAGGCGCACAAATACTCATAGAAACGCTCATTGAACAAGGCGTTGAAACAATATTCGGTTACCCGGGTGGTTCGGTGCTTGATATTTATGACGCACTTTATAAAAGCTCTGACCGCATAAATCACATTATCACCGCTCACGAGCAAGGCGCGGCTCATGCGGCAGAGGGGTACGCAAGAGCCTCCGGCAAAATCGGCGTGGTTCTCGCAACCTCCGGCCCCGGCGCAACAAACCTTGTAACGGGCATTGCAGACGCAAACCTCGATTCAACCCCCTTGCTTGCCATAACAGGCAACGTCAGCAGTGCGATGCTCGGACGTGACAGCTTTCAAGAGATTGACATTGTAGGTGTTACTTACCCGATAGTAAAGCACAGCTACATGGTAAAAGACGTTTCAATGCTTGCCGACACCGTAAGAGAAGCTATGAAGATAGCGCAGTCCGGCAGACCCGGCCCCGTTCTTATCGACATACCCAAAGATATTCAGATAGCTCTTGCCGAATATACCGCGGCTGACAAAATCAAGCCGCTTAAAGCCCCCGCTTATGATGAGGAGCTTATAGACAAAGCGGTTGAGATGATTAAAGAGAGCAAACGCCCCTACATCTATTGCGGCGGCGGCGCGGTAAAATCAAGATGCTGCCACGATATAATGAGCTTCTCGGATAAAATCGACGCCCCCATAGGCACAAGCATGATGGGTCTTTCGTCCATTCCGCACACATTCTCAAAAGGTCTTGGAATGTGCGGTATGCACGGTCATTACGCCTCCACGGCGGCAATGTATGAATCCGACCTTATAATTGCTATGGGCGTAAGATTCAGCGACAGAGCCACGGGCGACAAATCAAAATATTCGCTTGATAAAAAAATTATTCATATCGACATTGACCCTGCCGAAATCAACAAAAATATTTCGGTAAACCTCGGCATAACAGGCGACCTCAAGGAGGTTCTCGGAGCCATCAACACAAAGCTCTGCGAAGAAAAACGCCCCGAGTGGATGAAAAAAATCGAAAAATTTAAAAAATACGAAACAGAAAATACATACATAAGCCCCAATAAGCTCACGCCCTATGATATAATAGACGCGGTGAACGAGAGAAAAGACGAATATTCACCCGTTTGCACCGACGTAGGTCAGCACCAGCTTTGGGCATCGCAAAGAAACCGCGTTTGCCACTCAAGAACATTCATCACAAGCGGCGGACTCGGCACGATGGGCTTCGGTATGGGCGCAGCGATAGGCGCGGCGGTTGCCACGGGCAAAACCACAGTTCTTTACACAGGCGACGGCAGCTTCGGCATGAACCTCAACGAGCTTGCAACAGCCGTTTCGCAAAATCTGCCGCTCGTTATAGTTCTTATGAACAACGGCGTTTTGGGCAATGTTCGCCAGTGGCAGACAATGTTCTACGGCGAGCGTTATTCGCAGACCACCTTGGGCAGAAAAACAGATTTTATGAAGCTTGCGGACGCTTTCGGCGCAACGGGCTTCAGAGCAGACGATAAAAAATCGCTTGCAGACGCTTTGGACAAGGCATTCGCATTAAAGAGCCCCTGCCTTGTTGAGTGCATTATAGACAAAGACGAAATGGTTCTGCCGATGATAGCTCCCGGCAAATCTATTGACGATCTTCTCATGAGATTCAGATAAGGAGGGTAACGTAATGCAGAAATTTGTTATAGGCATGCTCGTTGCCAACCATTCAGGTGTTCTGACGAGAATTTCAGGTATGTTTGCACGGCGAGGATTCAATATAGACAGCCTCACCGTCGGCGTAACCGAGATAGAGGGACTTTCGAGAATGACTGTCACCATGACGGGCACCGACTACGAGCGTGACCAAATGCTAAAGCAGCTTGACAAGCTCTATGATGTTAAAGAAATCAAAGACATCACCTGCTCCCTTGCAGTGACAAGAGAGCTTGCAATAATCAAAGTTAAAGCGTCACCCGAAAACAGACTTGAACTTTTGACTGTTGCAAACACCTTCGGCGCAAAAGTAGTCGATTTTTCGGCAGAGTGCATATGCGTTGAAAAAACCGGCGAGAGCAACAAGCTGGACGCTTTTATTGAGCTTTTAAAACCTTACGGTATAGTAGAGATGTGCCGCACCGGTCTTGTAGCGATAGACCGTGGCAGCGCAACCCTTAAAAAATAAAAATAAAATTTTATTCAAAAAGGAGTAATTCAAAATGGCAAACATGTTTTATGAAAAAGATTGTGACCTTTCGCTTCTTGACGGCAAAACCGTTGCGGTTGTAGGCTACGGCAGCCAGGGTCACGCACATGCTCAGAACCTCAGAGACAGCGGCGTTAACGTTGTTATAGGTCTTTATGAGGGCTCAAAATCAGCAGTAAAGGCTAAAGAAGACGGCTTTGAGGTTCTCAACACTGCCGACGCAGTTAAAAAGGCCGATCTTGTTATGATTCTTATTAACGACGAGAAACAGGCTGCTATGTATAAGAAAGATGTTGCTCCCTACCTTGAGGACGGCATGACTCTCGCATTTGCTCACGGCTTTAACATTCACTACAAGCAGATAGTTCCCCCCGCAGGCGTCAACATCATCATGGTTGCTCCCAAAGGCCCCGGCCACACGGTAAGAAGCCAGTATGTTAAGGGTCAGGGTGTTCCCTGCCTCGTAGCTGTTGAGCAGGACGCAACAGGCAACGCTAAAGATATCGCTCTCGCATATGCAATGGGCATCGGCGGCGCAAGAGGCGGCGTTCTTGAAACAACATTCCGTGAAGAGACCGAGACCGACCTCTTCGGTGAGCAGGCTGTTCTTTGCGGCGGTGTTACAGCTCTTATGAAAGCAGGCTTTGAAACTCTTGTTGAAGCAGGCTACAAACCCGAGAACGCATATTTTGAGTGCATCCATGAGATGAAGCTCATTGTTGACCTTATCTTTGAAAAGGGCTTCTCATTCATGCGTTACTCAATCTCCGATACAGCAGAGTACGGCGACTACACCGTAGGTCCGCGTATCATCACAGAAGAGACTAAGAAAGAGATGAAGAAAGTTCTTGAAGAAATCCAGACAGGCGCATTCGCACGCAACTGGATCCTTGAGAACCAGTCACATCGCGCATACTTCAACTCCCGCAGAAGACTTGAGGCCGAGCATCCCGTAGAGAAAGTCGGCAAAGAGCTTCGCGAAAAGATGAACTTCAAAGCATAAGCGATTTGCAAAAAATGACTGCCGTATTCAAGTTTTGGATACGGCAGTCTAAAAGCAGGTCTTACTTGAGAGCTTTGAAAAAGCTTTGAAATAAAACCTGTTGAAAGGAGCTGCTAAAATGCACATCGGCAAAAAGGCAGAGATATTTGACTCTACCCTGCGCGACGGCTCACAGGGCGAGGGAATCTCTTTCTCTGTGCAGGATAAGTTAAAAATTGCCGGAATACTTGATGAATTCGGTGTTACATATATCGAAGCCGGCAACCCCGGCTCAAACCCCAAAGAGCTCCGCTTTTTTGAGGAACTGAAAAAAATCACTGTTAAAAACGCCAAAATCTGCGCTTTCGGCAGCACCGCAAGAGCAGGCACAGACCCCAAAGACGATGCAAACATCAAGGCGCTTTTGAGCGCAGAAACCCCGGCGGTTGCGATATTCGGCAAAACGTGGGATTTGCACGTGACCGAAATTCTCAGAATCAGCCTTGAAGAAAACCGCAAGATAGTCAAAAACACTTTATCTTACCTTAAAGAGCAGGGCAAAGAAGTTATTTTTGACGCAGAGCATTTTTTTGACGGATATAAAAACAATTCGGATTATGCCATGAGCGTGCTCACCTCGGCAGTGGAGGGCGGCGCGGACGTGCTGGCACTTTGCGACACCAACGGCGGCTGCCTGCCTGACGAAATAAGCGACATTACTTCTAAAGTATGCGATAAATTTCCGAATGTGAGAATAGGTATTCACTGCCATAACGACACGGGCTGTGCGGTTGCGAACTCCATGGCAGCGGTTGCGGCAGGCGCGGTTCATATTCAGGGCACATTCATAGGCTTCGGCGAAAGATGCGGCAATGCAGACCTTAGCACAATAATCGCAAACCTCACCTTAAAGTGCGGCTGTGACCTCGGCATTGACCTCTCAAACCTCAAAATCACGGCAAGAAAAATTGCCGAGATTGCAAACATCAGACTTAAAAGCAATCACCCCTATGTCGGCAAAAGCGCATTTGCTCATAAGGGCGGTATGCACATAGACGGTGTGCAGAAATGCTCAAAATCCTTTGAGCACGTTCCGCCGGAATCTGTCGGCAACGAGAGAAAATTCCTTTTGAGCGAGGTTGCGGGCAGAGGAACCGTACTTCCTAAAATTCAGCGTTTCGCACCCGAAATAGGCAAAAAATCGCCAGAGACCACGGCAATCACAAACGCCCTTAAAGAGCGTGAGGATTTCGGCTATCACTATGAGGCGGCAGAGGCAAGCTTTGACCTGTTCATAGAAAAAAATCTCGGATTGTGGAAACCGCATTTTAATGTTATAATGTATAAGGTGCTTGACGACTTCCCCGCCCCGGACGGCGAGCAGCAGTCGAACGCAATGATAAAAATAGAGGTGGGCGATAAAGTCTCTATGACCTGCGCCACCGGTAACGGCCCCGTCAACGCACTTGATAAGGCAATGAGAGACGCGCTCGTGGGCTTTTATCCCGAAATCAGCGATATGCACCTTTTAGACTATAAAGTAAGAGTTATCGAATCGGGTTCTACCACCGATTCAAAAATCCGAGTTATGATAGACTCGGCAGATTCCGACTCAGTCTTTACAACCATCGGAGTATCAAGCGATATTATAAAAGCGAGCTTTACGGCTCTGGTGGATTCTTTTGAATATAAATTATCCAAAAAGGAGAATTAACACTATGGGAATGACAATGACACAAAAGATCCTTGCGGCTCATGCAGGGCTTGATTCTGTTACGGCGGGTCAGCTCATTCTTGCAAATGTTGACCTTGTTCTCGGCAACGACGTTACAACACCGGTTGCCATAGCCGAGTATAAAAAGCTCGGTCTTGACAAGGTTTTTGACAAGAGCAAGGTTGCTATGGTAATGGATCACTTCACCCCGAACAAGGACATCAAGGCAGCCGCACAGTGCAAAATGTGCCGCGAATTTGCAGGCGACATGAGCATTGAAAATTATTTTGACGTCGGCGACATGGGCGTTGAGCACGCTATTTTACCCGAAAAAGGTCTTGTTGTGAGCGGCGATGTTGTTATCGGCGCAGACTCACACACCTGCACATACGGTGCGCTCGGCGCATTTTCAACAGGCGTCGGTTCAACAGACATGGCTTGCGGAATGGCTACCGGCAAAGCATGGTTCAAGGTTCCGTCCGCTATTAAGTTTGAGCTTAAAGGCAAGCTGCAAAAGAATGTTTACGGCAAAGACGTCATTCTTCACATCATCGGTATGATAGGCGTTGACGGCGCTCTTTATAAATCAATGGAATTCTGCGGCGAGGGCGTTCACACCCTCTCGGTCAGCGACAGACTTTGCATGGCAAACATGGCTATCGAAGCAGGCGGCAAAAACGGAATTTTTGAGGTTGACGACAAAACAATAGAATTTATCAAAAACGCAGGTGGCAAAGAGCCTACAATCTACAAGGCGGACGATGACGCTGTTTATGACGAAACATATGTCATTGACCTTTCTGAAATACGTCCCACAGTCGCATTCCCCCACCTGCCCGAGAACACGCACACCTTTGACGAAATAGGCGACATCAAGATTGACCAGGTTGTTATCGGCTCATGCACAAACGGCAGACTTGAAGACCTTATTATCGCAGCCGACATTCTCAAGGGCAAAAAAGTCAAAAAGGGTGTCAGAACAATTGTTATCCCCGCAACTAACAAGATTTATCTTGAGGCTATGGAAATGGGTCTACTCAAAACATTCATTGAGAGCGGAGCCATTGTTTCCACCCCCACCTGCGGCCCGTGCCTCGGCGGCCATATGGGCATACTTGCAGAGGGTGAAAGAGCCGTTGCAACCACTAACAGAAACTTTGTCGGCAGAATGGGTCACCCGAAATCAGAGGTCTATCTTGCAAGCCCGGCAGTTGCCGCAGCATCCGCAATAACGGGCAAAATTTCTGCCCCTGAGGAGGTACTTTAATATGTTGTTTGAAGGAAAAGTTATAAAATACGGCGACAACGTTGACACCGACGTTATCATTCCCGCACGTTACCTTAACACAATAGATAAAAAAGAGCTTGCATCTCACTGCATGGAAGACCTTGACGCTACCTTTACTTCAAGAGTTCAGGACGGTGACATCATGGTTGCAGGCTACAACTTCGGCTGCGGCTCATCGCGCGAGCACGCTCCCATAGCAATTAAAGAGAGTGGTATTGCACTTGTTATCGCAAAAAGCTTTGCAAGAATTTTCTACCGCAACTCAATCAACATAGGTCTTCCCATCATAGAATGCCCCGAAGCCGTTGACGCAATAAGCGAGGGCGACAAGCTCAAAGCGGATATGGACGCAGGCGTTATCTACAACCTCACAACAGGCGAAGAATACAAGGCCGAGCCGTTCCCCGCATTTATTCAGGAGATAATCACAACCGGCGGCCTTATTGAGTCTATTAAAGCCGGCAAGATAAAATAAACTATTCTTAAAAAGGATTTGATAAAATGGATTTTAACATTGCTTTGCTCAAGGGCGACGGAATAGGCCCCGAAATAGTTGACAGTGCCGTTGCCGTACTCGAAAAAGTTGCCGCAAAATACGGCCACAAATTCACCTTCACACCCTACCTTGCCGGTGGATGTGCAATAGACGCAACAGGCGTTCCGCTCCCGGAAGAAACTGTTAAATGCTGCCAGGCAAGCGACAGCGTGCTCCTCGGCGCGGTCGGCGGCCCGAAGTGGGACACTCTCCCCGGTCATCTTCGCCCCGAAAAAGCTCTTCTCGGCGTTCGTCATGCGCTTGGACTTTACACAAACATTCGCCCCGCAAAAATTTACCCTGCGCTTAAAGGTGCAAGCCCCCTTCGCCCCGACATTATAGATAACGGCGTTGACATTGTTATGATTCGTGAGCTTACGGGCGGCATTTACTTCGGCGAAAGAGGCCGCAGAAACGGCAAAAACGGCGAAGAAGCTTATGACACAGAATGCTACAGCGAGATGGAAATAGAAAGAATTGCAAAGGTTGCTTTTGAAACTGCGAGAAAGAGAAACAACGTAGTTACAAGCATCGACAAGGCAAACGTTCTCGAAAGCTCCAGACTTTGGAGAGAGGTTGTTCACCGCACAGCAGAGAAATACCCCGATGTTAAGTGTGTGGATATACTCGTTGACAATGCGGCAATGCAGCTTGTTAAGAACCCCTCTCAGTTTGACGTTGTTGTTACATCAAATATGTTCGGTGACATTCTCTCTGACGAGAGCTCACAGATAACAGGTTCAATCGGTATGCTCGCCTCCGCCTCTCTTGGCGACAGCAAGTGCGGCATGTATGAACCCATTCACGGCTCCGCACCCGACATTGCAGGTCAAAACAAAGCAAACCCGATTGCAACAATTCTTTCTGCGGCAATGATGTTCCGCTATTCATTTGACCTTGAGGACGAGGCAAGATGCATTGAAAAAGCTGTTGACGACGTTCTCGAAGCAGGCTACAGAACAGCCGATATTCTCGGCTCAAGCGAGGGCAAACCGCTCTCGTGCACAGAAATGACCAAAGTGATTCTTGATTATATTAAATAACCCACGCTTTTGAAAGAAGGAATAATAATGCTTGACATCAAAATCACAAAAACAACATCACCCAAGGCTAAACCGGCGGCAGATCAGCCGTTGGGCTTCGGTCACATCTTCACCGACCACATGTTTATGATGAACTACACAGAGGGTCAGGGCTGGCACGATGCAAGAATCGTCCCCTACGGCGACCTCACAATTTCACCTGCCGCTATGGTTTTCCACTACGGTCAGGAAATGTTTGAGGGTCTTAAAGCTTACAAGGGCGTTGACGGAAAGGCTTATCTTTTCCGCCCCGATATGAATGCTAAGAGAACCAACAACTCCAACAAGAGACTTTGCATACCCGAGCTTCCCGAAGAGGATTTTGTTCAGGCCGTTAAAGCTGTTGTTAATGTTGACAGAGATTGGATTCCCGAAAAAGAGGGCACATCTCTTTACATTCGTCCATTCATAATCGCAACAGACGCGTTCCTCGGCGTTGCACCGTCAAAGACATATTTGTTTATGATAATCCTCTCCCCCAGCGGAGCTTATTATGAGAGCGGACTTGCTCCCGTAGGTATTTGGATTGAGGACGACTATGTTCGTGCCGTAAGAGGCGGAATGGGCTTTGCAAAAACAGGCGGCAACTACGCTGCAAGCCTTGCAGCTCAGGTAAAGGCTCATGACGACGGATATTCGCAGGTTCTTTGGCTCGACGGTGTTGAGAGAAAATACATCGAAGAAGTCGGCGCCATGAACATCTTCTTTAAAATCGACGGCAAAATCGTTACACCTATGCTTAACGGTTCTATCCTCCCCGGCATCACCCGTGACTCTGTAATTAACCTTTGCAAGCACTGGGGTCTTGAGGTTGAGGAGAGACGAATTTCTGTTGACGAGCTTATCGAGGCTCAGCACAGCGGAAAGCTCGAAGAAGTATTCGGCACAGGCACAGCGGCGGTTATTTCGCCCGTCGGCAAGCTTCGCTACAAAGATGACGTTATGACCATTAACGGCGGCGTTATCGGCGAACTCAGCCAGAAGATTTATGACACAATCACCGGTATCCAGTGGGGCAAAACAGAAGATCCCCTCGGCTGGAGAGTTGAAGTTAAATAATTTGCTATGCAAAAAGCACACGGTTCAATTGAGCCGTGTGCTTTTTTGTGCCAATGTTAAAATCAAGAGACTAAATAACCTCATGCCGCTGAAAAATCTGAATTTCGGATTTTGGCGATTTAAACCCCTCCGTCACGGCTTTGCCGTGCCACCTCCCCTAAAGTGGAGGCAATATGCGGCTAATCGGCTTCTACTCGAGGAGAAGCTGTCACGAAGTGACTGATGAGGTGAAGCCTTGCGGAATGATGTCATTCTCGGCGAGTCACTGCGTATGGCGGCATGCCTCATGCCGCCGCATTTCTCACCAAAAATAAAAGCCATAATCCACACCTCAGTGTGAATTATAGCTTTCTTTCATTTTAAATCGTCAGAAAATACGAGATGTTATAAAATCTATAATATTGGATATTACTCTTACAACAGTCCAAAATATGTTCTGCACTACACTAAAAATACTATGAACAACGGCAGGTATAACTATTACCGTAAACTCGGTTGAAACGCCGCTGTTTGTTTCTGTAACCGTTACGGTTGTTTTGCCGACAGAGAGTCCTTCTATGCAAATCGAACCGCTCTCATCATAATAAGCATTGGCTTTTGTTTCGTCCGCGCAGGTTACTTCATATTCGCCTTCCAGTGCTCCGCTCGGAACGCAGCTCACAAAATTATTTGCCGTATCGTTCACCGCAACAAACACAACTCTGCTATCAATATCGAGGTAATCTGCCTTAATATCTTCGCCTCTTGAAACGGTGAAGGTGAACGGCTCTGCATCTTTTTCATACTCAATCGAAGTATTGATTACTTCCACGCCGTATACCTTGCCTTTTTCAAAATAAGCGGTGAGGTCAAAATCGTAATCGGCTAAATATCCGTTATTATCATTTGTAAAATAACTTCCGTCAGAGCCTGTTATTGATATTCGCGGATCAGAATTTCCGCTTGAATTTGAGCGGAAGTTATAAAATCCGTCCTCTTCGGGAGCAAAAAGAAAATACTCTCTGTACTCGCTTGACGAATAAGTCTCGCCGAGTTTCAGCTCGCGAACATCTGCCTTTTTAACGGTTACATTTATTTTTGCCGGAACAATTGATTCTGCCAAACCGTCAAACTTTTCAAGAACTTCTATAAAAAACTGAGAGTTTTCTTTAAACTCCAAATTAAAAGTTTTGCCCTTATCGGCGCAAAAATAAATTTTGGCTTCGTCCGAAATAAAGCTGCTGTCTGTTTCGTCTTTTTCACCAAACGATATAACCCATGCAGAATCAATAATATCTTCTGCCTCGTCGGTAACGCTAACCATAGCGAAACCCATATCGGATGATATTTCCGCAACATAAAGCGTACTTTCTTCTGCCGTGAATTTAAAAGCCGCAGTTTCGTCTCTTTGGAGTGTTATGGATTTTGTTTCGCCGAGTGCAATGCTGCCGCCTGCCGCAAACGCCGCGGTACCGAGTGAAAAAACAAGCAATGCCGCAAGAATTATGCTCATAAGTTTCTTCATAATAAATCTCCTCTCTTAAATCAACCCGCAATAAATACAAGTGCCGATATGACGCTATGCTTTGTATTTATCATTTTATTTGCGGTTATTTTATAAAAAGAGCCGGGGTTTTTGCGCCCGGCTCTATCTGAATCTGAAAACAATTATTTAACGATTGTGCGAACCTTGATAATTCCGTCGATACCGTCAAGCTTCGCTTCGTCTGCGCCGTCGGCAACAACATAGCCGTAGCCTTTTCTTGCAGCGGATTTTGCATCGCCGAGAGCAGCTTTAACGCTCTCAACCGCGTCCTCTTTGCAGATAACGCATACACGCTTTGACTCAACATCGCCGAGACCTGTGAGATTCGGCAGGTTGACGGAGTTTTTGATTTCGCCTTTTTCGATGTAGCCGATAAGCTCGTCTGCCGCCATCATGGCGCAGTTATCTTCGCTTTCGGGTGTTGAAGCACCGAGGTGCGGAAGCGCCGTTACTCCCTCAACGCCGATAATTTCGTCACTCGGGAAGTCAACAACATATGCCGCACACTTGCCGCTGCCGAGAGCCTCGATAACAGCATCGCTGTTTACAAGGCCGCCTCTTGCAAAGTTAAGAATGCGAACGCCGTCTTTGCAAAGTGCCAAAGTCTCTTTGTTAACGGTGTTTTTGGTTGCATCGTTGAGAGGCAGGTGAAGAGTAATATAATCGCTCTCTTTAAAAATATCGTTTATATCGGTGACGACCTTTGTGCCCTCGGGGAGCTGTGCTTTGACAGCATCCGAAAGGAACGGGTCATAGCCGACAATTTTCATGCCGAGTGCGCTTGCCGCAACCGCAACCTTAAAGCCGATAGCGCCGAGGCCGACTATGCCGAGGGTCTTGCCGCCGATTTCGGGGCCGGCAAAGTTTGACTTGCCTTTTTCAACAAGCTTGCCTACCGCTTCGCCCTCGCCTTTTAAAGTCTTGCACCAGTCAATAGCTGCGCCGACTTTACGCGATGCCATCAAAAGTCCGCAAATAACAAGCTCTTTAACCGCATTTGCGTTTGCGCCGGGAGTGTTGAAAACGACAACGCCTTTTTCTGCGCAAGCCTCTACGGGAATATTGTTTGTGCCTGCGCCCGCTCTTGCAATTGCGATTGTTGCGTCGCTGAGCTCCATCTCGTGCATAGAAGCGGAGCGAACCATTATCGCGGTGGGGTCTTTTACATCTGAAGAACAGGTGTAATTGCCGCCGAATTTATCTGTGCCGCAAGCGGCTATTTTATTAAGTGTCAAAATGCTGTACATTGAGATCACAACCTTTCTGTGTATTAAAGCCGGGGATTATGAATTTGCTTTTTCAAACTCTTTCATAAACTCAACGAGCTTCTCAACGCCCTCGATAGGCATAGCGTTGTAGATAGACGCTCTCATGCCGCCGACAGAACGGTGACCTTTAAGGTTTACGAAGCCGTGCTCTGCCGCTTCTGCAACAAACTTTTTGTTAAGCTCGTCGTCGCCTGTAACAAATGTAGCGTTCATCATTGAGCGGAACTCTTTATCTACCGTGCCCTTGAACATCTTGCTCTCGTCAAGATAATCATATAAAATCTTAGCTTTTTTCTCGTTGCGCTCTTTCATAACCTCGAGTCCGCCGAGTGACTTAATCCACTCAAGAACAAGCTTGCACATATAGATAGAGTAGCAGGGAGGTGTGTTATACATAGAGTCATTATCTGCCATTACTTTGTAATCGAGCATTGTGGGAGTGATGGGCATTGCTTTGCCGAGAAGATCCTCACGAACGATAACTATTGTAAGACCTGCGGGAGCAACGTTTTTCTGCGCGCCGCCGTAGAGAACGCCGAACTTAGAAACGTCCATAGGCTCTGAAAGGAAGCATGATGAAACGTCTGCGATAAGCGGAATGTCGCCCGTGTCGGGGAGCTCTGTGAAGCGTGTGCCGTAGATTGTGTTGTTGTAGCAGATATATACATAGTCTGCGTCGGGTCTGAAGGTTGATCTGTCAGTTTTGGGAATGTAAGCAAAAGTTCTGTCTTTTGAAGAAGCAACGTCTTTTGCATCGCCGTATTTAAGAGCCTCTTTATATGCTCTTGTTGCAAACTGACCTGTTGTTATGTAATCTGCCTTGCCGGAGCCGGTCATGAAGTTCATGGGGATAGCCGCAAACTGTGTTGAAGCACCGCCCTGGAGGAAGAGAACTTTATAGTTGTCAGGGATATTCATTATCTCTCTGAGAAGCTTCTCCGCACCGTAGATGATGGGCTCATAAACCTTTGAACGGTGAGACATCTCCATTACAGACTGACCGCTGCCCTCATAATCGAGCATTTCGGATGCAGCCTTTTTGAGAACAGACTCGGGGAGCATCGAAGGACCTGCTGAAAAATTGTAAACTCTGGACATTTTAATGACCTCCAATAATTTATTGCCGTTAAATCTAATTAACTGCTTACATTATATATCCTCGGCAATATCAAGTCAACCGAAAAATAGATTTTTGTTTTTCTTTTTAACAAATATTCCCCTTTGCTTTCGGTGCGCCGCAGCACTGTATTTCGGCATAAATGTGCCTTTTTGTAAATCTTTGTTAAAAAATAGACAATATACCCATATATCGGCATTCCGGTCCGGGCATATTTTATACACTTTTGACCTTGACTATTAAAATGTAATAGATTATAATTCATACAATTTGATTTTATAATGAGGGAGTTTTCGAATCATGTTAAATAAGGATAAAACAATGGAGAAAATCGTCGCATTGTGTAAGGGCAGAGGTTTTGTTTACCCCGGCAGTGAAATATACGGCGGTCTTTCAAATTCATGGGATTACGGTCCTCTCGGCGTTGAATTTAAGAACAACGTAAAAAACGCCTGGTGGCAGAGATTTGTCAGAGAAAATCCCTACAATGTCGGTCTTGACTCGGCAATTCTTATGAATCCCCAAACATGGGTTGCTTCGGGTCATGTCGGCGGATTCTCGGATCCGCTTATGGACTGCAAAAGCTGCAAAACCCGTCACAGAGCAGATAAGCTCATTGAGGATACCGGTGTCAACCCTGCCGGCTGGAGCTTTGAAGAAATGTCGCAGTATATAAAAGACCATGGCATAACCTGCCCCGAGTGCGGCTCTTCGGATTTCACCGACATTCGCAAATTCAACCTTATGTTTAAGACATTCCAGGGCGTTACCGAGGACGCTAAGAGCGAGCTTTACCTCCGCCCCGAAACGGCACAGGGTATTTTTGTAAACTTCCCCAACATTCAGCGCACAACGCGCCGCAAGCTCCCCTTCGGTGTATGCCAGATAGGCAAATCATTCAGAAACGAAATAACCCCCGGCAACTTTATATTCAGAATAAGAGAATTTGAGCAGATGGAGCTTGAGTTCTTCTGCAAACCCGGCACAGAGCTTGACTGGTTTAAATATTGGAAAGACTACTGCCACAAGTTTTTGCTTGACCTCGGCATTAAAGATGAAAATCTTCGTCTTCGCGATCACAGCCAAAAGGAGCTTTCTCACTACTCAAACGCAACAACAGACTTTGAGTTTATGTTCCCGTTCGGCTGGGGCGAGCTTTGGGGCGTTGCTTCAAGAACCGACTTTGACCTGACAAGACATCAGGAAGCCTCCGGCAAGAGCATGGAATATTTTGACCAGGAGGAAAACAAAAAATATATTCCTTACGTCATTGAGCCCTCGCTCGGCGCAGACAGAGTTGCACTCGCTTTCCTCTGCGACGCATATGATGAAGAAGTGGTTGACGAAGCAAAGGGCGACACAAGAGTTGTTCTCAGACTTCACCCTGCTCTCGCGCCCGTTAAGGCGGCTATACTTCCCCTTTCAAAGAAGCTCGGCGAGCAGGCAACAGAGGTTTACACCGCTTTGAGCAAAAAATTCTCTGTTGATTATGACGACGCAGGCTCAATCGGCAAGCGTTACCGCCGTCAGGACGAAATCGGCACTCCTTTCTGCATCACATATGACTTTGACTCACTTGAGGATAAGTGCGTAACCGTTCGTGAAAGAGACACCATGCAGCAAATCCGTATGCCGATTGAAAAGCTCGGTGAATACATTGAATCAAAATTGGAATTTTAATTTTATATAATTCATATAAAGCAAAGGCGTTGATAAAATGAAAAAAATTCAATTTACAGAAACTGTGCTCAGAGACGCTCAGCAGTCTTTGATAGCAACAAGAATGCCGTTTGAAGATTTTGAAGGTATTCTCTCTGACATGGACAAAGCAGGTTACTACTCGCTTGAATGCTGGGGCGGCGCGACCTTTGATTCATGCCTCAGATACCTTTCGGAGGATCCGTGGGAGAGACTTCGCAAAATCCGCAAGGCCTGCCCCAATACAAAGCTTCAGATGCTTCTCAGAGGTCAGAATCTTCTCGGCTACAAGCACTACCCCAACGACGTTGTAAGAATGTTTGTTGCAAAGAGCATTGAAAACGGCATTGACATTATCCGTATTTTTGACGCGCTCAACGACATCCGCAACCTCGAAGTTGCAGTTGACGAAACAATCAAAAGAGGTGCGCACGCTTCGGGCACGGTATGCTTCACAGTAAGCCCCGTTCATACGCTTGAGTCCTATGCAAAATACGCAAAGGACCTTGAAAATCTCGGCGTTCAGTCAATTGCCATTAAAGATATGGCGGGCATTATGGGACCGCAGGATGCATACGACATCGTAAAGGCAATTAAAGAGAGCGTTAAAATTCCCGTTGTTGTTCACACTCACTGCACCACCGGGCTTGCGCCCATAACTTTGCTCAAAGCGGTTGAAGCAGGTGCGGACGTTATAGACACCGCAATCTCCTCATTCTCCGGCGGCACATCACAGCCTGCAACAGAGGCTATGGCATATGCCCTGCGCCAGCTCGGCTATGAGGTTGACCTTGACGACAAGCAGCTTAACAAAATCAACAGCTTCTTTAAGCCCGTAAAGGCAAAGGCTCTTGAATCCGGTCTTTTGAACCCCGTTGTTCTCGGCACAGCCACAGACGCGCTCAAATACCAAATTCCCGGCGGTATGCTTTCAAACCTTGTTGCTCAGCTCACAGCTCAGCACAAGCTTGATAAGCTTGAGGACGTACTCAAGGAAGTTCCGAGAGTAAGAAAAGACCTCGGCTATCCTCCGCTTGTTACACCCATGAGCCAGATGGTCGGCGTTCAGGCAACGGCAAACGTTCTCACAGGCGAATACAAAAATATCTCTAAAGAGATAAAAAGTTATGTCAAAGGCGAATACGGCAAAGCACCCGGCGAAATAAGCCCCGAGCTTATGAAGACCGTACTCGGCGACGCAAAGCCCATAGAGGGCAAATATGCCGACACTCTTGAGCCTGCATTTGAAAAGACTAAGGCAGAGCTCGGCAAAAAGGCAAAGAGCGACGAAGACGTACTCTCTTACATTGCATTCCCTGCACAGGCAGAAGCATTTTTTGAAAAACGCGACGAGCTTGAAAGAAACACTTTCAGCTACTCGATAGAAAGAATAGACTAAGGAGCTGATAATTATGTTAGGAACAGCTGATTATTCGCTTAAAATGCCAATCTCTCAGGCTCTTACAACTGCTTTGGTCGGCATAATAACGGTACTCTTGATTCTCTCGCTCATAGCCGTGTGCATAATGATTCTGTCAAAGGTCATTCGCACAATAGAGTCTGCCGCACACAAAAACGGCGAGAAAGATAAAGCCGCACCTGCCGCAGAGAGCAAAACCGCAAGCGGCGAACCTTTGCCTGATACCAAATCAATAGGCTCGCTTGAGCTTATCGGCACGGACGAAGCCACAGCGGCGATCATCATGGCAATTGTAAGCGATAAAAGCGGAATACCGCTCAACAGACTTGAGTTTAAATCCATCAGGTTATTGGAGGAGTAAGAAATGAAATATGTTGTTAACCTTAACGGTAAAAAATATGAAGTAGATGTCAGCGAATCGGACGCTGTTTTGCTGAATGTTTCAGACGCGGCGCCCGTTGCTCCGGCAGCGGCACCCGTTCAGGCTGCACCTGCGGCGGCACCTGCTGCTCAGAGCACTGCAGAAGGCGCAAAGGTGCTTTCACCCATGCCCGGCACAATTCTCGAGGTTAAAGTTCAAAACGGTCAGGCGGTCAAAGCCGGCGACGTTATGTTTATTCTCGAGGCAATGAAGATGGAAAACGACATCGTTGCCCCTCAGGACGGAACAGTTAAGCAGATAGTTGTTTCAAAGGGTGCAAGCGTTGACACCGACGCCGTCCTCGCTGTGATTTAACGGAGGGCTTTGGTATGGAAATGATAAAAGACCTTGTTATAGGACTTTGGGAGTCATCGGGTCTTGCACTGCTCACATGGCAAAACGCGGTTATGCTTTTGGTGTCCTGCGTACTTCTTTATTTTGCCATTGCAAAAAAATGTGAGCCGCTCCTGCTTGTTCCCATTGCTTTCGGCATTTTGCTTGCAAACCTCCCCGGTGCGGGGATTATGGACGACGCCGTAGGACTTTTCGGCGGCGAAGCGGTCAACGCTTCGGGTCACTGGTATGATTCCGGCGTTTTGAGGATTATTTATGCCGGCGTTAAGAGCAGCGTATTCCCCTGCCTTATATTCCTCGGCATCGGAGCTATGACCGATTTCGGTCCGCTCCTATCAAACCCCGTCAGCCTGCTTTTGGGCGCGGCGGCACAGCTCGGTATTTACCTTGCTTTTGTTATTGCAATTCTTCTCGGATTTACACCTCGAGAGGCTGCATCAATCGGCATAATCGGCGGTGCAGACGGCCCCACGGCTATATTCCTTGCAGGTAAGCTCGCCGCTCACCTGCTTGGTCCAATCGCGGTCGCGGCATACTCATACATGGCGCTCATACCCTTTATTCAGCCGCCCATTATGAGACTTCTCACCACCAAAAAAGAACGCGAAGTTGAAATGAAGCAGCTTCGTAAGGTCAGCAAAACAGAAAAAATAATTTTCCCGATAGCTGTTCTTATGATTTGCGCGCTCATTCTTCCCTCTGTTGCACCGCTTCTCGGTATGCTCATGCTCGGCAACCTCTTCCGCGAGTGCGGAGTTGTTGACAGACTCAGCGACACGGCTCAGAACGCTCTTACAAACATCGTTACGATAATGCTCGGTCTCACCGTCGGCGCAACCGCAAACGGCGAAACCTTCCTCCAGCCCAAAACTCTTATGATAATTGCTCTCGGCCTGTTTGCCTTCGTCGGTTCAACCGTCGGCGGCGTGCTTTTCGGAAAGCTGCTTTATGTGGTAACCAAGGGCAAAATCAATCCTCTTATCGGTGCGGCAGGCGTTTCGGCTGTTCCCATGGCTGCGCGCGTTGCACAGAACGAGGGCGCAAAAGCAAAGCCCACAAATTTCCTTCTCATGCACGCCATGGGTCCCAACGTTGCCGGTGTTATCGGCTCGGCAGTTGCGGCAGGCTTCTTGCTTTTGATGTTTAAATAATTTAAACTGCTTTTAAAAAATGCGTCGCTTGGTTTAAGCGGCGCATTTTTATATTGCCAAAATGAAAATTTTAGCCGTTACGGTCAAAATTTGTCGTTCTTTTGTGTAAATTTGCACAAAAGTTTTGCATTTCATATTGAAATTATGTTTTAGATGTGGTAAAATATATTAAAATTTCTTAAAGTTTATTTAGGGGGATAAAAATGAACGGCAAGAAAGAAATAAAGGTAGCCTCTGCACAAAATAAGTGCAAAAGCAAAAAACGCGGCAAAATTATAATTTTTGCCTGTTTGGGCGCAATTGTGTGTTTGATTTGTTTGGGACTTTTATTTTTTTTACCGAAAAGCAAAACTTCTGAGAAAATAAATCCAACCGGTCTGATATGCACATACAGTCCATCACAATATTCATTTGACGAAAATTCTGTTATGCAGATAGACGTTAATATTGACGCCAATGAATTTAAAAAAATGATGGGCAACCCCGAAAAGAAAGACTTGCACGAGGCTTCGGCTAAAGTTGACGGCAAAAAATACGGCAAAATCGGTCTTCGCACCAGGGGCAACGCCACCATGGCAAAAAATACGGATATGAAAACGTATCGCTACAACCTTGAGCTGCGCCTTGACGCATACGAAGACGACTTGAACTACAACGGTGTTGAGAGTATTAACCTCAACTTCTCTACCAATTACACGGGACTTTTAAACGAATATATTTCTTATCGCCTTATGAAAGAGATGGGTATTATTTCACCGGAGTGTACCTTTGCCTTTGTGAGGATTAACGGCGTTGACTGGGGTCTTGCCGTTGCGGTTGAAGAAGTTGACAAATGTTTTCTCAAAAAGAACTACGAATATACATCAGGCAATCTTTATAAAAGCGTGCACGATAACGATAAATATGAAGATGAGCTTATAGATTATTGGTACAGTTTTAAATTTTTAAAGCTCAAAACCAACAAAAAAAATCCCGACCATTCAACATTCAAAACAATGGCGCAGGCATTTGTAGACGGCAAAGATTATGATAAATACTTTGACATTGACACTCTTCTGCGTCTTGCGGCGGTTGACAGAGTAACGGGTGGTTTTGACGATTTCACTGCGCTGAAAAACAACTTCTATCTCTACGAAGCTTCTCCCGGGTTTTATACGGTTATTCCGTGGGATTTGGACGAAGCTTTCAGATACGGTGCAGACTGCGAAAATCTTATGAGGATATTCCCCAAAAAAGACGGCAGCGATATGACCATGGATTTTAACGTCTTTTACACCGTCATGAAAAATGAAAAATACCGTAATCAATACGAAGAATATGTGCGTCGGGTTTGCGGCATGATAAACGATGAAAACTTGAAGCCGATGATAGATTATTGCCTTTCGGTCACCGACGAATATCACGAGAGAGACAACACTGTAATTTACCCCTATGACCGTTGGAGAAAAGACACGGACGGCGGCGAGTGCTTTATTTACGGCAATATTTATAAAACAGCGTGCCTTTTAAGAGACAGCGCACTTTCTCAGCTCAAAGGCGAGACAGATTATTTTAAAGTGCCGGAAGAATACACTCAATACACCGAGGAGCAAATTCGCGCCATATACATTAAGCCCAAAGACTATGAGCTTATATTGGAGCGTTTGGCCGACAATCAATTAAATTAAAAACAGAATAAAAGACCTCTCTTTGCGTAAAATATATTAGAAAATGCAAAGAGAGGTTTTTTTATGTGCGGAATAATGGGATACACAGGCGTTTTACCTGCAACGCCGATAATAATAAAAGGTCTTGAAAAGCTGCAATACAGAGGCTATGATTCCGCAGGAATAGGGCTTTTAAACAAAAACGAAATAAAAGTATATAAAACGGTCGGCAGCCCCGAAAAGCTTTGGGATAAAGTGCCCGAAAACAGCCCGTCCCGCATGGGCATAGGTCACACACGCTGGGCAACTCACGGTGCGCCGACGCTCACCAATGCTCACCCTCATACGGGCCCCGACGGAATATTTACAATAGTTCATAACGGAATAATAGAAAATTATTCGGACCTGAAATCAGATATGGAGAGCCGCGGCTTTTTGTTTAAAACAGATACCGACACAGAAGTTGTTGCCTATATGCTTGAAGAAGCATATAAAGGCGACGTTAAAAGTGCGATAAGCGAGGTCATGCCGAAATTAAAAGGCTCATACGCGCTCGGTATTCTTTGCCGTGACTGCCCGGATATGATTTTTTGCGCCAAGCTTTCGAGTCCGCTGTTTGTGTGCACCGACCGTGACGGCGGCTACCTTGCAAGCGATGTTTCTGTTCTTCCCAAAACTGACGAAAGCAAAATATATAAGCTCGGCGACAACGAGATAGGAATACTTACAAAAGATTCGCTGAAAGTGTTTGACGTTGACGGGTGCCGCATAAGGAAAACAGAGATAAAAATAAAAAAAGCCGAGCAGGATAACGAAAAAAACGGCTATGAGCACTTTATGCTCAAAGAGATTTATCAGCAGCCGCTGTCTGTTCAAAAAACTCTTGAGGGAATACTCGAAGACGGCAAAATTAAACTCGGCTGTTTAAAATTAAACCGAGAAAAAATAAAAAACATTTCGCGAATCGAATTTATCGGCTGCGGCTCCGCATACCATGCAGGGCTTGTAGGCGCACATGCCGCCCAAGCTCTTTTGCGCGTGCCGTCATACGCCTGCATTGCGTCCGAATACCGCAGCAACAGCCCCGTCGCAGATGAAAACACACTCGTAATAATCATCAGCCAAAGCGGCGAGACTGCCGACACGCTCGGCGCACTGCGCGAAGCTAAAAAAAGAAATGCCAAAACAGTCAGCATTGTAAACTCTCAGCACAGCACCATAGCGCAGGAGAGCGACTGCGTAATTCTCACAAAAGCGGGGCAGGAAATTGCCGTTGCAACCACCAAAGCATTCAGCGCACAGCTTGCGGTGATTTATGCCGTGTGCATACGCCTCGCATACTCCGCAGGTAAAATAGACCGAACGAAATATAAAGAGCTTTGCGCCGAACTTTCTCTTTTGCCGCAAAAAATACGTCTGACATTAGAAAAAGCCCTGCAATGCGAAGACATTGCAAAGCAATTAAAAGATATAAAATATGCCTGCTTTATCGGCAGAGCCGCCGACTACTGCACCGCTATGGAGGGTGCACTGAAATTAAAAGAAGTCAGCTACACCCACTGTGAAGCTTATGCCGCAGGCGAGCTGAAGCACGGCACAATTTCACTCATAGAAAACGGTACGCCCGTTATCGCCGTGTGCACGGATTCATCCGTAAGCTCAAAAACAATGAGCAACATTAAAGAGTGTAAGGCGCGCGGAGCAAAAATAATCTGCGTCGCGGCAGATGAACTATGCCGTGGAGACGCAGATGATGAAATAATATTTGTGCCGAAAACAGACGATTTATTTTCGCCGTCACTGAGCGTTTTACCGCTTCAGCTCATTGCCTATTTCACCGCAAAATTGCGCGGCTGCAGCATAGACAGACCCAAAAACCTCGCAAAATCCGTCACTGTTGAGTAGGCGGTTCGGGTTTTTCTATCGTGGGCAAATCCCAGCGGAATTTTGCCGCCAACATTCTTACAGTGACTATTATTATATATGCCGCGAGCATTGAGGGAACATCGGGCAATTTTATTATATAGCTTGCAAAGTAATAAAAAACCGTACCGATAAGCGTAGCCGTGGCATATATATTTTTGCAAAAAATCATCGGCTTCTCTCGGCTCATAACGTCGCGCAGCATACCGCCTCCGACCGCCGTAAAAATACCCATAAATATAACAAAAAAATCATGCCCGCCGTAGCCCGCTTCGATAGTGAGCCTTACACCCGATATTGCAAAAGAAGCCAAACCGACTGCATCAAAAAAATTGACCGCCATGTTGATTTTTTTATAATTCTCAAAAAAGAACTTTCTGAAAATTCTCGCAAGCACAAACACAACAAGCGAAGTTATCACGGCACACATCAGGTGACGAAAATTAAAAAAGTTTCTCGGCGGAATTACGCCCAAAAACACGTCTCTTATCGCACCGCCGCCCAAAGCCGTTACAAGACCCAAAAACACTACGCCGAAAAGGTCCATTTTTCTGTCAATAGAAATCATTGCGCCCGATACGGCAAAAGCGACTATGCCGACAAACTCTGTGATTTCAAAAAATATATTTGCAGTCTCCATAAATACACCAACCGTGGAAAATATAAACGAATTAAGACTCTACGCTGAACGAATAATGCTCACCGTCCTGTATTTTGACCTTGTCAACGCCGTAAGGCGACGGTGTGCCGTCAACAGAAAGCTCCCAAAACATTTTGCTTTCTTCATACTTATGCGTTTCGCCGTCAACCGTCAAAACATAAAGCCCGTAAGGTCCGTTTTCGCCGTCAATAATTTTAAGCTCTTTAAGTGCTTCGCCGACATATTCTTTGTCTGTGCTGACTTCATAATATGACTTGCTGCCGTTTTCAAACTCAATATCAAGATAAAAACTGCGGCTGCCGCTGCCGATTTTTTTGTAGCTTTGCTGTGATTGAGATACGGGCTCTCTGTCGGCATTTCCGTTGTTTTTGCCGGAGCACGAGGCAAAAGAAAGCGCAATCAGCACCGCAAGTGCAAACGATACTGCTCTTTTTAAAAACTTTTTCACTTTAAATTCCTCAATTCATAATGCCGGCTTCTTTGCCGTTTTTTAAATGCTGCTCATATGTTTCGGCATAATAAAATTTTTCGCCGCTCGCGTCGGTCAAAAAATAAATATAGTTTGTGTTTGCGGGGCTGACCGCCGCTTCAATCGCTTTAAGACCGGGGTTGCAAATCGGTCCTGCCGGCAAGCCCTTGCGATAGGGGCTGTATGTGTAATAATTTAAAAGATACCTGTCAAACTCTTCACTTTCACTGCCGCCGAGGTGCTCCGCCATATTCTTGAGATAAAAATACGTTACGTCACTGCCGAGATAACTGTTTTTGGATTGCTTTAATCTGTTGTGAAAAACCGAAGAAACATTTTGGCACTCCGCAATGTCTTTGTCGCACTCTTTTTGAATTATAGACGCAAGCGTGAGCATTTCGTCCATTGTGTAGCCGAGCTGACGTGCCTTTTGCTTTGTTGCCTCGCCGACTTTGGAGTTATAGTTTTTTATAAAGCGTTTCACAACGCTCTGCGCGTCCTCACCTATATAAAAATCGTATGTATCGGGGAAAAGGTAGCCCTCAAGCAAAAACACTCTTTCGTCCGCATTATCTATCTCTATCCCGTCAACGGGAGTGTCGGCGGCTTTCATAAAATCCTCTGCCGAGCAGACTTTATTTTCTTCAAGCAGCTGCGCCATCTGATAAACCGTGTACCCCTCGGGAAAAGTAACTCTCACGGAGCTTTTTATTATGGGTGACGAGCCGCCGCCGGAATTGTTTTCGCCGGGCAAAACACGGTCTTTCAAAAAGAAATATCCGCAGGCAAGCGCCGCGATTAAAATTATAACCGCCACGGCGGTTGTCACGGCTTTTCTTTTGCTCTTTTTTGATTTTCTTTTTTCAGGCAAAACTTCATCCTCTTCCGTTTTTAAAGGAATTTCCGCACTTTCTTTTTCCGTCTCTTCTTTTGTGTATATTTCGTATTCGGTCGGGTCCCAGCCGTCGGAATACGTTTTGTTTTTATCTTCCATTTATATCACCGCACGGTAAAAATTTAATATCAATATCATTTTATAACATAAAAAAAACTTTGTCAATTTTGAAATGCTTTTTTAAGATTTTAAAGCAAGCAAATTATTCCTTTTTTGCAAGGGTTTTTGATGAATAAGCACCGCTTTGCCGACAAAAATAATACTGCGCGGCGCGCAAAGGAGGATTCGGCTTGAAAAGAAAAAAATCAAAAGACGACGAGCGTAAGGTGTTCCCCATTGTGGCAGACATGATGGGCGTGTGGGAGGAAATTGCCGAGGAAGATGATGTATCGGATATTCTCGGCAGCTACACGGGCAACCCTTACCGTGATTTTTACCCCGAACAGGACGCGGATGACCTTTAAAATGCAAAAAAATCGGCGAGGGAAGCAAACTCTTGCCGATTTTTCTTGACTGTAAATGGGTTTTGTTTTAGAATAGTAACCGATAGTCTTTTAAAATTAAGGAATAAGGTGAATTTTTTGGCACAGAGAAAAAATCTCAGGAATGTGGCGATAATCGCCCACGTTGACCACGGCAAAACCACTTTGGTTGATGAAATGCTCAAACAGAGCGGTACATTCCGCGACAATGAGCAGGTACACGAAAGAGTAATGGACTCAAACGATTTGGAAAGAGAGAGAGGTATTACAATTCTTTCCAAAAACACCTCCGTTCATTATAAAGGAACAAAAATTAACATAGTAGACACCCCCGGCCATGCAGATTTCGGCGGCGAGGTTGAGCGTATTCTCACAATGGTTGACGGCGTTCTTTTGCTTGTTGACGCATTTGAGGGCTGTATGCCGCAGACAAGATTTGTTTTGCAAAAAGCTCTTAACCTCAAAAAGAAAGTTCTTGTTGTCGTCAACAAAATCGACCGCCCCGGCGCAAGGCCGGCAGAGGTCATTGACGAAGTTCTTGATTTGTTTATTGAACTCGGCGCAGACGAAAATCAAATTGAATTCCCCGTAGTTTACGCTTCGGCAAGGGACGGCTACTCTTCTCTTGACCCCACCGTCCGTGAGGGAGATATGAGACCGCTTCTTGACGCAATTCTTGAGCACATCGCTCCGCCGGAGGGCGAGATTGACGCTCCGCTTCAGATACTTTTCTCAAGCCTTGATTATGACGATTACATCGGCAGAATCGGCGTGGGCAGAGTTGAGCGCGGCAAGGTCAAAAGAAACGACAGCGTCGTTCTTTGCAAAACAGACGGCTCACAGGAGAATGTCCGTATATCAAGACTTTATCAGTTTGAGGGTCTTAAAAGAGTTGAAGTTGAGAGTGCTGAGATGGGCGACATCGTCTGCATTTCGGGTCTTGCGGATATAAACATAGGCGAAACCGCCTGCTCACCCGACTGCATTGAGCCGCTCCCCTTTGTAAAAATAGACGAGCCTACTCTTTCAATGAATTTTATAGTAAACGACAGCCCCTTTGCAGGCAGAGAGGGCAAATTCGTAACCTCGCGCAATATCAGAGACCGCCTTTATAAAGAGGTCGAGACCAATGTCAGCATGAGGGTTGAAGATACAGAAACAACAGATACATTTAAAGTATCCGGCAGAGGCGAGCTTCATCTTTCAATTCTTATAGAAACAATGCGCCGCCAAGGGTATGAATTTCAGGTATCGCGCCCCAAGGTAATATTTAAAGAAATAAACGGCGAGCTTTGCGAGCCTATGGAGCTTTTGATTGTAGAAGTTCCCGAGCAGTATGTCGGCGCGGTTATTGAAAAGCTCGGCTCAAGAAAGGGCGAGCTTGAAAATATGGGCTCGCGCGACGGCGGAGCGACACACCTTGAATTTAAAATTCCGTCAAGAGGTCTTATCGGCTACCGTTCCGAGTTTATGACCGACACAAACGGCAACGGCATAATGAATCAGCTTTTTTCCGGATATGAACCTTATAAGGGCGATATTCAAACAAGAGAAAACGGCTCAATAGTCGTTCACGAAACAGGCACCAGCACAGGCTACGGTCTGTTTAACACACAGGACAGGGGCAGACTTTTCATCGGCCCCGGCGTTGATGTTTATGAGGGCATGATAGTGGGCGAATGTTCCAAAAACGAAGACATCACCTGCAACGTGTGCAAAAAGAAACAGCTCACCAACACCAGAGCCGCCGGCAGTGACGACGCGCTCAGACTTGTTCCGCCGACAACGCTCAGCCTTGAGCAGTGCATGGAGTTTATAAAAGACGATGAGCTGCTTGAAGTTACGCCTCATTCTCTCAGACTTCGCAAGCGCGTTCTCTCAAAAGAGCAGAGAATGAAGATGCAGCACAGAGCAAAATAATCAACTGATTATAAGGTGATTTTATGACCCCTCAAAAACAGAATATCGGCACGTCCGTTGCCCTCGGTTTTTTTGACGGATTACACATAGGTCACCGAAAAGTACTCGGCAGCGCGCTGAAAAATGCCGAATTGTATTCACTGCGCCCGACAGTGCTTCTATTTGACGTTCATCCGAGAGAATTTATCACCGGTCAAAAGGTGCAAAGGCTTTTAAGCGACAAAGACGAGGAGCAAATGCTCAAAGAAGCGGGCTTTGAAATATGCAGAATAAGCTTTGCAGAAGTCAGGGAGCTTTCTCCCGAAGCTTTTTTTAATGAAATTCTTTTAAAAGAGCTCGGTGCAAGGTCTTTAAGCTGCGGATTTAACTATTCTTTCGGAAAAAACGGAGAGGGCAACAGCGATGTTCTTTTGTCACTTTGCAAAAAAAATTCTTTAAATTGCACCGTCGTTCCCGAAGTTAAATTAAACGGCGAGACCGTATCGTCAAGTGCGGTAAAAGAGAGCCTTTTAAACGGCGACGTAAAAAAAGCCTCCGCCATGCTCGGCAGAAATTACAGCATAGACGGTGAGGTCATTCACGGTGACGCAAGGGGCAGAACGCTCGGCTTTCCCACAGCTAACCAAGCAATAAACAAGGATCTTGTCTGCCCCAAATACGGCGTTTATGAATCGCGAATAATATCGGGCGGCAAATCTTATGCCTGCATAACCAATATAGGCATAAGGCCGACGTACAAGCTTTTCTCCCCCATTGCCGAAACAAACATCATAAATTTCGGCGGCGATCTTTACGGCAAAAAAATCAAAACCGAACTTATACGGTATATCAGGGGCGAAAAGCTTTTCTCTTCTGCAAAAGAGCTTGAAGAGCAGCTAAAAAAAGATATTTTGCAGGTGAAGGCCGATGTATAACAACTGGTACGATTTAAAAAGCGACTGCGGCACTTGCCGAAAATGCCCTTTGGGCGAGACGAGAACCAACCTTGTTTTCGGTGTGGGCAACGAAAACGCCGAGGTCATGCTCATAGGCGAAGGCCCCGGCGAGCAGGAGGATTTGCAGGGCGAGCCGTTTGTAGGCAAAAGCGGTCAGCTGCTCGATAAATACCTTGCGGCGATAGACCTTGACAGAAATAAAAACGTATATATCGCAAACATAGTCAAATGCCGTCCGCCGCACAACCGCGACCCGAAGCCGGAGGAGCAGGACGCCTGCATTTCGTGGCTCAAAGAGCAGACGCGGCTCATTCACCCGAAAATTATTGTCTGTGTGGGCAGAATTGCCGCCCAAAGGCTTATGAACCCGAACTTCAGAGTAACAAAGCAGCACGGTGAGTTTATAAACCGAAACGGATTTTTAATGATGGGCACATTCCACCCTGCGGCACTGCTGAGAAATCCAAGCCAAAAGCCGGACGCATTCGAGGACTTTTTGGCACTGAGAGAAAAAATAAAAGAAACGTGCGAAAATACATATTAAAAAACGGTGCAGGCTGTCATTAAAGTCTGCACCGTTTTTTGGCGGGAGTATTTATTTTATTGCTTTTTGCACTCTCTGCACAACCATTGATTTGCCGAAAAGGAGCTGTGTTGTCAAAATCTCAACAGCTATCATCGGCAATATCTGCGTGAGAAGCCTTGTGACAAACAGCGCTTTGAAATCACTGCCGTATAAAACAGAAATCCAAAATGTGTTCATCAAAAGTCCGCCTACCAGCTCGTTAACTGCAACGCTTATGCAGATTTTGGGGAAGCTCGCTTTTTTGTAAATCAAAAATCCGAAGCAAAGGCCCTCAAGCACAGCCGTGAGCGTAAAGCCCGGGAAATATGCGCCTATCGGGAACATCAGCGCACCTATAAGGTCGCCCGCTCCGCCCACAATCGCCGCACCGACGGGACCTGTGAAATACGCGGCGAATATGAGTGAAACAAATGTGAAGCCTATCTTCAAATTCCAAACGTTAAATGAGAGAAATCTGCTGAGCACCACATTCAGCGCGATAAGCAGCGCAATAAGCGCAAGGTTTTTGGTCTTTAATAATTCTTTGACTTTGGGCATAAAAAATCCTCCTTATTATTTTCGCTGTAATAATAAAGAGGCTTGCGTCATCAATATTATTTTTTACAGCGGGATGCGAAATGTGAACCGCAAGATAACTTTTCGTCCGCACGGCAACTCCCCGTCCGCATGGCACTTAACGCTCACATATCTACTCTGTACCGCGGCAAAATAAGCTTTGCACGCGTTGCAAATGAATTATAACACTATTTTTATAAAATGCAACAGGATTATATTTGTTTTTTATCTTGAATAAAAAATTTTTTCGGATATAATTAAATCAAGTCTAACAAAGGAGCATGATTATGAAGAGTAAATACCTAAAACATTTTTTGTCTATGATGACGCTTCCGTTTATTGCAGCAACGGGTATGCCGACAGATATAAAAAAGAAAGCCGTTAAACGTCCGGAGCTGAAATTCGGCGCGGACGGCAAATTCCGTATTCTTCACATAACCGACATTCACGAGGTTGACCCCGAAATGGACGACGATGAGGACAGAGCCATTCCGCGCGACAAATGCGTTGAGGCTCTCAATGTTATAGAAAAAAGCATTGAGCGCACAAACCCCGACCTTGTTGTTTTCGGCGGCGACAACATCAACGGATATTGGGAAGAGTTTGACTATGAATACATAAGAAAAACCATAGAAAAAATAACAGAACCCGTAAGGCGCAGAAATCTGCCTCTTGCGATTGTTTTCGGCAATCACGATTCGGAAATTATGTCAAACTTCCGCGAATTTCAGATGATGCTCTATTTGCAGTATGAGAATTTCCTCGGCTGCTTCAACGCTGAGGAGATGTACGGCTGCGGCAACTACAATGTAAAAATCAAAAGCAGTGACGGCAAAAAAGACGCATACAATCTCTGGTTTGTGGACTCAAACGACTATCCTTATGACGGAAACGGCAAAAGACTTGAAGGCTATGACATGGTTCACAAGGATCAGCTTGACTGGTATGAAAAAGCCGAAGAAAAAATCAAAAAAGAAAACGGCGGCAAAACTTTGCCCGCGATACTTTTTCAACATATTCCCGTTGTTCAGGAGCTTGACGCGCTCATTGACGTTGACAAAGACGACCCCGAAGCATTTTTTATGCCGAGAGATGGCAGATACGTTAAACTTTCGCCCGAATATTATATCAGCGGCGAATTGGCAGAGACGCCCTGCACCCCCGGCGAAAAGGGCAGAGAGCAGTTTGAGCTTTGGAAAAAGCACGGCGATATAAGAGCTGCGTTTTTCGGTCACGACCATAAAAACGATTTTGTAATTGAAATGGACGGCATTAAGCTTGTTCAGACCTTCTCCGTAGGCTACCATACCTACGGCGACAAGCGCGGCGGACGTCTTATAATCCTCGACGAAAACGAGCCGGATAATATTTACACCGAAAGCTTCACCGTTGAGAGAATAACCGATACCGATTTCGGCAGATAATAAAAAGGTACAGCCCTTTTTATTTGACAATTTATTGACAAATTATCTTTAGATGTTATAATGTAATCGGTTATTAAAAAATATATACAGGAGTGATTTTTATGCCACTTGTAACCACAAAAAAAATGTTTGAAGACGCCTATAAGGGCGGTTACGCAATAGGTGCTTTCAACGTAAATAATATGGAGATTATCCAGGGTATTGTCGAAGCGGGCAAAAAGCTCAACGCTCCCCTTATTCTTCAGGTATCAAAGGGTGCAAGAGCTTATGCAAACCACACATACCTTGTAAAGCTCGTTGAGGCTGCTGTTGAAGAGACAGGTCTTCCCATCGCTCTTCACCTTGACCACGGCCCTGATTTTGAGACCTGCAAGAGCTGCATTGACGGCGGCTTCACATCTGTTATGATTGACGGCTCAAGCCTTCCCTATGAAGAGAACGTTGCTCTTACCAAAAAGGTTGTTGACTATGCACACGCTCACGGCGTTGTTGTTGAGGGTGAGCTCGGTCAGCTTGCAGGCATTGAGGATGAAGTTAACGTATCCGCAGAAGACGCAGCATACACAAACCCCGACCAGGTTTATGATTTTGTTACACGCACAGGCGTTGATTCGCTTGCAATTGCCATCGGCACAAGCCACGGCGCATACAAATTTAAGCCCGGTCAGAAGCCCCAGCTTCGCTTTGACATTCTTGAAGAAGTTTCAAAAAGACTCCCCGGTTTCCCGATAGTTCTTCACGGTGCATCCTCCGTTATCCCCAAGTTTGTTGAAGAAATCAATAAATACGGCGGAGATATGCCCAACGCAATCGGTATCCCCGAAGAGATGCTTCGTCAGGCAGCTACAATGGCGGTTTGCAAAATCAACATTGACTCAGACCTTCGTCTTGCAATGACAGCCGCTATCAGAAAGCACCTTTATGAGTATCCGAGCCACTTTGACCCCCGTCAGTACCTCAAGCCCGCGCGTGAAGCTATTGAGGGTATGGTTGAGCACAAAATCAACACGGTTCTCGGCTGCGGCGGCAAAGCATAATTATATCAAGCATTTTGGCGGAAAGACGGCGTATGTCATCTTTCCGCTTTTATTTTGGTGATTTTTGATTGATTTTATCGTCCGATTATTTTATAATCATCGGTGTTACAGGAGGATTGCCATGACCGAATATATTTCTGCGGCACTGGTTCTTTTAATCACACTGCCGTGTATTAAAATTTCTTTTAAACGTTTTAATCCTTTAAGCAAAGAAAACAGCTCAAACGTCAAAGGGCTTTTGTGTATACTGATTTTTTATCATCACTTCACGGGCTGGTTTGTGGATAAGGGCATAATATTTTATGTGCTCTCCCACATCGGCAGCTTTATTGTAGGCGTGTTCTTCTTTCTCTCGGCGTACGGGCTTATAAAGGCTTACCCCTGTGACGTTAAATTTTCTTTTTTGCTGAAAAGATTCGTTAAAATTTTGGTGCCGTATTGGATATGCGAAGCAATATATGTATCGGTCTCCCTCGCATTTGATATTCCGCTTCAGGTGACGGCAGACAAAAAGCAAATTGCGCTCTCTGCGATTTTGGCTAATGATTTGGTCGAATTTTCTTGGTTTGTCGGTGCAATACTTGTGGCATACGTCATGTTTTTTATCGGCAAAAAGATTTTGCCTAAAATTGCGCTGTCGCTTAAAGTCGCCGTATTGATGCTGATTTTTTCTGCCGTTTTCTATAAATATCTTGACTACTGGACTACATTTTTCGCATTTCCTCTCGGCCTTTTCTTCGGAGAAAAAGAAGATAAAATATCTTCTCTTTCAGCGGGCAAAAGAATTGCGGTTATCGCCGCTTCTGCCGTTTTGTGTGCGGCGGCAACCGTTCCGAAATTTTACGGATTCAGCATCGGCAGCAATTTATATATGAATGTTTCGGATTTTTTCACATCATCTTTGTTTGCCGTGTTTGTTTATTTTGTTATGAGCTTTGTAAAAATCAGAAATCCCGTTTTGTCTTTCTTCGGCAAAATATCATATGAAGTATATTTGCTGCAGGGCATTGCGGTGAGAATAGCAAACAAAGTTTTCGGCGTGCAAAACAGTATTCCGTTCTTCTTCCTGTCTTTTGCGGTGCTTGTTTTGCTGTCGTATATCGTCAGCACTTTGTCCTCATTCATTACTAAGCCGGTTGTCAAAAGGCTTTGAAAGCGGTTATTACAGCCGTGCGGCACGGATATATTCTCTTTTTTTTCAAAAAGGGTTGAAAAAGAGGAGGACATAGTATAAAATATATAAGAGATTGACTCGCATTGAATTATAAATCGGAGGAATAATACTATGGTATCAGCAGGCGATTTCAGAAACGGCATGACTTTTGAAGAGGACGGCAACGTGCTTCAGGTAGTCGAGTTCCAGCACGTTAAGCCCGGAAAAGGCGCCGCTTTTGTCAGAACCAAAACTAAAAATGTTCTCACCGGTGCAGTCGTAGAAAAGAGCTATAACCCCACGGCAAAGTTCCCGACGGCTTTCATCGAGAGAAAAGATATGGAATACTCATATAACGACGGTGATCTTTATTATTTTATGGATCCCGAAAGCTATGAGCTTGTTCCGATAAACGCATCTGATTTGCCCGACAACTTCAAGTTTGTTAAAGAGAGCATGACTTGCAAAATTCTCTCTTACAAAGGCAATATCTTCGGCGTTGAGCCCCCCACATTTGTTGAGCTTCAGGTTACTCAGACAGATCCCGGCTTTGCAGGCAACACAGCTACAAACGCTACCAAGCCCGCAACGGTTGAGACAGGTGCCGAGATAAAAGTCCCGCTCTTCATCGACGAGGGCGAAATGATTCAGATTGACACAAGAACAGGCGAATACCTCGGCAGAGCGTAATTGCCCAACCATATGAAAGGAAGGTAATTCACTATGATGACAGTTACCGAAAAGGCCGCATACCTTAAAGGCCTTGCAGAGGGTCTTGAGCTTGATGAGAAGAAACCCGAGACCAAACTTATAAAAGCTATGATTGATGTCATTGACGAAATGGCTCTTTCAATTTCTGATTTTGAAGATTCACTTGACATGGTCGGCGAGCAGCTTGACGCTGTTGATGAAGACCTTGCAGACCTTGAGGACTACATCTTTGAAGAGGATGAGGACGATTATGAGGGCTGTGACTGCAGCTCATGCGCAGGCACAGGTGATTATTTTGAGGTTGAGTGCCCCGCCTGCGGCGAGGTTATCTGCCTTGACGAGAGCGTTCTTGACGAAGATTCAATCGAGTGCCCCGCTTGCGGCGAGACCCTTGAATTTGACTTTGACGAAGATGACGACGAGGAAGACGACGACTGAGTCTGAAACCGAAAATTTTTGCGGCACCCGTTTTGGGTGTCGCATTTTGCTTTTTTGTGGTATTTTGGGTCGCATATTCTCTCGTTTTACCACAACATATAGTAAAAATCCACAAACTGAAAATAGCTTAATTATCAGAGCCTTTTTTGTAAGATTTATATAAAAATGGCTTCAAATACCACCTGTTTTCAAATATTTTTGAGACGCAGGCAATTATTTTTTATAAATCTCTTGAATTATGCGCCGTCATAGTGTAAAATGTAGATTGTCGGATTGTGCATATTACCCAAACAATATGCACCATTTGTTTAAAAGTGAGGAGAGATTGTATCTATGTCAAACAGACTTTTTCAGGGAGTAATACATCAAATGCGTTCTGCCATTGACAGAACTGTTGGTATTATCGACGAGACAGGAACCGTTATATCCTGCAGCGAACTCGGCAAAATAGGCGAGGTTGCTTCGGAGGCGGCGGCAAAAGTATTCGGTGCAAGCGACGCTGTTATTGTCGGCTCTATGACTTATAAAGCGTTCGGCAATCAGGTTCACCCCGAATATGCGGTCTTTATTGACGGAGAGGACGAGCTTGCAGAAAAATACGCGGGTCTTTGTGCGGTTACTCTCAGCAATCTGAAACAGTATTTTGATGAAAAATATGACAGGGGCATATTTATTAAAAATGTTATTCTCGATAACATTCTGCCCGGTGACATCTATCTCAAAGCAAGAGAGCTGCGTTTCAACAACGAAATGACTCGCGTTGTTTTGCTTATCAGAGTCCCCGACCAGACCGATGCATCAACCTTTGACGTTATACAGAACCTTTTCCCCGACAAAACAAAAGACTTTGTTATAAACATAAACGAAACCGACATTGCTCTTGTTAAAGATGTAAAAACAGGCATTGCCACAAAAGATATTGAGATGCTCGCGCGTTCTATTGCGGATTCTTTGAACACCGAGCTTTATACTCACGCCGTTATCGGCATAGGAACAACGGTAGTAAGCATAAAAGACCTTGCAAGGTCATTTAAAGAAGCTCAGGTTGCGCTGGAGGTCGGCAAAGTGTTTGACACCGAAAAGACCATTGTCAGCTACGACAGTCTCGGCATTGCAAGACTTATTTATCAGCTGCCTACCACACTTTGCGAAATGTTCCTTCACGAAGTGTTTAAGATGGGCTCTATTGACAGCCTCGACCAAGAGACGCTCTTTACAATTCAGCGTTTCTTTGAAAACAACCTCAACGTAAGCGAAACCTCGCGTAAACTTTTTGTTCACAGGAACACGCTCGTTTACAGACTTGAAAAAATCAAGAAAATCACAGGTCTTGACCTCAGAGAATTTGACGACGCCATCGTATTCAAAGTAGCTCTCATGGTCAAGAAATATCTTGACGCCAACCCCGTAAAATATTGATGTTTCGCAAATAAGGACTTTTGGCTTTACGCCATATTCCGGAAAGGGAAAGTGAAAAAAGCGAATGATCGAATTTAAAAATGTATCAAAAGTTTATTCTAACGGAACAAAAGCACTCAACAACGTCAACATAAAAATCGAAAAAGGCGAATTTGTGTTTGTCGTAGGTGCTTCCGGAGCAGGAAAAAGCACATTTCTTAAACTTATGATGCGCGAAGAGGTTCCGACCTCCGGTTCTATAAAAATCAAAGATTATGACCTTGTAAAAATGAAAAAAAGACAAATCCCCTACTTCCGCAGAAATATGGGAATTGTTTTTCAGGACTTCCGTCTTATACCCACAATGGACGTTTACAACAACGTTGCCTTTGCAATGAGAGTTGTAAACGCAAGAAAAAAAGAAATTCGCAAGCGCGTGCCATACGTTATCAGCATAGTCGGCCTTGCCTCAAAGGCGCGCTGTATGCCGAACGAGCTTTCGGGCGGTGAGCAGCAGCGTGTTGCCCTTGCAAGAGCACTCGCAAACAATGCAGAAATTATCATTGCGGACGAGCCCACCGGCAACGTTGACCCGCAGATGTCAATGGAGATAGTTGAACTTCTCACAAGACTTAACGAGGCAGGCACAACCGTTATTATGGTTACGCACGAGCATGAGCTTGTTAAAAAGTTTGATAAGCGCGTTATCGTGCTTGAATCCGGTCAGGTAGTATCCGACGGCAATGTAATAGACGGTCAGATGCCCGAGGCATCTATGGCTCACCTGCCCGGCGTAGAAAACTCGCGCAAAGATTTTATAAAACGCAGAAGATTCCGCAAAGAAAAGAACGACTCGGTGTTTGAGGACGAAGACCTCAAATCTCCCGTTAAACCGGCAGAAGAAAAGGAAGAGATTAAAGAAAATATCAAGCCGGAGGCTCAGCCTGCCGAAGAAGAAAAAGCGGCAGACAAAAAAGCTGCGGATAACGACTATTTAAACGCCATTCTCGGCGACAATGAGAATTACCGCGTTTATCTTGACAATGCAGAGAAAGGCGGTGACGAGCAATGAGAAGAAGTTTCGGCTTTCTTACCAAAGAGGGATTCAGAAACATCTGGGCAAACAGGCTCATGTCAATAGCTTCAATTGCCGTTTTGCTCTCTTGCCTTATAATGATAGGCTCCGCGTTTATGATACTTGTCAACATTCAGCAGTTTATTGACAGTATCGAAGACCGCAACGTTATCATGGTCTATGTTTCAGAGACTGCGGACGAAGCGGCAACCGAAAAACTCGGCGCAGAGCTTAAATCACTCGACAATGTTGCAGGCTGTGACTTTGTTGACAAAGAGACTGCTTTTAAGCAGCAGCTTCAGGAGCTCGGCACGGACGCAACATATTTTGAGGGTGTTGAAAATCCCCTGCCTGACCTTTATAAAGTAAGGGTAACGGATATGGAAAAATTTGACGACACCACAAAAGAGATAGAAAAGCTCCAAAATGTTGAGAGCATAAGAGACAACAAAGACCTTGCGAGCACTCTTATAAACATCAGGACCTCGGTCACATACCTGAGCGTAGGCATTATCATTCTTTTGATGCTTGTTTCGCTCTTTATCATATCAAACACAGTCAGAATAACCATGTTCAGCCGCAGACTTGAGATAAGCATTATGAAATCGGTCGGCGCAACAAACGGATTTATTCGCTGGCCGTTTGTTATAGAGGGTATGATTCTCGGCGTTATATCGGCAGGTCTTTCGCTTGCCGCAGTCGGCGGACTTTATGAAGTAGCCAAAAAATCCATCGCCTCAATGCTCGGCAGCGTTATGGGAATAGGCCGTACGCTTGTTCCGTTCAGAGAGTATGTCTTTGTACTTCTCGCGGCATTCCTTATCATCGGCGTTCTCTCCGGCGTAG
This sequence comes from uncultured Ruminococcus sp., assembly GCA_900539465.1. Taxonomy (GTDB): domain Bacteria; phylum Bacillota; class Clostridia; order Oscillospirales; family Acutalibacteraceae; genus CAG-488. The sequence goes on along the minus strand of UQCF01000012.1, from coordinate 28,551 downwards.
TGGGCAGTATGGTTTCTATTCAGAGATATCTTAAAGAGCAGGGAGGAGTCACTTATGAAGAAAACGAATAAGATTTCAAGACTTGTCAGTCTTCTTATATCACTCGCAATGATTTTCACGAGCATATTTGCACTTTCCCCCACGGCATCTGCCGCAACGCTTGCACAGCAAAAGGCAAATATAAACTCAAAAATCAGTGCCGCACAAAAAGAGATCGATCAGCTTGAGAAAGAAAAGGCTTCGCAAAAAGCCATTGCAAACAAGCTTCAGTCTCAGCTTTCCGACCTCACATCAAAAGTCTATGTTATTCAGCAGCAGCAAGACAATATTGACACGCGCGTCAGCTCGCTCACGGGCGAGATTAAATCTCTCGGCAATCAGATAGACGAGACAGAAAAGAACCTTGAAACAATGAACAACAACATTTCAGAAACGGTTGACCTTTTCTGTGAACGTATGCGTGCAAACTATATGTCGGGTTCGGCGTCGCTTCTTGAAATTTTTCTTGAATCCGGCGACCTTTCATCGCTTCTCAACAGACTTGAGATGTTCAAGCGCGTTACCGACAACGACCAGGAGCTTGTTGACAAGCTCAACGACGAAATAACCGAAGCCGAGTCGCTCAAATCAGACCTTTCCGAAAAGAAAGAAAATGCAGAGATTAAAAAGACAGAGCTCAGTGCCAAAAAGATTGAACTTGACGCCTCAAAGGCAGAGTATGACGACCTTATTGACGATATTGAAGCAAAATCCGCAAAGGTTGATGAAATTCTCTACGGCGTAAACAGCGACATTGAAGAGCTGCATGATGATATTGAAGGCTACAAAGAAGAACAGGCAGACATCGTTGCCGCAATTAAAAAAGCCGAGGCTGAGAACAAAAAGAACCACTCCTCCTCCGGCAACAAAAACCACAGCGGTTCTTCAAGCGGCGGCTCATCGGGCGGTTCCTCCGGTGGCGGCGGAACATCGGGCACAATAAGCAAAAGCGGCTGGATGTGGCCTGTTCCCACAGGCAGCTCATACATCAGCTCCGGCTACGGATACAGACGTGACCCCGCAACGGGCAAAACCAAGTATCACAGCGGTCTTGACATTGCGGCTCCCGGCGGTTCAAACATTGTAGCTTCAAAATCCGGTACGGTATTCTATACCAAACACAACACTACGGGCTATGGTATTCACCTTATGATTAACCACGGCGACGGCACATACTCGCTTTACGGTCACTGCAGCGGCCTTGCCGTCAGCACCGGTCAGCACGTCAGCCAAGGTCAGGTCATAGCCTATGTCGGTCAAACAGGTTATGCCACAGGCAACCACTGCCACTTTGAAATAAGAGACGGTGCAGGTAACAAATACAACCCCGCCTCATACGTTCACAAATAAAATTATTACCGGAGAATCTTGAATGAATAAAAAGATTTCACTGGGTGTTGCCGTTGCAATAGTTATCGCTTTTGTAACGGCAACTTTCGCAATTACAATGTCCGTCTCCCAGCGGATTTATAACAGACTCATATCAAACCTGCAGGACAGACAATCGGCATATGCCCTTGTTGATGAACTTGATTCGGTTGTGCGTGAGAATTATTACGGCACGGTATCCGAATCCTCGCGCAACACGGGGCTTCTCTCCGGCTATGTTGAGTCCCTCGGCGACAGCTCCTGCCACTATCTCTCTCCGAGTGCATACAGCGCATATGTTTCTTCTATAAAGGGCGAGATAAACGGCATAGGCATCAACGCCACATTTGACTCTGACAGCGGATATATTATGGTAACCTCTGTTTTTGAGAACTCCCCTGCCGCCGCAGCGGGGATAAAAGAGGGCGACCTGCTCTCGGTTATAGACGGTGAAGCCGTCACATCCGAGAATTATGCAGAGCTTTTAAACAGCCTCAGCGGCAACAAACTAACAAGCATAAAAATAACCTATATTCGTGATAACAGCCAAAAGAACGTGTCTGTTATGATGGGCTACTCTTCAAGGTCGGTTCATTCAAAGCAGGTCGGGTCAGACGTAACATATATAAAAATAGACGGCTTTTATGCGAACACGGCATCACAGCTTCAAGAGGTTTTGGATTCACTCGGCAAAGACGTTACTTCCATCATTTTTGATGTGAGAAACACAAAATCCGGCACGGTCGAATACACCGCAGAAACGCTCAAGCTCCTTGTGCCCATAGCAAGCGAGGGCAGCGGCGCACTTGCAACCGTTATTGATAAAAACGGCGAAGAGACCTACTATCCCTCCAACGCATCGTGCATAAGCTCGGTAAAAATGGCAGTGCTTATAAATGCAGAAACCGAGTGCTGCGGCGAGCTTTTTGCCTGTGACTTGCGTGATTTCGGCGTAGCGTCTTTGATAGGCGAAAAAACGGCAGGCAACGCAAACGTGCAAGAATCTTTTGCCCTCTCGGACGGCGGCGGAGTTATCCTCACCGTTGCAAAGGTGAAGCCCTATATAACCGAAACCTTTGAAAATGTCGGGCTTCAGCCGAATCTCGCTGTCTCAAACACCGAGAACGATACCGACGCTCAGTTAAAAGCCGCAACGGACTTTTTAGCGAAGGAATAATTTACTCTTGCAAAAAATTAAACATTGTGATATACTCCAATTTGATAGTAACTATCAAATTGGAGTAATTTTTATGAAAGAAGAAAAATCATATCATACGAAGCAAAAACAAACCTTGCTCGATTTATTCAAGAGCAACCCCGGCAAATGCTTCACCTCGCGTGAGATAATATCGGATAAAAATATAAACATCGGCGAAGCAACGGTCTACCGCGCACTGTCTCAGTTTGTGAAAGACGGCACAATCAAAAAGTTTAGTTCACCCGGCTCGGGACCCACATATCAATATAACCCCTGCGGAGAATGTGACCATTTTCATATGAAGTGCATAGGCTGCGGCGAGCTTTTTCACATAAATTCCCCTGTTTTAAAAAGTGCGGAGGACAGCATTGAAAAAGACTTCGATTTTTTGGTAGACAACACCAACACCACGCTTTACGGCTATTGCAAAAATTGCAGAAAGGCAACAAAATGAAAAAATTTTTATCTTTAATGCTTGCCGCCGTAATTCTGTTTTCTCTAACAGCCTGCGCCGACATAAGACCGAGCGGTGACAAAATCAGTGTTATATCAAGCATCTTTCCGTCATATGACTTTGCGAAAAAAATTTGCGAGGGAGTTGACGGCGCCGAAGTATCTATGCTCATAACCCCCGGCACAGAGCCGCACTCATATGAGCCGGGAGTCAGGGACATGGCAAAAATCAAAGAATGTGACCTGTTTATCTATCTCGGCGGTGAATCTGACGAATGGGTTGAATCGCTGCTTGAAACATTTGACAGCGGCGAAATCAACACCCTCAAAATGACCGACTGCGTTGAGCTTTTGGGCGAAGAAGATATCGAGGGTATGCGCCATTCGCATGATTCGCACGAAGAGGCGCACGGTGAAAATGACGAGCATGTTTGGACTTCTCCCGTGAACGCTGTTTTGATAAGTGAAAAAATAAAAGACAAGCTCTGCTCTGCCGACCCGCAAAACAAAGATAAATACACCCAAAATTTTGAAGAATATAAAAAAGAGCTGCTTTCGCTTGACGCGCTTTACAGAAAAGCTCTCACACCAAACGATACACTCATAGTTGCCGACCGTTTTCCTTTCAGATATTTAGAGGCGGAATACGGCTTTAAGTATTACGCGGCATTCCCCGGCTGCTCAACAGAGAGCGACCCGAGCGCGGCAACGATAGCGTTTTTGGATAAAAAAATCAAAGAAACAGGCACGACGGCGGTTTTTTACACCGAATTTTCATCACAAAAGGTTGCCGACACCCTGTGCGAGGCAACCGGGGCAAAGAAGCTCATGCTTCACTCCTGCCACAATGTTTCAAAAAAAGATTTTGAAAACGGAGTTACTTATATAACCCTTATGAAACAAAACCTTAAAAATATAGAAGAGGCGTTAAAATAAATGGCTTTGATAGAATGTAAAAATATATCCGTCTCATATGACGGCAAAAAGGTAATAGACAATCTCTCTTTCGGCGTTGATAAAGGTCAGGCGCTTTGCATTGTGGGCGAAAACGGCTCCGGCAAAACAACGCTCGTCAAGGCAATACTCTCTCTTATAAAGCTTTCGGGAGGAGAGATTAAATTCGGCGACGGACTTCTTCAAAACGAAATAGGCTATCTTCCGCAGCAAACCGAGCTTCAAAAGGACTTCCCCGCTTCGGTGAGCGAAATAATCCTCTCGGGCTGTATCAACAAAATGGGGCTTCGTCCGTTTTACACAAAAAAAGAGCGTGCGCTTGCGGATAAGAACGCTCGTCTTCTCGGCATTGAAGATTTAAAGAAGAGATGCTATCACGAGCTCTCTGGCGGTCAGCAGCAGCGTGTTTTGCTGGCAAGGGCTTTGTGTGCCGCAGACAGACTTTTGCTCTTAGACGAGCCCGTGGCGGGTCTTGACCCCATGGTTACCGCCGAGCTTTACAGCACCATAAAAAAGCTTAACCGCGAAAACGGCATGGCGATAATTATGGTATCGCACGACATACCCGGTGTGCTCGGCATTGCAGATCACATACTGCATATGAACCACAATTCACACTTTTTCGGCACGACCGAAGAATACAAAAATTCGCCGTTCTTTGCCGGCATCAAGGGAGGGCACGACAATGGCTGATGTTTTTGAGCAATTATCTTATTTTGCGGGCTTCACTTTTGTTCAGCGTGCATTGATAGCAGGCATACTCGTCTCTCTTTGCGCCTCACTTTTGGGCGTGAGCCTTGTTTTAAAACGATACTCTATGATAGGCGACGGACTTTCACACGTCGGCTTCGGTGCAACGGCAATAGCCGCCGCGCTGAATTTGGCGGACGCTTCGCTTTATATCTCAATACCGATAGTTGTCGTTTCGGCATTTTTCCTTTTGCGGCTGAGTGAAAACACAAAGCTCAAGGGCGACGCGGCAATAGGCATAATATCCTCCGGTGCGCTCGCCGTCGGCACGGTTATAATATCTTTCACAAACGGAATGAACACCGATGTGTGCAACTATCTTTTCGGCAGTCCCCTGACAATGACCGAGAGCGACGTATACCTCAGCATTGCACTGAGCGCCGCAGTCATAATTTTGTATGTGCTGTTTTATAACAAAATTTTTGCCGTTACGTTTGATGAGTCTTTCACAAAATCGTGCGGTCTTAAAACCAACCTTTATAACACCGTAATAGCAATACTCACGGCAATAACCATTGTTTTGGGCATGAAGGTTATGGGCGCGCTTTTAATTTCCGCTCTTATCATCTTCCCTGCGATAAGCTCAATGCGCGTGTTTAAATCGTTTTTGAGCGTGACGATAAGCTCGGTTATTATTTCGGTAATCTGCTTTGTTATCGGCCTCGGAGTTTCGTGCGTTTATGTCAGCCCGGCAGGCTACACCTTGCCCACGGGCGCAACGATAGTTATTATAAATATAATCATTTTCATAATATTTTGCATTGCAAAAAAATTGCAGAAAAGATAACAAAAGAGCCGCAGCCGAAACTGTGGCTCTTTATCTGTTTACGTTTAAAAATCAACTTCTGTGTCATAATAGCAACACTTGAGGAGTTTTTCCATTTCCTCCTGCGTCGGGATTCTCGGGTTGGAGCCTGTGCAGGCATCGCCGATTGCATTCTTGGCTATCTCTGGCAATCTTCCAAGGAATACGTCCTCGGGGACAAAACCTTTTTCTGTGGGGTAGCCGTCTGCGCCGTAAGTGCCGATGGAGTGCGGAATATTCAAATCATCATTCATCCGGCGAAGATATGTTATGAGAAGCTTTATTTTCTCACCGGTAGTTTCGCCTCCGAGACCCATATAATCCGCTATAACGGCATAGCGCTTTGCCGCAGTCTCGTCCTTTGCATTAAAGGCAATGACCTTTGGCAGATACATAGCGTTTGCCGCGCCGTGAATAATATGTGCGCCGCAATCCGCAAACGCCGCGCCGGTTTTGTGAGCCATTGAGTGAACTATGCCGAGCAGTGCATTTGAGAATGCCATGCCCGCAAGGCACTGGGCGTTGTGCATACTGTCGCGCTTTGACATGTCGCCGTTATAAGAGCCGACCAAATCATTTTGAATCATCTTGATTGCATAAAGTGCGAGCGGGTCCGTATAATCGCTGTTTGCGGTAGAAACATAAGCCTCTATCGCGTGGGTTATTGCGTCCATGCCTGTGTGTGCCACAAGCTTTTTGGGCATTGTTTCGGCAAGCTCGGGGTCAACAATGGCAACGTCGGGCGTTATTTCAAAATCGGCAATCGGGTATTTTATACCTTTCTCATAATCGGTAATTATAGAAAATGCCGTAACCTCTGTTGCAGTGCCCGATGTTGAAGAAATGGCGCAGAAATGTGCCTTTTTGCGAAGTGTGGGTATGCCGAAAACCTTGCACATCTCATCAAACGTAATATCGGGATACTCGTATTTAATCCACATTGCCTTTGCCGCGTCAATGGGTGAGCCGCCGCCTATGGCAACAATCCAGTCAGGTTCAAATTTAAGCATGGCTTCTGCGCCCCTCATGACCGTATCAACCGACGGGTCGGGTTCTATACCCTCAAACAGTTCAACCTCCATGCCGGCTTCTTTAAGGTATGAAACCGCTTTGTCCAAAAATCCAAAACGCTTCATTGAGCCGCCGCCTACGCAGATCATCGCTTTTTTGCCTTTGAAGTTTTTGAGAGCTTCAAGTGCTCCCTTGCCGTGATAAATGTCTCTCGGTAAAGTAAAACGTGCCATAACAAAGCCTCCTGATTGTTAATTTTTTAACATAATATTCCTTTAAAAAACGGCATTGCTCTGCCGCTGAAATTATTATAACAAAAGTAAAAAACAAAATCAATATGTTTAGAAAATATTTTGTGAATTTTTTAACAATATTATCCTGAGCTTCCAAAAAATAAGGCAGTGACATCTTTGCCACTGCCGTTGGGTTTTATTTTCTGCCTGCCTTGGCAAGCTCCTGCTCTTCTTCATAAAAAACGTCTTCGTTTTCCTCTTCGTCCTTTACAGGCTTATCGGATATAAAATATTTGCTGTGCGGAGCAACTATTTTAACCGCGCTCGGCTCTATGCCGATATTTACAATACTGTGCTTTCCGCCGAATTCGCCGTCAAGAGTCCATGCCAGCTCCTCATCGCAAATCATCTTCATTTTTGATGTTTTGAATGTGATAATTCTGTCGCCGTCATAATCCTGATCCCTTATCTTTTTGAGAAGATAGAACGCATCGGGCACATTTTTGAGCTTTCTTACGAGTATAACCTCAAACAAACCGTCGTTGAGCTTAACATCGCAGTTATCAAACTTAAAAAGGCCTGCAACCTCGTTTGTGTTAGAAATTGCGCCGAAGAAGAAATCATCGTCAATAACGCCGCCGTCATACTCTATAACCATGTGATGCGGCTTCAGATTTTTTATCTGGTGCGGCAGATTAAACACAAAGCCGTTTAAAATATATGCCGCATGACCGAGAATATTTTTCATTTTCTGCGAGGTCATATAAGATACGTCCGTACCTACGCCGAATGAAGCAACATATGTAAAGTGAGTGTCGTTAAAGCTTCCGACATCGTAGCTTTTTATGCTGCCGTTTAAAAACAGCTCAACCTGGGAGTTTATATCTTTGGTAACTCCGACGGTGTTTGCAAGGTCGTTTGTTGAGCCCATGGGGATATACATTATCGGAATATCCGCACCCGATGCCATAACTCCGTTTATAACCTCGTTAAACGTGCCGTCACCGCCGCAGCAAATTATTGCCGCGTGACCTTTGTGGTTATGTTTTACTATTTCTGTCGCATCGCCCACGCAGGTGGTTGTTTTTTCGGTTACTTCCAATCCGTATTCTCTGAACACGCGAAGAATATCGTCATGCTTTTCTCTTGTGCTGTTTTTGCCCGCCTTGGGGTTAAAAACCATAAGTAGTTTTTTCATGGTATAATCCGCCTTTATCACTTTATTTTCTCAAACAGGTAAAGAAAAACATACGCTGTGGGTACCGAGAAAATTATGCTGTCTATTCTGTCAAGCATTCCGCCGTGGCCGGGGATAAGATTGCCAAAATCTTTTATACCCGCCTCTCGTTTTATAAACGAAGCGGAGAGGTCGCCGATTTGAGATGTTACCGTGCAGATAAGCACCGTGAGCATATAAAGCCACATATTGCAGTCTATATAATCTTTAAACAGCAGCCATGCGCCGGCAGAGATTGCCACGGTGACGACCATGCCGGAAACCGAGCCTTCAATAGTCTTTTTGGGGCTGACCGTCGGTGCAAGCTTATGTTTGCCGAACGCCATGCCGCCGAAGAGTGCGAATGTGTCGCAGCTTACCGCGCTTAAAAATCCCGTGAGGAAAACAACCACCCACAAAGGCGACGGCAGCGTGCATATATAAACAACCGCAACCACCGGCAAACACGGATATATAAGCATACCGAGTGTTGCGAGCGCATCCTGCGCGGTATATTTTTTTGAAGCCATGCAGATTACAAAATCTGCAAGGAATATCGCACCTAAAAGTGCCACAAGCAAAACAAGCGACAGCTTAAAATATATTATCAAAGCCGAGCCGATAACGAATGCAAATGCGAGCGGTGCAACCGGGTTGCGCTCAAGCTTTTTAAGTGCGTTGCCCAGCTCAAAGCAGCACAGAACGCCGCACACGACTATCAGCAAAACAGCCGTTTCGGTTGATAAAACAAAACATACTGCCACGAGTGCAAGAAGCACCACGGCCGAGATAATCCTTTTAAGCATAAATACACATCCTGCCCGGTTTATTTTTTTATTACAGACAAAACTTTCTTTTTAAGAGCAGAAATATTTATGTCGCTTCTGCCCGAAACGCTCTTGCCCGTTACCAATGAATAATTGTCACAATCGCCGATTTCTTTTTTGCTCATGGTATCGAGCTTTTTAATTATGGAATAGAAAGTCTTGGTCTGGTCATACATGAGGTCTATATCAAATTTTTCCATCTCATGGCTGTCGCTGACTACACACAGATAATCCGGCGCGGTTACAAGCGATATTTCGGGTATGCCGGCGTTGAACAGCGGCTGACCCTCGCCGAAATGCAAAAAATTGTGACCTCTGAGCGTCATAGTCTTAACATTTTCACGCTCTTTAACGGTATCCATATAAAGATCGTCAAGAGTCATGTTGCCTGTGTATACAAGCTCTGTCTGAACAGGTCCCGTCTCTTTGTATTCGCCGTCAACAACCGACCACTCTTTGCAGCCGAGGTGTTCTATCGAAACACCCGCAACCGCTTTCAGGTGACCCTGCTTGCCGTCCCACAAATCTCTGTGCATGGCGAGCCATTTTGACGTTGCCTGTATTCCGCCGCCGTCAATATCTTTAAATCTCGGCAGGCGGAAGTGACCTGTTACAAACACAAATATATGCGTTCTCTCTAATTTTTTATCTTTAAGAGCCTTTATAAGCTGAAGCATGGCAACAGGACCGTTTTCTTCAACGCAGTTTGTGCCGTCGGTGTGAGTGTTGACAATGACTGTCTCTTTGTCGCTCTCGCCCTTGAGCATACAATAGAATGTTTCCGTATAAGCGTGCCTGTCGGTTTTTGCGGTCAGCTTTAAGGTTGCGGTTCTGTGACCCTGTGCCGCTTCAAGTACCGTTTTGCCCACATCTTCGCTGACCCACACCGCGGGTATGCCCTGATAATCAAGTATAAACGGCAGGTACTGACCTTTTACGGCGTCGCTGTTCATACCCTTCCAGATAAATATAACAGCTCTTGCGCCGCGAAGCTTTGCAAGGCGCGCATACTGAAATTTAACAAATGTTGTGGCAACGGGTCCGTTATAATTTGCCGGGAGCTGAACATCATCGGGGTAAGATGAGCGCTTATCAAAAGCCACCTCGCTGGGTATGGAATTTATCTCTGAAATCTCTACAACGGCAATTTTGTCTTTTGCACCTGCAAAACCGCTTATTTTATCGCCGACATAATAGAGCTCTGATGTTATACCGTTCTCTTTTGTCTCGCCGGAATATGGGAACACCGATGAAATCTGAATATCCTCAGGACCGTTAAATCCGAAAATCTGCAAAGAAGCTTCGTCCTCTTCCCATCTTTTAAAATAAAACGGGTCGCTGTAAATCTCAAGCCCCATATCTCTGATTTCGGACTTGAGATGCTCAATAAAATCAAGCTGACCCTTGCTTCCCGTCAGTCTTGTGCCGAAAGAATTCATCTGTTTTATTTCTTTGAGCATTTCTGTTTTGGATATTCTTTTTGATGCCATAAAAACTAATCCTTTCTTCTGAACAGGTCAAGAATTCTTGTGTACCAGTGAGTTTCTTCCTGTTCGGTCTTTTCTTCCTGTACGGCAGGTTTATCTATTGTGGGTGTGTTGTAAATGAACACAACATTGGTCTGCTGAGCGTCTGTGCTCTGTGTAAGAACACCGTAGCTTTCGCCGAATGAGAGCCACTCTTTTGCATTTGCGGCAACCGTGTCTGCATTATCTACAAGTGAAGAGAATTTTTTGCTGAGTTCTTCTACGTCAATATCGGACTCGCCGAGAATTTCTACAAGCTCTTTAACGTTTTCGTCAGAAGCGAACGAAACGAGCTTATCAATAACATCGCTGTTTTTATCTACCGTATTCAAAAGCTTTGAAATGGCCTTCATGGTCTGCGGCAGATTTTCTACTGCTTTCTGAACCTCGGGGTCAGACATATCCTTTTGCAAATCGCCCATTAAAGGTGCGAGTGCTTCAACGTCTTTCATAACGCCCGGGAGCTTTTGCAGCATAGCGGCAACAGAGGGGTCGCTGAGGGTTTTGATCGCATCCATAACGTCTTTGTTGCCGAGGAGCTTCTGAATTGATGAAAGGCTCTCGCTGAGTGCGGGCAGTTCTTTAAAGAATTTAACCATAACAGAGCTGCTGAGAATTTCAAGTGCCTTGCTGAGAGTTTCGTTTTTGAGAAGCGGAGCAATTTTTTCGAGATTTTTGGAGACCTCCGGCAAGCTCTCTATAACCGCGTCAAGGTTGGTGCCGCTCAAAAGCTCAAGACCTTTTGCAAAGTCCTTATCGTTAAGCGAAGAGGCAAGTGAGTTGAGAGCTTTCATGTTGTCGTCTGTGCAGTATTTTGAACCGAGTTTTAGCAAAGCCTTATTTTTATCATAAAGAGCAATTGCCTCGTTAATGGTTTTGGTGAGCTCCTCAACCGTGCCCGCATTACCCGATAATAAGTTTATTATACTACTTATATCCATATTTTCAAGACAAGAAAATACTTTTTTAATTTGAGCAAGGTTGTTTACAAGTCCGCTGACCGAATCGGGAGCGATTAAATCAAGGTCAAGAGAGGTGAAAGGTATTACTGCAAAGTATATGTTTGAAAGCTCAAAACATTCCGTATCCGCAGAAATAACAAATGTGTCGCTGAGTTCAAGGCCTACTATATCCTTAACGTCCTGCTTTGTGATGCCGAGGCTCTCGCAAAGTCCGGGTGCACCTGCAACAGCAGCTATCTGCTTTGTGCCGTCGCCGAATTTAAGTCCGTTTTTGACATCTATGCCTGTGAAGGTGCTCTCGGGGAGGATTGTTCCGCCTGCGGCAAGCACGGGCAGATATACGCGCTGTGTTCTACCGTTTACCGTGCGGTCTTCGTAACAATTATTTTTCATTGTTATTGTCACTTCGACATGACCTTTTTTGCCGGCAATATCTTTTGCGGACATCTCTTTGCCGTCAAGCGAATATTTAATATCAAAGCTTACGGGAGCTTCTTTTGTGGTTGTGCCGGTATAGTAGAGGTCTGTTGTGTCCATATTCCAAACAATGGAGTCGCCCTCTTTTACCGGGTCGGCATACGTTTTAACATTTTTTATATCGGCAAGGTCGCTCTTATCATAAACCTTTACCTTTGCCTTGTCGGTGTGAAGCCAGTCGGTAACGGTGGTCGCGGTGGTTTTGCCGGTGGAGTCTATCGAAACATAAACCGTTTCTGATTTTGTTACGGCAGACGGCTGATCGGTATACGAAACCGTTTGAACCTGTGTATTTGAATTGTCGTCCTTTGACGACGACTCGTCTTTCTTTTTACCGCATGCACACATTGAAAGCAGCATTACGGCACAAAGAACAAGTGCGATGCTTCTTTTAAGAATTTTCATTTTTTGCACTCTCCTTATCAGATACTCTCCATTTATATGTCGTTTTATTTATGACGCCCTCAAGAATATAAAGCACGGGCGGCAAAACAAGCATTATCATTATTGCGCTGATGAATGAACCTCTTGCAAGAAGTTCGCAGATTTCTTTTATCATCTTTATATCGCAGATGAAATAAACGCCTATTGTTGCGCTGAAGAAAACGAGCGCACTCTGGAATATTGACGTGCAGGATGATGCCGCGGCGTCGTGTATTGCGGTCTTTTTATCTTTGCCGGACCGGATTTCTTCACGGAACCTCGTTGTCATAAGTATTGCGTAGTCAACCGTTGCGCCGAGCTGCACGCAGTTGATAACCGTGGGTGTGATGAACGATATTTCTGTGCCCATGAGGTATGAAAGTCCGATGTTAATCCAAATCGAAAGCTCTATCATAAGCACCAGTATGCAAGGTATTGATATTGACTTGAAGCATATCGCAACAAGAATAAATATCGCCACGGTAGAGATGATGCTTGTAACAACAAAGTCGTTATTTGCTATGCTTATAAGGTCTTTTGTGAGAACGCCTTCGCCGGTGAGATAACCGCTGTCGGTGTATTTGCTTATGACATTGTTCATCTCGTCTATCTGAGCGTTAAGCTCATCCGTACCGGTCGAATAGTCCGAATTTATCATCATCATTTGGTAGCCGTCTTTTTCGGCAATGGATTTAACCGATTCGGGGATTATGGATTTCGGTATGCCCGCGCCGACATATTCGCCCAGCGCAACAACCGTTTCTATTCCGTCAATCTCTTTAATATCCTGAATCATCGAGTTCACTTTGCCGTCCGGAACATCATCGTCAATAACAACAAAGTGCGTGTTTGCCATGTTGAACTCTTCTTTCATTTTGTTGAGAGCCACTATCGAGTCCAAATCCTGCGGCATACCCGAAACAACATCATAATATTTGCTGACATTGCTCTGTGCGAGATATGCGGGCACAAGCAAAACCAAAAGAATTATTGCAAAAACTCTGCGGTGCTTTGTTGTGAAGCTTGCAAGTCCGTTAAATTTCGGCACGAAGCGTTTGTGACGGAAGCGGTATATGGGCTTGTAAAGCAGAAGCACCATTGACGGCAAAACCGTAACAACGGTCAGAATGCCGAACGCAACGCCCTTTGCCATAACTATACCAATATCAAAGCCGAGTGTCAATGTCATAAAGCACATTGCAAGGAAGCCGAAAACCGTTGTCAGCGAGCTGCCCATGAGTGCCGTGAAAGTTTTTGCAACCGCTCTGCCCATTGCAAGCGAACGGTCATCGGTATATCTTTGCTCCTCATCAAATCTGTCTATAAGGAATACCGAGTAGTCCATGGTAACACCGAGCTGTAATATCGCGGCTATACTCTTTGTTATAAACGATATTTCGCCGAATATCAGGTTGGTACCCATGTTATAAACAACCGCAACACCGAGCGAAGCCAAAAGCACAAACGGCAGAACCCAAGAATCCATTGTGAACGACATAACCACAAGCGCAAGGAAAATTGCGAATGCAATATATATCGGCGCCTGTGAATCCGCAAGGTCTTTGGTGTCTGTCAGCACTGCCGACATACCGCTCAAAAAGCACTGCTTGTTCATCACGGAACGGATTTGCTTTATCGCAGAGCCTGTTCTGTCTGACGCGCTTGCCGAATCAAAATTTATAAGCATCAATGTTGATTTGCCGTCGGTAGAATAAAAGATTTTTCTCAAAAAGCTCGGCAAAGAGCTGTTGGGGACAGTGGTGTCAATAACGCTGTCTGTCCATGTGACGTTTGTTACGCCGTCAATCTTCATAATCTTTTCTTTGAGCGCAACAACGTCTTTGTCGTCAAAATTTTCTATTACAAGCATCGCACTCGAAGCGTTATGGAACGATTCGTCAAGTATTTGTTCGCCCTGAACCGAATTGATGTCATCCGGCAAATATGAAAGAATATCATAGTTTACACCCGTGAGCAAATAGCCTATGATAGCCGGTATCAGCAAAATGAGGGCAACGGTCATAATAAACTTCGGGTGGCGCGTTATCCACTCCGAAAGTTTTTCTATTCCTTTCAATCTTCCAGCCTCCGTTCTTAATCTTCGTCAATATTGCGGCAATCGGTTTCTATATAATCACTGCCGTGTTTGTTCTTTTTCTTTATAACAATGGTATAAAGCGCAAGAAAAAGTTTTTCTATGCCGGTGCACATCATTGTTACACCGATAAGTATTGTCAGCACTCCCGCGCCCGTAAACGGGTCGATTATAAGCACAATGCCCAAAGCACTCGAAAGCACCGAGAAAATCAGCATTACCCACCAATATTTCATGCCGAAGCGTTTTGAATCAAGCGAGGTCTGAAAGGTAAACAGCCCGTTGACCAAAACAAAAATGCCGACAAAGAAAGGTATTGCCGATATGAGCCACTGCGGATGAAGCAAAAATACAATACCGATAAGCACCGTGAATATGCCGAGCGCCAAATCAAACTGAAACGCCAAAGAATAAAGGTCTTTTGAAAAGTAGCCCGCTATTCTCACGATTCCGCTTGCGAGCACTATTGCACCCGCGGCATAGCTTATGGTTATCATAGACATCTCCGGCCATATTGTCAGTATCAGCCCGAGGGCTATGAAAGCAACCGCGCTCACGATGTAGCCTGTTTTTGCACATCTTATGAGCTTCATAAAAATGCACTCCTTTTTATTTCTGCCACAAATTACGGCAGAATTCTGTTATCGTTAATTATAATATCATCGGCAGCAGAATAATAAAACGGACAAAAAAGCCGCTGTGTGTCAAACTCTCACACGGCGGCTCAAATGTTACATTTTTTTCTTATCATAATCTGCGGCATTTTTAAGCGCGGCAGTAAATGCTCCGTCAAACATAACGGATATTTTTCTTAAAACATACTCAAAATCTGTCTTCATGCCATCTTTAATCCATCTGAGGACGCAGCTTGTAAAAGCATTGGCGCAAAGCTTGCTGAGTATTTCTATATCCTCTTCACTGCAGCCTGTGCCGATTGCCCTGTGCCTTACAACCTCTTTTATGGGAACAATGGAACTGTTAAACAAGTAATCCTCCAACGTCTCTCGGCTGAGAGAATAATATAGGTGATACACAGCCTTTTTGTTGTTCATGACAAACTCTACGAGCTTTAAAAGCTCTTTTTCAAAGGATTCCAGGTCAACAACATGTTCCAACGACTCGCGCGTGAGGTCTGCCATGCACTTCTCAAGCAAGTCATATATATCTTCAAAATAATAATAAAATGTTTTTCTGCTGACTCCGCAGTCAACAACAATATCCTTGACCGTGATGTGGTCAAGGCGCTTTTCTCCGAGCATTTTAATAAAAGAGTCCTTTATCGCATCTCTTGTAAAACGTGACACCGCATCGCCTCCGATCATTACTATGCCATTATTTTAACATTTTTTCGGTATTTAGTCAAACAAACTTTACTAATGAAACTATATTTATTGATTTGATTTTTTATGTGTTCGGGCGGCATAGTTCATATAACCGGGTGTTCCGAAATTTTTGTTCTTGATGAAGTAACCCCCCTCCGTCACGACTTCGCCGCACCGCCCTACATGGTGTTTCTGCTCCGAAAAAAATCCTCCCTCCGTGAGGAGAAAGGATTTAATTTATTTATCTGAGTTTTATACCGAGCTTATATTCAAGTGCCTTTAATATTTTTGAGATATATTTATCTGCTTCTTCGGGCAAAAGCTCTGTATCACCCGAGGCAAGAGTGAGCGTGAACGCCATGCTCTTTTTGCCTACGCCGATTGCCGCACTTCTGTATATATCAAAGAGCTTAATATCCGTAACCGCTTTGCATGCGGAGCGGATTGCGTCCTCTATATCGCCGCACTTTGTGCTCTCGTCCGCAACAAGGGCAAGGTCTCTCTTAACGCTTCTGAACTGCGATACGGGTGCGTACTTATAATCGTCAACCGCAAGCTTATTTAAAAGCGAATAATCAAGCTCTGCCAAATAGCAGTTTTTGGTTATCTCCGCCGCCTCGGCAACCTCATATGAGAGCTGACCTATCCAGCCGACTTTTTTGCCGCCGCATTTAATTTCGGCGCAAACACCGGGGTGGAGGAACGGCTTTTTGCTCTGTGAATAGCTGAACTTCAAGCCGAGCTCTTCTGCAAGTGCCTCGCACGCACCCTTTGCGGTGAAGAAATCTTCATCTTCGCCGTAAACACCGAAGCTTAAAGTAAGCTTTTCTTCGGGAGCAGTGACAACGGGCTGCTCATGCGGAACAAAGATATTCGCAATCTCATATATGCGTGCGGAATCGTTGCCGCGTTTCATGTTGTGAGACAAAATTCTGACGGTTGTGGGTGCAAGCACCGAACGCATTATAGAATAATTTTCGCTGAGGGGATTGCTGATATAAACAACGTTTCTCTCCTCTGCATCCTCGGGGAATCTGAGCAAATCAAGCTCCGCCGGGGAGTAGAAAGAATAGTTGATTGTCTCGCAAAAGCCCTGTGCGGCAAGCATATTTTTAACTCTGCCGAGTCTCTTTTGGTTTTTGCTGAGTCCGCCGCTTGTGATAGCCGCGTTGGTCATAAACTTCGGCACAATGTGCTCATAGCCGTAGACCTTTATAACATCCTCTGCGAGGTCTGCCGCATTGCCCTCAATATCGGTTCTGTAAGCAGGCGCAACCGCGGTGATGTTTTCGCCGTCCGCCGTAACCTCATAGTTCTGGCGGCGAAGTATATCTATTATGGTGTCTTTATCAATTTCAATACCCAAAACGGCATTGATTGCGCCGAAAGTGGTTGTTACCCTCTGATTTTCTCTCTCGGGGTTTGCGTCAACATCAATATGGGTTGCCGAAACAGTGCCGCATTTAAGCTCCTGCACAAGATGAAGCGCTCTGCTCATTGCAATGCCTGTTGTATACTCGTCAACGCCCTTTTCAAATCTGCGTGATGAATCGCTGCTCTGACCGAGAGCACGGGAAGAACGGCGGATATTGCCGCGCTCAAACTTTGCCGCCTCAAACAAAACGTCCTTGGTGGTGTCTTTGATTTCGGAGTTGAGTCCGCCCATTATACCTGCGAGCGCAACTGGCTTGTCGCCGTCGCAAATAACAAGATTTTCTGAATTTAAGGTGAACTCTTTTTCATCAAGAGTAGTTATTTTTTCGCCGTTCTCGGCACGTCTGACAATTATTTTTTCACCCGCTACATTTGCCATGTCAAACGCGTGCATGGGCTGACCCATTTCAACGAGAACATAGTTTGTTATATCAACAAACGAGCTTATGGAATTTATTCCGCACATTTTAAGTCTGCGGCGCATCCAAACGGGTGAGCGCTCAATTTTAACATCCTTGACGAAATGCGCGATGTATCTGGGGCAAAGGTCGGGTGCAAGCACGCTGACGCTGACTTTGTCGTTATTTGCTTCGGGTACGGCTGTAAAATCAAGTGCGGGCTCATTGAGCTTTCTGCCGAGAGAAGCCGCAAGCTCTCTCGCTACACCGTAAACATACTGGCAGTGTGCAAGGTTTGCAGTGACCGAAATATCCCACACTTCATCATCAAGCCCAAGATAGCTCTTGACGTCTGCACCCGGGAGTGCGTCCGAGCCGAGCATCATTATGCCGTAGACCGACGCGCCGTCATACCAATCGTCATCTATGCCGAGTTCTTCGCCCGAGCAAAGCATACCGTCGGATTCAATGCCTCTGAGCTTGCCTTTTTTGATTGTGACAACCTCGGCAGGGGCAGATGAATCGCCCTTGCTTCTGCCGTAAACCTTTGCACCGGGGAGTGCAACGGGCACATGATCGCCCACATTTACGTTGGGTGCGCCTGTAACTATCTGAATATCGGTGCCGAACTCACCGCAGTCAACAATGCAGATAACCATATGGTCAGAATCCGGGTGAGGTGTTATTTCTTTTATGACGCCGACTTTTATGCCGTCAATATCGGCTGCAACGGGGAGCTTTTCTTCTACCTCAAGTCCGCAGGAGAAGAGGCTGTCCTCTATCTTCTGAGATGAAACGCCGTCAAGGTCTACCATTTCTTTTAACCAGCTAATCGGTAAATACATATTAAATCACCTCTCACTTTCTGAACTGCTCAAGTATTCTTACATCACCGTCATAAAGCAGGTGAATGTTGTTTACACCGTATTTAAGCATTGCAACACGGTCAAGACCCGTGCCGAATGCGAGACCCGTCCACTCGTCGGGGTCAAGTCCGCAGTTTTTGATAACATTGCGGTTTACTACGCCGCCGCCGAGAATTTCTATCCAGCCTGTGCCCTTGCAAAGGCGGCAACCTGCACCGTGGCACTCGCAGCAGGTAACGTCAACCTCAACGCTCGGCTCTGTGAACGGGAAGAACGACGGGCGGAAACGTGTTTTTGTATCTTTGTCAAAAACTGTTTTTGCAAGCGTGTCAAGAAGTCCCTGAAGGTCGCACATAGAAAGGTTTTTGTCTATGACAAGACCCTCCATCTGGTGGAACATCGGGGCATGAGTTCCGTCGTCGTCACAGCGGAAAACTCTGCCGGGAGATACGATTTTAAACGGCGGCTTTAGGGTCTGCATTGAGTGAATCTGACCGGGTGAGGTGTGGGTTCTCAAAAGCAAATCGTCGTTTATATAGAAAGTATCCTGCTTATCTCTTGACGGATGGTCGGCAGAAACATTAAGGGCGGTGAAGTTATGAAAATCGTCTTCGATTTCGGGCCCCTCAAACACAGTGAAGCCCATGCCTACGAATGCGTCCGTAAGCTCGTTTCTGACAAGGGTAACAGGGTGCACAGTGCCTGTGTGATGTTTTTTTGCAGGCATTGTTACATCAATCTGTTCTCTTTCATATCTCATCTCAAGAGCCTTTTGGCTAAGGCGTTTTTCCTGCTCGTCAAAGCGTTCTGTTGCCCATGCCTTAAACTCGTTTATAAGCTTGCCCACCGCCGGTCTTTCTTCTTTAGAAAGTGAACCGAGCTGTTTCATAAGCGCGGGGATTGCTCCGTTTTTGCTCAAATAATTGAAGCGAATTTCTTTAAGCTCTTCGATACCGGGAACACTGCCGGTTTTTTCTTCAATCTGAGCTTTGAGTTCTCTGATTTTTTCCTCCATTTAAGCACACTCCTGTCAATAAAAATAATAGACCCGTCCTTTATTTAAAAGGACGGGTCGAACCGTGTTACCACCTTTAATTCACGCTCGGCTCACGCAGAGCGCCTCATTGAGTACAGCAAAAGCGATACTCTCGCACTCGGTCACGGGGTGCTGCCGTCGCAGTCTACTGAGCGAATGCCGTTCGGTGCGCAGCTCCGAGATGAATTCACAAAAACTATCCGCGCGCCTCTCATCTGCCGGCAGCTTTCTGTTCGGAATCATAAATGCTACTGCTTCTCTTCATAGCCTTTGAATATTCAATTTGGCTTATTGTATCACAAGAAAATTTTGTTGTCAAGCGTCGGCAAATTTTTTGAAAATTTCTTCTCTCGAAAGATTGCAATGCCTTGCGTTGTCATCGTGCGGAACAGCCCTTAACAGCTTGCCGTTATAGAAAGAGAGCTTAAACTCGCACTTTTTGCCGTCAATATCGCATGAGGCAAGCTTATAATCCTCATCAAGCGGAACCTGCTTTTTGAGCGCGTTCTTTTCTGTGAGAGCTCCCGTCGGGCAAAGCTCAACGCAAAGTCCGCAGTTTGTGCAGCCGACCTCATTAAGCGGCAGACTGAACGGCGTTGAAACATCTGTTTTAAATCCTCTGCCGACAAGACCCACTGCGCTGATATTCATAACCTCCGAGCATGAGCGCACGCACAGTCCGCACAAAATGCACTTTGATGTGTTGCGCTGTATAAACTCGTTTGAATTTTCGGTATAAGACTGCGGTAATTTCCCTTTGAATTTCTCGGGGTCAATGTCATAGAGATTTGCCATATTCAAAAGGCGGCACTTAAAGTATTCGCGGCAACCGCACTCAAGGCATCTGCTTGCCTCTTTCATTGCCTCCTCTGCGGTGTAGGGCTTTGTGACCTCTTTAAAATTATGCTTTCTCTCCTGTGCGGGGAGCTGTGACATTTTAACTCTCTGATGCTTCGGATTTGAAGAAAGCATATCGGCAGTGACCTCTCGCTTTGAAAGATAGGGCTTTCTTGCGCGAAGCTCTGCACCGTTCAAGTAAGAATCTATCACCTTTGCGGCTCTTTCGCCCTCGCCGACAGCCTCAATGGCTATTGAAGCACCCTTGTTTGTTGCGTCGCCCACTGCGAACACGCCGTCAAGATTTGTCATAAACGTCTCTTCATCGGCGGATATTGTGCCGCGGCCGGTAAGTTCTGCGCCCATAGAAGAGTCGGGGTCGAGCTTTTGACCGATTGCCATAATTACGGAATCAACCTTAATCTCTTCAAACTTGCCCTCAACCGGAACAGGTCTGCGCCTGCCGCCCTCGTCCGGCTCGCCGAGCTGCATAACCTGAAGCTTAATGCCGGTTACTCTGCCGTTTTTGCCGAGTATCTCTGAGGGATTAGTGAGGAATTTATAAACGACTCCCTCTTCCTCCGCCTCGTCAATTTCTGCCTTTTCGGCAGGCATTTCGTCTCTTGTGCGGCGATATACAACATAAACCTCTTTTGCGCCGAGCCTTACCGCCGTTCTGCAAGCGTCCATTGCGGTGTTGCCGCCGCCGCAGACCGCGACTTTATCGCCGATTTCGGGAGCGGAGCCGAGAATAACATTTCTGAGAAAATCAATTCCGCCGTAAACGCCGTCAAGGTCTTCACCCTTAACGCGCATCGGGCTTGAACGCCATGCGCCGACCGCGATAACGACCGCGTCGCTCGCCTTTTTAATTTCATCAAAAGAAATATCTTTGCCGATTTTTATATTATTTATCATCTCAACGCCGAGAGATTCTATCATTTTTACCTCTGCGTCGAGAATTTCTTTCGGCAAACGGTATTCGGGTATTCCGTATCTGAGCATACCGCCCATGTGGGGCATCATATCATATACTTTAACCCTGTGGCCCTTGCGGCGCAGGAAAAATGCCGCCGTAAGTCCGCCGGGGCCGCCGCCGATTATACTGACGGTTTTGCCCGTATCCGGCTCCACCGAGGGAACATAGGATTTTTCGCTTTTCCTGTCCATATCCGCGGCAAAAGCTTTGAGCTGTGCAATGTTTATCGGCTCCTCTACCAAAGCTCTGCGGCACGCTTTTTCGCACGGGTGCGGACAAATTCTGCCTATTGAGGCAGGCAGAGCAATTCTGTCTTTTATAAGCTTCAGTGCAGCGTCAAAATCGCCGTTTGCTATAAGGCCGACATAGCCCTGGCAGTCGGTGCCCGCAGGGCAGGCAAGCGAGCAGGGAGCTTTGCAGTCGCCGTCATGAGCCGACATAATAAGCTCCAGCGCGGTTTTTCTTGTTTTTATAACTCTTTCGGATTCGGTGTGAATTACCATGCCCTCTGATACCTTTGCAGAGCAGGCTCTGAGAAGCTTCGGTATTCCCTCGGCTTCAACAACGCAAAGTCCGCACGCTCCGTACGCCTCGGTGAGGTCGTCATGGCAAAGTGTGGGGATAAAAATTCCGTTATCCTTTGCGGCAGAAAGTATGGTTGAACCGGCAGGGGCTGTAACGGCAATTCCGTTAATCGTAAGATTTATCATTTCAGGCATATTTTCGGCTCCTTTCTCAGCTCAGCTTAACTGCGCCGAATTTGCAAACAGATTTGCACTTGCCGCACTTAACACAAACCATAGTATTGATGCTGTGCGGCTTTTTGACCTCGCCCTCTATTGCTTTGACCGGGCAATTTCTCGCGCAGAGAGTGCAGCCGCGGCAAGCGGACGGGTCTATCGAATACTTCACAAGCGCCGTACACTCGCCTGCGGAGCATTTTTTGTTTTTGATGTGATCCTCATACTCGTTTCTGAAATAGCGTATGGTTGTGAGAACGGGGTTCGGCGCTGTTTGACCGAGACCGCAAAGCGCACCGTCTTTGATTGAGGAGCAAAGTTCCTCGAGCAATTCTATATCGCCCTCTTTGCCCTTGCCCTCGGTTATTCTCTCAAGAATTTCGAGCATACGCATTGTGCCTATTCGGCAGTGAACGCACTTGCCGCAGGACTCTTTTGCGGTAAAATCGAGGAAGAATTTTGCCATGCCCACCATGCAGGTATCTTCGTCCATAACGACCATTCCGCCGGAGCCCATTATTGCGCCTGTTGCGCCCAAGGCTTTGTAATCAATAACCGTATCTATAAGCTCTGCCGGAATACAGCCGCCGCTGGGGCCGCCCATCTGCACGGCTTTGAACTTCTTTGTGCCTTTCATTCCTCCGCCGATGTCAAATATTACATCGCGAAGAGTTTTGCCCATGGGTATCTCAACGAGTCCGCCGCGCTTGATTTTGCCTGTGAGCGCAAACACCTTTGTTCCCTTTGAGTTCTCTGTACCCATCGCGGCAAAAGCCTCGCCGCCGTTATTTATAATCCACGAAACATTGGCAAAGGTTTCGACATTGTTTATATTGGAGGGCTTGTGCCAGTAACCCGACTGCGCCGGGAACGGAGGCTTGAGCCTCGGCATACCGCGGCTGCCCTCAAGGGATTCTATAAGTGCGGTCTCTTCACCGCAAACAAACGCGCCTGCGCCTGCCTTTATTCTCATATCGCACGAGAACGGGCTGCCGAGAATATTTTCGCCGAGATAGCCGTTCTCCTGCGCCTGCTTAATGGCTCTTTCAAGTCTTTTGATTGCAAGCGGATACTCTGCCCTGACATAAACAACAGCGTGCTTTGCGCCGATTGCATAGGCGGCTATGAGCATACCCTCGATAAGATTGTGAGGGTCGCTCTCTATGACCGCACGGTCCATAAACGCGCCGGGGTCGCCCTCATCCGCGTTGCAGATAAGATATTTTTCATCGCCCGCGCTCTGCCTTGCGGCGTTCCACTTGAACCAAGTCGGGAATCCTGCTCCGCCTCTGCCTGCAAGCCCCGAAATCTTAACAGTGTCTATTACCTGTTCGGGCGTCATCCCGCCGAGCACTTTTTTAAGGGCGGTATATCCGTCGTTTTTAAGAAAGTCGGAAATTTCGTTCGGGTCGATAATTCCGCAGCGGCGCAGAGCTATTCTTGTCTGCTTTTTAAGAAACTGCGAATCTTCTTCGGACACAACAAGGTCTTTTATATGCTCTTCGCTGCCGTCATTCAAAAATGCCAAGATTTTTTCCGCGTCCTCGGGCTTCACTCTCACAAGGCGGATAACCTCACCGCCGTCGGGATAAACATCTACAATAGGCTCAAGATAGCACATACCGATACAGCCCGTAACGCCGAGCGTATGAGCCGTGCCTGCGAGAGCTTTTTGAAGTGCGGAATAAACTTTCTCTGCGCCGGCGGCAATGCCGCAGCTGCCCTCTCCTACAAGGATTTTCATTTTTCCGCCTCCCTTAATTCTCTGAGTATTTTTTTAGTCTTTTCGGGTGTTAAAGAGCCGTAAGTGTCGGAATTTATCATCATAACCGGCGAAAGACTGCAACAGCCGAGGCAGGCTACGCATTTGAGCGAAAAAAGCCCGTCGGGTGTGGTCTGACCGTCCTCAATTCCGAGTTCTTCTTTTACGGTCTGTTCTATCATCTTAGAGCCGTTTACATGGCACGCGGTACCCTGGCAAAGCATTATCATATATTTGCCGACCGGTTCAAATCTGAACTGTGTATAGAACGTTGCAACACCGATGATTTTGGACTGCGGAATTTCTGTAACTTCAGAAATATATTTAATCGCGTCCTGCGGCAAGTAGCCGTAAACATCCTGTGTTTTTTGCAAAATTGTTATAAGACTGCCTTTTACTCCCTTATACTCGCTAAGTACGGGGTCAATTAAAGAAAGATTTATTTTTTTATCAGTCATACAACGCACCTCCTGCTTCTTGAATTATACAATAGTGCACAGTGCTTTTCAACACCTGTGCCGTTATAACATTATGGTATAAAAGTAACAAAATACCGACTATTATGCAAAACAGCCGGTCACCCGACTGTTTTAATATTACTCTGCAAGTGAAAGCTCAACACCGTCGCTCTTTATTGGGGGTTCTACGCTTAAATCTTCATATTTTTTTAAAGAGCCGAACGTGTCTGAAATATCATCAAAAGACCGCATCATGTCGTCTATTCTTTTTCTGAGCAGAACCATGGTATCCTCGAACTCATCAATGGTGTCAAGCGAGCCTTCTAAAACCTCCTTGGATTTTTCTGCCTTTTGCACCGTATTATCTGTAACCTCACCCGAAATCTTCACGGCAGAGCGAACGTAATGGTTCGCAAGATTTAACGACTCAACGGCGATTTTTGAATTTTCGGCACATGAGGACTGCTCGGCTTTTTCGCATTTTTCTTTGAGCAAATCTATTTCTTTTTTAAGCTCTGTCTTTTCGTTTTTATGCCTTATAATTTCATTATTAAGCTCGTTTATTATTGCTTGAAAATTGTCGTCCTTGCTTTTATCGGCAGACCTTGCAGCAAGCTCTTTTTTTAATTTTTCATTTTCTGCCTTGAGAGAAGTTATATAGTCTATGACGCTGTCGGGGTCAAAACCGCCGAAAACGCGCTTTTTTAAAATCAAATCTTCCATTTCTCTTTCCTTTCTTAAAGCAAAGCCTCAATCACATCTTGCCGAATAAAATATACTCTCTGTAAACATCCATAAAAAACATCACAGCGCAAACAGCCGCCGCAGGTATAAGGCATTTTTGCCAGCCCGGCTGCAAAACGGTTTTTTTGCCGTTTCGGCTAATCTTTTCGCCGAGTGCAAAAATTCCGCAGCCGACTATGGTGCCTATCGTGTTGTTTATAACATCGTCAAGCTCTGTGCAGCCGAGTGAAAAAGCATATTGTACAGACTCTATCATCACGCTAAAAGCCATGCCTGCCGCCGCACTTATAAGGAGCTTATGCTTTCGGTTTTTACCCGGCAAATTCGGAAATAGCATACCAAACGGCACAAAAACAAGTATGTTGTCTAAAATCAGCTTATAAGAGTCAAAAGAATTATAAACCGTCAGCACCGTATGATAGCAAGAGAACGGAGCAAACGATAAGCTTCTCTGCTCGAAATGCCCTGCTCTTTTGAATATTGCAAGATAAAGAAGTATTGCCGCAAAAACACAAAATGCCAAAGCGCACAAAGCCCTAAATGTTTTCTTTTTCTTTTCACCCTTTGCACCCGCACTGACATGAAGATACACAAAGCACATAACGATGAGCGCAAAGGTTTCCATATATACAGAATAACTCATATCAAAATCAATCCGTTTCGTCTTTTGAAAGTTCCGGCAAAGTTTTTTTAAAACATTCCATAAACTCGTCGAACTCTTCATCCACACCCTCTGTGCTGTCTTTGACAAACATAATTTTTACCGTCATCAAAATGAGCTTCAAATCAAGTATAACAGAGAATTTTTGAATATAAATCAAATCATAAAGCAGTTTGTTGTAAGGGTTTGAATTATATTTGCCCATTATCTGAGCATAGCCGGTAAGCCCGGCCTTGACCTTTGTTCTGTAAGGGAAAGCTTCAACATATTTTGAATATTTTTCAATAAGCTCTTTTCTTTCGGGTCTGGGACCCACAACGGACATTTCACCTTTTATTATGTTGATAAACTGCGGCAGCTCGTCTATTCTGGTAGGTCTTATGAATTTGCCGACTTTGGTTATTCTTTTATCGTCCTTTGAGGCAAGCTGAGCCGCCGAATTTTTTTCGGCGTCAACAATCATACTTCTGAATTTATATATAACAAATTCTTTTCCGTTAATGCTGCACCTTTTTTGCTTATAAAACACAGGACCGCCGTCCTCAATTTTTATAGCCAAAGAAACGGCAAGCACTATGGGGCTTGACACAACAATAACCAATGCGGAAAAAGCTATATCAAACGCTCTTTTTAAAAACCTTTGGAACGGGCTGATATAGGAGTTGCCCAAAATAAACATCGGCTGATTATAAATATTAAGTTCTTTTGCGCCGCGCATCAAAACATCCGAAACCTTGGGGAATACAACCGCTTCCACATTTTTTTCAAAGCAGAGCTTTAAAAGCTCATTTCTGAAATTGCTCGGCATATATGCGATAACGGCACATTCAAAGCCGTCAAGATATTCTGATTTTATGTCTTTTACAGACTCTATCTTAACAAATTTTTCTACCGAAATTCTGTCTTTTCTTTTATCTAATTTTTTCTTTAGTCTTTTGGGGTCGTCTATCGTATAAAATAAAATGCTCTTTGAGCCGCGCAATATTTTTTTGAACACAAGCTTGCACAGCGGAATCCACAGCGCCGAAATCAAAATGTTTATAGCGAGAAGCTTCAGCATCGGCACAGGCGTTGTAAAGCCTCTGAAAACAATTATCAAAATGACGTATATTATAAAATCAATAAACACATTTGAGATAATGTGAGATACGGCAAGATTATATGCGGAATTTAAAATGAGTTTAAAAGCCTCTAAAGCTTTGTAACAAAGCGCGGCAACAACGCCGTAAATCAAAATCATAAGCGTATTGCCCTTAAAAAGATATGAGGAGGCAAGCATGGGATTATATTCGGTTCGCCACACAAAATAGAACGCCACCGTTTGCAATATGACAAATATTATAAGTGTAAGCCGTTCTACCGCGTTTGCTTTGCCGCTGTTCATCTCAACCTCCTCCTTTCTTATTTTTGTATTAAATTAAAGGCGCCAATAATTATATCCGGCAGATTCAAATTCTTTTCTGTCAAAAAGTCCTTTTATATCAAGAAATACCTTTTTGTTATTAGGTTCATTTTTAAACAGCGAAGCAATATCCGCCGCCGTCATCTCTTTAAATTTGTTGTGTGCAACTGCAAGAATAACGGCGTCAACATTTTTAATGTCTTTTATATCCGTCAATTTTATGCCGTATTCTCTCTCCGCCTCGGCGGCATCCGCCTCGGGGTCCGCAACAACAGGCTCAATGCCGTATTCTTTAAGCTCGTTATATATATCCACTATGCGCGTATTTCTTGTATCAGGGCAATTCTCTTTGAATGTGAAGCCCAAAAGAGCAACGTGCGCTTTTTTGACATGGCAATCGGCTTTTATGAGATTTTTGACAAGATTTTCGGCAACAAATTTGCCCATTGAGTTGTTGATTCTTCTGCCGGCAAGAATAACCTGGCTGTGATAGCCTCTCTCCTCCGCCTTATATGTGAGATAGTAAGGGTCAACGCCTATGCAGTGACCGCCGACGAGCCCGGGATAAAACTTTAAAAAATTCCACTTTGTTCCCGCGGCTTCCAATACGGATTTGGTATCTATGCCCATGCGATTAAACATTATTGAAAGTTCATTCATAAAGGCAATGTTTATATCGCGCTGGCTGTTTTCTATTACCTTTGCGGCTTCGGCGACTTTTATTGACTCTGCACGGTGAACGCCCGCCGCCACAACCAGCTCATAAACCCTTGCAACCGTTTCAAGAGTTTCATCGTCCATACCCGAAACGATTTTAACTATCGTCTCAAGTCTGTGAACCTTGTCGCCCGGGTTTATTCTCTCCGGTGAATAGCCGATTTTAAAATCCGTGCCGCATTTAAGCCCCGATTCTCTTTCTATTATCGGCACACACACATCTTCTGTTACACCGGGATAAACTGTTGACTCAAAAACAACAACACTGCCTTTTGTAAGATTTTGACCGACCACACGACTTGCGCTTTCAACGGGAGTAAGATCCGGCATATGGTCGCTGTTGACAGGGGTCGGAACGGCAACTATATGAAATTTTGCCTCTTTAAGCTTTGAGGCATCGTCTGTGAAATCTACATTACATTCGGTTATTGCTTCGTCGCCGACCTCTTTTGTCGGGTCAACTCCGCTTTTATAAAGCTCTATCTTTTTTTTGTTCAAGTCAAAGCCTATAACCTTGACTTTTTTAGAGAAAGCAACCGCTATGGGCATACCGACATAACCGAGCCCCACAACCGACAGCTTTTCTTCACCTTTTAAAAGCTTTTCATAAAGATTCACCGAAACATCATCCCCTGCTTATACATCGCGCAGCATAATTATACATATTATATTTATACCACAAAAGTTTTGTCTCTTTTTTCTGTTTTAGCATTATGCGCTTATAAATATACGAAGTGAATTAATCAAAAGCATTATAATTATAAAAAAATAACCGCCCCTTTCGGAGCGGTCATCTTTATGTTTTTATTTTGTAGCGCCGGTCTGGTTGATAGTCTTTTTGCCGCTTACTGCCGCTGC
>UQCF01000011.1 GCA_900539465.1 uncultured Ruminococcus sp. | reverse complement strand
CAGATATGGTGTTTGCCGTAACAATTGTATCGTTAAATTCTTTTTCCCAATCATTTGCCGCTTTAAAATTAACCTTTAGAGAGTAGTTTGTTGTGTAAGAGGTGAAACGATCTACTAGAATATAATATGTACCGGCGGAAAGACCTTGCTTGGCGGAAGATTTTTTTTCTTGGGAGTTGGAAATATGAAAATCCATATGTTCTTTGTCGTTTGTGCCATCATAAGAATATAAGTACACATAGTGAGCGGCAGCTCCGTAATCATGCGTAAAATCTATCCACACACATCCGTCCTGATTGATTGTAAATTTATACCAGTCTTTCGAATCGTTACTGTGTGTCGTTCCGTTGACGACCGTGTTCACCGAAATTGTGTTTGCGGTAACTATGGTGTCGTTCGGCTCTTTCTCTTGTGCGGCAAAAGCCGAGATGGCGCACATTACAAAGATGATAAGCGCAAGTGCCGCCGCAGCCGCTCTTTTAATTGTTCCTCTCATTTTTTACTCCTCCGTTTTTGTTTTATATCAAAAGCACTCAAAGCAGTTTGAGGCTTTCGGTTTAATGCTCCAGCTGTTTTTGTTTTTATCGTAACAATATATCTTTCTGCCGCAGCCGCAGATTATTTTTTTGTTTGCAAAGAAGGCAACATGAAGCTTTTGGGTTTTTCCGGTGCTTTCGTCATATTTATATATTTCGGTCATTTTATCGCTTTTGTTTTGCACCGCATAATAAACCGCCGTGCCGTCATAAAGCGTGCTGTAAATCTGCTTGCCGGAAAGCTCACCGCAGACAACCTGCTCTTTTGATTTGCCGCCGTTAAAATTAAAAAATGCAAAGCAGACAACTGCCGCAATCACCGACGTTAACGCACATGCGGCGATGACGCTTACTTTTTTCATATACTTAAACCCCGTCCCCAATACCGTGTTTTTATAAGCCGAGACGGCCTTTTAAAAGTCCTGTGTTCAATCGACTTCCACATTCTAACATAAAAAAATCGAAAAAATCACAAAACGGCACGAATAGCTATTTTAGCGGTACGAATTGATAAAAATTGACTTTACAAAGCTGTTTTTTATGAATAAAATATATATGCTTGAAAAATTTTGTTTTTCAGTGTATACTTTTCAAAACATAACATTGATAAGTTCTTTTGAAATTATAAAATCGAATAATTCCTTTTTCAATATATGCGTGATGAATAACCGAGTTTGCGTGGTAAAAAACTGTGCGCCTCGGGGGATTTTGTATTATAATTTGAATTGCGAAGGCAGAGTGATGTATTATGTTAAAAATCGCGGTATGTGACGACCACAAAACAGTGACGAATTTTATAGCCGAAGCAATAGACGACTATAACGAATATAACCGTACAAACATAGGTTATGAGCTGTTTTATGATTATCGGGATTTGAGCGACAGAACAGATGAATTTGATTTGTTTTTTCTCGATTATAAAATGCCCGGCGTAAACGGTCTGGATTTTGCACGCATGATAAGAGATAAGGGCGGATATAACAAGGGGATAATTTTTATCACGGCATATCCGGAGTTTGTATATGAGTCTTTTGAGGTCAGAACATTTCGATTTCTTGTCAAGCCCATCAGAAAAAGCAAAATAATCGAGGTGATCTCTTCTTTTGTCGAAGACACCCGCACGGCGCAAAAAATTGTTATAAAAGTTAATGACGAATCAATAATTGTTGACATTAACGACATTTATTTTATAGAGGCGGACAGGAAATATTCGGTTGTTCACCTGAAAGACAGAGATATTGTTTGCAGAAAAACCATGCAGGCTTTTGAAGATGACCTGACAAAATGCGACTTTGTCAGAATTCACCGCGGATATTTGATAAACATAAACAAAATTTCGAGCTTTGACAGCAAAAATTGCGTCATGCAAAGCGGTCAGGTTTTATGCGTCAGCCACAGCAAGTATAATGATTTATGCCAAAAATATCTTGAGGTAACAAAATGAAGCAATATATCTTAGAGTGTATACTTGCCTGCCTTTATATTTTTGAAGGCGTTGCATTTGAAAGCTTTTTAATGAACAAGCTGTTTGGCTATCGTTTTTGCGTTAAAAAGGTTGCTTCGGTCGTGTTTTTCTCTTTTTTGCTCTTGTCCACGGCGGCGGCGCTGCTTTTTATCGGCGACAGATATGCCGCAACCACCGTGCCGGACACTGCCTCAATGCTCGCATTTGTAATAGGACCGTATTTCCTTTTTAAATCCAAAAAGAAAATGACTTTTTTCTGGTTTGGATTTGTATTTGCGGTAACGTCGGATTTTGTTGTTTTGACCGTTCGCACATATTTAAAGCTGACAAGCTTTTTGTCTGAAGCGATTTGCTATGTTGTTCTGTTCTCATTGCTTACGGCGATAGTTTTTGCAATAACAAAATTCAGCTCGCTTTATGTGCCGCAGGACTTTTTTGAGCAGATACCGTCAATAGTTTATGTTGTAATAATCATTGCCGACTTAGCGGCATTTTACGGTGCAACACTTGCAGAAGAAAATTCATACCGCGACGTTTATCAAGTGCTCACGCTTCTTTCGGCAACGCTGGTCGTCGGGTGCTTGTCTTTTGTTATTTACAAATATTCTTCAGCCGCAAGGGCGCAAAAGGAAGCGGAAAATCAGTTGTCCTTGCAGTTGAAGCATTATGAAGATTTGATGCAAATGAACAAAGATATACGCAGCTTTCGCCATGATATAAAGAACAATCTTTTTTCTTTAAACGCGCTTATATCCGAGGGCAAAATTAAAGAGGCTCAAAACTACATAGATGAGCTTGGCGGCAAAGTGTCGCAAACAGAAAAAACATACTTCACCGGCAACCGTCTTGCAGACGCAATAATCTCCGACAAAGCGAGAGACGCAAAAAAATCCGGTGTGAACATAATTTTTGACGGCACTATACCCGAAAGCGGAATCAGCAATTATGATTTGTGCACAATCCTTTCAAACGCGCTCTCAAATGCGGTTGAAGCCTGCAAAGATTTAAGCGGCAGCGATATTATAGTTAAAGGAAAAGAGAGCAAAATGGGCTTTTCACTTACCGTGAGAAATCCTGTAAAGAACAAAGTCGTTATTAAAAACGGCAATATAAAAACATCTAAATCAGACAGCAAAAATCACGGCTTCGGCATAAAAAATATAAAAACCGCCGTAAAGAAATACGACGGTTTTGTAGATATGAGCTGCGATGAATTTTTCAGCATCACAGCTTCGGTAATTTTAAAAAGAGAAGGGGTTTAAAATGAAAAAAATTTTAGCAGTTTTGTTGGCTGTTGCGGCATTGTTCACCGCTGTGCCGCTCTCGGGAATATATAACCTCGCTTTGGTTGTAAAGTAGAAATGATTAAAGGTGTTCTTTGAGTGCTTTTAAAGATATATTTATTAAACAACTTGCAGAAAGGGTTTTGATTTTGAAAACAATATTTAAACGGATTTTAGCGGTTATTCTTTCAATTTCAATGATTTTAGGTTTTACAGCAGCTTTTACTGTTTCGGCATTTGCAATGAAAGCTCCGGTACTTGAAATCAAAAAAATAAGTTTGGATGGCAACCGGCTTGTTGCTTCTATAAATCTTACTACCGGATCTTTTAATGCTATTGATATTAGTTTCAAAACAGCCGGGCTCGAATGTGTAAGCATAAAAGATGGATCAGATCTGCATTCGGATGCAACAACAGGCTGCGATACAAACCCGGCAATAGGGGTTCCCAATATTTCAATTTTTTCATCGGAAGGATATAAAAAACAAGGCGAAATGTATGTAGTTACATTTAATATCTTATCTGACGAATATTCATTTGATCTGGACGTTACATCTTGCACCATAACAAAAGATGACGGGAACAATGCCGATGTTACGGATTCTGTTGCTGTTGTGGGAGCGATTGTCGTATCAGCAGGAGAGACATTCGAGAGCGGAACCTGCGGCGAAAACGTTACATACTCTTTAAATAAAAACACAGGCGTATTAACAATAAGCGGAACGGGGAAAATGGCTGATTATTCAAGTAATCTACATTCACCGTTTTATAAAAATAAAAAAATCAAAGAGGTAATTATAGAAGACGGTGTAACAAGCATAAGTTTTTCTGCATTTAAAGGTTGCAGTAGTTTGACAAGTGTAACAATTTCCGAAGGAGTAAGATTCATAGACAGTTCTGCCTTTGAAAATTGTAGCAGCTTAACAAGCATAACGATTTCCGAAGGAGTAAGATTCATAGACAGCTCTGCCTTTGAAGGTTGCAAAAGCTTGACAAGCATAACAATTCCTAAAGGTGTAGTAAGTATAGGCTATTCTGCATTTGAAGGTTGCAGTAGTTTGACGAGTGTAACGATTCCCGGAGGGGTAACAAACATACAGGCGTCTACATTTAAAAATTGCAGCAGCTTGACAAGTGTAACGATTCTCGAAGGAGTAACAAGCATAGGCAATTATGTATTTTATGGTTGCAGCAGTTTGACAAGCATAGCAATTCCCAAGGGAGTAACAAGTATAGGCAGTTCTGCCTTTGAAAATTGTAGTGGCTTGACGAGTGTAACAATTCCGGATAGTGTAACAAGCATAGATTATCAGGCTTTTTATTATTGCAGCAGCTTGACGAGCGCAACAATTCCAAAAAATGTAACAAGTATAGGCATTAATGCATTTATGTATTGTAGCAGTTTGACAAGTGTAACAGTTCCCGAAGGGGTAGCTCACATAGGCAGTGATGCATTTTCGTATGTAAATAATATTATATACAACGGTTCGCTGTCAGGTTCACCATGGGGAGCAAAGTGCATTAACGGATATATAGAAGATGGTCTTGTATATAAAGACAGTTCAAAAAAAGAACTTCTCGGCTGCTCGTCTTCAAGAACAGAAAGCGTGTCAATCCCAAACAGTGTGGAAAAAATAGGCGACCGTGCATTTTATAATTGCAGCAACTTGGTAAGTATAACAATTCCCGAAAGTGTCAAAAACATGGGCTTTCAGGCTTTTTGGATGGTTAATAATATTATATACAATCATACAAACTCACAAGCAAGAGCAAAGTGTATTAACGGATATATAGAAGATGGTCTTGTATATAAAGACAGTTCTAAAAAAGAACTTCTCGGCTGTTCGTCTTCAAGAAACGGAAGTGTGTCAATCCCAAACAGTGTGGAAAAAATAGGCGATTATGCATTTTATAATTGCAGTAGTTTGACAAGCATAACAATCCCCGACGGGGTAACGAGCATAGGCAATCGGGCATTTTATAATTGCAGCAAATGGACAAGTGTAACAATTCCGAAAAATGTAACAAGCATAAGCTTTTCTGCATTTAAAGGTTGCAGTAGTTTGACGAGTATAACGATTCCCGAAGGAGTAACAAGCATATACGAGGGCGTATTTTCCGGTTGCAGAAGTTTAACAAGTGTAGCAATTCTTGAAGGTGTAACAAGCATAGGAACTTCAGCCTTTAAAGATTGCGAAAGTTTGATAAGCATAGCAATTCCGGATAGTGTAACAAGCATTAGCAAGAGTGCATTTTTCGGCTGCAGCAGTTTGACGAGTGTAACGATTCCCAAAGGAATAACAAGCATAAACGAGAGCGTATTTTCAGGGTGCAGAAGCTTGACAAGTGTAACGATTCCCGAAGGAGTAACAAGTATAGGCAGTAATGCATTTATGCATTGCAGCAGCTTGACGAATGTAACGATTCCCGAAGAAGTAACAAGTATAGGCAGTTATGCATTTTATGGATGCAGAGATATGACGAGTGTAACGATTTCCAAAAGCGTAATTACTATAAGCGAAGATGCTTTTAATATTTGTGATGATTTAAAAGATGTTTATTACCGAGGCAGCAAAGAGGAATGGG
The DNA here is from genome assembly GCA_900539465.1 of uncultured Ruminococcus sp. Classification (GTDB taxonomy): domain Bacteria; phylum Bacillota; class Clostridia; order Oscillospirales; family Acutalibacteraceae; genus CAG-488. The sequence goes on along the minus strand of UQCF01000011.1, from coordinate 77,837 downwards.
AAAAAATTTCTATAGGCAGTAATAATAATTATCTTTCAAATGCAAATATTATTTATAACTATCAGCCCGACACCCCGACTGACAATTTGACATTCGGCTTTTCTGCCGATGGAACGCTCAAAATAAGCGGATCCGGCGAAATGGGGGCATATGAAGACCAAAGCGGCTTTGGATGGTACGGCCTTAGAAACGAGATTAAAACCGTTATATTTGACGAGGGCGTAACAAGTATTGCGGCGGCTGCTTTTAAAGGATACGAAAATCTTTCTGAGGTTATTTTATGCGGCACTATAACAGACATAGGTGCATCGGCGTTTGAAAACTGCGGCAATTTAAAATTTGTTACATTTAAATCCTCACCTGCCGTTGGCGACAATGCATTCAAAAACCATAACGGTAAGCTCTTAATAATCGGTGAGAATAATAACGGAAAAAGATTTGCGAACAATCAAAATATAAAATATTTGCCGGTAAGTTATAACAGCAAAAAAGAGGCACTTGTTTTCAGCAAAGAAATCACGGTATATAAAGACCTCGGATATTATTTTATAACTGATTTTGTCAGATTACACTCACAGGCAAAGTATTTGTATTTTGAGAGGTTGGTTTTTGACGGTGTATTGAATGAGGGCGATATTGACCTCTCGTGTGTAGACGATGAGAGTAATTATTTGTCTTTTGACGGTCTTTATGTCAGTCTTGTTGCCGTGACGGAAAACGGCAAAGAGCAAATAAGCTTTGAGCAAATGCTGAACTTGATGAAAGAAGGTAAATATGATGCCTTTAAGTTTGTTATTGCCGGCCATGAAGAAACTCCGCTTGACAGAATAAACGAAAGATTTGAAAACTTTTTTCAAGACGCTTTAAAGACGGTAACAAGAGTTATAAACTTCTTTAAACGTTTGTTTAGATAACACAAAAGCTATAATTCACCAACGGCAGTAATATACCGATGTGAATTATAGCTTTACTTTTAAGTGATTTTACGGCATATTATTCGAGCGGCAAAAATCTTTTCTGCTGCTAAATGCGCCATTTTTTGTTAAAGTACAAAACCTTTTGATATATATTCCTCAATAAACTTTATGATGAGCTTTATAATCTCGATGATTTTTAAGAAAATGTTGTCGGTCTGCGTGCTGTCGGGTTCATTGGGTTTTTGGTCGATGAGGCTTAAATACTCGGTATAAGCCGAATCGGTTGAAAGCTCCTCATCGGTTTTGCTTTGGTCAACCTTTGATAAAAGCAGACCCGCTCGGTTCAGCAAATTAACATCAAGGTTGTCAATCACGCCGTCGTGGTTACAGTCTGCTGCCATCCACACAGCTTCGCCCACTTGCTCACGCGTGAGCATACCGTGTGCGATAAGATTTACGGTTGTTGCGTCCTGACCGTCATATATGCCGTCGCCGTCAACGTCACCGAAAATAACGATTTTGAATGAATCGACGGTTTCTCCGCCTTTAGTAACATTCACCGCACTGCCTGTGCCGAGAACAGCCGAATCACATTGGACAGTCATTGAATCGTCAACCGTTTCAATATATTGCTCAATAGAATCGGGGCGGACTGCAAAACCGTAAATTACGCCGTTTTCATTGTCAACAACCGCGCCGTTCTTTGCCGTTAAGCTTGCAACTCTGACAATGCAAAAATCTTTATATCCGCCGTCCTCGGTTTGGGCAACAATAATTGTAACACCCGGCTCTTTTGCGGTGATTACGCCGTTTTCAACGCCGGCAACAGAGGTATCTTTGCTTGACCAGATTATATTTTTATTTTTTGCCGTGTCGGGAGCAACCTCTGCCGTGAGCGTTGCGGTTTCGCCGACGCTCAAAGCAATTTTATCTTGTGAAAGAGTTATGCCTGTGACAAAATCGGGCGAAAGCTTTGGCATAACGGCTTCTCTGAATATTGTTCCGCAAAGCTCGCAGGTTTCAATCATTAAACCGGTTGAGGTTGTTGTTGGGTTTTTAACGGTGCTCCATGATTTTATCGGGTGGTTCAGTGCGTTGGTGTAATCCGAAACATAATTGTCGCCGCAGATAGAGCATACATAAACCGTATAGCCTTTTTTGGTGCAGGTAGGGGGAGTTACGGTTGACGTGTAATTGTGTGAAAACGGGAGTACCGATGAACTGAGTATAGCACCGCAGCTGTCGCATATCTTTTTATTATAGCCTTGTTCCGTGCAGGTTGAGTCTTTGTGTTCCGTATGCGTTGAGGTGTGGTCGCAGAGATACTCTATTTTAACGGGCAATATTCTCGAAGGACTTGAATTATCGAATTTTGCGCCGAGATAGTATTTGGTGCCCTTTGTAAGCGTTGCAATTACCGAGAAATTATTTCCGTCACTTCTGTCATCATCGCTTGCAATGGGATTTTTATCGGCGTCACAAATATATCCGTAGGTGTCTACGGTCGATAACGAATAAAATTTATATCGCCCGGTGTAGGGAGCGGTAAATTTAATATAAACCGTTTCATTGTTGCCGACTGTAATATTTTTGGTTACCGATAGCTCTATATCGGATAAAAATGCACCGCATTTGTCACATAATCCGTTATCGTCAGCATCAATGTGAGGCGGAACTCTCACCTCTGCACAGTTGTTGCAATCTTTGTCACAGCAAGAATCATATGAGTGTCCGGTTGCGGGAATTTCTGCTTTTTCTGCATAGCCGCATAAAGAGCAGATGCGCGTTTTTTCACCGGGCTGTGTGCAGGTCGGCTCAAGCGTAACGGCATATTCTCCGTAAGAATGTACTCCCGCAGTTCTTTCTGCTCCGCAGGTATTGCAGAACATATCGCATATGCCGTCATAAATGTGCTCGTGTGTTTCGTCAATCGAGACAAAGCTGTTGCCGTTGCTTTTTGAATATGCTTCGGCAGTTGAACCCGAAAAGCCGTAAATCGTTGTGCTTTTGCCTATTGGATTGTAGTTTAAGCTGCAATCTCGGTTATAAATTGTCAAGGATGTTAAATTTTTACATCCGTCAAATGCTTTTTTATTCACAATGTTTACGGTGTATGGGATAATCATTTCTTTAAGAGCGGTGCATTGATAAAAAGTTCCTGCCGATATACTGCTTACTCCCTTTGGGATAGTTATATTTTCTAATTTTGAGCAGCACCCGAATGCGTATATGCCAATACCTGTTACAGTGTCCGGTATTGTGATGTTCGTCAAAGATTTGCAGCCGTAGAATGTACCTTCTTCTATATTTGTTATATTGTTTGGAATAGCTATATTTGTTAAAGCGCTGCAATTTCTAAAGGCTTGCATACCGATATTTTTAACACTGTTTGGTATTGTAATATCGGTCAGCCCACTGCATGAATAAAAAGCAGATTCGCCTATGTCGGTAACACCGTCGGGGATTGTTAAGCTTTTTAAGCCTGAACATTCTTCGAAAAGATTATTGCCTATTTTTGTTATATTTTTAGGAATAGTTATATCTGTTAAGCTTTTGCAGGACCAAAAGGCACCGTCGTCAATGCTTGTTACATTCTCGGGAATTGTTATATTTCTTAAATTTTCACAGCCTCTAAACGCACATTTGCCAATGGTTTTAACACTTTCTGGAATTACCACGGTTTCTAAATTGGAAACACAAAAGAATGCATAGCTGCCTATATTTTCTATGCCGTCTTCAATTATAATCTCTTCTATACTGTTTCTGCTTATATACCAAGGAGTATTTGTACAAAAAATTGACCCGCTTCCGCTGTTATCCAACCTGTAGTCCAGCATAGTTCCGGAACCTTTTGTGAGGGTTACTTTTTTTAAATTTATTTTATCAAATGTGCCGGGATATTTATAAAAATTTGCTGAACATGGCATGGTCAGCTCTTTTAATCCGCTGCAGCCATAAAATGCGTACATATCTATGTAAGTCACACTGTTCGGGATAATTATACTTGTTAAGCCGGAACAGTATGAAAATGAATCTGGGCCGATAGTGGTTATGTCATTTGGGATTACTGTGTTTTTACACCCAAATAAAAGCTTGTTTGCCGCTGTTTCGATTATTGCGTTGCAATTGCCTCTGCTGTCATATACTGTGTTGTTTTCATCAACCGTTATTTGGCTTAAACCCGAACATCCGGAAAAACCGTACGCACCTATGCTTGTTACGTTGGCGGAAATTGTAATATTAGTTAAAGATTTACAACCACTGAAAGCACTTTTACCAATACTTGTTACTGCGTCCGGAATTATTATATCGGATAAATTGGTACAACCGGAAAAAGCAGCTTCATCTATTTTTGTTACACTCTCGGGAATGTTTATTTTCTCTAATTTTTTACAGCTGTAAAAAAAGTTTCTGCCAATGATTGTCAGACCTTCGGGCAGTGTTACATCTGTCAATGAGAAACATTCTTCAAACATACCTTCGCCTATGACAGATATTTTATCAGGCAAAACCACACTTGTTAAATTTTTGCATTGGTAAAACATAGAATAGCCTATTTCTGATACACTGTTCGGAACTATTGCGCTTGTCAAATTGGTGCACCCTTCAAACACAGAGTTGCCGACGCTTGTTATTCCCTCTTTGATTATAACCAATTTAATGCTTTCGTTGCCTAAAAACATTTTATCCGATATTTTACCTGTTCCGCTGATTGTGAGAAGACCTGTTTCGGCGTCAAAGGTATAGGAAGCGTCGGTTCCGCACGTTCCGCTTTCTGCTAAGGTGTCTGCCGCCGCGGCCTTTGTGCCAAAATTAAGCCAATTAAAATTAAGCTTCAGCCCCACAAATCCGCTGAGCGGTGCGGCGGTCATGAGCATAACCGCGGTCAAAAAGCCGCACATTATCTTTTTAAAACTGTGTTTCATCCAAACTGCCCCTTTCAATTTATAAATTAAATAATTCTTGTGCACCATAAAGAAATTATTAAAATACTAATCTTATAATAATTATATCATACTATATTTTTATGTCAATATTTGCAATTCACAACCGAGAATTGAGTTTAGGCTGCAAAAAAGCTCCATACCGCCCGATGGCGATACGGAGCTTACTTTATACATTCACCGAATTTATTATGCTGTGGAACAGGTTGCCGGTGAAAAGATTTGCAAGGAATGTGATTATCTGACCGAGGGGGAAGCCGAAATATTCATTGAGGTAATCTCTGTCAATTCCCTCGGTGAGGACGAGCGGTTCGGTATTTTGCCCAAGCCCTATTTCATAAAGCTTTGCGAGCACAAGACGTGCAATCTCAACATTGCCCTTTGCGTTCGGATGGATTGTGTCGGAAGAAATTAAATCCGTTCTGTTGTCAAAGGTTTCGCGAGTGTCTACGATATAAATATTTTCGCTTTTTTCGTCGCAGTATTTTGCGATGGCGTCATTTATTCTTTTTGCCGCCTGGGCGTAGGGCGTTTTTGCATAGTCCGCAGTCCACGAAGTGTAGAGAGTTTGAATAAGTATAACCGCGTCCGGGTTCAATTCATGAATCCTATCCATACATTTTGAAAAATTCAGATAAAAAGCTTCGCCGATTTTATCAAATTTTGAGTAGTTCTTGAATATAATCCCCTGCGCCAAAAGCAATGCCGCATTGTTTAAAAGAAAATCGTTGCCGCCGATTGAAACACTTATTATATCCGCCCATTCTACGGAGTTTATATATTCCTCATTTTCTGAGAGATATTTAGAAAGATATTCGCTGTTTCTGCCCATAACGCCGAGGTTTTTGTAGTTATAGTCATTTGTGTTTGCAACGATTTTGCCGTAGCAGGCTTCGTCGGGGTTTTTAATTCCGAAGCCCTCGGCAATCGAATCGCCGAGCACAAGGTAATTGAGCTTGTCGCTCTCGGCAAATGCCGCGGCAGAAAACAGCCCCGCGCACAGAGTAAGTATGAGTATGACGGAAATGATTTTTTTACAAATTTTCAAATATATCACCTAATCAATAATTTGAAGATATTATATCTTAAGTCACTGCCGCTGTCAATCTCTGCCCGGGGGAGGGGGTTACGGAGCGATCTCTCTGTTACTTCTTTTTTTCACAGCAAAAGACCGCCTCGGTGGCGGTCAAGAGGTTTCTTGAATATCTTGATTACAGAAATTAAAAAACTGCCTTGCTCGGTGTTTTGCGCCGAATAAGGCAGCCCTTTTAGCAATAAAGCTCCATGGGGTAGGCAAGATATGAAATTTCGTCCAGCATATCGAGTGTTACAAGCCCCGGCTCTGCGTGCAGAACATCGGGTATTCTGTTGACTATTGTGGCGCAGGTGTGCTCAACCGTTGCGGGCTTTTTCACATAAAACTCCGTGTTCGGCTCCCCGGTTATTTTCCAGTCGCACATATCGCCGTCGTCTTCACCGTAGACCTTGCCTATGCACCGCGTTTCTATTGTTATGCCCTGATAGGTTTCGGTCGTGACAACTGCCGCCATGCCTATGCACCTGCCGTGAGGAATTGTTTTGCCGAGCGTTTTGGAATAAACATCACCCTCGCCGAAATACGGAACGCATTTTTGACTTTGGCTTTTTATTGAAAGATTCAGCTTTTGTGCCAAAGCTTCGTTACTGTTCCAAACATATGACGGCTCCAACACCTCGGGGTGAGCGATTTTTTCTTCAAATTCCTCTGCCGTGAGGTCAACGCCGTGCGCTTTGGCAAGAGCCAAGCCGTAATCTTCAACATTGTAGCTGACCTTGCCCTCGATTTTGCTTATTTTGTGGCATCCGCCGCAGACGAGAGATACCATGTTGACCCAAAAGCAGTCCTCCATGCCCGAGCCGACAAAAGTGCAGCCGTTCGCTTTTGCGATAATATCAAGCTTGTTTGCCCTGACGGGGTCGGTAGTGCGGCAATAGGTCGCCTCCTCGCAGGTGGTTATAACGTTTATACCGCGCGAAAGGCACTTCTCAAAATGCTCATAGCAATCGGATACAAGGCTGAAAAGCGTAACAACCGCAATATCCGTGTCGCAGGAATCAAGAACCTCGTCCGCATTGCTGTTTATAATAACTCCGGTCTTAAAACCGAGCTCGGCAATGTCGCCGATGTCCTTGCCGACAAGCTCCGGGTCAACGTCTATTGCGCCGACTACTTGCACACCCTTTTCATAAAGATAACGGATAATGTATTTCGCCATTTTTCCGCAGCCGTACTGCACTGCTCTGATTTTTTCCATAACAATCTCTCCTCAAATGAGCTTTTTTATTATATTCCCCCAAAATATCGGATTTAGCCGCAAAAAGATATTCCATTTTTGCTTTGTTTGAGATATAATAAATATGTATATTCTCAAAATGGGTAAGAAGGAGAAAAAATGAGCTATAACATAGACCAATCGGTTTGGAGCAATATGTTTGCTCTGCCGACACAGATACCCGACAAATACATAAAAATGGCTAACGAAACTCAGATAAAGGCAATTCTTTGGATTTTTCGGCACTCCGGCGAAGAGATAAACGCCGCCGAAATCGCAAAGCACATCGGCAAAAGCTCTGCCGCTGTTGAAGAATCACTTTGCTACTGGGCTTCGGTCGGTGTGCTGAAATCAGACAACATACCACTCGCGCAGGACGCCGCCTCCGCCGTATCGTCCTCACCGCAGAAAGTGCTTCAGCCCATACCCGAAACAAAACCGTCTTATGAGCAGATAAAAACGCGCTGCAAAGAGTCGCCGGAGCTGGAGCTTTTATTTAACGAGGTTCAAAAACGTCTCGGCAGAACAATAGGCTACGAGGGCGAATACACAATTCTTATGATGCACGACAGCTACGGTCTGCCGCTTGAGGTCATACTTATGTTAGTTGACTATTGTGTGAGCACGGGCAAAAGCTCTTATGCCTATATGAAAAAGGTGGCACAGAATTGGGGCGAAAGAGAGATTGACTCAATAGAAAAAGCCGACGCTCTTATTTCAAAGCTCAACACCTGCCAGAGCACATGGACAAAATTCTGCTCTATGACGGGCATACAAAACCCGAAGCCGACATCAAGCCAGGCTGCACTTTTGCTAAAATGGGTGGGCGAATATAAATTTTCGGCAGAGATGATTTATCTTGCATACGAAGAGATGTCGGATAACTGCTCGCGTACAAGCTTCAAATATATGGACGAAATTCTCAAAAACTGGTTCTTAAAGGGCATAAAAAATCCGGAGGACGCAGAGAGAGAAAAACAGCAGTTCAAAAAGAGCAGAGCAAAACCGAAAGCGCAGATTTCCGCCTCGGCAGGCTCTTATGACATGGACGAATTTGAGCGCCGCGCACAAACGCTTCCCGTATATAAAAGAAAAAAGGGTGACGACAAATGACATATACAACAGCCGAATACGAAAAGGCGCGCCGCGAGCTTGAGCGCAGACGAAAAGACGCGGAGCAAAAACAGCAAATGCGCCACGATGAGGCAATCGCCAAATGCCCGGAGCTTGTAAAGATTGAGCAGGAGATGGCCGCGGCGGGTCTTGCCGCAATAAAGGCGCTCGGCATGGGTGAGGACTCTGCCGCATACATAAAAAAGCTTGAAAAAATTAACCTTGACGCACAAAAGAAAAGGGCGGAGCTGTTAAAGCAGAACGGCTTCCCCGAGGACTATTTAAAAATAAAATACACCTGCCCTATTTGTAACGACAAGGGCTTTAAGGACGGTAAAATGTGCCGCTGCCAAAAGCTTATTTTAAGGTCAATGGCTTATGAAAAACTGTGCGGTCACTTCCCTCTTGATAAATGCAGGTTTGATAATTTTGACCTTCGTTATTACAGCGACGGCTCCGACGGAATATCGGACAGGGAACGCATGAGAGCGGTTTTTGAATTTTGCAAAAATTATGCCGATGATTTTGACCGCCGCTCGCCGAGTATTTTGATGTACGGCGGCACGGGGCTCGGCAAAACTCACCTTTCTCTTGCAATAGCAGGTCAGGTCATAGGCAAAGGCTACGGCGTTATTTATGCCTCGGCGCAAAACATTTTGAATAAGCTCGAAAACGAAAAATTCGGCAGATCCGAGCGCGCCGGCACGGAGGAAAGCCTCATAGACTGCGACCTTTTGATTCTTGACGACCTCGGCGCGGAGTTTTCCACGCAATTCACCACCGCGGCGGTTTATAACATTATAAACTCGCGCCGGCTCTCGGGTAAGCCGACGGTTATAAGCACAAATCTTTCACTCAAACAAATTGAGAGCGCATACACTCAAAGGGTTGCTTCAAGAATACTCAGCGAATACACCCTTTTAAAATTTGAGGGAACGGATATTCGCCAAATAAAAACAAAACAGACTTATTGAAAGGGCTAAAGCATGGATATAATAGGCATTATCACGCAGGAATTTTCACTCAAACGCTGGCAGGTTGAGAACACCGCCGCGCTCATAGACGACGGCAACACGATTCCGTTTATCGCAAGGTACCGCAAAGAGGCGCACGGCACACTGGACGACCAGACTTTGAGAGAAATATCCGAAAGACTTGAATATTTAAGGAACCTCGAAAAGCGCAAGGAAGAAGTATTTTCGTCCATTGACTCGCAGGAGAAAATGACCGAAGAAATTTCTCTCGCTCTCGAAAAGGCACAGACCCTTGCCGAAATAGAGGATATATACCGTCCGTACAAGCCCAAAAGGCGCACAAGAGCCTCGGTTGCAAGAGAAAAGGGACTTGAACCGCTTGCTCAAATGATTACGGAGCAAAAAGAAGACTCCGCCGAGCCGCTTGTTCTTGCGGCGGACTTTGTAAACAGTGAAAACGGCGTTGAAACACCCGAGGACGCACTCCAAGGCGCAAAGGATATTATCGCCGAGGATATTTCGGACAATGCGGATATTCGCCGCAGGCTCAGAAATCTTTTTACCGTTTCGGGTGAAGTTATTTCAAAAGCGGCGGACGAAGAAAAAGACAGCGTTTATGCACAGTATTATGATTTTTCACAGCCTGTCTCTAAAATCGCGGGGCACAGAGTGCTTGCGATAGACCGCGGCGAGCGCGAGGGATTTTTAAAAGTATCCGTTACTCTCGACAGTGTAAAGGCGGCAAACGTAATCACAAGCGAAACGCTTTTATCCGGCAATTCGCCCTGCACCGAAACGGTGAGAGAAGCGGGTGAAGACGCTTATACAAGGCTGATTTATCCATCGGTCGAAAGAGAAATACGTTCGTCTTTGACCGAAAAAGCCGCGGCGGACGCGATAAAAGTATTTTCTCAAAACCTTAAAGAGCTTTTGCTGCAGCCGCCGGTAAAGGGCAAGGTCGCACTCGGTCTTGACCCGGGCTACCGCACAGGCTGCAAGGTTGCGGTGGTTGACGCAACGGGCAGAGTGCTTGATACAGGCGTTGCGTATATAACACACTCCGAGCGCAAGCAGCAAGAGGCAAAGGAACTGATAGCTTCTTTTATCAAAAAATACGGCGTTGAGATAATTGCCATAGGCAACGGCACGGCATCTAAAGAGACTGAGATTTTCACCGCATCTCTTTTAAAAGAAATCGGCTCTTCTGCCGGCTATATGGTGGTCAGCGAGGCGGGCGCGTCGGTGTATTCCGCTTCAAAGCTTGCGGCAGAGGAATTTCCGCAGTATGACGTTTCGCTAAGGAGCGCGGTTTCGATTGCAAGACGTTTGCAGGACCCGCTCGCGGAGCTTGTTAAAATTGACCCGAAAGCCATAGGCGTAGGTCAGTATCAGCACGATATGCCGAAAAAAGAGCTTGAAAACGCACTTGACGGCGTTGTTGAGGACGCGGTAAACAGCGTCGGCGTTGACCTCAACACCGCTTCGCCCTCACTTCTTTCAAGAGTTGCGGGTGTGAACTCAACGGTTGCAAAAAACATTGTATCTTACAGAGAAGAGAACGGCACTTTTACTTCGAGAACTCAGCTCAAAAAAGTAAACAAGCTCGGTGAAAAAGCATTTCAGCAGTGCGCCGGATTTTTGCGTGTACCCGAGAGCAAAAATATTCTTGACAACACGGGCGTTCACCCCGAAAGCTACAAAGCGGCAAAAGAGCTTTTAGAGATGTGCGGATTTAATTCAACGGGGGCTTCTGCCGATTTAAAAGAAATCAAAGAAAAAACTGACCGCCTGAACAAGGCGGAGCTCTCCGAAAAGCTCGGCATAGGTCTGCCGACATTGGAGGATATTATAAAAGAGCTTTCACGCCCGGGCAGAGACCCGCGTGACGAATTGCCGCCGCCCATGCTTCGCTCCGATGTTATGGATATGTCGGACCTTAAACCCGGCATGGAGCTTAAAGGCACGGTGCGGAATGTTATCGACTTCGGCGCGTTTGTTGACATCGGCGTTCATCAGGACGGACTGGTGCACATCTCGCAAATAACGAACAGATTTATAAAGCATCCGTCCGAGGTGCTCAAGGTCGGTCAGGTGGTTACGGTTTGGGTGCTCTCTGTGGACGAGAAAAAAGGACGTATCGCTCTGACGATGAAAAAACCTAATTAAATTATTTTATTGTTTTTACGGCAGAGTAATGCTATAATAAAATCGGTATAATTTAAAAATTAAAGGGAGGACTGTTTTATGAAAAAAATAACTGCAATCTTTTTGCTTGTGCTTATGCTTTTGAGCACGCTTTCTATCGCTTCGTTTGCCGCGTCCGACGCCTACAAGGCAACATGGTCGCTCAAAGCGTCCGTTTTAAACGCGTCTTCAAGCAGCCAGGCGGCAGACAAAAACAATTATCTCAATGCGCCCAACAAAACCGTTTATACTTCGGATGACTCGGTTATACCGGTTTATCCCGGTCAGGTGGTTTGGGTAACCATGCACCTTAAAACAGGCTCGTCATATTATGCAGGCAGCCTCTCGGCTCACTTCTTTTATGACAACAACATTTTTACTTCCACAAATCAATCGGGCAACTGCTACATTTGGGATAAGAACGGCAACTATTCGAGCATTTGCAAGGGCAACGGCGCACCGTTCTCAAAAATGGTTGACAGCTTTAAAAAGAAAAATTACCCCGATTCATGGTCGCAGAGCAAAAAAGACTCAACCGAATTTTATTCTGTTATAATGTACCCCAATGTGAGCATCACCACAGAGGCTGTTGCAAAAGTAAACAGCGACCTTGTGACCGTGCCTGTTTATGTTAAGCAAAACGCCAAAATCGGCTCAACGGGCACAATCTTTATGACTAAGGACGACATGAGAACTCCCGAAAATCAGACGGGCTACTTCTTCCTCGGTCTTTATAAAAACAAAGACCTGCTCGGCAGCGAAAAAACTTACGACAGCAAAATAAGCTTTGACGTTTCCGCAGCCAAGCTCAATTTTGTGGTTTGCAGCAAAAACGCAAAGGGCATAAGCGTTTCTCAAAAAGAGCTTAAAATGAATTATAAATCTACGCAAACTCTCACAGCCGAGGTCAAGGGCGTTTCGGGTGCAAAGGCTATATGGTCAAGCTCCGACCCCAAAATTGCGGCAGTTGACCAAAACGGCAAAGTCACCGCAAAGGGCAAGGGTACGGCAACAATCACAGCCTCTTACGGCGGATTTTCGGCAGATTGCAAGGTTACGGTTGACTACACGTTCGGTCAGTGGCTTATAAAAATTCTTTTATTCGGCTGGATCTGGTACTGATAAACGGAGGACACTATGGAAAGACTTGACAAAGCCATTGAGCTTCATCACAAGGGCTTTAACTGTGCGCAGGCAGTTGTAATGGCATATTGCGATATGTTTGATATGGACGAAAAAACCGCTATGCGTGCCGCAGAGGGCTTCGGCGGCGGAATGGGCGGATTTAATTCGACCTGCGGCGCACTCTCGGGCTGCGTTATGCTTGCGGGGCTTAAAGATTCCGACGGCGACACCGAAAACGGACCCAAAACAAAAATGACGACTTATGCCGACTCAAAGGCAATGGTTGCTGATTTCAGAGAATTTTGCGGCGCGGTGAATTGCAACGAGATAAAATCGGGCAAAAAAATATCCTGTGACGGCTGCATTGCCCATGCCTGCGAAATGGCAGAAAAATATTTGCTCGGCGCAAAATAATGCTGCGTTTTTACGGAGGGCGTTATGGAAAAAATCATTCACTACTGCTGGTTCGGCGAGGGCGAAAAGCCAAAGCTTACGCAAAAGTGCATAGAGACATGGAAGAAGTTTTTGCCGGATTATAAAATAATAGAATGGAATGAAAAAAACTTTGACGTCGGCTGCTGCCGCTTTGTCAAAGAGGCTTATGAAGCGCGCAATTTTGCATTTGTCAGCGACTATGCGCGTGCAAAGGCTCTTTATGAAAACGGCGGAATATATTTTGACACAGACGTTGAGGTTCTTAAAAGCTTTGACCGTTTTTTAAGCGATGAATTTTTTGTCGGCTTTGAAGAAAAGGCGTTTGTCGGCACCTGCGTTATGGGCGCACAAAAAGGCGCACCGATTTTAAAAGAATATATGGCACACTACGAAAACGCCGCATATTTAAATGAAGACGGCACAAAATACAGCGACACAAACGTCCTTTTGCTCACAAGACTTCTCGAAGAAAAAGGGCTTGAGCGCAACGACAAAGAGCAGACCGTTGACGGATATATAAAAATTTATCCGCGCACGTTTTTCAGTCCATACGACTATATCAACGGCATAAATTACATCACAGACGACAGTTATTCCATTCATCATTTCACGCTCTCATGGCTGCCGAAAAGCACAAGAATAAAAACCGGCATTAAACGAAAAATAATTAAAATAATCGGCGGCGAAAACATAAAAAAAATAAGAGAAAAATTAGGTTAAGGAGATATATATATATGACCCCTGCCGTTCAAAAAAGACTCGGAAAAATTATAAACTTTGTTTATGTTGCGATAATTCTCGGGTTATCATACCTTTTTATAAAATATTGCATGGGCGCAGTTTTTCCGTTTATTATAGCGTTTTTTATAGCGATGATAGTTCAAAAGCCGACTAACAGGTGCTATAAAAAAATCGGAAAAGGCAAAAAAATTATTTCAACGGCTTTTGTCATGCTCGTCTATTTGATTTTAGCGGGGCTTGTTTCGCTCCTCGGTGCTAAAATCGTCACAAGCATAAGCGATTTTGTCTCGTTTTTAACAGAAAAAATAAACGACTTCCCGACCTTTGTTGAGAATATAGAAAACTGGCTGTTAAAGGTCATTGCCTTTTTGCCGGATACTCTGGAGCATAAGCTGGCATCTTCGATAGCAGACGGTACGGAGCGATTTAAAGAGCTGACAGCGGGCGAGGCGGCAAGCGTTTTGGTAAAATCTGCCTCGGACAGCGAAACATTTAACTTTAAATCTTTGATTTCACCCATCGGCGGCGGAGTGTGGAACGTAGTAAAAGAAATTCCGTCAATAATGATAGCTTCTCTTATAACCGTTGTATCCTCCTGCTTCATGGCTTCGGATTATGACAGACTTGTGGGCTTTTTAAAAAGTCAGCTCAAACCTCGCAGCAGAGTTGCGCTCTCAAAGAGCAAGCACCTTCTTTTCTCAACCCTTCGCGGTCTTATAAAGGCATACGGCACAATAATGTTTATAACCTTTTCGGAGGTTGCAATCGGCCTTTATATAATGAAATTTGCAAACATCTACACAAGCGGATATATTATTCCCATATCCATACTGACGTGTATAATTGATATTATCCCTGTTCTCGGCACAGGTACGGTGCTTATTCCGTGGGCAATTTACAGCCTCATCACAGGCAAAATTTCGCTCGGCATAGGCTTGCTCATTCTCTATGTGATAATCACGGTTCTGCGCCAGTTTATTGAGCCGAAGCTCGTTGCCGACAAGCTCGGATTGCCCCCGGTTCTCACCATTGCGGCAATGTATATCGGCACTCAGCTTTTCGGATTTATCGGACTTTTCCTTTTGCCGATAATTCTTATAATGGTCAAACGTCTTAATGACGAGGGTGTTCTTCATCTTTGGAACAATAAGATTGAATCCGACGCCGAGGTTAAGGCAGAGGTCGAAGCCGAGGACGAGGCGGAAGAAAAGGCTCAGGCAAAAAGCAAAGAACAATAAACAAATATTTAAGGTGGTCTGCATTTAATGAAAAAGCTAAACCGAATACAGACAATTCCGGCTTCGCATCAGGTGACATGGTGGGTATGCAGAGCTGCGCTTTTTATTTGGGGAACGGTCCTGCTGTTTCTCGGATATACAACAGAATTTCTTGAAGCGATATTCGCAATAATCTTTACCCATTTGTGGGATATGTTTCAGCTTTTCGGCGGCAAAAGCTTTATAACAAAAGTGCCGTATTCGATAATGACCTATCTCAACTGCTTCATAGCATTCGGCGTTGTGGTGGGTACCACGGTCAATAAGTTCACAAGCTTTGATTATATTGATGTACCCGAGCACTTTTTTGCAGGGTTTATTGCGGCGGCAGGCGGCTATGAACTGGCTGTTGTGATACAGTCAAAACAGCCTAAAGATAAAAAAATAAGCCCGGCGCTCGCATCGCTTTTTGCGCTGTGTTTTGCGGTTACCATAACAATCGCGTGGGAATATTATGAGTTTACCATGGATAAGCTCTATGGTCTTAACCTGCAAAACTCGGCATATAACAGTGAGTCGGGGCTTATAGATACAATGGTAGATCTGATTCTCGGCTCTGCCGGTGCGCTGACGGGTATGTTTGTGACTGCGTTCACAAAAAATAAGGTCAAGTGCAAAAAGAAATAAACAAAGCAAATTTTTATAAAGGTGGCATATTTATGAACAATATCAAAGAACTTTATTCTCTTTGGCTCAATAACACCAAAGATGAAAAAGAGATTTATGACGAGCTTGTATCGGTCGAGGGCAAAGATGATGAAATTCTTGACCGCTTCTACAAAAATCTTGAGTTCGGCACAGGCGGACTGCGCGGAGTTATCGGCGCAGGCACAAACAGAATGAATGTCTTTACCGTCAACCAGGCAACACAGGGTCTCGCCGATTATCTCAACGCGGAGTTTGACTCGCCGAGCGTTGCAATAGCTCACGATTCGCGCATAAACTCTGATGTTTTTGCAAAAGGCGCGGCAGAGGTTCTTGCAGGCAACGGAATAAAAGTTTATTTTTATCCCGAGCTTGTTCCCACACCGATGCTCTCTTTTGCAGTCAGACATTTCTTGTGCAGTTCGGGTATTGTTATAACCGCAAGCCACAACCCCTCGCAGTATAACGGCTTTAAGTGCTACGATCCCCACGGCTATCAGATGACCGACGAGGGCGCGGCAAAAACATACGGCTACATTCAAAAGGTTGATATGTTCACGGGCGTTAAAAAGCTCGCGTTTGACGAGGGTATCAAAAACGGCATGATAGAGTATATCGGCAATGACGTTTATGAGGAGTTTTACAAAGCTGTTCTCGGCGAGTGCATAAACCCCGAGGTCAGCAAAAAGAGCGACCTTAAAATTATCTACACTCCCCTTAACGGCACAGGCAACAAGCCCGTTCGCACCGTACTTTCAAGAATGGGCTTTAAAGATGTTACGGTAGTCCCCTCACAGGAAAATCCCGACGGTCACTTCCCGACCTGCCCGTACCCGAACCCCGAAATCCGCCAGGCTTTTGAAGAGGCGATTAAGCTTGCGGAAGAAATCGGCGGCGACCTTTTGCTTGCAACCGACCCCGATTGTGACCGCGTAGGCATTGCGGTTAACGACGGCGGCGAGTATAAGCTCATGACAGGCAACGAAGTCGGCGTTATGCTCTCGCAGTATCTTCTCTCTTGCAGAAAAGAGCAGGGCACTCTGCCCAAAGACCCGGCAATAATCAAAACGATTGTTACCACAAACCTTATAGAAAAAGTTGCAAAAGATTATAACTGCAAAATATACAATCTTCTCACGGGCTTTAAGTATATAGGCGAGCTTGTAACAGAGCTTGAGAGCAAGGGCGAGGCCGATAATTTCGTCCTCGGTATGGAGGAGAGCTACGGCTACCTCACGGGTATTCACGCACGCGATAAGGATGCCGTGAACGGCGCTTCTCTCGTTTGTGAAATGGCTGCTTACTACAAAGAGAAAGAGGGCAAAAACCTCTATCGCGTAATGCAGGATATTTACAAGAAATACGGCATGTATCTGAATACTCTTTTGAACTTTGCTTTTGCCGGCGCAGAGGGTATGGATAAAATGAAAAATATTATGTCCTCTCTGCGTGCAAACCCGCCCAAAGAGATTGCGGGCCTTGAGGTAACAAAGGTCAGCGATTATCTCACCGGCGTTTCGACCGACACAAAGAGCGGCGCTCAGGAGAAAATTACTCTGCCCAAGTCAAACGTGCTCGCATTCTCGCTGCCGGGCGGCAACTCGGCAATAATCCGTCCCTCAGGCACAGAGCCTAAGATTAAGGTTTATGTAACCGCAGTCGGCAAAGACCGTGAAGATGCGCAGAGGCTTACCGATGAAATCAGCAAATGCATGAAAGGCTTTATCGGTGTTGAATAATGAATAAAAAATTCGTTCAAATTACAGCCCTTGTGCTCGCAGGGCTTATGGTTCTCGGCGTATTTGTGGGCGTTATGAATTCAATAGCATAAAAGATTATTGTATTCGGTGCAAACAAAAGAATAAATTTTTAAAAGAAAAAGCTGTAATTCACAAAGGTTAATTAAAAAACCGATGTGGATTATAGCTTTGTTTTTTGAAAAATATTTTATAGGTGATATGACAAAACCCATCTGCTTATTCATTAAAAACAGCAGATGGGTTAATTGTTATTGATTTAAGTTTTGATTATTTGCCGACTACTTTGCCGTTTACGACTCTCCATGTTCCATATTGATTGGAAGCGTAGCCATTGTAGTTGAAATTGATAGTACCGTTTTGAACGTACCACCAGCCGTATTGGTTTTTGACAAGTCCCCTAAAGCTGTAGTTAATAGTGCCGTTTTGAATGTACCACCAACCGTACTGGTTTTTGGCAAGACCTACATAAGAAAAATCAATAGTTCCGTTTTGAACATACCACCAACCGTATTGATTTTTAGCAAGACCTTTAAATCTGTAGTTGATTGTTCCGTTCTTTACATACCACCAGCCGTACTGATTCTTGGCAAGACCTACATATGAGAAGTTGATTGTACCGTTTTGGACGTACCACCAACCGTATTGATTTTTAGCAAGACCTTTGAAGCTGTAGTTAATGGTTCCGTTCTGAACGTACCACCAACCGTAGGGGTTTTTAACGAGACCGACGTAGTCATAGTTTACGTTACCGTCCTCATAATACATCCATCTTCCTGTGTCGGGGTCTTTTGCAAGTCCGTTAATTGCGGCATATGCACCACTGCGAATGATGAAGTTATAATTTCCTGTTCCGCTGTTTCTCTTTACGGCAAAGTAATATGTTCCGCTGCTGAGGTCAATTTCTTTATTGAAATTTAATTCTTTAGAGGTATCGTTCCAATAGTTCCATTTGCTTGACCATACTTCTTTGCCTTTTATGTCGTATATATAATAATCAGTTTCGTATATATAGGCTTTTATATTAAGAGTGATTGTGCCGGAGGACGAGAGTATAAACTTATAAATATCACAATCATCGTTGCTGGCTATTTGACCGTAGTATTTCGTACCTAATGATATTGAGTCTGCGGTTGCAATGGAGTTGTTGTCTCCGCCGTTCGGCTCACCGAATGTTTCACCGGCAGATGTGTATGAGAATTTGAAGTTATAATTTCCCGTTCCGCTATTTTTTTTAACCGCAAAGTAATATGTGCCCGAAGTTAAATCAACATTTTCGTCCATATTGTACTCTTTAGAAACGTCATTCCAATATTGCCATTGTTTTGACCATAGGTTATTACCTTTGACATCGTATATGTAGTAGTCGGTTTCGTATATATACGCCGTTAAGTCAATATGTATTCTTCCGGATTTGGAAAATGTGAATTTATAAATATCACAGTCGTCATTGCAGGCAATCTGTCCGTAATATTTGGTGTCTAAACTTATGGAATCGGCAGTGGCTATTGAATTGTTATCTCCGCCGTTTGGCTCGTTAAAACTGGCGTTTGCAGATTTAAATGAGAGCTTAAAATTGTAATTTCCCGTTCCGCTGCTTTTTTGAATTGCAAAGTAATATGTGCCTGAAGCCAAATCAACGTTTTCGTCCATATTGTATTCTTTAGAAACATCGTTCCAATATTGCCATTGCTTTGACCATACGGTGTTACCCTTAGTATCATATATATAGTAGTAGGTTTCGTATATATATGCCGTTAAATCAATGTGTACCGCTCCAGAAGCAGAAATTGTAAACTTGTACACATCTTCTGTGTTGGTTTCGGTAATGGAGCCCGAATACTTTGTGTCCATTTTTATTGCTGTTGCATTTGAAATGGAACTGCCTGCTGCACTTGCCATAGTAGGCACAATGGCAATAATAATCAGTATTGCCATAATGGAGGCAAGCGATTGTTTGATTTTTCTCATGAAAAATACCTCATTTCTTAAAATTTGGATTTAACAAAGCGAATTTCAATAAATTCCCTTACAACTAAATCCATCTATATATTTTACTATTTAATCAAGGCAGTTTCAATAGTGTGACAGCGATAAAAATTTTAAAAAACCATGTCACACTTTGAATTTTAATTTTGCAAACAAAAATGAAATCAAATATTATAAATTTAATTTGATGGTGCTGTAAATATTTAAGTATGAAAATAACCAAGCTCGGCATTTAGGGTTTAACAGACTTTTAATCCGATGAGCCTTAATTATTTTTCGTCAGTTATCATCACCGCCACCACGGTCATATCGTCGGCACGTTTGCCTATCATTCTGTCGAGGGCGCACTGCAAAATGTGTTTTGAAAGCTCGCTCGCACTCTCGGCTTTAAATGATTTAAGTTCCGAAGCAATCCAGCCGCAGCGGTCGGCGCACACGCCGTCAGACACGCTCAAAATAATATCGCCCGGCGACACACTTAATGCGCTTGACGACATATTGACGTTGTCAAGTATTCCTATCGGGGCAGATTCGGGCTCTAAAATCTGCGGTTTTCCGTTTTTCAGTATAAAGGACGGCGCAGCTCCGCATTTAAAAATCTCTGCCGTGCAAAGTATCGGGTCTATTCTCAGCAGGTCCACCGTTGAAAGAGACTCGTCCGTGGATTTCATCATCATCGCACAGTTGACCGCCGCTATGGCGGTTTTTTCGTCAAGCCCCGATTTTAACAGATTGCAAAAGGTTTCGCAGGTAAAAGCCGAGTCGATTGCCGCGCGGCTGCCCGTGCCCATTCCATCGCTTAAAATAACATTTTGTCTGCCGCTTTTGTCTTTAAAACAGCGGTAATAATCACCGCAGACGTTCATACCTGCCGCAGGCTTTACCGCCGCGGCTATTTTAAAACCGAGCTTTTCTTTTTGCTTAAAAATAAGCGTATAAATATCGTCGTTTTGTATCAGCGTCGGAAAGCTCAGCTCATACCCCGTGTCCGAACAAAGCTTTTTGGTTAAAAGAGAAACATTAAAATTCTCCTGCGGCTTTTCAAAAGAAAGGCTCAAAGTTTCGTGACCCGCGCTGTCTTTTGAAACGGTCGCGTCTTTTATTTTTATGCCGAATTCTTCCGCACAGGCGGCTGCTGTTCCGCTTTGTACGGAACAATTTGATGAATTGCCCAAAAGTGAATCGCACATTCCGCCGATTATGGTGCCGAAATTTTTAAACTGGTTGCCGGCAAGCGACTGTATTCTGTTCATTTTGCCCATTGTGCCGAGTTTTGTGCAGTAGGCAAAATATGCACGGTCAAACGCCGCCGACATTTCATCACAGCAATAGCAGGTTTCGCAAAAATTTTTCGGCAGAATTGAGGAAAAATCTTCTTTGTTTTCGAGTGCGTCGGCAATTTTTTTGTAGCACGGATTGTTCTTTGAACGTATTTCGTTTGTGCAGCTGTCTTTTATTTCGCAGTCGGCGCAGACCTTTTCTCTCGCAATATTCAGCTCCGCCGACAAATCGGGAGCGATGAGCGGCTGGAGCGATTTTCTCACGGTGTTTACGCAGTCGCTTATATTCTCAACCGCCTGCACCATTTCTGCTGTTCTCACGGGCATTAAAAGCTTGTTGATTTTTATTTTTTCACTGCCTTTTTCTTCGTAAAAATCGGGGATTTTTTGCGAGGTTAAGCAAAACAAAACCGACGCTGCCGCTGCCGCAGGGAGCACCGGCAAAATATCGGTATATTCACCGAAAACAGCACCGAAAAACATTGCCGCACAAACAAAGCCCGCCTTTGAAAATCTGTTTTTAAAAACAGGGCATACACAGCCGCAAACGGGCAAAACGGCACACATAAAATCCGGCTCGCCGTTCATGGCGCACACCGCAGAGCAGCAGGCGGCGCAAACCGCACAGCCCTCAAAAGAATATAGCACACACGAAAAAAGAATCGCGGCGGAGAAAACAAAAAAGCAGGCACTTTCGCCCAAAATTCCGAAAGTTCTCATATGACCCGCGGCGAGAGCGAGCGAGGCAAAAAAGCAGACGATACATTTTCTGTCGCCCTTTCGGGGAAGATAAGGCTTGTCCGAAAGCGGCTTCAGCCCCTCGCGGAATACGGGTACGGCAACGGCACAGAGCGCGGTTTCGCACAGTGTTGACAAAAGCAAATCCGCACTGAATTTTTGTGAGATTAAAAACACTGTGTTTACCGCAAAAGAACAAAGCCCCGGGCAAAGCGGACGGACTATATCCTCGCGCTTCATGCCGAATGCTTTAAGGCAAATAATAAGCGACGCGGCAGAGGTCAGAGTTATCGAAAAATAGCGAAAAGCCGACGTGCCGGAGTGAAACATAAAAAATCCCAAAGACGCGCCTGCCGAAGCGCACAGCGAAAGCACGGGCGGCAGTGACGCGGCAAACGAGGACGCAAAGGGCGAGAGCGACATCGAGAGATACGGCTGAGAAAACAGCACTCCGCCAAAGACAGAGAACAGCATTTCTAAAACAAACTTCAATTCATTTTTCTTTCCCTCAAATGATATTGCCGCAGATACACGTTCTTTAAGCCGCATTGAGCTCACCCCGTTTTTCAAAACTTTCTGTAACATTTTAAACCTTAACATCGGCGGAAGCTGTCGCTGTATGAATGGAAAAAACTATTGTAATTTGTCGAGACATTGTGCTATAATAATATGAATTTGTTATATTGGCAAAATACTGCGAAAACAGGGGTTTGTATGGAAAGAGAAACTCAAAAAACAAACGAGTCACTTATAATAGGCAGAAACGCCGTTGCCGAGGCTGTAAAAAGCGGCAGAGCGATTGACACACTTCTTGTTGCAAAAGGCGAGAGGGGCGGCTCTGTCGGCAGCATAATCGCTTCGTGCAGAGACAAGGGCGTTGTCATAAAAGAGGTTGACCGCAAAAAGCTTGATTTTATCTGCTCCGGCTCGGTGCATCAGGGCGTTGCGGCATATGCGGCAGCGCATGATTATTCGAGTATTGACGATATTTTTGCTCTCGCAGAGCAAAGGGGAGAGGCTCCGTTTATCATCATTTGCGATGAACTCGAAGATCCTCACAACCTCGGTGCTGTAATCAGAAGCGCAGAGGCAGGCGGAGCGCACGGCATAATAATACCCAAAAGAAGAAACGCTTCTTTGAGCTACACCGTGGGCAAGGCCTCGGCAGGCGCGGTTGAGTATGTGCCGGTTGCAAGAGTATCTAATATTGCTTCTACGATAGACGAGCTCAAAAAACGCGGAGTTTGGATTTATGCCGCGGATATGGACGGCGAAAACTGGTGCTCGGTTGATTATTCCGGTGCAGTCGGATTGGTCATAGGCTCCGAGGGCAGAGGAGTGGGTCGCCTTGTTAAAGAGAAGTGCGACTTTGTTGTCTCTCTTCCGATGAAAGGAAAGATAAACTCCCTCAACGCATCCGTTGCGGCAGGGATATTGATTTATGAAGTTGCAAGACAGAGATCGGGCATAAGCCGAAGGGGTGATTGATTTGCCTAAAAACAACGATGATAAAAACTGGTCGCTCGACGATGTTGACAGACTGCTCAGCAGAACCGAAAAGCCTGCCAAAAAGCAGGACGAAAAAATCGTTGAAAATTTTGCAAGAACAATGCGCCTTGCAGACACGGTGAATATACCGACGATAGATATTGAAAAGCAGACCAGAGTTGAGGACGTCCACACAAAAAAAATTGACCCTCTCAGGTCTTTTGCCGCAAAAGAAAAGGCAGAGGCCGCTCTCGGCAGCCCTGCTTCGGTCAATGCGGGCGATATAGAGATAACCTCAAAAACCGCAAAACAGAGAATTGCCGACATAGTAAAAGAAATGAAAAAAGGCAAAAAAAATTCCGGCTTTTCGGGTGCGGACGCGGACTTTTCGGAGCCGCTTATTCCTCATAAAACTCATGCGATGGAGACTGACAAAAATCGCCGCAGATTTCTTGAAGATTTTAAGGTAGAAGATGAGCCCGAAGAGGTTGACGACAAAACCAAGGTGGTTGAAAGACCGGGTTTTGTCATTAAAAAAGGCGAGGGTCAAGACCTCACGGGCGAGTTGGAGGCTGTGCCGACTCTTATCGAGGCAGACGACGCCATAAAAGAATTTGAGGAAGAAGAAGCGCCGCAGAATGAAGAAAACTGGGACGACGGCCAGATAAAATTTAACGGCTTTGACTCGGCGGACGAGCCGGAGAATATCAGCGAATCCGAAGCTGAAATGAAGCTTCTTAAAAGACGCCGCGAAAAGATAGATAAATTCAAGCTCATGGGCATTGCCGAGGCGGAGGAAGAAAATAAAAATTCGGACGGAAAAATCGAAATGCTCTTCGGCAGAGAAAAGACCAAAAAAGATAAAAGCAGAGCGCCGCGCAAGGGCTACACGGGCGCGGAATATACCGATGAAAAAGATGCGGACCGTTTACGCGCCACAATTCACAAAGCAAAAAAAATGAGCAAAATAAGGCTTGCGGTTTATACACTCTCTTTTTTGGCTATGTCTGCAATCGGCATATTCTCCTGCATAAAAAACGGCTTTGACACCTTAGCTTTTCAAGTCGTTTCGCTCGCATTGCTGCTGCTTTGCACCTTCACGGGCATAACGGGCATAAACAAAGGCGTTGCGGCGGCACTTAAAAAAGAAGCAAATATGCAAAGCGCGGCGGCACTTGCCGTTATGGCCGCGCTGATACAAAATATTTCGGCAATTATTCTCGGCAAGGTATTGTCAAACGAGACATTTGTCTTTTCCGCTGCGGCGGCAGGGGCGATGATGCTCGGTGAATACGGTGCGTATCTGCGCGCTTCAAGAACGTATGACGCATTTAATTTTTGCACGGGCAAGCAAAAAAATTCGCTTTATTCCGTGCAGGAGATTGAGAACGAAAACGAAGAATTTGAAATCGGCAGAACTCTTTTGATGGATTCGCCCGATATAAGATATTCGTGCAGAGCAAAATTCCCTTCAAGGCTTATTGAACGCTGCGAGAGCGGTGTTTCGTCCGACAAGCTCGCAGGCCTTTTGCTCACGCTCTCGCTCATTGCGGGCGTTGTCTGCGGAGCGGTTGCGGGCGCAGCGTCAAAAAACTTCTTTACCGCGATAAACTATGCCTGTGCGGCAATATGCGTTTGCGTGCCCGCGTTCGGCACGGCGGCAATTCAGCTGCCGATGAGGTGGGCAAACAAAAGGCTCAATAAAGCCGGCGGAGTTATAATGAGCCAAAATTCAATAGAAGATTACAGCAAAGCCAACGCCGTTGTGCTTGACAGCGCGGAGCTTTTTGACCCCAAGGGCTGCCGTATGCACGGTTTTAAAGATTTTAAGAGAGTCCGTGTTGACGACATTATGCTTTATGCGGCGGCAATGGTCATAAAATCCGGCGGGCCGCTGACAGACGTGTTTGACCAGGTTGTCAGCAAAAGAGAGCTTTTGCCGCAGGTTCATTCTTTTAATTATGAAGACAGAATGGGCATATCCGGCTGGATAAACGGTCAAAAGGTCATCATGGGCAACCGAAATATGATGAAGCACCACAATTTTGAGCTGCCGAGCGAAGATGAGGAGCTTCGTTATTCTCACGACGGACGCAGGGTCATTTATCTTGCGATAGCAAACAGCCTTGCGGCAATGCTTGTTGTCAGCTATGCGCCAAATAAAAAGCTGAGACCCTTTATTAAACGCCTCGGCACGGACGGGGTTACAATTCTTTTGAGAAACTGCGACTCAAACATCACAACCGATATGATAAACGAAGTTTTCGGCGCGAGGTTTACCAATATAAGGCTCATAAACAACACCGCAGGCAGAGTCTTTAAAAAATACCGCCGCAAGATAAAAGAAAACGCAAAATCGGGTATAATACATGACGGCGAGGCTTTCTCGCTTTTGAGAAGCTTCACAATGTCATATACTCTTTGCGGCACGTTTAAGGTAGAAAATCTTATTCAGCTCATAAATGTCGCACTCGGATTTTTGTTTGTGGGTGTGTTCGCAGTGCTCGATTTGCTCTCGGTCACGGGCGTATGGCCTCTGGTGCTTTTTCAGCTTTTGATGAGCTTTGCGGCATTTTTTACCGCGAGAATAAGAGGAATTTTTTAAAAAGCTTGACAAATCCTTTTTTAGGGTTTATAATACTCACACAATAAAGCGGAACAGTGTGTTCCCACCTACACGGTGACGTCCGATGCAGGTCAATATCACAGCCCTTTAAGGGGGCGGTGTGGTCTTGATTTATGCGCGCGGACGGTGCTTCACCGTTCCGCGCTTTGATTTTTGGAGGTGCTTGAACATCAGTACGAAAGAATTGCAGATCAACGAAGAAATCCGTGACAAAGAGATCAGAGTAATCTCAAACACCGGCGAGCAGCTCGGCATAATGTCGAGTTCAGAGGCTCTTAAGCTGGCAGAGCAGGGCAACTTTGATTTGGTCAAAATCGCGCCGCAGGCAAAACCGCCCGTGTGCAAGATTATGGATTACGGTAAATACCGCTTTGAACAGGCTAAACGCGAAAAAGAAGCTAAGAAAAATCAGCGCGTTGTCGAGATTAAAGAAATTCGTTTGTCTTTAAATATCGACACACACGATTTTGAAACAAAAGCCGGTCATGCCATTAAGTTTTTAAAGGCAGGCAACAGAGTTAAAGTTTCAATCCGCTTCAGAGGCAGAGAGATGGCTCACCCCGAGCACGGTCTTGAAACCATGAAAAAATTTGCCGCCGCCTGCGAAGAATACGGTACAGTCGAAAAACCTGCAAAGCTCGAGGGTCGCTCAATGCTGATGTTCCTTGCGGCAAAGACAGCCAAATAAAAAGGTAATTTAATAAGGAGGATAAACCATGCCTAAAATCAAAACTCACAGCGGCGCTAAGAAACGCTTTAAGATCTCTAAAAACGGTAAACCCATACGCGCCCATGCCAACAAATCTCACATCCTTAACAAAAAGACTACAAAGCGCAAGAGAGGTCTGCGTAAGACGGCTGTTGCCGACAAAACAAACCAGAAGCAGATCAAACGTCTTGTTCCTTATAAATAATAACATCGGGAATAAGAAAACTAATTTTTCGGAGGTAACTAACTATGGCTCGTATTAAGGGTGCAACAATGACCCGTAAGAGAAGAAATAAAGTACTTAAGCTTTCAAAGGGCTACTACGGCTCAAAGAGCAAGCTTTTTAAAACAGCAAAACAGGCAGTAATGAAATCAGGTCAGTATGCTTACATCGGCCGCAAGCAGAAAAAGCGTGATTTCCGCCGCCTTTGGATAACCCGTATCTCGGCAGCAGCTAAGATGAACGGCATGAATTACTCAACATTCATGAACGGTCTTAACAAAGCGGGCATTACACTCAACCGTAAGATGCTCTCAGAGATAGCCATTGCAGACCCGGCTGCATTCACAGCCCTCACAGAAAAGGCTAAAGAAGCTCTTAAATAATAATCTGTAATCACGCCCTTTTTTAAGAAGGGCGTGACTTTTTGCTAATCAGGGGTGAAAACAAATTGGAGAATATTACATCACGCACCAATGCAAAAATAAAATTTGCGCTCTCTTTGCGTGACGATGCCGCCGCAAGAAGAAAAAACAATATGTTTTTTATTGAGGGTGCCCGCCTTTGTTCGGATGCTCTTAAAAGCGGCGTATCTGTTTTGCAATTCTTTTTCACCGAATCCGCTCAAAAAAAGTTCCCCGAGGTTTGTGCGGCACTGCTTTCTTTTGCAAAAGACAGCTACAAAATAAGCACCGATGTTGCTTTGCGCTTGGGCGATACAAAATCTCCTCAGGGCATATTTGGCGTTTGCTCGGCGGTTGACAAAATCTATAAAGCAGATAAAATAGATTTTGCCGGCAAATATGTTTTGCTTGAGAATGTTCAGGACCCGTCCAATATCGGCTCCGCGGCAAGAACCGCAGAGGCTCTCGGCATAGACGGACTTATCGTTTGCGGAGGGTGCGACGTGTTTAACCCAAAAGCACTGCGCGCTTCTATGGGTGCGTTTTTCAGGCTCAATATTTTTGTTTGCGATGACGCTCCGTCATTTTTAAAATCGGCAGACGAGGGCGGTATGCTGACGCTTGCCTCCACACCGAGCGCAAAAGCAGAAAAAATCACCGACCTTTGCTTTGACGGCGGGGTTATATGCGTTGTGGGCAACGAGGGCAACGGGGTAGAAAAAAGAACCATGGACGCCTGCAAAGCTTTGGCAACAATACCTATGCGCGGCAGAGCCGAGTCGCTCAATGCCTCGACCGCCGCCGCTATCTTGATGTGGGAGATGGTGCGCCATGGCGATTGAGCATTGGGTTTGGTATCAGCATGCATTGGGCGCAGGATGCCGCAGAACGGGAGAAATGCTCTCTTACTTCGGCTCTGCAAAAGCTTTTTATGAGGCGGGCGAATACGAGTGGAAGCTTTCGGGCATATTCACTCCCTCACAGCTTTCAAAGCTTAAATTAACGCCGATAGAAAAGGCGTATGAAACCTTGGAGGTTTGCCGCAAAAATTCATACAAAGCCGTAACGCCGGAGGATAAACTTTATCCCAGAATGTTAAAACCTCTTGACGATTTGCCCGCAGTGTTGTATTATCAGGGCGACCTCAGGTTTTTGATACATAAAATCGCCATAGCGGTCGTCGGCACAAGAGAGGCGGATGAAAACAGCCTTTCCGTTGCCAAAAGTCTGTCGGCTTCACTCACACGTTCGGGCGCGGTTGTCATAAGCGGAGGGGCTTTGGGCGTTGACAGCGCGGCGCATACGGGTGCGCTTGAGGCAGGCGGCAAAACCGTTGCGGTGCTCGGCAACGGCTTCGGCGCAAAATATTTAGAGGCAAACAGACTTTTGCGCGAGCAGATAGCCGCAAACGGTGCGCTTATAACAGAATATCCGCCGTTCACTCCCGCGTCTGCGAGAACTTTTCCGATAAGAAACCGCATTATTTCGGGTCTTTCACACGGGACGGTTGTCATAGAAGCAGGTGTAAAAAGCGGCTCGCTTATCACGGCAGGTCTGGCACTTGAGCAGGGCAGAGATGTTTTTGCCGTGCCGGGCGATGTTATGAGCGACAAATTCACAGGCGTTCACAAGCTGATAAGCGACGGCGCAAAGCCCGTTTTCTCGGCGATGGATGTGCTCTCGGGTTATGCGGCAAAATACCCGAAAGCGATTGATGCCGAAAAAATCGAAACTCAGCTCAAAATCAGCGGCTCTGTTTCAAACATCAACACAAAAACCAAGCAGGAAGAAAAGGACGTGCCTTTTAACGGGAGCATATTTGAGCGTGTTAAAGACCTTGACTCGCTCTCGCAAGAGGCAAAATCGGTTTATGCGGTATTTTCTGACAAGCCGATACATATAGACGATATTAAACGAAAGACCGGCCTTGATTTTTCAAAGCTGTTCAAGGCGGTCACAGAGCTTGAGCTCGCGGAGCTTATATGCTCCGGAGAGGGAAAAATGTACAGCTTAAAATAAACTTAATAGGATGATGTCTATGTCAAAACTTATAATCGTGGAGTCCCCTACAAAAGTAAAAACAATAAAAAAATACCTCGGCAAGGATTATGACGTAACCGCGTCAATGGGTCACGTCAGAGATTTGCCGGCGGCAAGGCTGAGCGTAGATATAAAAAACGATTTTGCGCCGAAATATGCCGTTATAAAGGGCAAAGAGGCTCTGGTCAAAGAGCTTAAAGAAAAGGTTGCCGAAAGCGACTATGTATATCTCGCAACCGACCCCGACCGCGAGGGAGAAGCCATATCCTGGCACCTCGCCGCACTTTTGGGTCTTGACACCGATAAAAAGAACAGAATAACTTTTCACGAAATCACAAAAAGCGGTATAGAAGCGGGCATGAAAGAGCCGCGCTCAATAGATATGGACCTTGTAAACGCACAGCAGGCAAGAAGAATACTCGACCGCCTTGTGGGTTATAAGCTCAGTCCCTTTATTTCTCAAAAAATCCGCCGCGGTCTTTCTGCCGGGCGTGTTCAGAGCGTTGCGGTAAGACTTATTGTTGACCGCGAAAACGAGATAAGAGCGTTTAAGCCCGAGGAATATTGGTCACTTGACGCAAAGTTCACCGCGCCGTGCAGAAAGATGTTTTCCGCTTCGTTCACGGGCGATGAAACAGGCAAGGTAAAAATCACGACCAAAGAGCAGGCAGATTCTTATATCGCCCGCCTTGACGGTGCGAAATACACCGTCACATCACTCAAAAAAGGCACGCGCAAAAAGAACCCCGCACCGCCCTTTATCACCTCTACATTGCAGCAGGAGGCTTCGCGCAAGCTCGGCTTTCAGCCGCAAAGAACCATGCGAACAGCGCAGGAGCTTTATGAAGGTGTTGACGTTGCCGGCATAGGCACAACGGGTCTTATAACATATATGAGAACGGACTCTCTCAGGATATCCGAAGAAGCGCGCGCGGCGGCGAATCAGTATATAGCAGAGGCTTTCGGCGAAAAATATCTGCCCGAAAAGCCGAGATATTTTAAATCCGGAAGCAACGCGCAGGACGGCCACGAGGCAATCCGCCCCACATCGCCCTCGCTCACACCCGAAAAGGTCAAGGGCAGTCTCTCGGCTGACCAGTATAAGCTTTATACCCTTATCTGGAAGCGTTTTATCGCAAGCCTTATGGCAAGCTGTGTTCAAAACACGGTAAGAGCAGAGATAACCGGTGCCACGGAAGAGGACGCGTCAAACGGCAGATACTGCCTTTTCTCCGCGGCAGGCTACAGCATTAAGTTCGACGGCTTCACCTCTCTTTATGAAGAGAGCACCGATTCCGAAAACAGCGACAGCAACAAAAAACTTCCGGAGCTTAACAAGGACGATTCGCTCAAATTAAAAGAGCTTGTCGGCAATCAGCATTTCACACAGCCCCCGGCAAGATACACCGAGGCTTCGCTCATTAAGGCTATGGAGGAAAACGGCATCGGCCGACCCAGCACATATGCCACAATCATCACAACCATAATCAAAAGAGAATACGTCAAAAGGCAGGCAAAAATGCTTATCCCCACAGAATTGGGCGAGGCAACAACGGGTCTTTTAAAAGAGCGTTTCCCCAAAATAGTCAACGCCAAATTCACCGCGCAGATGGAAACACAGCTTGATGAAATCGGCGAGGGCAAAGAGAATTATGTCGAGATGCTTCACGGCTTTTATGATGAGTTTGACAAAACCCTTCAAAAGGCAAAAGAAGATATGAAAGACGTTAAAATTCAGCTTGAAGAAGACGTTACCGATATTCCCTGCGAAAAATGCGGCAGACTCATGGTGATAAAAACCGGACGTTTCGGCAAATTCCTTGC
Source organism: uncultured Ruminococcus sp. (assembly GCA_900539465.1). Lineage (GTDB taxonomy): Bacteria > Bacillota > Clostridia > Oscillospirales > Acutalibacteraceae > CAG-488. Next base: position 47,095 of record UQCF01000011.1, on the reverse strand, counting down.
CTGCCCCGGCTACCCCGAGTGCAAAAACGCAAAGCCGCTTGTATTAAAAACCTCGGCAAAATGCCCCAAGTGCGGCAGTCAGGTTATTGAGAAAAGGTCTAAAAAAGGTCACACCTTCTACGGCTGCGAAAGCTGGCCGAAGTGCGATTTTATGACGTGGGATAAGCCCACGGACGAAACCTGCCCCAAGTGCGGCAAATCGCTCTTTAAGCGCAAGGGAGGCATGCTTGTCTGCCTTGACGAAAGCTGCGGCTTTGAGAAAAAGGCAGAGCGCAAATCCAAAAAGAAGGACGACGCCGAATGAACACCGTAACCGTAGTCGGCGGAGGGCTTGCAGGAACAGAGGCGGCATGGGCACTTGCAAACAGGGGCATAAACGTCATTCTCAAAGAGATGAAGCCTCTAAAAAAATCCCCTGCACACAAAAGCGATATGCTGGCGGAGCTTGTATGCTCCAACTCATTAAAGGCAGAGCGTTTGGGCTCTGCCGCAGGGCTTTTAAAGGCAGAGATGAGTTTGCTCGGTTCGCTTTGCACCGAGTGTGCCAAAGAGACGCGCGTTCCGGCAGGCGGCGCACTTGCGGTGGACAGAGATAAGTTCTCACTTCTCGTCACCGAAAAAATCAAGTCGCATCCGCTTATAAAAATCGAAGCCTGCGAGGTCACCGATATACCCGAGGGCAATGTTATAATAGCGGCAGGTCCGCTCGCTTCCGAGCCTTTGGCACAAAAAATAAAAGAGCTCTGCGGCGGAAGTCTCAGCTTTTTTGACGCCGCCGCGCCGATTGTTTCGGCAGATAGCGTTGATATGAAAAGTGCGTTCACACAGTCGCGCTATGACAGGGGCGGCGAGGACGATTATATAAACTGCCCGATGAATAAAGAAGAGTATGAGGCGTTTTATGAGGAGCTTATAAATGCGGAATCTGCGCCGCTTCACTCTTTTGACAAGAAAAAAGACGTGTACGAGGGCTGTATGCCAATAGAAGTGCTCGCTTCAAGAGGCAAAGATACAATGCGTTTCGGCCCGCTGAAGCCGGTGGGCCTTGTTGACCCGAGAACTTCTCACAGACCGTGGGCGGCATTGCAGCTTCGCAAAGAGAATGCGGACGGCACGATGTATAACCTCGTCGGCTTTCAGACAAACCTTAAATTCGGCGAGCAAAAAAGAGTTTTTTCAATGATACCTGCGCTCAAAAATGCGGAGTTTTTGAGATACGGCGTTATGCACCGCAACACGTTTATAGACTCCCCGAGGCATTTGAACGGCGATTTTTCATTCAGAAAAAGAGAAAATCTTTTCTTTGCAGGTCAGATAACCGGTGTGGAGGGGTATATGGAATCCGCCGCTTCGGGAATAATGGCAGGCATAAACACGGCGAGACGCCTTGAGGGCAAAGAGAGCATAATATTGCCGCCCTTTACGATGATAGGCGCACTCAGCAGATATATAAGCGATGAAAGCGTTAAAAACTTTCAGCCCATGGGGGCAAACTTCGGCGTTTTGCCTCCGCTTCGGGATAAGATAAGAGATAAAAAGCTTCGATATGAGGCATTGGCGCAAAGAAGCATGGATTTCATGCAAAAGGAGGCGCAGAATATATGAAAAAGTTAGAAAAATTACAGCAGTCGGTCGGCTACAAATTCAAAGACGAGCGTCTGCTTCAAAGGGCACTCACGCATACCTCTTATGCTAATGAGTGCAACGAGGGTCATAACAAAAGCAACGAAAGACTTGAGTTTTTGGGCGACTCCGTTCTCGGAATAATAACAGCCGAGCATTTTTACTTGAATTTTAAAGATTTGCCGGAGGGTGAGCTTACAAAGCTCCGCGCGGCAACGGTTTGTGAAAATTCGTTAAGCTCATTTGCACGTCAGTTGGGTCTGGGAGAATATCTGCTCTTGGGCAAGGGCGAAATGTGCACCGGCGGCAGCGACAGACCCTCTATTTTGGCAGATGCTTTTGAGGCACTGATAGCCGCAATATATCTTGACGGCGGTATAGAAGAAGCCAAAAAATTTGTGCTGAAATACGTTGATAAAGCGGTTGAAGAACACCGCGGATTTAAAGATTACAAAACCGTTTTGCAAGAGGTTATTCAGAAAAATCCCGGTGAAGTTATAGAATATGTGCTCGTTAAAGAGTCGGGTCCCGACCACAACAAAAGGTTTGAGGTTGAGGTGCATCTCAACTCAAACGTCATAGGCAAGGGCGTGGGCACCAGCAAAAAGAAGGCGGAGCAGCTTGCCGCAAAAGAGGCTTTGGAGCTGATGGGGCTTTGAAGCATACGAGCGTAGCACTGTTTGTGCCGCACAAGGGCTGCCCGCATCAGTGCAGCTTTTGCAACCAAAAAAGCATTTCGGGTCAAACAAAGAGCATAACCGCCGATGACGTTCACGCCGCCTGTGCGGTTGCCGAAAAAGACCCGAATTTAAAAGACGCGCAGATAGCTTTTTTCGGCGGCAGCTTCACCGCGATAGAGCGCGAGTATATGACCGAGCTCTTGAGCGCGGCAAAAGAGCACCTTGACGGTGAAAAATTCACGGGTATCAGAATTTCTACCCGCCCCGACGCGATAGACGATGAAATTTGCCGAATTTTAAAAGAATACGGCGTAAATGCCGTTGAACTCGGCGCACAGAGCATGGATGATAAGGTTCTTCTCTTAAACAAAAGAGGGCACACGGCAGAGGACGTTAGAAAAGCGACCGCGCTTTTAAAGCAATACGGCTTTGAGACGGGGCTTCAGATGATGACGGGGCTTTACGGCTCCGACAAAAACGAGAGCATATACACGGCAAAAGAGATAATCAAGCTGCGCCCCGACACTGTGAGGATATACCCCACAATAGTTATGGACGATACGCCGTTGGCGGAGCTTTATCGCTCGGGCGAGTATATTCCGCAAACTCTTGACGAGGCAACAGATATATGTGCCGAGCTTATTTTGATGTTTTATAAAGAGAACATCAATGTTATAAGAGTGGGTCTTCACTCCGGCGGAGGGGTGGAGGGCGGTATGCTCGCGGGAGCGTTTCACCCGGCTTTTAAGGAACTTTGCCAAAACAAAATATATTATTCTCTCATGTTTTCGGAGCTGTCCGGACTTCCGAAAAATAAAAGCTACAACATTTTTGTGCCCGCCGGCGCACTTTCGCAGGCAATGGGTCAAAAAAAGGCAAATCTTTTAAAAATGCGCGAAAACGGCTACGAATGTATAATAAAAGAATGTGACAGTCTGAAAAAATATCAGATTTTTGTAAAGGAATAAATTTATGATACTTAAAGCGCTTGAAATGCAGGGATTTAAATCATTCCCGGATAAAACGGTGTTTAATTTCGGCAGCGGAATAACTGCCGTGGTGGGACCCAACGGCTCCGGCAAAAGCAACATTGCCGACGCTGTGCGCTGGGTTCTCGGTGAGCAGTCCACCAAAAATCTGCGCGGCTCCAAAATGGAGGACGTTATATTCGGCGGCACAAAGATAAGAAGACCTTTGGGCTATGCCGAGGTAACCCTGCGCCTTGATAACAAAGACCGCTCCCTCTCTTGCGACAGTGACGAGGTTGCGGTTACAAGGCGTTACTACCGCTCCGGCGAGAGCGAATATAAGCTCAATGCCGAAACGGTGAGGCTGCGCGATATTCACGAGCTGTTTATGGATACGGGTCTCGGCAGAGACGGCTACTCCCTTGTAAGCCAGGGCAGAGTTGCCGACCTCATTTCGTCAAAATCGGGTCAAAGACGCGAGATGCTCGAGGAGGCGGCTGGTATTTCCCACTACCGCTACCGCAGGACGGACGCTAACCGCAGGCTTGAGCAGGCAGAAGAGAATATGGTCAGACTGCGCGATATACTCTCGGAGCTTGAAAGCCGCGTGGGTCCTCTCAAAATTCAAAGCGAAAAAGCGCAAAAATTTCTTGTGCTCGCAAAGGATAAGAAAAATCTTGAAATAGGCCTTTGGCTGCACACGATAGAATCCTCTAAAAAAAGGCTCAAAGAGCAGGAGGACAAGCTGAACATAGCCAAGGCGCAGTATGAGGCGGCAGGCGAACAGCTTGAAGAGATAAGAGACGAGATAGACGGCGCGATTTCGGCAGGTCAAAATATCAACGAAAAGATAGACGAAATAAGAAAGCACCGCCGCCACAGCGAGGAGCAGTCTTCGCAAAGAGAGTCTGTTATCGCTGTTGAGCGCAACACCATTGAACACAACCTCAACACCGTCGAAAGGCTTAAAAAGGACGTCAGCGACGCTTCGGACACCGAAAATTCTCTTCAAAGGCAAATTGACGAGGGCACAAAGGCGATAGAAGAGATTTATGAAAACATAAAGACAAAAAAGCAGAGCCTTGACGAGGCAACGGCAAAAATAAACTCGGTCAGAGACGAAAATTCCGAATACGCTCAAAAATCCGCCGAGATAGCGCAGAAGATAACCGAACTCACAAACGGAATATCTGAAAAAAGAATTGACGAGACGACGGCCGTTTCGTCTATCGAAGAAATTTCGGCAAGAATTGCAAACATTGACTCTGTTTTGCTCTCGCGTGCGGAATATGTCAACACCTTGAGCGATGCCGCGGCAAAGTGCCGTGCCGAGCTTGACGAGCTCTCGGAAAAAGCAAAAGAGGCGGCAAACGCAGTCTCCGGCTACAATATGAGAGTTCAGGCAAAGAGCGACAAGGTTCAAAAATTAAAAGAAGATATAGACTCCAAAACTCTCGAAATTCACCAAAAAACCGGCAGAATACACATTTTGCAGGATATGGAAAAGAATATGGAGGGCTACTCCGGCAGCGTAAAGGCGATAATTCGCCAGTCAAAGGGCGGTATGCTCAAGGGTATTCACGGCACGCTTTCACAGCTTATAAGTGTTGATGCGGAATATGCCGCCGCTGTCGAAACAGCTCTCGGCAACGCTGTTCAGAATATTGTTACCGACAGCGAGAGCGATGCAAAGCGTGCAATAGCCTATCTTAAAGAGAGCAAGGGCGGCAGAGCAACATTTTTGCCCCTCACCTCGGTCAAGGCAAAGGATTTTACCGAAAAAGGTCTTGAAGAATGCTACGGCTTTGTGGATATGGCGGACAAGCTTTTGGATTATGACGGCAAATATTCGCAGATAATCCGCTCCCTTCTCGGCAGAACGGCCGTTGCGGAGGATCTTGACTCGGCGGTTGCGATAGCAAAAAAATATTCTTACAGATTTAAAATTGTCACTCTTGACGGTCAGGTAGTAAATGCCGGCGGCTCAATAACCGGCGGCTCAAGAGGGCAGAATGCCGGCATACTCAACAGAAGCAACGAAATCGACAGGCTCGGCGCTGCGGTCAATTCGCTCGAAAATGCGGCAAAGGCTCTTAAAGAAGAGTATAAGCAACTTGCAGAGGAGCTTTCATTTGCCTCATCTCAGCTTGACGGAGCAAAGGCCGACCTCACAAGAATACAAGAGGACATTATAAGAAAAGAGAGCGAGTATGAGCTTTCACAGGGAAAGCTGGACACAGCCAACGCCGCTCTCGATGAACTCCGCAGAGAAAAACAGCGTTCAAATCAAAGAATATCCGAGCTTAAAATTCTCAAAAACGAGGCGGAGCAGGAGATAGAAAGCCTCAATTCCAAAATGGCAAAGCTTCAGGACGAGATGGCGGAAAACTCCGGCACAAGGGAGGAGCTTGAAAAGAAAAAAGAGGAGCTTTCTCTTCTTCGCTCGCAGATAGACCTTGATATTCTTTCACTTCAAAAGGACGCGCAGGCTCGCAGAGAGGCCGTTGAAATTTTGCAGCGCAGAATGGAGGGTCACGAGGGCAGGGTCGAAGATTTGAACTCCGAAATTGCCGCCATTCTCAAAGCGAATGAAGAAATAGAGCAAAAAATAGCCGTTCTTACCGCCGAGGCAAAGGATTTCTCCGCCGCCGCAGAGGAGGACGGCAGGCAGATAGAAGAGCTTCAGAATATGCACGCCGATTGTGATGCCAAGGATGCAAAGCTCAGAGTTGAGGAGCGCATGAAAACCGCCGAGCGCGAAAAAATCAGCGGCGAGCTTTCAAGGCTTGAAGAGAGAAAAGCCTCTATGGAAAAACAGCTTGACGACGCGGTGAACAAGCTCTATGACGAATATCAGCTCACGCGCCGCGAGGCAGAGGATATGAATATTGTCATTGAGGATTACCCCAAGGCTCAGCGCGAGCTGCAAGAGATAAAGGGCAAAATCCGCTCTCTCGGCAACGTGAATGTCGGCGCAATAGAGGAATATGAAGAGGTATCGCAAAGATACGAATTTATGAGCGCACAGCTTGAGGATATAGAAAAATCCCGTGCGGAGCTTGATAAGCTTATTAAAGAGCTGACGGATAAAATGTCCGAGCAGTTCAGAGAGCAGTTCCAGCGCATAAACAGCTTCTTCGGCGAGACGTTCGTTGAGCTTTTCGGCGGTGGAAAGGCGGAGCTTATCCTCGAAAACCAGCTTAATGTGCTTGAATGCAACATTGAGATTAAAGTTCAGCCGCCGGGCAAAAATGTTCAGAATATCGATCTGCTCTCGGGCGGTGAAAAAGGGCTTTCTGCAATCGCACTGCTGTTTGCGATACTAAAAGTGTCGCCCTCTCCGTTCTGCATATTTGACGAGGTTGAAGCGGCTCTTGACGATGTGAACGTCACGAGATATGCAAAATATGTTCGCAGAATGACAAAGAACACGCAGTTTATTCTCATCACTCACCGCCGCGGCACCATGGAGGAGGCGGATGTTCTCTACGGCGTTACAATGCAGGAGGAGGGCGTGTCAAAGCTGCTTGAGCTCAAGACCGCAGAGATGGCGAAAAAACTCGGAATTGCCTGATTAAAAAAAGTCAAGGCGAAAAAATCAAAAATTATTTTGCACAGGTTTTGCACAAGCTTTGCGCCGAAATCTACGGTTTCGGCAAAGAAAAAGCACTACTTGTAGTTGTTCAAAATTTATAGACAACTATTTGACAGGTTTTAAACATCCGCCTGTGCAAAACTGCCCCGAATGATAAAAAATTTGCACTTGACACGGGGCGCGATATACTGTATAATAGCTGCCTGTAAAGAAAAATGCTTTACAGGCAGTTTGTTTGGGAGGTGTGTTGTTTCTTGGCAAAAAATCTTGATGTTATAATACTTATTGATTTTTACGGCGATATGCTGACCGAAAAACAGCATGCTTTTTTAAACTATTATTATAACGACGATTTGTCACTTTCAGAAATAGCCGCAAACGAGGGCATAACCCGCCAGGGCGTGAGAGACGCGATAAAACGCGCCGAGTCACAGCTTTATGATATGGAGGCACGCCTCGGTCTTGTAAGCCGTTTTGAGAGCATGAAAAACGGGCTTGAAGAGATAATGAGCTATGCGGACGAAATCGGCGAATATAACAGAACACATTCGCTTTCAAGAGAGGTCAACGACTGCACCGCCAAAATAAAGGCGGTTGCTCAGACCCTTATTATGGAATAACAGGTGGTGAGATCATGGCGTTTGAGGGTCTTTCAGACAGGCTCGAATCCGCATTTCAGCGTTTAAAAAGCAAAGGCTCCTTAACAGAGGCCGACGTTAAGGCGGCTATGCGCGAGGTACGCATGGCTCTGCTTGAGGCCGACGTAAACTATAAGGTCGCCAAAGATTTTACCAAAACAGTTACCGAGCGCGCCGTGGGCGAAAAGGTTATGGAAAGCCTCACCCCCGCGCAAATGGTAATTAAAATAGTCAACGAAGAGCTCACAAACCTCATGGGCGGCACAAAGGCAAGGCTTGCAATCGCAAACCATCCGCCCACGGTTGTTATGATGTGCGGTCTTCAAGGCTCAGGTAAAACCACCCACACCGCAAAAATTGCGCTTATGCTCAAAAATCAGGGTCACAGACCGCTGCTTGTCGCGTGTGATATTTACCGCCCGGCGGCTATCAAACAGCTTCAGGTTGTCGGCGAACAGGCAGGCGTTCCCGTTTTTGAGATGGGTCAGACCGACCCGGTTAAGATTGCAACCGAAGCAATCAAGCTCGCAAAAGACCAAGGTTATGACTATGTCTTTCTCGATACGGCAGGTCGTCTTCATATTGACGAAGTGCTTATGGAGGAGCTCAAAAACATAAAAGCAACCGTTCACCCCCACGAGATTCTTTTTGTTGTTGACGCAATGACGGGTCAGGACGCGGTAAACGTTGCAAAGTCCTTTGACGACGCGCTCGGCATAGACGGCGTTGTGCTCACAAAGCTTGACGGCGACACAAGAGGCGGCGCGGCGCTCTCAATCAGAGCGGTCACGGGCAAGCCCATAAAATTTATCGGCATAGGTGAAAAGCTCGGCGATTTGGACGTTTTTCACCCCGACAGAATGGCTTCGAGAATCCTCGGCATGGGCGATGTTCTTTCGCTTATCGAAAAAGCCGAAATGGCTCTTGACGAAAAAAAGGCAGAGGAGCTTGAAAAGAAGCTCAAGCAAAACAAATTTGACCTCAACGACCTTATGGAGCAGATAGACCAGATAAGACGTTTGGGCTCAATTAAAGATACTCTTTCTCTTTTGCCGGGAGTAGGCAAGCAGTTAAAAGACGTTGAAATTGACGAGCGTCAGTTTGACAAGGTCAAGGCGGTTATTCAGTCCATGACCCCCAAAGAGAGAGAAAACCCCGACATCATCAATCCCTCGCGCAAAAGGCGCATTGCCGCCGGCTGCGGTCAAGAGGTTGAGAATGTCAACAAAGTGCTCGCACAGCACAAGCAGATGCAAAAAATGTTTAAGCAAATGAATTCCGCGGGCAAAAAGAGGCGCAGGCACGGCAGACCCGACCTTTCGCAGCTCAAGGGCTTCAACATATAATTCAACACGCTTATTACGCATTGCGTGATGGATATATAAAAATTTTTATTATATTATATTTTTGGAGGAAACAAAAATGGCAGTTAAAATCAGATTGCGCCGCATGGGCGCTAAAAAGGCACCTTTCTATCGTGTGGTTGTTGCAGACTCAAGATATCCCCGTGACGGCAGATTTATCGAAGAAATCGGCACGTTTGACCCCATGGCAGGCGACGACCAGATAAAGATTGATGCCGAAGCAGCTCAGAAGTGGATATCAAACGGCGCACAGCCCACAGAGACAGTTAAAGAGCTCCTCAAAAAAAGCGGCGTTATTAAATAATAACGCACGGGAAAGGTTACTGAAATGAAAGATTTATTGCTTGAAATGGCTAAAGGCCTTGTGAGCGATCCCGACGCAGTCAGCGTTACGGTAGACGACCCCGCAGAAGACGGCACTGTTGTTTATCACCTTCACGTCGCTCAGGAGGATATGGGAAGAGTAATCGGTAAACAGGGCAGAATAGCGAAGGCTATCAGAATAGTTATGCGCTCCGCTGCCAGCAGAAACGACGAAAAAATCTCAGTTGAAATTGAGTAATCTGTAAATCAAAAGGCATTTTATTTGGCTTAAACCCAAAAGAGACGTCGTGTTCAGTGCTTATCTGAATGCGGCGGTCTTTGATTTAGAGGAGTTTTTATGCTTAAAGAATATCTTGAACTCGGGCAGATAGTCGGCACACACGGCGTCAGAGGCGAGCTTAGGGTGAACCCGTGGTGCGATTCGCCGGAGTTTATAAAGCAGTTTAAAAAAATTTATTTCGATTCTCACGGCAACAATGAGGTGCGCGTTATATCTTCGCGTCCGCACGGCAATGTTGCGCTTATGAAGCTGGACGGAGTTGACAGCGTAGAGCAGGCTTCTGCTTTGAGAAACAAAATTATTTATATGAAAAGAGCCGATGCAAAAATAAAAGAGGGTTCTTATTTTATTGCGGAGCTTATTGACTGCACCGTGGTTGACGTAGACGATGAAAATATTGTTTACGGCACGCTTTGCGATGTGAGCGAGACGGGCGCAAACGATGTTTGGCACATTAAATCAAAAGACGGCAAAGAGTATCTTTTGCCGGCAATTCCGCCCGTTGTTAAAGATGTTGACATTAAAACGGGAATAATAAAAATCACTCCGCTTAAAGGAATTTTTGATGATGAGAATTGATATACTTACCCTTTTCCCCGATATGTGCGAAAGCGTTTTGAGCGAAAGCATAATCGGCAGAGCGCGTGAAAACGGTTTTGTAGAAATAAATTGCATAAATATAAGAGACTACACAAAAGATAAGCACAACAGGGTTGACGACGCTCCGTACGGCGGCGGCACGGGCATGATTATGCAGCCGCAGCCGATTTTTGATTGCTTTGAGAGCCTGTGCGGTGAAATCGGCACACGGCCGAGGCTCATTTATATGTCTCCGCAGGGCAAAACTCTCACGCAAAACAAGCTTAAAGAGCTCTCGAAAGAGAGCAATGTTGCAATACTCTGCGGCCACTATGAGGGCATAGACCAAAGGATTATCGACGAAATAGTTGATGAAGAAATATCGGTCGGCGACTATGTTTTAACAGGCGGCGAACTGCCTGCGCTGATACTTGCGGACGGAATTTCGAGAATGCTGCCGGGCGTGCTCGCCAATAACGACGCTTTTGAGCAGGAGAGCCACTATTCCTCTCTTCTGGAATATCCGCAGTACACGCGCCCGCCCGAATGGCACGGCGGCAAAGTACCGGACGTGCTTCTTTCCGGTCACCACGGCAATATAGAAAAGTGGCGCAGAGAGCAGTCTTTGAAGCGAACCTATGAGCGCAGACCCGATATGCTAAGCTCTGCCGAGCTTAATAAAAACGACAAAAAGTTTCTTGATTCATTAAAAAAAGATAACTAAAAATAGGCAATGTGCAACAAATAATGCTTTTGACGTTGTTATTTTGCACAAATGAGCTGTTCATAAAATTATCACATTTGGAATCCACGCCGAATTATATTTTTGACCCGTTCTTTTCGTTGACGAGAAAAACTTTTGTGATATAATATGTTAGTAGGATTTTTAAAAATGATGAAACTTATTTTTGATTGGAGATAAAAAGTATGTATGTTAAAGATGTAGTGATTCAGAACCAGGTGGGTCTTCACGCCCGCCCGGCAACATTTTTCATTCAGAAAGCCAATGAGTTCAAATCATCTATATGGGTAGAGAAGGACGAAAGAAGAGTCAACGCAAAAAGCTTGCTCGGCGTACTTTCTTTGGGCATAATGGGCGGTACACAGATTCGCATTATCGCCGGCGGCTCGGATGAAGAGCAGGCAGTCGAAGAGCTTGTTAAGCTCGTAAGCTCGGGCTTTGCAGAATAATTCACAAATCAAAAAACAAGTCTTAAAAAACAAGCAGTTATAAAGATAAAACATTGTTTTTAAATCTTTATAGCTGCTTTGCTGTTATTCGGAGGTGGCCTTTATCACAATTCAGGAACTGAGAAGAAAAGCCATGGCTCTGCCGCTCACACCCGGTGTTTATCTGATGAAAAACGACAAGAATGATATTATCTATGTCGGCAAAGCCAAAAAACTTAAAAACAGGGTCAGCTCATACTTCGGCTCACAGCACAACCACACCGCAAAGGTTCGCAAAATGGTCGAGAACGTCAACGATTTTGACTATATTTTGACCGACAGCGAGTTTGAGGCTCTTGTGCTTGAGTGCAGTCTTATAAAACAGCACAGCCCCAAATATAACATACTTTTAAAAGACGATAAGGGATACAGCTATATAAAAGTCACCAAAGGGGATTGGCCTAAGATTTCTGCGGTGCTTCAAAAAGAGAATGACAACGCGAAGTATATAGGACCTTACACCGGCTCATTCAGCGTAAAAAGCTCTGTTGACGAGGCACTTAAAATATTTATGCTTCCGCGCTGCGGCAAGGTCTTCCCAAAGGACATTGGCAAGGAACGCCCGTGTTTGAATTATTATATCAAGCAGTGCATGGCACCGTGCAGCGGCAAGGTCAAGTGCGGCGAATACAACGAAGCTGTGGACGAAGCTCTTAAATTTTTGCAGGGCGACAGCAGAGATATAATTGCCGAGCTGCGCCAAAAGATGAACGATGCGGCTGAAAATCTTGATTTTGAGCGCGCCGCAAAGTTCAGAGATAAAATTCGTTCAATAGAAAAGACAGCTGAAAAGCAAAAGGTCGTCGGCACAGACGGCAGACCGAAAGACGTGTTTGCTCTCTCGCAGACCGAGGATAAATCCTGCCTTTGCGTTTTGCGCTTTAACGGCGGCAGGCTCACGCAGAGTAAATATTATATTCTGCCGTTTTTTGAGGATTTGCCGTCGGCAAGAAGCGAGCTGATAAGCAGGTTTTATTCAGAGGGCGCACAGGTGCCCTCGCAGGTGCTGCTTGACGGCGAAATAGCCGACGAAGAGCTTTTGCAGCAGTGGCTAAGCTCCCTTGCGGGCAAAAAGGTTGAAATTTTTATTCCGCAAAAGGGCAAGAGCGCAGAAACAGTTGATATGTGCCGCAGCAACGCCGCCGAAAAACTGGCGCAGAGCATGGGCAGAACCGGCGGAGTGACCGCTGCGCTCGATGAGCTCTCAAAGCTTTTGGGGCTTTCAAAGCCACCCGTGTTTATAGAGTCATACGATATTTCTCACACCGCAGGCAGTGACAATGTTGCGGGCATGGTGGTGTTTAAAAACGGCAGACCTTATAAAAAAGGCTACCGCCGCTTCGGCATAAAGGGCTTTTCGGGTCAGGATGATTATGCCTCAATGGCAGAGGTCATATCGCGAAGGCTCAACGAATATGAAGAGAATAAAGACAGCGGCGAGGGCTTCGGCAGATTGCCCGATTTAATTCTTCTTGACGGCGGCATGGGTCAGGTCAACGCGGTGAAGCCGATTATCGACGCTTTCGGTTATGACATACCCGTGTTCGGCATGGTTAAAGATTCAAGCCACAGAACACGCGCCATATCAACGGGCGGCGGAGAGATAGCGATAAATTCAAAGCGCAGAGCGTTTACGCTTGTTTCAAGCATACAGGAGGAGGTTCACCGCTTCTCTGTTGCATATCACAGAACAAAGCATAAAAATTCGGCTCTTAGCAGCTCAATAACCGCAATAGACGGCATAGGCGAAAAGAAGTGCCGCTCACTTTTAAAGACATTTAAAACCGTCACCGCAATTAAAAACGCGAGTGTAGAAGAGCTTTGCAAAGCAGACGGCATCAGCAAGGTCAACGCCGCCAAAATTTATGAGCATTTTCACAAAAGCAATTGACAAATATGCGCCCTGTGTGCGATAATATAAGGACAGAAGATCTATTTTGGAGGATCATATGAGGGTTATTACCGGTTCTGCAAGAGGCAGAAGTCTTTTGACTCTTCCGGGTGAGGATGTGCGCCCCACCACCGACAGAGTTAAAGAGGCAATGTTCAGCATAATACAGTTTGAGATAGAGGGCAGGCAGGTGCTTGACCTTTTTGCAGGCTCGGGTCAGCTCGGCATAGAGGCACTCAGCCGCGGTGCCGCATACGCTCATTTTATTGACGCGTCAAAAGAGTCGATAAACTGCGTTAAGCAAAACCTTCAAAAAACAGGGCTTAAATCAAACGCCTGTGTACTTCAGACAGACTCGCTCACGTTCTTAAAGACTTCACAGAACAAGTTTGACATTGCGTTTTTGGACCCGCCTTATTCCAAAGGAATATTGCAGTCTGCATTGCCGCTTGTTGCCGAAAGAATGAATGACGGCGGCGTTATAATCTGCGAGCACCCCTACGGTGAGGAGATGCCGCAGGAAGCCGGCGCATTCTCGGTATATCGCAAATATAAATACGGCAAAACGGAGCTTACCGTTTACCGCAAAAAGGAAGATAGATAATGAAAATTGCAGTTTGCCCCGGTAGCTTTGACCCGATAACCAACGGTCACCTCGCGGTAATCCGCAGAGCTTCAAGGCTGTTTGACAAGGTCATAGTTGTTGTTATGGCAAACTTTCGCAAGCCTGTGGGTCTTTTTTCTGTGGATGAGAGAGTGGAGCTTATAAAGCGCTGCACCGCAGACATAGAAAACGTTGACGTTGATTTTTACGGCGGACTTCTTGCAGATTATGCGAGAGAAAAAGGCGCCGTCGCAATAGTTAAGGGCTTAAGAGCCGTGTCTGATTTTGAAGATGAATTTCAGCAGGCACTCACAAACAAACAGTTAAATCCCGAGGTTGAGACCATTTTTATAACGGCAGAGGCAGAGCATATGTATCTCTCCTCAAGCTTGGTTAAGCAAATAGGCGAGCTCGGCGCAAATATTGATATGTCAAAATTTGTACCGCCGCAGATTGCCGACGATATAGTAGAAAGATTAAAAGGAAGGAATGGCTGAAATGAACGTCCAGGGAACATTGGATCTTATCGAAGAGGTGCTTGATAACGGCAGTAACATACCGTTCTCATCAAAAATAGCTGTTGATGTTGATGCTATTCGCACATACATAAAGGACATTCGTCTTGATTTGCCTGTTGAGATTGAAAAGGCACAAGAGATAGTAGACCACTACAACAGCATCATCAAAAAGGCAACAACCGAGGCTTCTGTTGCAACATCGACCGCGCAAAAGCAGTCCGATGAAATTCTCGGTGCCGCAAAAGAGAGAGCAAAGGGAATAATCGACAATGCCGATGCAAACGCAAAATCAACTCTTGCAGCCGCAACAGAGCAGGCTCGCAGAATGGTTGAGTCAACAGAGATTGCACATTTGGCACAGGAATATTCGGATAAAGTCCGCTCACAGGCAACCGCCGATGCTGAGGAGATAATCAGAAACGCCAAAGAGCAGGCGGCAGGCATACTTAAAGACGCCACCAACAAGGGCGAGAGTATAAAGAACGACGCTAATGAGTGGTCCGCAAACATAAGACTTGCCACAAACCGCTTTGTAACCGAGATTATGAAAAACAGCGACGATGTTCTCTCTGCCAATATTGCCGAAATCCGCAAGGCACGTCAGAGCCTTCAGGCGGCGGCAGAGAACCATAAAAAATAAAAGCAAAAATAAAGCCGCTGTGTGCGGCTTATTTGCGGGAGTAGTTCAGTGGTAGAGCGTCAGCTTCCCAAGCTGAATGTCGCGGGTTCGAATCCCGTTTCCCGCTCCAGCGAAAAAAGCCTTGATTTTGTTGATGTATCAACGATTTCGGGCTTTTTTCTTTTGAAAATCTCACAGCGCAAATGCATAAGGACGTGCCGCCATACGATATGTTTCGTGAGAAATCATATCGAACAGCGGTATCTCAGCCCGCAGGGCGGTGTGTCATACACCGCCGTTAGCGATTCCGAAAGCCAAAGCCCCCGCGCAACCGCCTATGAAAATTTACACGGGAAACACAAGGGACTGCCGCATTTAGATGCAGAAAGCGTTTTCTTTGCCTCTTTGTAACACGAGTGGGCAAAAGACACTTAAAAGAGTAAATATTTTACCGTTAAATAAAAAATAAGGCTATAATCCATATTCGGCAGCTTCTTAAATCACCGTTTATGAATTATAGCCTGTTTATGTTTTTACTCTTTGGTCTGCGCTAAATGCGACAGTCCCTTAACCTTATGCAGATGTTACAACAAGCAGGTTGTCGTTTTTGACATCTGTTCTTCTTGTGAAGGCTCTTGACGCTGTGTTATATTCGACTATATCGCCGTAGTGATACTCGACCTCGCCTGTTTCTTTGTTAAGAACCTGAACATAGGACCTTGCAAACCAGGTATCGCTTGAGCCAATATATTTTTGCGGTAGAGAAACCGTATACATTCCGTAGCACTTTGCTGTTTTTTGGCTGTCGGGAACTTCTTTGTTCTGAACAAGAATTTTGCTGTTGCCGCTGGCGCATACAAAATTGTTGTAAAGGTTGTTGTAGTCCGTTGAGGCAAGGTCGCCCGATTTTGCAAATATTATGCCGTGGCTGAGAATGTCGTATTTGCCGTAGTTCACGCAGCGTTCAGACCAGAAGGTGAGCGAGCCGTCGTCGCCAAGCTCGGCAAGGTTTGTTTTTATATATGCCTTGTTGTCTGTGCCGGATGCGCCGTAAACGGCGGTGAGAACGGTGTTTTTAACCGCAACAAAAGAGTAGTTTTTATAAGTGCTGACTATGTTGCCGTATTCGTCCGTCCAGTAAAGGAAATCACTGCCGGCGGCAGAAATTTTGATTGTCTGCTCCCAAGAGGAGAGGGGATAGGTCTTTTCGCTTTCGCTGCTCTTTGAATCGCGAACCTTTATGCCGGTGAAGCCGGCGTTTGCGCTATCCGTCAAAACAAACGCGGCAGTGTAGCGCAAGACCGCACCGTCCTCTTTCACGGGATTGTTTTCGTCGGGAATCAAAACCGTTTTGTAGCCCGCGATTTTATCGGCCGGCCTTTCTTTTACCGGAATGGAGTAGGAATCCGCATCGAAATAATCGTTAAGAGACAAAACCTTGGAGGAATAAAGCGCGTTGTTATAATAAATTTCAACAGTATATTTGCACTCGCAGGCTCTTGTTTGTTTATGCCCCTCGGCATCGCCGTAGCAGTTGAGGCAGGTTCTCATGTCGGTGCCGTTGACGTCAACGTGGAACCATTCGCTCCACTCCGGCTCCAGCATGGGTATTTCGGTTTTTTTGCTCAAAACCTCTTTACATACCGAGCAGTAAGAGCCGTCGGTGTAGCCGACGCTTGTGCAGGTTGCCGGGTAGCCCGCGTCAACCACAGGTGTGTGACCCGTGGCGGTCACGGGGTCTGATTGGTAGCTGTGGCTGCACTTTGTGCAGGTGTAGAGAGTGTATCCGTCGGTCGTGCAGGTTGCGGGAACAACCGTTTTTGTGTATTCGTGCTTACATTCGGTTATGTTACTCGACATAACCTTGAGGCATACGTTGCCTGCGGTTTTAAAATATCCGCTGTCGGGTGCAACATAGTCCCATGTCTTTCCGTCCATGCTGATATAGCTTTCGTATTTGTTAAAAGCGGTGTCATACATGGTTCCCTCTGTTGCGATAGATGCCTTTTCGTCATATATTGCATTTATGCAAATCACCACCGAGAACACGTCACCCTCATGAACTTCAACAGGTTCGGGGAGCTTTGCGGTGTGGTAGCCGTAGTATTTTTCTCCGCCTTTTACGGTAGAAACAAGAGTGCCGGAGGTCGGCAGGTCTGTTTTGGAGGAGAGCTTATATATGTTGATTTCATATGACATATAGGTTCTCGTGTTATAAAAACCTACATAGTTAAGGTTTTCGTGGCCGTCTGCGGTGAATACGTTTGCACCGTAAATCGTGGTTCTGCCGAGATAAGAAATTGCGCTGTAAGAGCCTAAGCCGTCATATTGATAAGTATTGTCATAGGTTGACTTGGCAGAAGCCTGATAATATGAAAAATCGGTGATTTCGGGCTCTTCATAAGACATCCAAAAATACCCGTCCTTGAGCAGAATATCATCGCCCCAGCTGTTTTTAACAAGCCATGCACCGTCGCTTGACGGGCGATAATCCGAGCGGAAGTTTTCTTTTGAATAATTATCGTCCCAGCCGACTATTGCAACGTCGTGGTTTGTTTCTGTTGCGCCGGGGTAGTAATATGACGACGCGGTATCTGTCACATTATAATAGTATGTATGGTTGTAGTAGCTCGTTTTAACGGAGCCGTTATCCATAATTGCTCTTTTGATTTGGCTTATGTTGGCTGCCTCGTTTTTAATAAGCGAGCAGTCCGTCAGGCGAAATTCGGCGCTGTATCTGTCACTGTCCGGCCATGTGCCGACAGAGTAGGGATAGTCGGCATCATACACGGGGCCGGAGCCTCTTGCATAAGTGCTTACCGAATCCATCCAGGTTCCGCCGATTTTGCGCGCGGTGTTAAGGTCGCTGTTCTCTCCGTCGCCGTAGGTGCGGTCTGAGGTGTCTGTTGTCAGGTTATTTTTGGCAAACCAGAGCAGATGGCCCTCGGAAAGGTCAACAGTGTTGTCTGCAAGTCCGGATTTTATAATTGAGCTTTCAACGCATGAGGTTGCGGCAAAAGCCCAGCATGACCCGTCAAAACCCTGGTCTTTAACAGAGGTAACCAGACCGTCCGTTCTCGCGTCATAGCTTGACGGAATATCGTAAGCGCCGCTCCTTGCGTTTGCACGTCTGGCGGCAGGGGCATATGAGCTGCCGTAAAGGTCAACAATGTTTCCGTCCTCGTCCTCCCAATGGGTAGACATACCGTTGTCTTCAACTATTAAGTTGTACTGAACAATTTGAGGTTTTTCCGCCGCAAAAGAGAGTGGCTGTGCAAGCGGCAGCAACATAACTGCCGACAAAACCACGGCGGTAATTTTAGATGTGATTTTCATAACAACCTCCGCTGACAAGATTTAGGTATTTTTACCTATCTTTATTAAACTAAAAAACGCAGTGCTTGTCAATTGGTTTTTTAAGGCAATGACCTTAATTATTATGCCAAAAGAAAAATTACATTGTCTTATTTTGCCAAATTGTAAAAAAAGCCGACAAGAATGTGGCAATAACACAAAAAGGAATTGAAAAAGACTTTTGGTTATGTTACAATTAAAGAGTAAAATCAAAAAGAAGGGATTGTGATTTTTGATGAATAAAAAGAGATTACTTGCGCTTTTAATCTGCGCAGCGATGATAATACTCACTTTAACAGGCTGCGGCAATTCAAAGCCCGAGAATAAGACGGATACTCCGCCCGACGAGCTTACACTCAGCGGCGATGAGGTCACCGACGTTACCGCCATAACCGGCAGCACCGATGAAAACGGCAATGTTATTGATAACAAAGGCATTACCGACGCCGAGGGTCACAGGATTTATGACACGGGCTATAAGGACGCAAACGGAAATACAATTTATACCACCGGCAAAAAGGATGCAAACGGCAACATTCTTTACACTCTCAACAAAACGGACGACCGCGGCAATCTTCTTTATTACACCGGCAAAAAGAATGACGGCAAACTTGAGCTTGACCAGACAAACGCCGTGCCGGATTACACAACCGACAAAAACTCAAAGCTTGACCAAAACAGCAGATATTCCACAACGGGAACGGTTGAATTTAAACCCGAAAAGGACGAAAAAACCGCCAAGGGCATGGTTAATAGCTATATCAACTACGGCGGCGGCTCAAGCTATGATATGTTCAGAAAAGTTGTTTCGGATAAAAACGGCGGATATATTGCCGCAGGTATATCCGAATCACGCAACGGAATTTACTCCGATGCCAATTCCGAATGGGGAACCTTCGGCGTTGTGTCTAAAATAAGCGACAGCGGCAAGGTCGAGTGGACTTATCTCACCGGCGGCGATAACAGCGTTCAGCTCAACGACGTTGCTCAGCTTAAAGACGGCAGCATTATCGCCGTGGGCTATACCTCCGCAACGGATACTGACGCTCCGCTTAACAGCAAGCTTGTTTCGTCGCTTATCGTAAAGCTCAGCAAAAAGGGCGAGCTTCAGTGGGCGTACTCTTTCCCGGGTGACGAGAACTCAAACGGCGACTATCTCAACTGTGTTGCCGCTACGCCGGACGGCGGATTTGTTGCAGGCGGCAGAGCGGATTCAACATCGGGCTTTTTCACCGGCACAAAAGAAAATAATTTCAAAGCGTTTATATTTAAATTTAAAAAGAACGGAGACATAGAGTGGAGAAAAACCCTCTCCGGCTCAAGAGGCAATGGCTTCACCGCACTTGAGGCAAACACAGACGGCGATATTTTTGCAACCTGCGTCAGCTACTCAAACGACGGCAGCTTCGCATCACTTGCAGGCTACGGCAAAAACGCAAACACCGTTGTTATGAAATTCAGCAGCAAGGGCGAGCTTAATTGGTCGTCAAATCTTGTCGGTTCCGGCGTCAGCGAATATAACGCACTCAGCGTCACAAGCGACGGCGGCTGCATAGTAGGCGGCAAGTTCTCAATAAATAAGCGTGCAGACGGCAGCTACTCATCATGCTACGGCAAAACAGACGGCTATGTTGTCAGATTTAATAAAGACGGCGGCGTTTATTGGGCGCGCAATGTCGGCGGCACGGGCGATGATGAGGTAACCTCGGTAACTGTTACGGATTTGGGTATAATCGTAACAGGCAGAACCACGTCGGCAGATATGGATTTCAGCAAGTTCAAAAATGCGGGCAAATCCGATTCGTTTGTTATGATTTTAAACTCCGAGGGCAAAACAACTTATACCGAGTCTTTCGGAGGCTCGGCAGATGACGCGATACTCGGCACAGCCGCAACGTCAGACGGATTTGTTGCGGTCGGCTGGACTTCCTCCTCCGACGGCGCATTCAAAGAATCAAAAGCGGGCAAGACCGCAGAAGCTTTCTATGCTTCGTTCAGGCTTTCGGCAGAATAAATAAACAGAAGCCGCGCTTTGCGCAGGCTCAAAAATAACAGAAAAGCTATAATTCACTTATCGCACGCTTTTAAGCGGATTGCAATTGTGAATTATAGCTTTTTTAATTGCGGATTTTGCCGTTTTAAAGCCTTTGCTATGCGGCAAAATTATTTAACTTTTATTCCAAGCTCGTCAAGCTGAATTTCGTCAACCTCTGCGGGGCACTCTGTCATAGGCTCGCTCGCGTTTTGAACCTTGGGGAAGGCTATGACGTCGCGCAGGCTCTCACAGCCGAGCATCTGCATTATAAGGCGGTCAAGACCTATACCCATTCCGCCGTGGGGCGGAGCGCCGTATTTGAATGCGTCCGTAAGGAAGCCGAACTTAGCATACGCCTCTTCGTCCGAAAGACCGAGAAGAGCAAACATTCTTTTCTGAAGGTCGGGGTTGGTGATACGGATTGAACCGCTGCAAAGCTCAACACCGTTCAAAACAAGGTCATATGCCTTTGCTTTTACGTTTGCTTTGTCGCTCTCGAGCGTGTCAAGATATTCGTCCATAGGGGCGGTAAAGGGGTGGTGCATTGCAACAAACTGCTGTGCGTCCTCGTCCCAGTCGAAGAACGGGAACTCGGTAATCCAAAGAAAATCATATCTGTCTTTGGGAATAATATCAAGCTTCTTTGCAACCTCACATCTGAGAGCACCGAGAACGGGGAGAACAACAGAATTTTTGGTGTCACCGATTATAAGTACAACGTCGCCTGCCTGTGCGTCTGCTTTTTGAAGCAGAGTTTTCATCTCGTCCTCTGTGAGGAACTTTGCGAAAGACGAAGCCACCGAGCCGTCTTCGTTAAGACGAACCCATGCAAGACCTTTTGCGCCTATGCCGCGCACCATATCGGTGAGCTTGTCTATTTCTTTTCTCGTCAGCGTTTTGACCGCGCCCTTTGCGGTTATACCTCTTACGCTTCCGCCGCCCTCGATAGCACCGGTGAACACGCCGAAGCCGCAGTCTTTAACGGTGTCGGTCAAATCATAAAGCTCCATGCCAAAGCGTGTGTCGGGCTTGTCGGAGCCGTAGCGGTTCATGGCGTCGGTATATGTCAGTCTCTTAATCGGAAGCGATACGTCAACGCCGAGTATATCTTTGAATACGCGCTTAATATATCCCTCGCCGACGGCAAGCACATCTTCCATATCAACAAAAGACATTTCAACATCTATCTGGGTAAACTCCGGCTGGCGGTCCGCTCTTAAATCTTCATCGCGGAAGCAGCGTGCAATCTGCATATAGCGGTCAAAGCCCGCAACCATAGAGAGCTGCTTATAAAGCTGCGGAGACTGCGGCAGAGCGTAAAACTCGCCCTGATGTATTCTGCTGGGAACAAGAAAATCGCGCGCACCCTCGGGTGTGGAGCGAATAAGTATGGGGGTCTCTATCTCAACAAATCCGTTTTCGTCAAAATAATCTCTCGTCACCTTTGTTATTTTGTGACGGAGCAAAATATTTTTTTGAAGGTCGGGTCTGCGAAGGTCAAGGTAGCGGTATTTGAGCCTTGTGAGCTCGGCTGTCTGGCAATTTTCGGTTATCTCAAAGGGAGGAGTCTCGCTCTTTGAAAGTATGCGAAGCTCTTTAACGTCAATTTCTATATCGCCCGTGGCAATGTCTTTGTTTTTGGCGGAACGCTCTCTCACGGTTCCCCTTGCCATAAGCACATATTCGCTTCTGACGGTGAACGCTTTGTCAAAAACCTCTTTGTCGCATCTCTCGTCAAACGCAAGCTGAACTATACCCGTTCTGTCTCTGAGGTCAACAAAGATGAGTGCACCGAGGTCACGCTGCCTCTGCACCCAGCCGGCAACGGTAACTTCTCTGCCGACATCTTTCATAGTTAAAACGCCACAGTAGTCTGTGCGCTTTAAGCCTGTCATAAAATCCATTTATTTTTTCATATCCTTTCGGAAAAATTTGTTTATCGCTGTATAAAATAATTTGCATACTAAATTCATAAGTGCTGCCGCGGCAATACTTATTATAAATATGGCAAACGCTCTTAGCGGCAAAATGTGTTTAAAAAGATGTATATATGCAGGCCCGAAAACGAACATCATATGATACAAATAAAACTCAAAGCTTATACCGTCAAAAAATTCTATTACTTTATTGCTTTTAAAGTTTTTAAATATAACCGCGCATAAAAATACAAACGAAAGTGCAATGCCGAATGTTGATATATTGGTCGACAGTCGATATACCATGTCCGGCAATGCCAACGGTAAACTAAGCAAAATTCTGAGTACCCCGAACAGTGCCAAGCAAACAGCCGATATTATTGCGGTTTGTTTGTTAAGTTTAATATGGCTATAATTTCTGCCGCAGAAATAGGCAATCAAAAAGAAAAATGACGGAACGATTATGTGAAAAGCATTCTCGGGTATAAAACTCGAAAATATAAACAATACAGCCCAAAAAACCGCAAACAACGCCTTTTTGAACTTTGTCGCCGTGCATAGCTTGCCGTATGCAAATGAAAAAAGCGGCGTAAGAACATAGCAGATAAGAAGCGAGCTTATATACCATGTGTGCTCGGCACCCAAAATATCAATACGTGCGCCCTGAACTCCCAAAATCAGCTTAATCCAATCTGCTGCGGGATATATTTTGCTTTTTAAAGAAGAAATAATAAAAAGCACAAGCACAAATATTTCATATGGCGCATAAATTCGTTTGATTCTTTTGCCGTACCATTTAAGAGGATTTTTTATATCGCCCTGCAGACCGAAACACAGTGCCGAAAGAACAAAAAATATTTGAACTCCGATACTAAAAAAGTTAGCAGTGCTAATGATTATCGGTTGCCCCGATATTTGAACCGCATGGCACATAAAAATCAGCAGAGCTGAAAAAATTCTCAGAATTGAAATAAATTGCAGTTTTTGCCCGAAGGATTGCTGATTACTTTTACTTTGAAACATATTTTACATAAGTCCGCCTAAAAACGATTTTAGGTCTATGTTGTCGCCGGACGAAACAGCGTCCTGCAAATCTTTTGCAGATTGCTGAAGCGTAAGCTCAAGAAATTCCTCCGAAAATTCGTCAAAAGCAATTTCCTGCGTTTCGCCGTCGTCCATATTTTTGACTTTTATAACACCGGCGGCAATGTCGTCATCACCTATAACAGCGGTGAACCTTGCGCCGAGCTTGTTTGCATATTTCATTTGCGCCTTAACGCTTCTGCCCACAACGTCAAACTGTGCGCTCACACCGGATTGGCGAAGCTCCTGAGTAAGACGTGCGGCTTTGAGGCTTGCGTCGTCGCCGATAGAGGCAATATAAAGGTCGCATCTTTTCTCCTCCGGTAATTTTATGCCCTGCGATTCAAGCAAAAGCATAAGACGTTCAAGACCCATGCCGAAGCCGAGCGACGGAACATGATTTCCGCCGAGCTCCTCAATAAGTCCGTCATAGCGTCCGCCGCCGCAAACCGTACCCTGTGCGCCGATAGAGTCTGATACAAACTCAAATACGGTTCTGGTGTAGTAATCAAGACCTCTTACTATCTGCGGATTTATAGAATAAGGTATGAGCATCTCGTCAAGATATTGCTGAACCTTTTTGAAGTGGTCTGCACAATCGTCGCATAGATAGTCAAGGACTATCGGTGCTTTCGCCGCTATCTCGGAGCATATCGGGCTTTTGCAGTCAAGAATACGCATGGGGTTTTTATCGAGCCTTTCAAGGCAGGTGGGGCAAAGACTTTCTTTTTTGCTCTCAAAATACTCCTTGAGTGCCGCATGGTATTTTTTGCGGCATTCGGGGCAGCCGATAGAGTTTATTTCAAGGTGAATATCCTCTACGCCGAAAAATCCGAATATTTCGTTTGCAAGCGAGATAACCTCTGCATCTGCGGCAGGCGAAGCTGTGCCGAAGCACTCAACGCCGAACTGGTGAAATTCGCGCAGTCTGCCTGCTTGCGGCTTTTCATAGCGGTAGCAAGAGGTGAGGTAGCAAACCTTTTGAGGCAGCGGCTCGTTATAAAGTCCGTGTTCCAAAAAGGCTCTTGCCGCACCTGACGTACCCTCGGGTCTGAGGGTTATCGAGCGCTCGCCTTTATCTTTGAATGTGTACATCTCTTTTTGAACAACGTCCGTTGTGTCGCCTACGGAGCGTGTAAAAAGCTCTGTGTGCTCAAACACGGGCGTTCTTATTTCTTTAAAGCCGAATTCATCGGCAATTTCTAAAAGAGTGCTTTCTAAAAATCTGTTTTTATAGCTTTGAGAGGGCAGAACGTCCTGCGTGCCTCTCGGCGCTTTTGTTATAAGCGACATATAAAAATTCTCCCGTAATTACTGAACTCTGTTGTAATAAAGCTTTATTTTTGTCGGTGTGTCTTTGATTGTGACGGTGTATTCTTCACAAGAGACCGGCTGATTGTCGCAGACGGTTATAACATCATCGGCAGATGCGAGCCTATAGTTGGTTTTTACTTTGTTTTTGCCGGAGTGCCATTCGGTAGTGTTCAGGTCGTCAACAATATAGTAAGAATCCATATAATACTTAGTCTGCTGCCTGTTTAAAAAGGCGTAGCTGACCGCAAGTTTATTGTCTTTGGTCAGGCAAACGTAAATAACGCCGTCGTCAAACGCAACAGTGCCTACGTCTTGCGCAATATCATATGAAGCCCCCATGCTGTCGTTCAATGCCTCCTGCACGGTTCCGAATCCTTCGCCGGAGTGCCCGGACGGTGCGCCGAAATCTCTGGTAAAGACAAGAGCTGCGACTATGACCAAGCATATTGCTATTGCGATAACTGTTTTGCCGAGTGTATTCATGATTAGATGCCTCCGAAAGACCGCGGTAGGTCTTAATTTTTGGGGTTGACGATATCACGCCAATCAAGGTCGCCTCTGTCAAGTGAATGAATGAGGGCTTCGGCAGTTGCAATGTTTGTTGCGGCAGGCACATTGTGCACGTCGCAGAGCCTTAAAAGGTTGTTGACGTTTGGCTCATGATCCTTGGGGTTGAGCGGGTCATTAAACATCAAAAGCATATCAATCTCATTGCAGGCAATAAGTGCGCCTATCTGCTGGTCGCCGCCCTGAATACCGCTTAAAAAGCAGTTTATATCAAGCCCGGTCGCTTCGCTGACAAGCTTGCCCGTTGTGCCTGTCGCAAACAGCTTGTGTCTGCTTAAAATTCCGCAATAGGCAATGCAAAACTGAGTCATCAGCTCTTTTTTGGCGTCATGTGCTATGATTGCTATATTCATTTTCAGCCCTCCTGTTCATTGCTGTCGGGGGAATTTGAGTCACCCGATTCTTCTTTGTTTTCTTCGCCGGATTCCGCGCTATCCTGCGGAGGAGTTTCCTCCTCTTCTTCGTCTTTTTCGGCGGTCGTGAGAGTGACAAGTCTTTCGCCCTCGCTCACTTTCATAACTCTTACGCCCTTAGACGGTCTTGCAAAAGTGCTTACCGAATCTGCGGCAATTCTGATTATAATTCCGTCAGAGGCAATGAGAATAATATCTTCGTTCTCATCAACCTCTGTCACCGCGGCAACGTCGCCGTAGGTTTCGGTGTGGTAGTTGATAAGTCCCTTGCCGCCTCTGGACTGAACACGGTAATTATCAAACGATGAACGTCTGCCGTAGCCTGTTTCGGTGACGGTGAGCAGCATTTTATCTTCGCTCACAACGCTCATGCCGACAACCTCGTCGCCCTCTTTAAGCTCAAGAGCCTTAACGCCGCGCGCTGTTCTGCCGATGGGTCTTGCGTCGTTCTCGTTAAAGCAGATTGCCATACCCTTGCGCGTTGCGATAACAAGCTTGTCGTCGCCGTCGGTCATCTTGACCCATGCGAGCTCGTCGTCATCGTCAAGGTTTATCGCAATAACGCCGGAGCGGCGGATGTTGCGGTAAAGCTCTGAAGAAGAACGTTTGATAATACCCTTTCTTGTAACCATGCAAAGGAATTTGCCCGTGTCGTCCTCAGGCACTTTTATCATGGCAGATATTTTTTCGTCTCCCTCAATGGGAAGAATGTTGATAATATTTATTCCGCGGCTGTTGCGCGAAGCTTCGGGAATTTCATAGCCCTTTAAGCGGTAGGTTCTGCCCTTTGTGGTGAAGAATGCTATCGTGTCGTGAGTAGAGGCGTTGAACATGGTCTGAACATAATCCTCTTCACGCCTTGTGAGACCCTTAATTCCTCTGCCGCCTCTGTGCTGAATTTGGTAAGTGTCGGCAGGCATACGCTTGAT
Organism: uncultured Ruminococcus sp.; assembly: GCA_900539465.1. GTDB lineage: Bacteria > Bacillota > Clostridia > Oscillospirales > Acutalibacteraceae > CAG-488. The sequence goes on along the minus strand of UQCF01000011.1, from coordinate 20,571 downwards.
GTAACCGAAGTTTGTCAGAGTGAATACGCAGGATTCCTCCGGTATAAGGTCTTCAATATCAACCTCGCCGCTTACATTTTCTATTTGCGTTCTGCGCTCGTCCGCAAATTTATTTTTAATTGCGAGAGCCTCTTCTTTAATAAGAGTGAGCATTTTGCCGTGATCTGCAAGAAGCTCAAGGTATTCCGCAATCTTTTCTTTGAGCTCTTTAAGTTCGTCCTCTATCTTGATTCTTTCAAGACCGGTCAACTGACCGAGGCGCATCTGAACGATTGCCTGCGCCTGAACCTCATCAAGGCCGAAACGCTGCATAAGAGCCTCTTTGCCCTCTGCCACGCTCTTTGATTTTCTGAGTATGTCAATAACCTCGTCTATAAAATCAAGAGCGGTGAGCAAGCCCTCAAGTATATGAGCGCGCTCCTGTGCTTTTTTGAGGTCATATTCGGTACGTCTTGTTATAACCTCACACTGGAAAGAGATGTAGTGCTCAAGCATTTGCTTGAGGGTGAGAACCTTAGGCTCGCCGCCGACAAGGGCGAGCATGATAACGCCGAAAGTCGTCTGAAGCTGAGTGAAAGAATAAAGCTGATTTAAAACCACTTGGGGATTTGCGTCTCTTTTAAGGTCAATCGAGATGTGCATACCCTTTCTTGAGGAGTAGTCGTTTACATCCGATATTCCCTCAATTCTCTTATCCTTAACAAGGTCGGCAATGCTCTCTATGAGCCTTGCCTTGTTTACCATATAGGGAATTTCGGTTATCTGAATTTCAAATCTGCCGTTTTTCTTTTCTACTATCTCTGCCTTGGCTCTTACGGTGATTTTGCCTCTGCCTGTGCCGTATGCCGCGCGTATGCCGGCTCTGCCCATGATAACGCCGTATGTCGGGAAGTCGGGGGCTTGAATATGCTCCATAAGCTCGTCCAGCGTGGCGTCGGGGTTGTCGATAAGGCAGCACATGCCGTCAATAACCTCGCCGAGGTTGTGAGGCGGAATGTTGGTCGCCATACCTACCGCGATACCTGTTGAACCGTTTACCAAAAGATTGGGGTATCTTGAGGGCAAAACAGTGGGTTCTTTAAGACGGTCGTCGTAGTTCGAGGTAAAGTCAACCGTGTTTTTATCTATATCGGTGAGCATTTTGAGCGAAATTTTGCTCATTTTAGACTCTGTATATCTGTATGCCGCGGGCGGGTCGCCGTCAACCGAGCCGAAGTTACCGTGACCGTCAACAAGAGTGTATCTCATTGAGAAGGGCTGTGCAAGTCTTACCATTGCGTCATAAACCGACGCGTCGCCGTGGGGATGGTAACGGCCGAGAACGGAACCGACGGTGTCGGCGCACTTTCTGTATGCCTTGTCGGGATACAGTCCGTTTTCATACATAGTGTAAAGTATTCTGCGGTGAACGGGTTTAAGACCGTCTCTTACATCGGGCAAAGCTCTCGACATAATAACCGACATTGAGTAGTCAAGGAATGACTTTCTCATTTCGCGGTCAAGGTCAACATTTATGATTTTGGTGTTTAAAAGATGCTCTGCAAAATCACTGTGCTGCATTTCGTTTTTGCTCATTTAAAGTCACTCCTTTCTTATATATCAAGATTTTGAACGTGTTTTGCGTTTTTCTCTATGAAATCTCTTCTCGGCTCAACCTTGTCGCCCATGAGAATAGAGAATGTTTCGTCTGCGGCGATTGCGTCCTCAAGGTTCACGCGGAGCATAATTCTCGTCTGCGGGTCCATGGTTGTCTCCCAAAGCTGCTCGGGGTCCATTTCACCGAGACCTTTGTATCGCTGAACATCGCAGCTGCCGCCGAGCTCCTCGATGTATTTATCGCGCTCCTCGTCCGAGAAAGCGTAAAAATGCTTTTTGCCCTTGCTGACTTTAAACAGCGGGGGCTGTGCGATATAAACATGACCCTCGTCAATGAGAGGTCTCATGTATCTGAAGAAGAAGGTCAAGAGAAGCGTGCGTATGTGCGCGCCATCAACATCGGCATCCGCCATGATAACTATTTTGTTGTAGCGAAGCTTTGAAAGGTCAAAATCATCGCCTATGCCTGTGCCGAGTGCCATAACAACGGGGCTTAACTTGTCGTTGCCTATAACTTTATCAAGGCGCGATTTTTCGACGTTTAGCATTTTGCCCCAAAGGGGGAGAATGGCCTGGTAGTGCCTGTCGCGTCCGTCCTTTGCGGAGCCGCCTGCCGAATCACCCTCGACGATGTATATTTCGGTGTTCTCGGAGCTTTTTTCAATGCAGTCCGCAAGCTTGCCGGGCAGAGCGTTGCTTTCAAGTGCGCTCTTGCGTCGTGCGAGATCTCTCGCTTTTCTTGCGGCCTCTCTCGCTCTTGAAGCGTCAAGAGCCTTTGTGAAAATTGCCTTTGCAACCGAGGGATTTTCTTCAAAATAGGTCATGAGCTTTTCATAGACCGTTGAATAAACAAGGCTTGTCATCTCTGTGTTGCCGAGCTTGCCCTTTGTCTGACCCTCAAACTGAGCCTCGGTGAGCTTAACGCTGATAACCGCAGTCAGACCCTCGCGCACATCGTCGCCGGAGAGCTTTTTGTCGCCGTCTTTAAGAATACCGTATTTTTTGCCGTAATCGTTAAAAACTCTCGTCAAGGCGTTTTTAAAGCCGGTTTCGTGAGTACCGCCGTCAACAGTGTTGACGTTGTTGGCAAATGACAGCAGGGTTTCGTTATAGCTGTCGTTATACATCATGGCTATCTCCGCATAGCGGTCGCCGTGCGAAGCGGAAAAGTGTATCGGCGGCTGGTGCAGGGGAGTGAGTCCTCTTGAATTGTTTATAAACTCTACGAAGCTTGAAAGTCCGCCCTCGTAGCAGTAGACCTTTTCTACAATATTTTCGCTGTCGCGCTTATCTGTGAGCGTTATGGAAAGACCCGCGTTGAGGAATGCCGATTCTCTGAGCCTTCTTTGAAGAATGTCGAAGTCATACTCGGTGGTTTCGGTGAAAATCTCGGGGTCGGCCTTGAATTTAATGAATGTTCCGCTGCCGTTTGAATCTGCGATAACCGTAAGGTCGTTCACCGCGTTGCCGCGTGAAAAACGCTGGCTCCAAACGTGACCCTCACGGGTTACCTCAACCTCCATCCACTCCGAGAGAGCGTTAACAACAGATGAGCCTACGCCGTGAAGACCGCCGGATACTTTGTATCCGCTGCCGCCGAACTTGCCGCCCGCGTGCAAAACGGTGAGAACAACCGTAACTGTGGGCAAGCCCATTTTTTCGTTCATGCCGACGGGAATACCGCGGCCGTTATCTCTGACTGTTATGACGTTGTCGGGTAAAATCTCAACCTCAATGTGTGTGCAGAAACCTGCGAGAGCCTCGTCTATTGAGTTATCGACTATCTCATAAACCAAGTGGTGCAAACCTCTGGGGCCTGTTGAGCCGATATACATACCGGGACGCTTACGAACAGCCTCAAGACCCTCAAGAACCTGAATTTGGTCTGCGCCGTATTCTTCGGTAACAGAGGTGTCAATGTCGCCGTCGGTAATCTCTTCAAGAAGAGCGTCCTCTGCGGACTCCTCCCGAACGATTTTTTCGTTTTCGTTGTTTTCCAAAGTTATCTCCTCCGTTACATTCCTAACTGGTTCATAAAGCTGCTTTGTTTCTTCTGCTTTTTGGGCTTGTACTTAGGCGGATTTTCGAGCATATTTCTTGCCTTTTTGGATTTTGCGAGGTATTTGTTTGCCTCAATAACCGCAAGGGTCATATCCTCCATGTAATCAACGCAGTTTGCAATGAGCTTTTCGTCATTGTTCATGCTGCAAAGAATGGTTACGATGATAATGCTTTGAACCTCGTTCGTTCCGTCGTTATAAATTTCGTTAAGGCAGTTAAAAAGCTTGCGCATTTTCTGCGGATTGTTTTCTCTTATGGTCTGCAAAATAAGGGGATTGCAGTGGTTCATAAAGAAATCCTCGGGCAAAAACTCGCCGTATTTTTCAATGTTTTCTCTGTAAGCGTCTTTGCACTCGGGGTATATCTGAGTGAGACGGCTGGCGAGCGTAACGGTGTCATAATAAACCGTGCCGCTTTTTGCCGCGTTTTTGGATACCGGAGTGGGAAGCTTAACGCTTTGCTTCTTTTTGCCGTCATAGACCTTTTGGATTGTATCGGTAAATTCGTTTGAGATGTATTTAAAATCCTTGTCGTCAAGCTCATTCGCCTTGAAAAGGCTTGCGGATTCCTGAGTAAAATCCTCCTCAACGGCGGCGTCATATTTTGCCGCGGAGCATTTGAGATAGATTTTATCGTCAACAGCCTCTATTTTAAAAGAGCCTTTATCTCCCGTGAAAGCAACGGTGTATTTGCCGTTGGATATGCTTACGGGGGCTTCTCCTTTTTCGGTTCCCTGAACCGGAACGGGGCTGAAGCCGAGGTTGTCGGCTGCCGCCGTTATGCTTTTTGTTATTCTGCCGAGAGCCTGAGTAAGTTCTGCCATGATGCAATTCTCCTTAATGCATTTTTGTATACGGTATATTATATCATATAATGCTTTGTTTGTCACTAATTTTTGCAATATTTCTTTTATAAAATATGCCCGGATTCGGCGAAATAACGGCTTATTTTTTAAATTTTGCCGTGTTTGAATAAATGCCGTGCCTTTTGCCGAAAATATTTATAAAATATATGAAAGGAACAGCGGTCAAAATGAAAAAATTATGTTTGTGTTTAGCCGCGCTGTGCATTGCTTTTTCTCTTGTGCTTGTGGGCTGCGGCAGCAAAAAAGACGACAGCGCAAATACCACATCGCAGGGCAGCACATCGTCCCTGAGCGAGGGCGCAAGCAGTGCAATATCATCTGCCGAGAGCAGATTTGATATGGATGACAAGAGCGACACAACAGCTTCGTCTTCGAGTGAAACAGGCAGCTCGGCATCATCGTCACAGACGGTACAGTGAATTTTAAAAGGGCATCTCCTGCTTTAACAAGAGACGCCCTTTTTTAATGCTTAATTTAGTTTTCGGGAGTAACATCGGCTAACTTTTTGCCGAGATTTGAGGGGAATTGATAGTTTGCAAACGGGAATTGTTCACGTGTGTATTTAAACTGGAAAGTTACGGAAATATTTTCGGGTGCAACGCCGTAGTAGCACTGATAAATTGCCGCTTTATAGTAGAGAGATTCAAGCATATCGTAGTATTTGTCGGCTTTAAATCCGTCCTTGTCAACCGTAATGGTGAAAGTGGTCATCTGCCTGTTTGAGCTTACAAGCTCAACGCCGTTTTTCTCTTCATACTCTTTGTTAAAGAGCTGCTCGTTATATTCATAGAGGTTGTTTACAACCGAGACAAAATACGATGTTTTTATGGTGTAGACAACATTGCCTCCGTCTTTTTTAACCGCTGTGTAGCCGTTTTTAAGCTCTGAATCGCTGAGCGTGTCTGCGGGCTGATCTTCGCCGAAATATTCAAGCGGAATTGTGACCGTCGCAGTGGGGCCGGTGAGGTCTATAACGGCACCGTTTAATGTGACCTGCTCGGAACCCGTCTGCTCGTTTGCCTGGGCGATAACGGGGGCGGCTTGGTCGCCGTCGACTTTGTAATTTACTTCTTTAACGCTGTGGTCTTTTACATACCAAATGAGAAGTATCACAAAGAAAATTACGATAAAAAGGGATATTGCAATGATGATTTTTGTCATCTTGCTTTTTTCTTTTACGTCTTTATCCTCTTCTTGCTGATAGTCTTTTTTGACCTCGGCAAGATTTTGATTTTCAGGGTTTGCAATGTCTTTTTTCTCTTTTTTCATAAAAGAAATACCCCTTTCGGTTGTTTGGGTCGCTTAAAGTCTAATTATAATTAATTATAGCTTAAAACAAACTTTTTGTCAATGAAAAGAGACAAAATAAAGAAAGCTGCACCGCAGGGGCACAGCTTTTGTATAAAAGGTTTATTTTTGCGGGCAATGATTTGTCGCAACAATGTTTATGCCCGTGCCGCAGATGTTTTCGACAAGCACATCGCCGATAACAACGGGGGCTTTTACCTCAACTGCCGATATTTCTTTCATGCAGTCAAAAATTTTATCTTTGGGCAAAGGGCCTGCCGATTTGCAGGGCACGACATTGTGCACGCCGCCATTCACCTTAACGGTGGTGGCAAGGCTTCTGACGGGGTTTGTGCATTCGCTTCTTGCGTATGCGTCGCCTCTTTTGCAGGTGTTGCCCGTGACGGAAACAACCTCGCCCTTGTCGTTAAGCTCAACCGTTATGCCGCAGCCCATGGGGCAGGACACGCAAATAATATTTTTCTGCATACTTAACCCTCCACCGAAATTTCTATTACGCCGTCGGCTTCAAAGCCCTTGAGAACGTCGTTTTTGATAACGACGTTTTCCATCTCGCCGGGGGCAAGTCTCGGCTTTTTGCGGCTGAGTATTTCTTCGCCGTTATATTTAACAACGATTTTTGCGTTTTTATATGTTTGACCCACTCTGAAATAGAGCTTGACGTCATTCTCGTTTTTGATGTCGACCTTTTGAGGAACGATGTAGCGGACGCCGTTCACACCCTTGGTTTTAATATATTCATGCTCGCCCGTTTTGCCGAGGACGTATCTTGCCGCGCCTTCGCCGGCGGTTTGGCTCTCAAGCGTAACATAGTCTACAAGGTCGTGAACATGAAGCACGTTGCCGCAGGCAAAAACGCCCTTGTGAGAAGTCTCTCTGAATTCGTTGACGACTGCGCCGTTTGTAACGGGGTCAAGCTCAATACCGTCTGCTCTTGTCAGCTCGTTCTCGGGTATAAGACCTACAGAGAGAAGCAGAGTGTCACATTCGATATATTGCTCCGTGCCCTTTATGGGTCTGCGGTTTTCGTCAACATCGGCGATTGTAACGCCCTCTACTCTGTCTTTGCCGTGGACATCTATAACCGTGCAGCTGAGCCTCAGAGGAATATCAAAATCGTTAAGGCACTGAACTATATTTCTTGTAAGTCCGCTGGAGTAAGGCATAAGCTCGCATACGACCTTGACTTCTGCGCCCTCAAGAGTCATACGGCGCGCCATGATAAGGCCGATGTCGCCCGAGCCGAGAATAACAACCTTTTTGCCGGGCATATAGCCGTCTATATTGACATATTTTTGCGCCGTGCCTGCGGTCATAACGCCGGAGGCTCTTGTGCCTGCAATGTTGAGTGCACCTCTGGGACGTTCACGGCAGCCCATTGCAAGAATAATGGCTTTTGCCTGAATTTCAAGCAGTCCGTCCTCTTTGTTGACGGCATAAACCTTGTTGTCGCCGGTTATCTGAAGCGCCATGGTGTCGATTTTGTATTCAATGCCTTTTTCGTTGACGAGCTTTATGAATCTGTCTGCATATTCGGGACCCGAAAGCTCCTCGCCGAAGTAGTGAAGCCCGAAGCCCGTATGTATGCACTGCTCCAAAATTCCGCCGAGAGTTTCGGCTCTTTCGAGGATAAGTATGCTGTCAACTCCGCATTCCTTTGCCTTGAGAGCGGCAGCCATACCCGCCGGCCCTCCGCCGATAACAACTATATCATAATTAAGCATATTTTCACCCTCACTTCGTTCTCTCATAAAGGATTTTGGAATCGCCGCCGAATTTGGTGATTTCGTTTATCTCAACGCCAAGCTCGTTTGCAAGCAGTTCAACAACCTTTGAACCGCAGAAGCCGCCCTGACAGCGACCCATGCCGGCTCTTGTTCTTCTCTTAACGCCGTCAACGTCTCTCGCACCTGCCGGAGCGCGGATGGCATCAAGAATTTCACCCTCGGTTATTGTTTCACAGCGGCAAATTATTCTGCCGTATGACGGGTTCTTTGCTATGAGAGCCTTGCGCTCTTCATTGCTCATGTGTCTGAAGCGAACGGGGGCTTCTCTTTCGGGTTTGAAATCCGCTTTTTCCTCTGCACCGAGAGCCTTTGCAAGCTCCGAGGCGACGTACTGCGCTATTGCCGGAGCGGCTGAAAGACCGGGGGATTCAATGCCCGCAACATTAAAGAAACGCTCGTTTTTCTTGCTTGGCTCAATGATGAAATCGTCTTTGTCGCAATGCGCTCTGAGACCTGCGAAAGAGGTTATAACCTCTCTTGTTGTAAGGCAGGGAACAGACTTTTTGGCAGCGACGAGAATATCCGAAAGAGCCGCGGAGGTGGTGGAAACATCGGTTTTGTCCTCAATATCCAATGCGCTGGGGCCTATGAGCAAATTGCCGTCAACGGTTGGGGTGACGAGCACGCCCTTGCCCATTTTGGACGGACACTGGAATATTGTGTGCTTTGCGAGTGTGCCGACCGTTTTGTCGCAAAGCATATATTCGCCCTTTCTCGGGGTGATGCTTATTGAGTCGTCGCCTATAAGCTTTGCGATTTCGTCGCTGAAAACACCTGCGGCATTTACAACGTATTTTGCAAAAACGGTGCCGTCTTCGCTGTGAAGCGTGAATTTTTCACCGTCATAATCTATTTTTTGAACGGCAAAGTTGCGAATAAACTCCGTGCCGTTAGTGACTGCGTTTTCTGCCGCGGCAACGGTCAGCTCATAAGGGCAGACTATGCCTGCGGAGGGAGCCAAAAGTGCAGCCTTTGCCTCGTCGCTGATTTGCGGCTCGGCCTTTTTAAGCTTCTCCCTGTCATATATCTCAAGGCCGGGGACGCCGTTGGCTCGTCCTCTCTCCAAAAGCTCATGCAGGGTGTCTGTTTCTTCGTCAGAAAAAGCGACAACAAGCGAGCCGATATTTTTGAACGGAACATTTAAAGTTTTGCAAAGCTCCGGCATCAGCTCTGTTCCCTTAACGTTAAAACGAGCTTTTAATGTGCCGGGCATTGCGTCAAAGCCCGCGTGAACTATTGCGCTGTTGGCTTTTGAGGTGCCCATTGCCAAATCGTTGCATTTTTCGATAAGAGCAATTTTAATGTTGCGGCGGCTCAGCTCTCTCGAAATAAGCGAGCCGATTACGCCTGCGCCCACAACGGCAACATCGTAGATCATTTAAAAAACCTCCGTGACTAATCGTAGTAATTACTATTATATCACAGTAAAACGCACAAAACAACTGTTTTATAGGGCTTTAGAGTTGAAAAAACGCGCAAAATTCATACGTTTTGCAAAAAGAAAAGACTGCAGAGCAGCCTTTTCAGTTTTGGTAATTGATATGCTCGCCCGTAACGGGTACAAAACGTGCAAGAGTGCTGCCGTCAAGATTTTCTTTGTGCATATCAACAGCCGATATTTGATGGTTGTCATAGGTTGTGTAGTAATAAATTCCCTTGCGGGCATTGCAGCAAGAGGTGTATATGGTTATCTCAAATTTGCCGCCCTGCAATTCGCAGCAACCCCTTTGCTGCTCTGCTGCGCCGAGAATGTGAAAAAACTGGCTGACGCTTTCCTCCTCACCGCTGCCGGAGACGGAGTTCATTTTAACAAAAGCGGTTCTTGCAAAGCGCGATGTTGAAGAGAGGTCGCCGGGCAGACCCATTGCACCCATTCCTCTGCTGTAAAAATCAAAATCTATTTTTTCTGAAAATCTGTTTTGAATTTGCCTTGAAGAAGCTCCGGCATAGCTTGAGAGCATGAGCATCTGCACGTCAAACGGCGGGTTGTTGGTGAGTACACCGACGGGGTTGTTATAAATTTTAAGCCCCGAAGCGGTCGATTCAACGGTGATTGCCTCGTCTTCGTCCGCAATGAGCCAGTGGAGCTGTGCGGACGGCAGTTTTTCACTGAATGCAGTGCCTACAAGGTTCATTTTGCCGATTGCGGCGCGAGCCTCTTTGATCGAAGCGCATTTGCCGAGAATCCACGGAATAAACTCAAATTGAGAAACATTTTCTTTACCGTCCGAAAGTTCGGCATAAACGGCATTGCCCACAAAGTTAAGACCTGCCATACCGAGACCCTTTTCGTTCACCGCGTCATAATAAAGGGGGTAGCCGTCTGCAACGTGAGCCATGCCTATCATCGCATAGTGACATTCGCAAAGCCCCATGTGTCTGAAGTTAAAGGGATAATTGCGAGGAGTTACGGTTATTTCGTCGCCGTAAGAAAATTCATAGTCGAGAGTTCTGCCAAAATAAAAATCCTCTGTTTTGTATGTTGCTGCCGTACACATAAAATCAGCACCTTTTTATAATGTTTTGTCATCTTTAATTTATTATGCCCGATACAAAGCCGAAATTCGGCAGAAAATCACATAGAAATCCAGCCGAAAGCATTTGCCACGGAGCTTATCAAAATAAGACCTGCAAAAATCGGGCACAAATATTTAATCATAAAGCAGAATATCTTTTTTCTGCGGAATTTTCCGCCGCATTGCGTCACCTCGTCCTCAATACGCTTCACGCCGACGACCTTTGACACAAGCAGGCAGGTTGCTATGGCGGCAACAGGCATCATAACGGTGTTTGTCAAAAAATCAAAAAAGTCCAAAAACTGCATGCCGAGTATTTTTACGTCGGCAAGGGGGCCGTACCCGAGGGCCGAAAGACTGCCGAGCACTATCATAATAATGCCGATGATGACCGTGGATTTTTTTCTGTTCCACTTAAATTCATCCTCAAAGGTAGAAACCGCGCTTTCGGTCAAAGCGATAGAACTTGTGAGTGCGGCAAAAAGAACCAGAACAAAAAATATGATTCCGGCAAAGGTTCCGAGCCCCATGCTTGCAAAAACCTTGGGTATGGTAATGAACATCAGCGACGGGCCCGCACCGAGTGTTTCCGCATCGCCGCCGGAGAAGGCAAAAACAGCGGGAATAATCATCAGCCCTGCCATAACGGCAATTGCCGTGTCAAAAATCTCAACCTGCTTTGTTGAGCTTTCGATAGAGGTTTCTTTTTTCATATAGGAGCCGAAGGTTATAAGAATACCCATTGCGATAGAGAGCGAGTAAAACATCTGCCCCATGGCGGTTACAACCGTCATCCACGAGAAATTTGATACGTTCGGCACAAGAAAATATTTTACGCCCTCCAAGGCTCCCGGTCTTGTGACGGAATAAACGGTGATAATCAGCGACAAAACCACAAGAACGGGCATCATAAATTTTGAAACGCGTTCAATACCCTTGCGCACGCCCGCAAAAATAATCACCAAAACAATAAGTGAGAACAAAACAAAGCAGATTTCGGTAGAAACGCCGTCCGAAATAAATTCTGAGAAATATCCGTCCTCTGCTAAATTTTGCGTTTGTCCCGTTGTGTATCCGATAAGATATTTTATTACCCAGCCGCCTATTACCGAATAATACGGCACTATGAGAATGGGAATGACTGCGTTTATCCAGCCGCCTGCCGCAAGCCATTTGGATTTGCCGAATGAAGAATACGCCCCGACAGGGCTTTTTTGCGTCATTCTGCCCAATGAGGTTTCGGCTATTATCATGGTATATCCGAAGGTCACAGCAAGAAGGATATAAATAACAAGAAAAATTCCGCCGCCGTATTTTGCCGCAAGATACGGAAATCTCCAGATGTTTCCCAGTCCTACGGACGCGCCTGCTGCGGAAAGAACGAAGCCGATTTTTCCGGAAAAGGAGCTTCTGCCGGTGTTGTGCTGTTTCATTTTTAGTACCTCGTTTCGTGTGCTTGTATTTTTGGAACATGCGCGCCGAACAAAAGGCTTTGCGGGCGCCTGCTTTTTATTTATTATTTGCCGAAAAGCAGCAAAAAGTCGGCAAAGAAAAATCAGCAAATCTCTAACGAGATTTGCCGATTTTGGCGGAGAAGGGGAGACTCGAACTCCCGCGCCGGTTACCCGACCTACGCCCTTAGCAGGGGCGCCTCGTCACCAACTTGAGTACTTCTCCTTGGTAACAACTTTAGTTATTATTTAGGGCTTTGTAAAAACAAAGCCCCTTGTGGCGGAGAGAGTGGGATTCGAACCCACGGTACGTTGCCGTACGACGGTTTTCAAGACCGTTCCGTTATAACCACTTCGGTATCTCTCCAAGTGCCTTAACATATTATCATAAATTATTTTTAATGTCAACACTTTTTTTGACGATTAAAAATATATAGGATTTATTTTTAAAAAGGGGCTTGACTCAAAGTGCACTTTAAGTGTTATCATCAAAAAAGCAGGTGCTTAAAGAGGATAAATCATGTCCAAAAAGGTTTTAATTATAAGCACATCGCTCAGAAAAAACAGCAATTCCGACGCTTTGGCAAAATAAAAGGCGCAACGAGAGAAAAAATGCTGTTGGTTCTCGGCAACGGAAATGTAAAGGTAATATTTTCTCTTAAAAAATAAAGCAGGACTGCCGCGCTTGGTTGCGGCAGTCCGTTAATCTTTGTCGGTGGGGATAAATTCGAGCAGATCTTCTATTTTGCAGCCCATGGCAGTGCAAATCCGTGCGAGAACATCTATATCAAGCCGAGTTATCTCGTTGTTGCAGTAACCGTTTATCTGGCTTCTTTGCAGTTCGGCTTTGTGGCTCAGTTTGTTTTTGCTCATTCCCGATTTTTTCAGTAATTCATCAAGCTTTATATTTATTTTTCCGTATTCAGACAATATATTCACCCTTTGTATAAAGACATATTGACAAATATATTTTATCTGTTTTAAACTAAATAAAACAGATATAGAAAGTCAGATGTAACTTGTTACACAAGGTGAAGATGTTATGAAAGATAAAACGGTTTGCTTTTCGGGACATAGAAGTCTAACCGATGAGAATGTAAAAGAAATTGAAGCCCTTTTGCATGATGTTATTGTTGCTTTGATAGAGTGTGGATATAAATATTTTGGCGTTGGTGGAGCACTTGGATTCGATACTCTTGCCGCAAAAGAGATTTTGAGGTTAAAGGGAAATTATGAACATATAAAATTGATACTAATTTTGCCATGCAGAGATCAGACGATGTTTTGGCAAAAAAATGATGTTATACTATATGACAAAATAATGCACCGAGCAGATAAAATAGTGTATATGTCAAATTATTATTGCTCCGATTGTATGCACAAACGCAATCGACATATGGTTGAGAATAGTTCTGTTTTGGTATGCTTCCTTTCAAAAAAATGCGGTGGTACTTATTATACTGTTAAGTATGCCGAAAGCTGTGGACTTAAAGTTATAAATTTAAAAGATTTAATGGCTAAAAATTACATCAATCCGCAAGATTTCAACTTGTAGGGCGGTGTGTGGGCACACCGCCCTACGCAGTGCCTCGCCGAGAATAACATTATGTCGTGAGATTTCACCTCATCAGTCACTCCGTGACAGCTTCTCCTCGAGGAGAAGCCGATTGTAGCCTTCGCCCCGGGGGAGAAGGTGGGAAGCGCCGGATGAGGGCGAGTCTTACCGTTAGCTCACATCAAATTCAGAGAATAGGCGGCATCACACAAACGCCGCCGTCAAATCCGTCAATTCCGCCAAAAGCGGTGCTGTTGATGCAATAAATTTGAATGTCTTGATAGTTGAAAAAATTTTATAACAGGTTTATCATATATTTAAAATCAAATGCAGAGGCGATTTTTATGTACATAGTATTTGCCCTTTTGTCATCGGTTTTTGCGGCACTCACATCAATACTCGCAAAGGTGGGCATTGACGGAGTAAACTCAAACCTTGCAACCGCTATAAGGACGGTTGTGGTTGTTATAATGTCGTGGGGCATGGTGTTCATCACCGGCGCACAGGGCGGAATCGGCGATATTGATAAAAAAAGCTGGCTGTTCTTAATTCTCTCGGGTCTTGCAACGGGCGCGTCATGGCTTTGCTATTACAAGGCGCTGCAAATGGGCGACGCTTCAAAGGTTGTGCCGATAGATAAGCTCAGCGTTGTTATAACGCTTGTGCTTGCATTTGTATTTTTGCACGAAAAATTTACGCCGAAATCCGCTGTCGGATGTGCGCTTATAGGCGCCGGCACACTTCTTATGGTTCTTTGATTTTTAGAGGTAGGTATGAATAAAACAAGCAACAACAAAATGGATATGCTGAACGGCTCTATCTGGAACAAGCTGCCGCGCTTTGCACTGCCTGTTGCGGCAACTGCGGTTTTGGAGCAGCTTTTTAACGCTTCGGATATTGCCGTTGTGGGCAACTTTGCGTCAACGGATAAAACCGTTGCTGTTGCCGCGGTCAGCGCAAACAGTGCGGTAATAGGGCTTATAGTCAACTTGTTTGTCGGTATAGCCCTCGGCGCAAATGTTGTTATTGCAAACGCCATAGGCCGCGATGACAAAAACACCGTTCAAAAAGCGGTGCACACATCAATCGCAGTCGCTCTATTGGGCGGTATCGCGGTTGCGGCTTTCGGCGAAGCAATCGCGGCGTGGCTGTTAAATTCGCTCCGTGTGCCGCCCGACGTTTACCCTTATGCGCTGCTTTATCTTCGCATTTATCTTATCGGTATGCCGGTTATTCTTTTATATAACTTTGAGGCGGCGATATTCAGAAGCGTGGGCGAAACCAAAACACCTTTGGCGGCACTGGCGGCTTCGGGCGTTTTGAATGTTTTACTCAATTTATTTTTTGTTATAGTGCTTAAGATGAACGTCAACGGCGTTGCAATAGCTACTGTAATATCAAATGCAATCAGCTCTGCGATCCTTTATTTTAAGCTTATAAAGAGCGACAAATATATTAAAGTTGAGACAAGAAAAATCCGTATCGACAAAGAGAATTTTATAAACATTATAAAAATCGGTTTGCCGGCAGGTATGCAGAGCGCGGTTTTTTCTGTTGCAAACATAATAATTCAGTCGGCAATAAACAGCCTCGGCACGGTGGTTATCGCGGCGTCGGGCGCGGCGTTTAATATAGAGATTTTTGCATATTACGTTATGAATTCTTTCAGCCAGGCCTGCACAACCTTTGTCGGTCAAAACTACGGCGCGGGCAAGCTTGACAGATGCAAAAAAACTCTTGCTCTGAGCATCGGCGAGGACGCGGTCGCTTCGGGAATTGCCGTTGCGACAGCACTCTCGGCAGGCAGATTTTTGCTCTCGATTTTTAACAATGACCCGGAGGTTATCGAGCTTGGTTATACGCGCCTTGTGTATATCTTTTTTGCCTATATATTCAGTATGCTGTATGAGGTTATGTCCGGCTATCTCAGAGGCTTCGGTATTTCGCTTGTGCCCGCAATACTCACTATGGTCGGCGTATGCGGCGTGAGAATAACGTGGATTTATACGGTCTTCCCGCAGAGCAGAGATTTTAAAACAATAATGCTTGTTTACCCCATAAGCCTTTGCGTTACGGCGGTGCTCATTGCCGTTGCACTGATAATTTACCGCCCCGCGAAAAAAAGAATGAAAAAAGCGTGAAAAATACGGCTCCGAAAACCAAAATATCGGAGCCGTATTTTTATATTTTCTTTACAGGTCTTACATACTTCCAAAATCTTTTTTGGTCATGGTAAAAATAAAATATTCTGCCCTCTGCGGTGTCAAGCTCATAGCCTGTGGATTTGTAATCAAAATCTTTCATGGCTTTTTCAATCTTAGCTTCTACCGCGGAATTTTCTGTTTCAAAATCAAACGGACCGTGCTCAAAGACAATATATTCGCCCTCGTCAATGTCGGTGAGAATCATGCCGCATGGCACTTCGCCGTCATAATCTGCGGGGAGCCTTACGCCGTAGCACTCCGCAAGGGGAATGCCCAACTGCAAATTCTGCCGGCAGGGTGGTTTAAAAATGCCATCACCTGACCGCAGGAGCTGTCTTTGTCGCCGACGCTGTCGCCGTCGAGCTTGTCCTTTATGCTGTCAAGCAGACCGCAGACCGTGTCACAGTCCTGCCCCGGGATTTTGCTTTGCTTTTGCCAAAAATCCCAATAACCTATGCTCTCATAATTTCTGATGTGCAAAAATTTGTGCTTGGGGATTGTTACGAAATAAGTTTTTATCTCACTGTTTGTCGCCGCCATGCCCGAACCCCCTATACCTAAAAGATAGCAGTCGAAAGGTTTGATAACGGTGCGAAGAACAACGGGTACGGGCTTTTGCCTGTATTCGCTCGGCGCAATGCCGTATGCGCTTTTAAAAGACCTTGTAAAAGCCTCGTGTGAAGAAAATCCGTAATCCAGAGCAATGTCTAAAATGCCGCGGTTTGTATCGCGGATTTCTTTAAGCGCAAAAGCAAGCTTACGGTTCCTTAAATAATCGCGGAACTGCATACCCGATATTTCTTTAAATTTTTTTGATGTGTAAAATTCGCTGTAACCGAGCTTTGACGCAAGATTTTTTAATGTTAAATCTTCTTCGTCTTTATTCTTTATACAGCGGTCTATTTCATCAATTATTTGCTGAATGTTTTTTAACATCTCCTGCATCGTGCCGCCCTCTTTCAACTGTTAAGCATATTATACGGAACGCCGCGCCGGTTTGCTTGATTTAAGTTGCTGTGTTTAATAAAATTTTGCGCCGAAACGGCAGGCGCGTTTATAGGCTTCGGTCAGATAATCATAAGGATTCATCGCGGCATATTTATCGTTTTCGCGGCGGTTCGGTTTGGATTTTGTAGTAAGCTCAAAAGTGAGGATACCGTCATAGCCGCATTTTTTTAGGCGGTCTGCGTTTTTATTCCAGTCGGCAATGCCGTCAAAGGGCAAAAGGTGCAAATCGTCTTTCCAAGTAGTTACGCCGTCAAAAGAGCTGATGCCGAGGTTGTCGTTGATGTGCGTTGCAATGAGCATATCGCCGTACATCGCAAGCAAATCCTGCGAATGGTTGTAGCACATCTCGTGACCCGAATCCCAGCAAAATCCGACGGCACTGTTGCCCTTAAAAGCATCTAAAAGCGCAAAGAGGTGCGCTTCGTTTTCGGTATTTTCAAACGCTATTTTTACGCCGCATTTTTCGGCTTCTTTCACGGCTTCTCCGTAGCGGTCTATTCCCTTTTGGTTAGGCGTGTGCGGCTCAAAGCCGAGATATGCGTGAGCAATCATAATGGAAATTTCGGCTTTTTGACACTCGTGTATGCAGTCTGTGAGGTCTTTTATTGCCTTTTGCGCCTCTTCTTCGTCATCATCCCACATATCGCCCGCTCCGCCGAAAGGTGCGTGAACCGACTGACACTCAAGCCCAAGCTCTTTTGCAAATTTTACGGTTGAGGGGATTGAAAGCGTGCGCTGCTCTCTTTCACCCAGGTCGATAAAAAATGCGTCAAAGCCTATTTGCGCGAGAGCCTTGATTTGCTCGTCAAACGGCAGAGAGAATGTTTCGGATAAGCCGAGACATGATTTTTTCTTCCACATAAAAATCACCTTTTTATCTATTGATTGATGATAAAAGCCATTTGTCTAAAAATGCGAGCTGCTCTTTGGTATGAAACCAATGCTCGCCGTTTTTCATAACGGTGACCGCAGAGCCGTGCCGCGCGGCAAAATCATTCACGGTGTTTATTGATGTCAAATTATCTTTTTCTGCATACAGAATATCGGTCGGAACAGACCAGCTTATCGGGTGCTCTCTGACAAAGCAAAGATAATCCCAAGATAAGGTCTCGCCGAAATTTGTTTTGATTTCGCTTTTCTTTTTTAACATTTCTTCGCTGACGTTTGCCCATGACATCATGTCGAGTATGAGCTTCTCCATATCAAGAATAGGCGAAATGAAAAGAGCCTTTTTGATTTTTTCTTTTTGTAGAGTGTGCATGGCAAAATATGTGCCGATGCTCTCGGTGAGCAACGTCACTTCACCCTCTGCTTTGTCATATGCTTCTTTTATGCCGACCTGTGCCGCAGAGGGGAATGAACCGTCATACTCCGCGCCGATAACCTCATAGCCCGGGCAAATCGGCTTGTATCTTTCCGCTCCCTCGGCAGAGCCGCCTTTGCCGTGAATATATATAAGTGTTTTTTTCAAAATTACACCCCGTTTATTTGATCTTGTACCCTGCGCTTTGCAGGGCGGCAAGTGCTTTTTCAAAATTTTGCGCTTTGGTCAAAATATAATCTGTGTCGAATGTTGATACTGCAAATATACCGATTTTGTTTTCGGCCAACACTTCGGATATTCCGGATAAAATGCCCGTTAAAGAAAAATTAAGCACTCCCTCAATGCAGAATGCGCGCCAACTGTCTTCTCTTTTTAAGGTGTTTTGCGGTGCATCTTTTGTCAGGCACACAAGCGAAATTTCTTCGTCAGTTTTGCCTAAAAAACAAAACTCCGCGTCAAAATTTATCTGCGAAAAATCTTTGACTTTGCAAACGGTGAAATCACCGTCAATTTTTTGAATGTTCATATGAGTCCCTCGTGTAAAATCGGTGTGGATTTTACGGCTCTGATTTTTTTGCTTTGTGCTTATTAAAAACACTGCGTATTCGGTTGAATTTTATAACTCCTGTTATAATGAGCGATAAGAGTATATACACAACCGAAACGGCAATGCCGAATATAAGATTTGTGACGCTCGGGGATAAAATGTGAGTGCTCTCACCGGGCGAGAGCGGATTGTATTTGACTTCAAACGATGCGCCGCTTTTTTTGGAATAATCGGCAGTTCCGTAAATTGTGCCGGAATAAATTTTTCCGTCAGCCGTGTACTCATAAAACACATCATATACGAGCTTTGACCCGCGGGAATGTATGCCGTGGCTTTCATATCGCTGCCGAATATTGACCACGGTTGCTGTCGCTGTTTCCCAATCTTTTTGATTGCAGGTTTCTACAAAACCGTTTATGTTTTGATAAATAAAATACAAGCCTGCGACGGCAAAAATAATCCCGATAATTTTTACAAACGGCGAGCGCATCATTATAAACTCTCTCCCTCGGCTCAAATGCAAAACTAATTATATCACGTTTGAAATTCAACTTCAATGATTATACACACCGCCGATTGCTATGAATTTTCTGCATTTGATGAACTTTAACCCCTCCGTCACGGTTTCGCCGTACCGCCACTAAATAAGAGGTGACGTGCGGCTAATCGGCTTCTCCTCGAGGAGAAGCTGTCACGAAGTGACTGATGAGGTGAAGTCTTGCGGAATGATGTCATTCCCGGCGAGGCACTGCGTAGGGCGGCATGCCTCATGCCGCCGCAAAAAATACATTGACTTTATCTATTTTAAATGTTATATTGTAATTACAATAAAACTAGGAGGGCTATATATGAAAAAGATAACTAAACGGATATTATGCATAGTTTTGGCAACGGTGTTATTGCTTTCGGCAACATCACTTGCAAGCTATGCCGCAACCATTGAAAACGTATATTTTTGGGATCTCATAGAATATGGCTCATACCCGCAGTCACAGGTGAAAGATAGCGCTCTTATTTCAGAACTGGATAAAATAAATAAGAACTGGATATCTTACGGATATTTTTCAGGTAATGGAAAAACAGGCTCTATGAAACCCGGTGACTGGATGAAATATGCCGATTTCAAATATAACGGCAGCAAATACCGCGCAGTTACTTTTTCACAATATCGCCCTTTTTTAACTATTTATGAGTCCTCCGAAGAAAATTCATATCAAGATGATAATGGTTATTATACAAATAACATATATTATTTCTTATATGAACCGCTTAAATGGCGTGTTATAAAGGGAGTCGGTAGCAATGGAGTGTATTTAATAAGCGATTCTGTAGTCGATTCACAGGCTTTCAATGATTGTTCATACTATATATCATCCATTGGCTCTACTGGCTCTACATATAACAGATTACAAGGCGATTTAAGCTACTCTGATTACAGCAATTACTTAACAGGTGAATATCAAACCAGTAGTATAAAAGAATGGATAAATAATGATTTTGCCAACACTGCATTTATCAAGTCAGAAAAAGCTCAAATTACCGAAGCAGGTCTACCGAGAGATATTATTTATAAGAAGTTATTAAACGTATATAATATTTACGATTCCGGAGATTGGATATATCAAACCGTATATAAAAATATGATTGAAAAGATAATGTGTAGCTATTCATCTGATTATGCAAAATCTCAAGGCGTAAATTATCGTCGCAAAACTATCAATGAACGAATACCTTGGTGGACCAACGGATATTTTTTAAACGATATGGGAGTCGATGCAAAAAATAGCTCATATGCTATATTTGACTATTCAGTAAGTAACACATCGGAAAATTTTAATTTTTGGCATACCTTTAGTGGTGAAAAACTCGGTGCCGCTCCATGCATAACAAGTAATGGTGTAAGACCTATGATATTCCTTAAAGGCTACCGCATGGTTGGCTTTGGTGCAATATCGGTACAAACCGTTAATGCCCCGTATATAGGCGAGAATGCAGATATTGTTGTGATGCTTAACGGCTCTCCGACAAAAATCAGTTTTGTTGATTCAAAATTCAACACGATAACACTTAACAGAAACAGCAAAGCGGTTCAAAGCATTTCAACATATGCCGACGGTTCGGAAGTATGGACTGTTACACTAAAAGCTAAAGCACCGTCAACATCATATAATGTATATGCAAAATATGAGCGCTTAGGCTGGTCTGAATATTCAAAATCATTTCTCCTCACCGCCCAAGAACGCATACCCGACAAAGATGTATATTCATTCTCGATAGATGAGTGTTACGATGACGTTATGTATGCAGGAGTGCATAAGGTCACGGTAGAAACGGGAGTTGACGCGACAA
>UQCF01000010.1 GCA_900539465.1 uncultured Ruminococcus sp. | reverse complement strand
GATAAACGCTGAAAGCATCTAAGCGTGAAGCCGCCTCCAAGATAAGATATCCCATAGCATAAGCTAGTAAGACCCCTCATAGACTATGAGGTTGATAGGCTGCAGGTGTAAGGTCAGTGATGGCTTTAGCTGGGCAGTACTAATAGGTCGAGGGCTTGACCTTTTCAAGCTTTTCTACATTCTTTCTTCTCTTCACTTTCATCTTCCTTTTGTTCAGTTTTGAGGGTGCGTTAATAAATGAGCACCATTAGCTCAGTTGGTAGAGCACCTGACTCTTAATCAGGGTGTCCACGGTTCGAGCCCGTGATGGTGTACCAATTGTGGCCCGTTGGTCAAGTGGCCTAAGACTCCGGCCTCTCACGCCGGCAACACGAGTTCGAATCTCGTACGGGTCACCATTTATTTAATTTAATATATAGTTATGTGGATTTATTCTGCATATACTTAGTCGGTGTCAATGACGATGAGGGTCCACCCGTTCCCATCCCGAACACGGTAGTTAAGCTCATCAGTGCTGAAAATACTTGGCGGGAGGCCGCCCGGGAAGATAGGTCGGCGCCGACATATATATTTTCCTCAATAGCTCAGTCGGTAGAGCATGCGGCTGTTAACCGCAGGGTCGTTGGTTCGAGTCCAACTTGGGGAGCCACGAAAAAAGTCTTGAAATCCTTGATATGCAAGGGCTTCAGGGCTTTTTTCTTGTGTGCTCGGCACGCGTAATAACTTAGTGGTGGAAGTCTACTACAGGCTTGGCAATAGGAACTGTTAGCCGAAAACGAGGGTGACAAACCTAAATAAGTTAGGAATGCCCGAATGGCAGGCTCACTGAAACGGGAACACCCGAAAAGGATACTGGACTATTGCAGGGAGTGGGATATTGACCCACACCATAACAAATGAAAGACTTGCACGCAGGGGATATTACGATATATCCCCTGCGTGCAAGTCTATGCACTCAATATGATTGAATCGCCGTGTACCGAACGGTAAGCACGGTGGTGTGAGAGGTCGGCTACTCAACTAATGGGTAGCATCTTACTCGAGTGGCTGTATTTTTACAGCCACTTTTTCTATGCCCGAAAACCGCTTAACATAAGGATGATGAGGCAATAATTTTTAGTATTTTTTACATTCGAGGCAGCATATATAACCGACGGTCGGGGCTTTCAGAGACTATAGCGCTTATGTCAATAAAAAACTATACGGTTAATCGGTGACCGATCCTGTCGGAATCCTCACAGCTATTGTTGTGCCGGCATCCGAACTTTCTTCAACCCTAACATCACCACCGTGCAGAGCGGCAATTTCCCAAACAAGTGACAGACCAAGTCCTACACCGCCGAATTCACGGCTGCGGGATTTGTCCACACGGAAAAAGGGCTGAAAAATGCTTTCCTTGTACTGTTCGGGGACACCGTGCCCTGTATCAGATATACGGATAACAAGATGCGTTCCCTCTTTTGACGTTTTAACATTCACTGTTCCGTTCGGGCGATTGTACCGTATGGCATTCTCGGTCAGATTAAAAATCAACCGATATATCAGCGTGTCGCTACCTGTCATAACACCGTTGCCGCAAAATTCGAGGGCAATACCGTTTCTGTCCGCCAGCGGAGAAAGATCGGCAAAAATCTCCTCAACCATGGGAGCTATCTCTATTTGGTCGGTACACGGCACCGTGCGAAGCTCGCTCATCTCGAGGAGAGTTTTCGTCATTTGAGACATTCGCTCCGTCTGTTCACGCAGCAGGCAAAGAAAGTCCGCCGTTTCCGGCAGCACATCGGGATGCTCTGCGGAAAAAAGATCAAGCTGAGCCTGCATAAGCGCAAGCGGAGTGCGAAGCTCATGGGCTGCATTTCCGGTGAACTGCCGTTGAGCTGTAAAACCCTCGTCAAGACGGTCGAGCATACTGTTGAATGATATGCTGAATTGTCTAAACTCCGGCAGGACTTCTCCGGTTATTTTCATATCAGTCAGGTTATTCATCTGAACTTTTTCAACTTGAGACGCAAAGGTTCGCAAGGGCTTCAGTGAACGTCCGCTGAAAAAATATGCCAATACACCGCCGATAAGAGTCACCGCTGCCGTAATGCACCAGTTAGTAGCGATAAAGGAATCCTGCACACCGTGTATAACAATCGTCAGCTTATCCGTTTCTTTCTGTTCCGGATCAAAGTAACCGGGTTCTCCGGCGTCTATATTGCTGTAGGCAGAAACATAGGAACCGATGGAATCCATATAATGTCTGCCGGAAAAGCTTAAAAGACAGTTCATGGCAACGCAGGTCACGCCGATTAAGACGGCGGTCATCAAAGTGATGCGCCATTGCAAAGAAAGCTTTCTCATAAGATGTTGTCCTCCATAACATATCCTTCACCGATACGGTTGCGAATAGGGTCATACCCGAGAGCAGCACGTATTTTTTTGCGCAGAGCAGAAATATGTACCCGAATCGAATTACTAAAATTGTCCACGCTGTTATCCCAAACATGGTCAATAAGTTCTTCCTGACTTACAGGACGTCCACGGTTAAGCAACAGGTATTCAAGAATTGCCGACTCTTTTCGGGTGAGCATCAGTTTCAGCCCGGCGGCAGAGGCTATGCGTGATTTGGTGTCAAAAGAAATATCTCCGCATGTAAGAACCACGTCGTTTTGCGTGAACTGTCGCCGTGTCAGACTGCGTATTCTTGCCTCTAACTCTTCTAAATGAAAGGGCTTTGATAAATAGTCATTTGCTCCGGAATCAAGTCCGTCCACTTTATCGGCTACTTCACTACGTGCGGAAAGAATCAGAACTTTTGTGTCTCTGTCTGTTTGACGAAGCTTGCGCAACACAGTCATGCCGTCCGTGCCCGGCAGATTCAAGTCAAGCAGTACAAGGTCATAGTTCTCAGTGGCGAGAAGCTCAATCGCTTCATTTCCGTCATAGCAAGAATCTACACTGTAATCAAGACGGCGCAGACTGCGTACAATTGTTTCGCACAGCACCTTCTCGTCTTCAACAACTAAAATATGCATAAAATCCTCCTCACTTTTCATTTTTAATCTTATTTGACGATTTTATTATATCATACAAAAATAAGATTTTTGTTAAGTTTTTATTCTTAACGCAGATTTTATATGCTCGGTGCTATAATGAGGGCACAAAAGAAAGGGGTGACTTCATTGATTCGATCAAAAAAAGCCTTGCTTCAAATTGCATTGCTTATCGGTGCAGCAGCAATGATTTGTTTCGGAGCCTTGCGCGGCGAGGCGGACACCGTGCTTAGCAAGGCGATCAGACTGTGCTTGGAGTGTGTCGGAATTGGATAGAAAGAAACCTGATATTAAGAAAAAAGGCATGTCACAGATTTTGTCACGCTTTCGTAGTTTGATACAAGCGGCAGCGACACTTCTAACCAACATCCACCTGCCGAATTTTTTGAAGGGAGGAATTTATCAAGGAAAAGGAAAAGCCGTTTGCGTCCCCGGACTGAATTGCTATTCCTGCCCGGCGGCATCGGGAGCTTGCCCGATAGGCTCGTTTCAAGCGGTGGTTGGGTCGTCAAAATTTGCTTTTTCGTATTATATTACGGGATTCCTTATTCTGCTGGGAGTGTTACTGGGGCGATTCATCTGCGGTTTCCTGTGCCCGTTTGGATGGTTTCAGGAGTTGCTGCACAAAATTCCGACCCGAAAAATTTCCACAAAGAAGCTGAAAGGACTTACCTACATAAAATATGCCGTTTTACTCATAACGGTAGTTTTACTGCCCGCCCTTGCAGTCAATGACATTGGAATGGGTGATCCGTTCTTCTGTAAATACATTTGTCCGCAGGGGGTTCTCGAGGGAGCAATACCTCTTGCTGCCGTCGATTCCGGCCTCCGTGCCGCATTAGGGTCATTGTTCTCATGGAAGCTCGGCATCCTGACTGTTACGATCGTGCTAAGCGTGCTGTTCTACCGTCCGTTCTGCAAATGGCTGTGTCCGCTGGGTGCATTTTATGCGTTACTAAACAAAGTATCCTTTCTCGGAATGAAGGTTGATAAGAACAAGTGTGTCTCATGCGGAAAATGTGCAAAGGCATGCAAAATGGATGTAGATGTTACCAAAAGTCCTGATCATACCGAATGTATCCGCTGCGGCATGTGTGTGCGTGCCTGCCCCACGGATGCAGTTAAATTCCGTTATGGATTTTGTAATGGAAAAGATAATATATGCTCGGGAAAAAGTTTGAAAAAACAAAAAATATCAAATAAAGATAAGGAGTAATTGCTTATGAAAACAAAAAAATTAATGGCCGTACTTATTTCGTTCCTGCTGATTATCAGCCTTGCCGCCTGCGGTATGTCAAAAGACAGCAAGAAGAATGAAGGGAATATGGACAACAAGATTGCATCATTACTGACAGCGGATCCAAAAACAAAGGACGAGGCATCCGAACTGCACCAAAAACTGATGGCGCAGGAAACGGCGATTCTGTCCGAAAACAACGCTCTCTGGGAAAAGGTATTCATGTCTGCCGACAAAGGAATGGCAATGATCGAGGACGGAGGCAACTACGGTGACTTCTTGCTTAAAACAATTGAAGGCGCAAAAGATCAGTTTACTGCCGACGAACTTAAAATTCTCAAAGACGGAGCAGAACAGATACAAGAAATCGAGGGTAAGCTGACTGTTCTTGAGCAGAAATTCCCGGGCTGCGGAAAGAAACCGTCCGAAGGCGATATGAGCGTTCCGGCGGAAAACGGAAAGCCCAAGGAAAACAGTGACTTGATAAAATTCCCTTCATTCGAGGGCAAGGACCTTGATGGGAAAGAAGTGAAAAGCAGCACGCTGTTTGCCGGAAATACAGTCACAGTGGTAAACTTCTGGTTTACGACCTGCAGCCCCTGTGTCGGTGAAATTCCCGAACTTGAGGCACTGAACAAAAAGCTCTCCGAAAAAAACGGAGAGGTAGTCGGTATAAATTCCTTTACACTGGACGGCGATAAAACTGCAATTTCGGAAGCAAAGGATATTCTGGCAAAGAAAGGTGCATCATACAAAAACATCTGGTTTGATTCAAAGAGTGAAGCCGGAATATTTACTTCGGGGCTATATTCCTATCCAACGACATATGTGGTTGATAAAAACGGCAATATCGTAGGCGATCCGATCGTAGGTCCCATCACGGGTAAAAAGCAAATGGAGAAGTTGAATAAGCTTATTGACCAAGCTCTGGCAAGCAGCAAGATTTAAGGCAATTTAACATGATTTATACACGCCCTCCGTGGGATCTCTGAGGGTGTATAAGAGAAAACAGTATGGTTTACCGATACTTACGTTTGAGCTTTGCACTTCGCATCCTTCATTACTCTTTTTCAAAGTCAGCAGGAAAGAGCCTTGGGGACGGCAACTTTTCGTACCGCCTGACGGTTTCTTATCCGAAAGAAGTTCAGGTATTCCTCGGCTGCTCGATTGTTGTGAGGCGGAAGATACGCAAGGTTCATAATGGATTTTAACCTAACCGAAATATAAACTAAACGCGGCTGTAAAAAACAGCTTCAAAAAATCCGAGATTCGTGAAAAGCGAGTCTCGGATACTTTTTTTGCCGGTAGCCGGTAAAATATGGGATTTTTGGGGGCTTGAAGATGCACTAACCTAGCCGGCAAGTTTTTCGTCATATCTCAATTATACCACAAAAACGACTGCAAGCATACCTTTTTCGGTTACTTGCAGTCGTTCTTTTTGTCAGCTGTTTTTTTACAGCCCCTTGTCCTTTGTTTAAAATAGTTTTATTCGTTCCACATGTCGCCGCATATTTGCCAGGCGGGCTCGTTTTTATAATGTTCGCGAATGCTCTTCTTTGAGAATAATGAAACATTATTTTTGTCGGCTCCGGCATCAATCAGCAGTTTAAAAATGCGGCGCAGATCCTCGCACATTTCAGGTGTAATAGGCCTGCCGGGATAATATTCGCCTGTGTCATAATTCTACACAGGGCATAGATTGTTCGCTTCCGATACAGCCTCCGTTAAACGATTTCTGCTGTAGTAATCGGTTACAGATACATCCGCACCGAGCTCTAACATTCGCCTAAGAAATGTGAACGCATCATCAGATTTCTCTTTTGTGTGTTTCCATTCAAGATGCAGAAGCTTAGCGCCTTTTCCGTCCCACGCATATTCCATACAGCGGCATTCACCGCGTCAAAGAGGGCAGGAGGGGCTTCTTCTGCTCATTTTTATCGGGAAGGTAAGTTTACACCTGCTCCGTTTTCTAAAAAACCATGCGATTTCCTTGTGCCGTCCTGTGCAGAGCGATACTTGATGCGGCGACATTCCGCGCGTGTCAAGCGGTCTTTTGGGTGCAACTGCGTTGACGGCGGTTGGGTCTTCTGCAATAATGCTTTTTACTTTTTCAAAATTACTATTAAGCCCACGGGTCGGCAGATTTAGGTGTGCGGATTCCGGTGAGCAAATATTGTTCCCACAAGAACCACTTGCCGTCACTTCCGCGCTGTCTGAGCTTTATGGGACGCGGAGCGTCTGCTCCTCCGCACGGAATAAACAGCTTCATATAGCCCTGCTCCTCCGCCGAAACATGGTTGCTTTCAACGGTTATAGTGAACGGCTGACTCGGAGTGTAATCGTTCTCCGGCACGGCACCGTTAAAATAAGAGAACGGGATATAGGTCTTTCCGTCGCGGAAACGGTCGTTAAGGAACTGTATATCCATTCCGTTCATGGCTCTCGGTCCTCTGAGCCAATTCAGCATTTCGGTGCCTATCTGCCTGTCTGCGGCATAGGCACACAGCGCGCAAACCGTAAGCGCGGCGGTCTTGAACGGGTTGTCAAGAGCAGCCTCGGGGAGAGCCTGCATCTGAGCAAGGCTCTCCGGCAAAGCGGCAAACGTAAAAGTCTCTTTTGTTGAGCCGGTATTCTGCGCAGACGGTGCCGCCTGCGGTTTTGCGTTGTTTAATCTATCAAAAATCCCCATTTTTATCCTCTCCTGTCAAAATTTTCCGCCGCCGCCACCGTAGGTGTTGCCGGACGACGATGTATGTGTGCTGCTACCCGAGCTGCTGTTTTCTTTCGGCTTTGCCGTTCTTGTAACATTGCTGTAAAGGAATATGTCATTACTTTGAGTTATGTTGAGGCTGCCGTTTTTGAGATAGCTGCCTGCCGCGGCCTGCATTTTGACGGTTTTAAGCTTGCTCTTCATAGAGTGGACAATAACAAACGCCACAACAATGCCCGCGACTATTGCAACAGCAATCCACAACGGCGGCGGCAATACGCCTCCGGTTTTTTCGTTATAAGCGGTTATATCCTCATCGCAAATATCGGCAAAGCTTTCTGCCGCAGCGGCATAATTGTTATTTGTGAGATCAAGCTTCAAACGGCTGCCTATGCTTTGAATTTCGGAATCGTTAAATATCTTGATTGCACGGCCTCTTGTTTCGATACGCCAATCGCGCGAATCAAGACTGAGTAAAAGAATTATTCCGTCTTTTTCGTCACCGTATCCGAAATCAAATTTTTCATAAAAAGCAATGGCATAATCTTTCGGTGTTGCGCCGTTAAGGCTGTTTGTGATGCAAAACACAATATCAATATGCTGTCTTTCGGCGATTTCGTCATACAGGTCGCTGAGCCGGTCATAGTCCTCTTGTGAAAGAACATCCGCTAAATCCTGAACACGGTTATATTCGCCGGTAAAGCCCGTCTCAACGCTTTCATCATCTGCGGCAAGAGCGGGTAAAGCCGTGCAGAAGCAAAGAACAATTGCGAACAGAACCGATATTATTTTCTTAGTCATAATTCAATTCCTCCTCAAATTATTCCCAGCAAATGCAGGATAATGGCAAGAACGTATGCAGCGGCGCTAATACCCACGGTGAGCCCGGCAAACCACTTTGCCGCCGCACCCTCGTCAACCGGCAGATTGCCGACGAATTTGCCGGTCTGTCCGTTCATTGCAAAGGTAAATTTTTGCCCTTTCCATGTGGTGTTGAGAACCCACACAGGGTAAAGAGCGTACTTTGCTTTTCCGTTGCGTAAATTTATGTTTGACCCCTCCGGAGTGACGGTAGAATACCCCTTTACGGTTGAAGCAAAGGTATCTTCGGTTGAGCGTTTAATTCTTTCATTTGCTCTGTCAATGCTTTGCTCTGCCGTAACGTCGTACTTATCCGCAAGATAGCCTGCGAGGTATGCCGTTTGAAAATCTACCGCTTCGCCTATGTTAAACGGTTCAACCGATTCCATAAGGTCGTCGGGCATTTTGCTTGAACCGTCAACGGGTACGTTTTCAAAGCCTACGCTTCCTGCTCTGAAAACGCTGTAGTGGCTTGTTTCGGTATAGTTGTAATCCGAATCGCTCCATGTTCTGACCGTTGTGGCGCGGTAGCGGACATTTGCATCAGCATCGGCATCAAAAAGCCAAAAAGGAACATATATGCCTTTAACCTCGTCAAGGTGATTTTGGTCTTTAAACACCTTAGGCAAAAGACGCTTGCCGGTCAAATGCTTTTGAAGCCCCTCTTTGGCGGCTTTCTTATCAAGCTTAAACGGAATGATGATATCCGGCTTGAGCGCGCCGGAGAACTGACCCATCATAACAACCGGATTGCCGCAGAACGGGCAGGATGTTGCCGCCGTGTTTTCATCGCCGACAATTTCGCCGCCGCAGGATTTGCAGACGTACGATCTCAGTCCGTCTGCCTCTCCGTTTTCCCATTCCATGCCGGCAGAGGTTTCCCACTCCATGCTGTCAGCAGCATCGCTTTTGAGAGTTTCGTCATAGCTTTTAAGAGCTTCGATGTCAAATTCCGTATCGCAATACGGGCATTTCATCTTTTGAGTATTGCTGTCAAACTCTATTGCGCCGCCGCAGCATGGGCACTTGTATTCTTGTAATACACTCAAAGTTTAGACCTCCTATGTGTTTTAATAAGGCTTCAGGATATAATCTGCCATTTTGCATTGCTCTCATGAAGTGTATAGCCACAGTAAGAGCAGCAGCCGTTTTCATCGGGCAAAAAGTTTGCTCCGCAGCTCGGGCAGTCTTTTTCGGTGAACATTGCACCGTCCGACTTTCGTCTTTCGGGGTATCTTGCTCTTTGCAATGTCATTCTTTTTTTGGATTTTTTGGTATACGGCTTTTGATTTTTGGGAAGATATGTTTTGCTTTCATAAACATCAGCCGTAATTTTGGTTGTTTTGTCTGTGTTTACAACTTCCTTGAGCTTGATTGTGCCGACACTGTAATAAAACAAATCATCATCGGATTGGTTTTTCATAAAATATTCATTCAAACAAGATCTCAGATAATTTTCCGAATATCTGACTATTTTTTCGGCAAGCTTCTCCTGCTTCGTTTTTATGCGTGATTGCGAGACTATGACAACCGCCAAAACGGCAATTGCCGAGCCGACTCCCGCCGAAAGAGAAATCTCTGTATCCGGGATTAGGTACAGGCACAGAAATACGCAGAGAAAAAGAACGCTCATGGACGCAAGAAGCTGTAAAAATCTTTGCATATTAGTGCTGATTTTCTCGTATATTTCAAACTCCTCGGTCTGCCAATCGTAAAAGTCGTTTTGTATCAGTCCGCCGCAGTATTCGCAGACAACCTGCTGACTGTGAAGCTTAACCTCTGCGCCGCAGGACGGGCAGATTATTCTAAGCTTGTCGGAATAATAATTTTCTCTTTTTCCCTCTTGATCGGAGGAACGGATATGCCTTGACTGGAGCACTCTCAGACAAGCTTTTTTGCGGTATATCTCATGCTTAACTTCTTCGTTCTGCGACGAAACAATGCGCTCAAGCGAGCAGCACTCCAGCACAGCCTCACGCCACTCTCTGCCGTCATCGTTCCATCTTGTAAAATCGTTTTTGGGCAAAGCGGTAACGTCCGTCACTCTTATCTCGCGCCTGAGCTTTTGCTGCCTGAGCTTATTTATCTGACCGATAATATTCTTCCGAAAGGTCATATCCATCCTTGCCGGAAGCTTTTTTTCGTCTGCTTTTCCGAGTGGAATCAGTATTTCTTCAAAAGCTTTTTTTATGGTCTTTTTAATTTTCGTTTCTTCAAGGGGAGTGCTGCGTTTGGCAAGCAGCCTCTTCATCTTTGCTTTTTTTAGATTTTTCGGCAAAAAGCAAGAAAAATCAACATCTATAATTTTTTCGCCTATATAATACCCGCAAAGCACAACAAATGCAGCCGTAAGCCAAAAGGCGTCTGACAAATCCATAAAAACACCTCTTACTTGTCGGTTGTGCCGCTGTCGCCGTTATCTTTTTTTGATTTCTTTTTTTTGAGGTCTATCGACATTCCGACAACGATCAGCGCGCCGACGGGTATTGCGAAACAATAGAGCATAAAGTAAGCGGGATTTCCCTCCGGAGAAATTTTGTAGCTCCCTTTTGATGTTTTGTATATTTCAACGTCGATATTGTCGCCTATTTTTAATTTTTTATATTTATCTGTCAACTCTCTCGGGTAGTATCGCTTTTCAACTTCACCCTTATATGTTTTTCCGTCAACATCAAATTTGACTTTGAATTTGTATGTTTTGTTTTTTACATCGTTGTTATCGTCCTTATCCTCATGGGTCGATATGCTGTATATAACTGCGGAGACCTCATGTATGTCTGCCGAGTTTTTATACTCCTTGCTTTCAATTCTGCTGGAAACAACTCCGAATACTCCCGCAGCAATCATTGCGACACCTAAAAGCAGTGTCAGTACTGTGTATAAAATGTCATCCTTTTTTTCTTTGCTCATTTTTTTGCCCATATAATCGCCTCCCGTTTAAGCGGAATCCTTATTTTCTGTATTATCTTTCTTCTTTTCCTCTGAATTGTCTGAAGTCAGACTGTTTATCATTGCTGCCGTAAGCACGAGGCCGATTACAATTGCAATGCAGTACAGCAAAAATTTAACAGGGTTGCCCTCCGGCTCAATTTTGTAATCGCCTTTTTTGGTTTTATACACGGTAACGGTAACTATATCTCCCGTGCTTATCTCATGGTAGTAGGTTTCTTTTCCTTCATAGGTTTTTCCCTCAACCTTAAAATAAAGCTTTGCCTCATACTCTGTACGGTCTGTGTAGCTGTCATCGTCATCATCTGTATGTATTTTATAATCCGCAACAACTGCGGTGACCTCACGTATGTCGGTGGATTTTTTATATTCATGGCTCGCAATTCTGCTCGCGACAATTTCATAAACCCCTCCGACAAGCAATATAAGGCCTAAAATCAGTGCAACAATTTCATATATTAGATTTTTTTTAGAGTCTCGCACTTTGCTCATATAAACGCCTCCTATTAAACCGAGCTGCACCCGAGCCTGTCGGGTACAGCTGCCGGTTTTAAGACGGTGCATTACGCATCCGCCGCTCGAGGCTTAAGCCATGGTAACCTTGAGCGAATCAAGAAGTTCTTTAATAAACGGATCGTCTGCCTTGATTTTATCCTCTTTTGTTTCGAGTTTAACAAGAAGCCCCGTTTTGTCTGTTTCGCCTCTGTTTACATAAGTTACAAAGTAATTCCGAACGCCGTATTCCGTTGAAACCTTAATCGGAGAATAGGGGTAGCCGCCGAATGTGACGTCGCTGCCAACCTCGGATTTGCCCTCTTTGTAAGACTGAAGGTTGCAAAGCTTTATTGTGTTCTCAACTGCTTCTTCACGGCTGTTAACCATGTTCCTGGCAGTGGCGACAAGCTGTGCAAGAATTGAATAATCGCCGTCCTTATAAATGTAAATAGTAACATTGCCCTTGAGCTTATCTTTTTCGTCCTTGCTGAAGGAATCGACCTTATAAGAGTAGCCTGCCGGGAGCTTAAAGCTGATAAAGGTTGCATCAATATCTGCCGGGCCTTTGCCCTCATCGTCTTTTTTCATTTCGGTTGAAACGGGTTCTGCTTCGGATTTATCCTCAGAGCTTCCCTGTGTTTGATTATCCGAAGATTTAGGGGCTTCGCCTGAATTATCTTTTCCGCCGTCCGCTTTGCCGCAGGCAAAAAGAGTAAGAGAAAGAGAAAATATCATCAGTAATGCAATAATTTTTTTCATAATTCATGCCTCCTTATTAAAAACTGTGGGTTTGCTTTAGCTCTTTTTAATGGGATTGCCGTTCTTATCCTCAAATTTTCCGAGAAGTATTTTTATGAAGTCAATTAACGTGCCGATGCCGAAAACGCCTGCGGTAAGAAGATAAAGAACGCCCGAACCTGTTTTGCCGACATAAAAACGATGTACGCCCAAATAGCCGAGGAAGAAGCAGAGAAGAAGAGTTGTAACCCAGCTTTTCTGTTCCTGTGCGCCCTCCGGAACGGCAGGTGCAACATAATCTTCAACCTGCTCGCCGTTAAGTATCTTTTTAACCTTTTCGGTTACCTCGTCAAGATACTCGCCTCTTTCAATAGGAAGGTTTGCTACGCCTTTTACGCCTTTTTGAACTACGCTGTTTTTATCAATGCGCATACCGTTGACTGTTGTTTTGTTCTCCTGGATATTTGCCATGATTTTGATTTTGTTGTCATCCTTTACAAAGAGCCAAACCGTAACATCGAGGTTCGGTTCTTTCTCAAAAGAAATGCGCTTTCCGGGAATACCCTCTTTGATTTTGAAGGGCATTTTAAAAGCCGAAGCGCGTGCGCTGAGCTTTTCGTATACCTCTTCAATGGTGGTTGAATAAGAGAGTTCAAACTCTCTCGGGGCTGTTGCT
Organism: uncultured Ruminococcus sp.; assembly: GCA_900539465.1. Lineage (GTDB taxonomy): Bacteria > Bacillota > Clostridia > Oscillospirales > Acutalibacteraceae > CAG-488. The sequence continues at coordinate 71,810 of UQCF01000010.1, read as the reverse complement.
GTTGCCATTGCTTTAATGTCTGCCATAATTTTTTCCTCCAATTTATTATTCCGTGCTGTAATTCACACGGTAGGTTATGTTGTTCGGCATTTATCTGCCAAAGTGTGTAATGCTTTTTTTAAATCGTCGTTATATATTTCCGCCCTGATCTCTGTGCCGTCATTCATCCTGAAATACAGATAGTATCCGCCGCCGTCGAGTACAAAGGCTTTGATTCGCGGCGGCTTATATTTTTGAGCCTGTAAAATAAGGCTTTGCTCATCCACAACATCAAGTATGGCCGCAACATCCTGTGCGCTGACCTTTTTGTTCTCAAATTCGACCCTCGGATTTTCGTAGTCGTAGGAATAGCCTGCGTCGAACAACCATTCGTCATCTGCTTTTTCGAGAGAAAAAACATAAGAATCCGAGTAGTTCATGGATGAACAGGAAAAGCTGATTATGCTCACGTCTGCCGCAGTATATGTTTTCTTTGCTTTGCAGCCGAAAAGACTTACAGGTAATAATAACATAAGCAAAAATAAACTCGCTTTTTTGATAATATGGTCTGCGCGCTTCAAATTACAAACGCGCTCCGCATTCGGGGCAGAATTTCGGCATCGGCTGACCGTTTGCCGGAGTCCATCCGCAGCTCGGGCATCGTGAGGGCGTTGCGGCCGGCTTTGCAGAGCCGCATCCCTGGCAGAATTTGCCGTCATTGCGTGTTCCGCAGGAGGGGCACACCCATGAAGTGTCTGCGCTTTGAGCCTGAACAGGTGCCGCAGAAGCATATGCCTGTTGTACGGGCTGACCGTATACAGGCTGAGCGGGTTGACCGTATACCGGCTGAGAAGGCTGAGCATAAGCGGTGTTTTGAGGCGCATTTCCCGCAAATCCGCCCATATTCTGCTGAGGCTGAGCATAGCCCTGATTCATCGGTGCGTCGCCCTGCTTTATCTGACGGCAAAGCTGCATTACTTGAACCGCTGCCTCATATGCGTTCATAAGCTCCATCTGATTGCCGGATGATATGCTTGATGTTACGCAGAAGCCTATAGGCTCCGTTATAAACGGATCCGTAACTCTGAAGCAAACCTTTATGTTGCTAACCTCACGGATTTCTCCCGACGAGGAGTAAGAGCTTGAGTTGCGGACGAACGGCTGAGCGGAAAGAGGAATATTGACCATTGCCGTGTTCATATTCATTGTGTTGTTCATTCTGCCGTATCCGTTTTGGTTATTGTTAAGCTGTCTGTTATCGAAGTCATCCCTGCTGTCCGGTATACCGTCGTTGTCGGAATCCGTAAGTGTTCTGAACTCCTGCTCTATCCAGAAATCCTGAAGCTGTGAAAAGTCGAACACCTGAGGGTTGCCGCTCTTGTAATCTCTGTTATCAACGGCAAAGATGAACCAGCGGTTATTAAAATCAACCTGAAGCGAGTTGTTCCTTCCGCCCGCACTTGCCGTGCATTGAAAGCGCTGGTATTTCTGCTTATTTTGTTCTCTCTGCTCAAAATGCGTTTTAACATCCTGAACCGTTCTCTGCTTCCATCCGCTTGTGAAAGAGCCGAGCTTGTGCTTGCAATCAGAGCAAAGCAAGCCGTCGGAAAGCTTTTTTTGTGTGAGCATATTTACCTTTTCACCGCAAATATCGCAAAACTTCTTGTCGAAAAGACCCATAACATAATCTCCTTATTGTTTTCTTTGCCTTATATGTTTTGAGGATAGCACCCTCAACATTTATCGCTTTTAAATATTATTTCTTGTCGTTGTCGTCAAACGGGTCGCCGCACTCAGGGCAGAATTTGGGCGGATTATGAGGATCCTCGGGTTCCCAACCGCACTTGTCACAGCGATAGAGCGGTGCGCCCTCCGGCTTTTTGGCACCGCAGTTCTGGCAGAATTTGCCCTTGTTGACCGTGCCGCACGCACAAGTCCAGCCGTCTGCCTGTGCAGGTCTGGGGGAGCCGCATTCGGGGCAGAATTTGCCTGTTACCGTTGCGCCGCAGGAGCATTTCCAAGAGTCCGCACTGACCGGCTCGGGCTTTTTAGCTCCGCATTCGGGGCAGAATTTGCCGGCAACGGTGGCTCCGCAGGAGCACTTCCACGAATCTGCCGCAGGTGCTGCCGATGCGGTCTGCTGTTGTTGCTGCTGTTGCTGCTGTTGCTGACCCATGGCAAAAAGATTTTGCGCATTCATGCCTCCGCCTGCGTTCATTGCCATGCCCATGCCCATAAAACCTGTCATTGCGCCCGCTTCATTTGAAGCCGCAGCCTTCATCGCGTCTGCCTGTGCGCCGACAAGCGTTGCAGCCGCCATAGTCGGGTCGCGCATAATGGCTGTGCGCTGTGCCTGTTTTATCAGCTCCGCGTCCTCTTCGGGGAGCGTTACCGAGCCGAGAGCTATGCTGACAATTTTAAGCCCGCGAAGCTCGCCCCACTTTGCCGAAAGGGCGGTATTCATTGCGTCCTCAAGCTCTGTGTTATGCGAAACGATTTGATTCGGGCGAAGTTCCATATCCGAAAGCTTGCCGAATGCAGGCTGTAATGCGCTGATAAATTCAGTTTTTAATTGTCCGTCCAGCTCATCGCGTCCGTATTCCTGCTCAACATTGCCGCAAACGTTGGTGTAGAAAAGCAGGGGATCGGCAATTTTATATGAATATACGCCGGAACAGCGTACGGATACATCTATATCCAGACCTATTTTTGAATCGACAACACGGAAAGGGATAGGGTTCGGTGTGCCGAATTTGTTGTCAATCAATTCCTTGGTGTTAAAATAGTAAACGCGCTGGTCTTTGCCCGTATCTCCGCCGTATGTGAAACGTTTGCCAATGGTTTTAAATGTATCTTTTATGCTTGTGCCGAGATTGCCGGAGAAAATGCTCGGCTCGGTCGAGGTGTCGTATGTAAATTCTCCGGGTTCCGCACAGACCTCAACAATTTTGCCTTGCTCAACGATAATCATGCACTGACCGTCGGCAACGGCAATTCCCGAGCCGTTTGAAATAATGTTGTCGTTTCCCTTTGTGTTTGAAGAGCGGCCGCTTGTGCGTTTTTCGCCCTTTCTCATCATTACGTCATTGGGGAGAGCTTCGCAGTAGAAAAATTCTTTCCATTGATCTGCGAGCGTTCCGCCCAGAGCACCTGCTCCTGCTTTAATAAGCCCCATAATAATTACTCCTTTCGGTTTTGTATCGTTATTTTATGTTTTAAGAGATTTTTCGCGGCTTTTAACCGTTGCCGAGCAAATCCCATTTGTCACTTATCACGTCATAAAAATATATTTTGTCTTGTTTTGATACGGCATAAAAAATTTCTTTGACAAATTGCTCCTCGTGATTTGTGCCGATGGCAAAAATTTGGCACTCTTGCCCGTTAATATTTTGCGTTTGCCCTGTGTATTTTAGGCTCATGCCCAAATCGGTGTAATATTTCACTTCATCGGTTTCTGAAAGAAGACAGTAGGCATTTATTACATCGTCAGATATTCCCTCGTCATCGGAATAAACGGAAAAATCATAGCAATATGTGTTGTCGAGCCGCCCGTTTGCTCCCGAAATCATCGGGTTTACATAAAAGTGTTCATCACCGGCTGTGAACAAGATAGAAACATTTGAGTGCAGTTCGCTTGGGTTGCAGCGCAGCAAAATGCAGTCTGTGCCTTTGCCTTTATAAAGTATTTTATCTGTATGCACATCATATGTTCCGTCATTGTTCATATCGGCAGGGTATACCGAAGCACTGCGGTCTTCTCTTGTCGTTACAACCGCATACAGCTCTGTGCCGCCTGCGTCAATCAATGGGGCGTCGCAGAGAAACGAATACTTTTCTGCGTATTGGCTGCTTTTAAGATAATTATACATTTCATCTTCAGTCGCATTTGAGCCTACATAACCGATATATGCAATGCCTGCCTGAAATCCGCTCTTGTCAATGGCTTTGTGTAAATCCGCAAGCCGTGAATCGGTCTTGACCGTCACGGCGGATGAAGCGGCGGCGGCACTGCTCTTTTTCTGCGGGTCAGAGCTTTCTGCCGGCTGTTTTGCCGCGCAACCCGAAAATATCGAAGCCGCTAACAGTAATAAAGCCGTTGTTACCGCAATTTTTTGAAAATTCATTCTAATCACCTTCTTTAATAATCGAAGCTGCATTTTTAAGCCCTCTTTTGCGGTATCGGGGCAGTGAATCACGATCGTCAAAGTCCGGATGGTCTTTGTGTATTTCTTAAAGATGCTGCTTAAAGTATGTATCCTTGCAGCACCGGCTTTCGTCGCATCCGGCGTCATAACCCATTGTGACGGCAATGCCCGCACAGCCAATAGCGTGACAATTGAATTTTTCTAAACGCTGTCGATAACAGATGCAAAGTAGTTATCCGATACCGAGCCGAACAGGAAAGCGTCGATAAGACCGTTTCTTTTTGCTTGACGAACATTTTCGGTCAAGTCCAAATCGCTTTCATCGTCCACAAATAAAATGACGCGGCAGGCTGCAATGCTTTGCTTGACCTTCTCCCAAATTTTCATACGTTCAGAGAATATCCAAGGGGAGTATGCCTTGACTTCCATTAACAGCACGTCGGGCTTGTGCGTTTCGCACCAGCCTACCGTCGAATCCGGCGATTCCGAAATTATGACCTGATAATCGTCCAGTTTTTGCATCAACATCCGCTCCATATTGTGAGCATGAATACCGCTTTGAATGTCTAAAACGATTTTTTTCATTTTTATATCACCGCCTTTTAACACACATAATATTTACATGTATATTTTAAGGCCATAAAAAAATTCTGTCACTGGCACTTGTGCCAGTAACAGAATAAAAATCAGTGCTTTTTGCAAAAATGAGACTGCCGAATTTAGATGCAAAGTCCGTGCCGAATACGACAGTTCCAAAATTTTATTTATTCATCTTTTAAGGTGGTTACCATAAGCTTGTTTTCAATAGCGGTGGCAACGAGCGCTTCCCGATTCGGAAAACCGCCTTTTTCAACCATGTCATCCAAGTTCCAGCGAACACCGTTTTTGGAAATTCCGAATTTGTCGGCAATTTCCTGATACGTCAGTCCACGTATGTACCATCGCAGTATATCAAGCTGACGGGGCGAAAAAGTGTCGGACATGGTTCCCTCCATTTCGACGGCGGGGGAGGTGTTTGGAAATACGTTTTCACCGCCAAGAGTACGATTTATCACATCTAAAAGTTCATCTGTTCCGTGATCTTTATACCACAAACTGTCTGCGGCTCCTGTCTTTGCCTTTGCAAGCACTTCAGGGTCGACAAGTGAAGTCACAATAACGATTTTAATGTTTGGAAACGCTTTTTTTATGCGTTCTGCCGCAGCAAGACCGGAGTGCTTGTGCTGTGTCTGCACATCCATAAGAATAAGCCGTACAGAACCGTTACAGTATCGCTCTGCTTCAAAAGCGTCGCGGTAGACGCCGACAAGGCAAAATTTGCCGTCTGAATTGAGCCGCTCGGTGAGATGCTTTTGAATATATAAATCGTCTTCTACGAGTATGGTGTTAATCATAATTCCGTCTCCTTTGACTCAAGTGTGATGAGCAGTGCAAAACGAGGCTTGTATGCAGTGTGCATTTCACCGCCGAAAGATTCAATTCTGCGGCGAAGCGATGTGAGGCCGCTGCCTTCCTTGATCGGACCGACGGGGATTTTGCCGTTATTGGTTATTGTAATGTCATAAAGTTCGCCGTGTTCGGCAATGCGTATAAAAACTTTTGTGCCGCAAGCGTGCTTGATGCAGTTTGTCACACACTCTTTAGCGGCTGCTACCGTCAGTTCCTCGGCGGTCGAATCGGGCGGCAAATAGCCCTCTGTCAGCACCGTTACTCCCAAAGCCTGCGCTGTTTGCTTTACCTCGTCCATTGTGCCGTGCGGTACAACACGGTCACTTGTCAATACGGCAACTGCATCCTGTAAGACTTTAAGCTTTTTGTCGGTGTCCTCTCCGCTTTCGATTATATCACGGATAGTCAGCAGACTTCTTCCTATTGTATCGTGAATATGTATTTTGAGGTCAAGGCTTTCCTTTTCTTTGATGTCGTCCGCCATGCGCTCATACATTTTTTGAAGCTGACTGTTGACTTTTTTGAGCTCGCTGTTGATTTGAGACTGACGCACATTGCCGTTATAAAGCTCGGTAACATTATGAGCTGTCATTTGCTGCCAGCGGTTATCACCGTCTACGGTTATGTTTTGTGTACGGAACTGCCACACGGTTCCGTCGGGTAAGATGTAGCAATCGTCTTTAACCGAAACTGTTTGATTGGGGTGCGCTAAGGCACGCTCCAAATCTTCGGATACCTGCAACTCATGGCCGCATAGCGTAAATGAGAGGCGGCGCAGCAAGTTATTGCAAAGAATAATGCGTCCGTCCGGGTCGGCGAAGCCAATACCCATCGGCAGCTTGTCGGTGGCTTCTTTAATAGAGGAGGGGGAGAGCTCGTTCTTGCGGCGGCGGTACTCTCTCGGCAAAGCAACAGAAAAGTGAATTGCCGCCGAAACGATTATAACAGCAAAAATTATCCACGGCGCACCGAGCAAAAACGCGTTCTTTCCCTCACAGGGGTCACCCTGGGTAACCGCATACAACATTGTAATCAATACAACAAAACCGACGGCACACGGCAGACTGCGTAAAGGCTTTTTACTGCGGAGAATTTGGTACAGGAAAAGTCCAAGCTCCAGCACCGCCTCACAAAACAATATCATGGGAATTGCGGTTTGCCAAAAAACATGAAGTGAAGAAAATGCGCTCATCTGTCGGCACCTCCTTCGGGGAAGAATACAATGTGTTGATAGCCCTCATCTTCATCTGCATAATAGCGGACATTCTCATTTTCGGCAAAAGCGGATAAATCCGCTTTGCAGCGCACATTGAGCGACAAACGCAATCCGTCCGCATCTGCAAGGCTTACTTGTATGCTTGCCGGATTTTCAAAGTCGCTTTCAATAACCGCCTCATAAAAGTCCAATACGGCGGCCGCGGTCTTGCCCGGGAGCATAGAAATACCGCTGTCGATATAAAGCGTACTGCGTACATTCAAAAGCTTTAGGGTTTGCAAAGATTCGGAAAATGCCCGCTCAAGCTCGCCGACGGCAACCTTATAGTCGCGATCGGTCAGCAAGGTCAAATGTTTACGGCGCTTAATATAACTGCAAAGTACGGCAATTTCAGAAAGCAATTTTTTGGCTCTGAGCGTGTCGGATTTTGAAGTGTTGCGATATTCTTTTGCAAGCACGGATATGCGGTCAATCTGCGTTTGAGTTGCCGATTGAAGCAAATCATATAAGCGGTTTTGTTCCTCAACCTTGCGCCGTTTTGCTTCGCGTTTGTATTCATAGCGCAGCAGATTGTTTCTTTCAACCAGTTCTTCGGCAAGACTTTCGGATTCTTCCTTAATTTCAAGCAGAGCCGATAAATCCTCTGTCCACACGGCATAACCGCCGTCGATAGGCATGGTGTGAACAGTCAGGCCGCCGTCGGTTGTAACAGGGCTTTGTTTGGATTTTATCATGTCCTCTTTGGATATAGTTTCGGTGTTTAACGCCGCATAACGCACATTGTAATCTTTGTCGGTGATTTCGGCAGATGTGCCCACCGAAGAAGCAAACAAATCGGCGTATCGGCTATTTGAGTGAATATACCCACAGGCGATACAAGCCTCAAAGCAAAGCATATACATAAGGCATTGAAAAGCCGTTACGTCGCCGAACAAAGTCTTCAGCCACGAAACGTCTAAATAATACAGTGCGGAATAAATCAGTGAAACGGCCAAAGGAATTACAGGCCAAATTCGGCGTCTGCCGTTTTTAATGCGGCATTTGAACAGCATAACAACGAGTGCCGCAACGCCGCAAAGAATCTGCCATCCGATTACGGCAAAATAACACGCACCGTATCCGTAGTTTGTGTCCGACCAAACATCCGCGTCTTTGGAAAACGTAAAAACCAACTGATGTAAATCATTTGTCAGTACAAGAATAAGCAGAGCTCCCGAAACGGCAAACAACAGCCAAACTGATTTCGGCGGTTTGTATTCATCCGGTTTGCCAAGAGACATTGCGATCAGCAGTGCAAGCATGGGCACAAACAGCATTGGCAGATAGAAAAGATACCACATGTATCTTATTGCAATCGGCTGCCAAAATATAAAGTATTTTGCCGAGCGAAAGGTAAACCACAAAATCAGCAGCAGCGAAACACCGGTAAGATACTGCCTCACCTGATTTTGAACTATGCGCTGACGCACAGAAAGTCCCCAAACCGCAAACATACCTATATATATAAAGCTGCGAAGATATGAAAACAGCGTGGGATAAAAACTGCCGTTGTCTATAAATCTGAAGCAATATGCCAAAACGACGGCAATCAAAACCAAGCCGCCTGTTATAAACATTTTCTTTTTCTGACTTGTCACGCCGCTTACCCCGTCTCTCTTTTGTATAAATTAGATTATAACATAAAATCGACTCTTTTCAACTGTTTGATTTATCGGCCTTATTTACGGATAATTCAGGCCGTTTTTTATATCTGCCGAGTGCATATTTTTTGCATTGCCGCACTTTTTAATGCATATGTTTCTATTTTTCTTGACTTGAAAGCGGATTTTGTTGTATAATCAAGAGTAATTATTAAGGTGGTGTTATAGTGGTTACAGAGTCAACTCCGCTTACTAAAGAGAATCTTGATTTTCTCATAAGCAATATAAAAAAGGTTAACGCTATTAACCCGGCATATTTTGAACGCTACGGTGTTAAAAGAGGTCTGAGAAACTCCGACGGTACGGGAGTTATGGCGGGTCTTACCAGAGTATGCTCGGTTGACGGTTATTATCTCAACGACGGCGAGCTTGTACCCCACGAGGGTCATTTGTTTTACCGCGGATACGATATGTCCGAAATCGTCAGAAGTGCGCAAAAAGAAAGGCGATTCGGCTACGAAGAGGTCGTATGGCTTTTGATATTCGGGTTTTTGCCGAATAAAGAACAGCTGGATACTTTTATGGAAATTCTCGGCAAATGCCGCGAGCTTCCGCCCGGATTCAGCGAAGACATGATAATGAAGGCTCCGTCAAAAGATATAATGAACAAGCTTGCAAGAAGCGTTCTTGCGCTTTATTCCTATGACGATAATCCCGACGATACTTCGGTAGACAATGTCATAAGGCAGTCTGTTCAGCTTATTGCAAGACTTCCGGCGATCATGTCATATTCATATCAGGTCAAACGCCGTCATTTTTACGGAAAGAGTATGTACATACATCCGATTAAGCCCTGGCAGAGCACGGCAGAATGTATACTCAATTCAATACGCTCAGACCGCAAGTTCACAAAGGATGAGGCACTTCTTCTTGATACTTGCCTGATGATGCACGCAGAGCACGGCGGCGGCAACAATTCGAGCTTTGCAACGCGCGTTCTGACTTCGAGCGGCACCGATACTTATTCTGCGATAGCCGCAGGCATAGGCTCTCTTAAAGGACCGAGGCACGGCGGTGCAAACATCAAAGTGTCTAATATGCTCGACGATATAAGAGAAAATGCAGGCGATATAACAAAGGACGAAAACGTAGAAAAATACCTTATTAAAATTATAAACAGAGAGGTTTTTGATAAGAGCGGACTTATATACGGCATGGGTCATGCGGTGTATACGCTTTCCGACCCGAGGGCGGTAATTCTTAAAGAAGAGGCGCGCAAATTTGCGGAGAAATGCGGCAGAACAGAAGAGTTTAACCTCATTGACGCCGTCGAGCGTTTAACCCCCAAGGTATTCAGAGAGCATAAGGGCGTCAATAAACCGCTTTGTGCAAATGTAGATTTGTATTCCGGCTTCATTTATAAAATGCTTGATATTCCGCAGGATCTCTACACGCCTTTGTTTGCGGTTGCGCGTGTAGCCGGCTGGTCTGCTCACAGAATAGAAGAGCTTACAACAGGCAACAGAATAATTAGACCTGCTTACAAGAGCGTTGCTGCTCCGAGAAATTATGTTGAGCTTTCTCAAAGGTCGGCAGCTCCCGTAGTTGAAAACGATTATGTTCCCGTTTCGGAACGTATAAAAAAATAAGAATCGAGTGACTTTATATGAAAAATAAAAAAGATTATCCTTTTTTAGCTTCATTTGTTGCGGCGGCAGCGGCGATAATAATTTTTCTTCCGCTGAGGGTTTATCAGTATTTTAAGATTCTTGAACCCGAGACCGGCTTTTATGCCAAAAAAGATTTTTCTGTATATCTCATGTATGCCGTAATGGCTTTTATTGTTGTTTTCAGTATCGTGATTTCGCTTGTAAACCGCAAAAAGCTAAAGGCAATGCCAACGGGGCTTTCACCCGTCGGCGGCGCAGTTATCTACGGTATAGCGGCAATCGGTATGATTGCGGACGCAGCCGTTTGTGTTTCTGATTTTTTAGAGATTTATTCGTCATACGAATATAACTTTGACAACACTTTAATGCAGTATATTTCTCAAAAAGGCGGAAATATACTTGCGGCACAGGCTGTTTTTGCAATAGTTTCGGCGGTTTATTTCTTCACTCTCGCCGGTGGCAGCGCCGCTAAAAAGAATATTGCGCCGTCTGTTAAAATTATTGCTCTTGCCGCACCTCTTTGGGCGGTTATGCGTTTGCTCGCAAGGTTCAAGAGAACCATCAGCTTTATAAATGTTTCAGACCTTTTGATAGAGCTTTTTGCAATAGTTTTTGTTATGCTTTTCCTTTATGTTTTTGCTCAGAATGTTTCTAAGGTTGATAAGGGCGAGAATTATTGGAAGCTCTTTGCCTACGGAATACCCGCGGCGGTATTTTCACTCGCCTGCTTTGTACCGAGAGCGGTTTTGCTCATAATCGGCAGGGGAGATCTTCTCCCGAATGGATACGGTATTCAAACTTGCGATTTTGCACTTGCAATAATGATTTTGAGTGTTTTAATGTCACAAGCGCATACTAACGCTAAAGGTAATAAGAAAAATCCCGTAGCTTGAGGGTTGTAAATGTTTGAGGATTCATCGGCTTTTATTTCAAATGTTAAAATTGCCGCCGAACAGGTGGGTATACTTTATATTCTTGTGCTTGTCGGTTTCATAGCCGACAAAACAAAAATCTTTACCGAAAAAACGGCAAAGGCGTGCACAGACCTTTTATTTTATATCGTTACACCGGCAGTGATAATAAATTCGTTCTTTTCGCAAAGCTATTCCGCCGACTCGGCAAAAAAGCTTTTGATAGCGGTCGGCTGCGGATTTTTAATTCACTTTGCGGCAATCATCATTTCTTACCCGGTTTATAAAAGGGGAGATGCCGATGAAAATGCCGTATATAAATTTGCCAGTATTTACGGCAATGTCGGTTATATGACCTTGCCGCTTACCGATGCGATACTCGGCAGCGAAGGTGTGTTTTATTGCTCCGGCGTTGTGATTGCGTTTAATATAATCTCATTTACGCACGGTATTTATATTATGGACACCGGCAAGGGGAAATTCAATTTTAAAACACTGCTTTTAAATCCCGGCGTTTTGGCGGTGGCAGTCGGTCTTCCGTTTTATTTGCTGAATATTGATTTGCCCAGAATCGTCACGGCACCCGTGGCTTATATCGACGCAATGCAGACTCCGCTTGCAATGATTGTTTTCGGCACATTCCTTGCAAACACAAATCTTTCATCTCTTTTTAAAAGAAAAAAGATTTTGCTTGCGGCACTGATAAAGCTGTTGATGCTTCCTGCCGTTATGTTTTTGATATATAAAGCTTTCGGCCTCGGCGGAACGCTGATGTGTGCTTTGATGATTTCATCATGTGCTCCGTCGGCAAACAACACGGTCATGTTCAGCGCAAAGTACGGCAAAGATACTTCGCTTGCTTCGCAGACCGTGGCGCTCGTCAGCTTTATTTCAATATTGACAATGCCGCTTATAATTGCATTTGTAACAACATTTTCTTAAAGCTTAAAGAAAGGACGTTTTTATGAAACTTATAATAGCTATAATAAACAACGACGACTCTCATAAGGTCCTCAGCGAAATCAGCCGAGCGGGTCTTTATGCCACCAAGCTTTCGACCACCGGCGGATTTTTAAAGGCGGGCAACCTCACTCTTATAATGGGTGTTGAAGAAGAAAGACTCGAAAAAGCACTTGAAATTCTCAGACAAAACTGCTCCAAACGCGAAGAGATAACATCTGTTATGCCAGCATATGCAACCGAAATGATAAATTCGGTGCCGGTTAAAATAACCGTAGGCGGCGCAACCGTGTTTATTCTTGATGTTGAGCAGTTTTATAAGATGTAATTATGACAGTTAATGATTTCGGCCTTTCTCAAAAGGCAAAGGCAGAGCTCTCGTCGCATATTGCGGCAGGCAGACTGCCTCATGCCATAATCGCTTATTCGCCGGATGCCGATTCCGCATATGAGTTTGCGCTGTTTTTGGCAAGCGCCGCATTGTGTACGGCAGACGGGGACAAGCCTTGCGGAGTGTGCAGAAATTGCCAAAAGATAATGCACCGCTCGCACCCCGATGTATTGACTTTTGAACGTGAGAAAGATAAAAAAGAGTTTTCGGTTAAAATTGTCAGAGATAATATAATTCCGTCCGCTTACATAAAGCCAAACGAAGCAGATGGCAAAATATTTATAATAAAAGACGCTCAAACAATGAATTCAGGCGCGCAGAATGCCTTTTTAAAAATACTTGAGGAGCCGCCGAAAGATGTCAAATTCATTCTTTGCAGTGATGTTCCGGCTTCAATGCTTGAGACTATCCGTTCAAGAGCAACAGGATATTTTTTGAGCGGAGAAAAAAAGATTTCGGACGAAAAAGAACAAAAGGCGCATGATTTGGCAAAATCACTTGCAGTGAGCATTTTGTCAAGCGCCGAATATGATTTTATGTCACAAACAGGTGTCTTTGAAAAAGATAAGGAGCTGTTAAGCTTAACTCTTCAAAAAATGCAGGTGATTTTCAGAGACGCCGTTGCATATAAAAATAACGCTCCGTTTATCGGTGACGAAACCGAGGCGGCAGCGAGGCTTGCCTCGTCATTGGCTTTGCCCAATCTTTTAAACTTGATTGACAAAACTAATGAGCTGAGTGCATTGATACAAAAAAACGCAAACCTCAACTTGCTTATAACACGGTTTTGCAGTGTTATGCGGCAAACGGCGAGGGGATAAGGAGATAACACCTATGGCAGAAGTAGTCGGTGTAAGATTTAAAGAAGTCGGCAAGGTTTATTATTTTGACCCTGACGGACACTCCCTTAAAAAGGGCGATATGGTTATTGTAGAGACTGCGCGCGGCGTTGAGTGCGGCGAGGTAGCTATGGAGAACCGCGATGTCAGCGAGGAAGAAATAGTAAAGCCCCTCAAAAAGCTTGTGCGCGTTGCCACAGACGAGGATATCGACAAAGTAAAAGAAAATAAAAAGAAAGAAAAAGAAGCTTTTGAAATATGCGAAAAGAAAATACTCAAGCATGGGCTTGATATGAAGCTTGTTGATATTGAATACACCTTTGACAACAGCAAAATACTCTTTTATTTCACCGCAGACGGAAGAGTTGATTTCCGCGAGCTTGTTAAAGACCTTGCGAGCGTATTCCACACAAGAATAGAACTTCGCCAAATCGGCGTGCGCGACGAGTCAAAGATGCTCGGCGGCATCGGTATCTGCGGCAGACCGTTTTGCTGCAGCTCATTCCTCGGCGACTTTCAGCCCGTTACGGTCAAAATGGCTAAGGAGCAGGGACTCTCGCTCAACCCTACAAAAATCAGCGGAACCTGCGGCAGACTTATGTGCTGCCTTAAATATGAGCAAAACGCTTATGACCATCTTTTGAGAATTACCCCAAAAACGGGCGCAATAGTTGAAACGCCGGAGGGTCGCGGTAAAGTGGTTGACGTTAACCTTCTTCGCGGAATCGTAAAGGTTCAGCTTGATAAAAAAGCGGACGCCGCTCCGGCCGCATATGACCGCAGAGACGTAAAGGTTATAAGAGATAAAAAAATTCAGGTTGAAAAAGACGAGCTCGAAGCTCTTAAAGATATTGAATGATAACAAAAAGTGCCTGCCATGCTTAAATGACAGGCACTTTTACCGTTATCTGCCTAAATTAAAAATTTTTGTTGTATTTGATTTCTATTTATGATAAAATGTCATAAATTCTATGATGTTTTATCATAAATAAATTTTGAGGGATGATTAAATGGATGACAAAATTCAGCTGTTGATTGCCATGGTAGGATATATACTCATCGTTATCATGATAGGTGTATTTTTTGCCAAGAGATCACAGCAAAACTCAGAGAATTACTTTCTCGGCGGGCGTTCACTCGGACCGTGGGTTGCGGCAATGAGCGCAGAAGCCTCAGACATGAGTGGCTGGCTTTTGATGGGCTTGCCCGGCGTTGCATATTGGTGCGGAATTGCGGACGCCGCATGGACAGCTATCGGCCTTGCCGTCGGCACTTATGTCAACTGGCTTATTGTTTCAAAAAGACTCAGGTCATATTCCATTGTGTCGGGCGATTCAATAACCGTTCCCGATTTTTTGAGCAACCGCTTTCATGAAAAGAAAAAGGTTATTCTCGGCATATCTGCTGTTTTTATCCTTATTTTCTTCACAATCTATGCGGCGAGCTGTTTTGTAACTTGCGGCAAACTGTTCTCGGGTCTTTTCGGCTACTCATATCATTCAATGCTGTTTGTAGGTGCCGCATTTGTTCTTATATACACTATCCTCGGCGGTTTCCTCGCAGAGAGCGCGTCTGATTTTATGCAGGCGGTGGTTATGATTATCGCCCTTGTAGGCGTGCTTGTATGCGGTGTTATTCATGCCGGCGGAATAGAAGCAGTTATTCAAAATGCAAGAGAGATTCCCGGTTATCTCTCCCTTACCGCAACGGCAACTCCCGTTACAGATGCAGACGGTGTTCAGCAGGCTGTTAACAACTCGCCTCTTTTCGGCGACTCTTCAAAATACAGCGTGCTTACCATACTTTCAACTCTTTCATGGGGTCTCGGATATTTCGGCGTTCCGCAGGTTCTTCTTCGCTTTATGGCAATTCGTAAAAGCTCGGAGCTTAAAATGTCCCGCCGCATTGCAACCGTTTGGGTTCTCATTTCTCTTACGGCGGCCGTGTCTATCGGCGTACTCGGCAGATTTATTCTTCCCACAGATGCGGCTCTCGCAACTCAAAGCGGTGCCGAAAATGTGTTTGCACATCTTGCACAGCTTCTTTTCCACCCGCTTCTCGCAGGCGTTGTTATGGCAGGTATCCTTGCCGCAACAATCAGCTCTTCCGATTCATACCTTCTTATTGCCGCTTCTGCGGTTTCAAAGAATCTCTTTGAGGGTATAATCAAAAAAGACGCCACAGATAAGCAGGTTATGAAGCTTTCAAGAATTATACTTCTTGTAATAACCGCTGTCGGTATTGCGATTGCATGGAACGAAAACAGCGTTATTTTTGAGGTCGTTTCATTTGCATGGTCGGGATTCGGTGCAACATTCGGTCCGATAATTTTGTTCTCGCTTTTCTGGAAGAGAGTCAACAGAGCCGGCGCGATTGCAGGTATGCTTTCCGGCGGAATTACCGTATTTGTATGGAAACTTTTGTTAAAACCCCTCGGCGGCGTATTCGGAATATACGAGCTTCTTCCGGCGTTCCTTGTTTCGTGCATATTTATAGTAGTGGTTTCGCTTTGCACAGAGAAACCCTCAAAACAGATTGAAGAAGAGTTTGAAAAAGCCCGCACATATAACGAAACTTGATTTAACCGACAAAAAATCCTGTCTTTTCGGCAGGATTTTTTTATTTGCTATTGCCATATTCGTTTTTTTGTGCTAAACTGTTAAAGTCTTTTTATCACATTAAAGCCGCCGGTACGGTTACATAACGGCTTGTGAAAAAAGAGGGGGCTTATCAAGGTAATTCCCCAATAACCTTTAGGGAGTAAAATTTAGGAGGAAGAAAAATGACAAAAACAAAAAAGATTGTTCTCATTATCGCTTGTTTTGTGATAGTGGGTCTTATGGTCTTTCTTGCCGTTTCAGACAGTGCTCTTGCAATGGTAAAATGTTCCGATTGCCATGCAACAGGCTTGGTTGACGGCGTAGCTTGCGAAACCTGCGAGGGAACAGGCGAGGTAAGAGGTTCGATTTGGGCTCTTTTGCCGCCGGTAATAGCAATAGGTCTTGCGCTTATAACAAAAGAGGTTTACAGCTCTTTGTTTATAGGTATTTTGGCAGGTGCTATTATTTATTCTAATTTTTCATTTACCAAAACAATGGATGCTTTGATAGGCAATGGACTTCAAAGCGCGGTTGCAGACAGCGCGGGTATATTCATATTCCTTGTTGAACTCGGTATAGTTGTTGCCCTTGTTAATAAAGCAGGCGGATCTGCCGCATTCGGCAAATGGGCCTCAAAGCACATAAAGTCAAGAGCAGGCGCGGCGCTTGCAACAATGGCACTCGGTGTACTTATTTTTATTGACGACTATTTTAACTGCCTCACAGTCGGCTCTGTTATGAGACCTGTTACAGACGGTCATAAAATCTCAAGAGCAAAGCTTTCTTATCTTATAGATGCCACAGCGGCACCCGTATGTATGATAGCTCCCATCTCAAGCTGGGCGGCTGCGGTTTCTGCATATGCCGAGGACGGCAAGGGACTTGACCTTTTCATAACCGCAATTCCCTATAACTACTATTCACTTTTGACCCTTGTTTTCATAATTGCAATTACGCTCATGAAGTTCGATTACGGTCCGATGCGCGTTCACGAGTTTAACGCAATGACCAAGGGCGACCTTTACACAAGCGGTGACAGAAACGAATCCGAAGAAGAAACATTCTCTGAAAAAGGCAAGGTCATAGACCTTATTTTCCCGATTATTCTTCTTATAGTTTGCTGCGTATTCGCACTTGTATATGTCGGCGGAATACTCGACGGCGTAAACTTTATAGACGCATTTGCAAATACAGACGCAACCTTCGGTTTGCCGTGGGGCGGACTCATTTCTCTTGTTGCGATTATCGTATTCCTTATGCTTAGAAGACTTATCAGCTTCAAAGACGCCATGGCGGCAGTACCCAAGGGCTTTATAGCCATGGTTCCCGCAATATTGATTCTTACCTTTGCAACATCTCTTAAAAATATGACAGCGGCACTCGGTGCTAAATATTTCGTTGCAGACGTAATGAGCAGTGCGGCAGGCGGCCTTGATAAATTCCTCCCGGCTATAATCTTCCTTGTAGCATGCGGACTTGCATTTGCAACAGGTACGTCGTGGGGAACATTCGGTATTCTTATTCCGATTGTTACATATATATTCACGGGCAGCGACCAATCAGAGCTTATGGTTATCGGTATTTCGGCTTGCCTTGCAGGTGCTGTATGCGGCGACCACTGCTCACCCATATCCGATACAACCATCATGTCATCGGCAGGCGGTCAGTGCAACCACATTAACCACGTTTCAACACAGATGCCATATGCAATAAGTGTTGCCGCAATATCATTTGTAATGTTTATTGTCGCAGGCTTTGTTCAGAACGCATGGATCTGCCTTGCAGGCGGCATAGTTCTTACGGTACTTTTCCTCTTTGTTGTGAAAAATATCATGGCAAAAAAATACGGCAAAACAGCATAAGCTTTTTAAATAGAGCAGTAATCTGACGTATATTATATAGACAAAATAAAGCTACAATTCACAAACGGCATTAAGACTGGGTATGGATTGTAGCTTTTATTTTAGCCCACAGGAGGAAATTATGTTTGCCAAAGACAACAGCATTTCAAAGCAGATGATTAAAATGTCCGTAAAAAAATATTTACATAGTCTTTTGGCTGTTTTTGCTTTATCGGCATTGGCGGTCGGCTTAACGGCAATCGTGCCCGTTATATATCAAAAAATAACAGATGAGTTTATTCCCGAAAAAAATTTGAGAGCACTGATTATTTGTGTGGTTATAGCCGTGCTTGCGCCTGTTGCCGCCGCTCTTGTTACACTCCTTAAAAACAGGCTTAATTATTGGTTCGGCAAAAAATGCGTATATTATGTAACGGACGCTGCGTTTAAGAAAATTCTTCACAGCAATTTTGCCGAGTACAGCAGCTACGATTCGGTGACGCTGTCAAACATTTTAACAAGAAGCGCAGAAACCATACCGTCCATGTACTTGAATTCAATTATAACAATCGTTTCAAGCTGTTTGCAGTTTCTTATCGTTTTTGTTATGCTTTTGCATTATAATATCGCGTTGACTTTGTCGGTGTTCGCCGTGCTTCCTCTGTCATATTTAATTATTAAAGCACAAAAAAATAAAATGAAAAGCGCGTCGCATGACGGCCTCAAAGAACAGCGCAGTCTTCAAAAAAATATTGTTCAAATATTAAATTCAATGAAAACAATACGCTCATATAACGCGCAAGAAGGCGCGGAAAACAGCTTTGAAGATGGATTGAACCGCTTTAATAAAGCCGAATGGAAGTTCCGTAAAACCGAATGTCTCGCAGGCGATGTATTGCCAAATGCGGCTTCGCAGATTATTTTGGGCACGGCTTTTGCTTTAGGTGCGCTGTTTGTGCTGAAAGATAAAATGTCCGTCGGCTCGCTGATTGCGGTAATCGCATATTTTCCGTCGCTTATGTCGTCTCTAAACGGAATTATGAGGGCAAGGCTCAGCGTCGGTGCGGCTCAAAACGTATTTGATGAGTTTGACAATATAATGGCTATGAGTGACGAATTATCGAGTGATATAATTCCCGATAAATCATGCGAAACTGTTTTTTCTTTTGAAAACGTTGAATTTTCTTACGGCAGAGAAAATTTCAGCTTGCACATAGATGATTTAAAAATCAAAAAAGGGGAGTTTATATCAATCGTAGGTGTTTCCGGCGGAGGAAAATCTTGTTTTATGGATATTGTAAACAAGTTTTTTTCTGTTTCTTCGGGCACTATCCGCGTGTTCGGCAAAAATATAAATGAGGTTGACACCGATTCGCTTCGCAAAATGTATTCGGTGGTTTTGCAGGATGCTTTCATTTTTAACGATGCCGTTGAAAATAATATTTCTTTTCCGCAAGCACCCGATTCCCTGAAAATTTCGCAAGCGATAGAAAAAGCACAGATGAAAGATTTTATCGGCGAACTTCCCGAGCATGAGAAAACTGTAATCAGCGATTTCGGCGCGAATTTATCGGGCGGTGAATGTCAGCGAATATCTGTTGCAAGAGCTTTATACCGCGATGCTCCCGTTATGCTGCTTGATGAGCCGACCTCGGCGCTTGACGCAAAAACAGCAGGCAAAATGTTTGAAATGCTGCAAAATGAGTGTAAAGTCGGCGGCAAGACGGTTGTTGTAATTACCCATGATATAAAAAGAGCCGCCATGGCAGATAAAGTGCTTGTGATAAATGGCGGAAAAATTACAGAGCAGGGGAACCCGCAGGAGCTTTTGAAAAAAGACGGAGCTTTTAAATCCCTGTTTGAAGCACAAGACAATATAAAGGCAAAATAATATAACAAAAAGCTGTAATTCACATCATGTCTCAAACGAGCCGATGTAAAGTACAGCTTTTGTTTTATTCAATCTCAACCTTTTCTCTGCCGAGGTCAATTTTTATAACCGTGCCTCTTCCGACGGTTGACTCGGCATAAATTTTATGCCCGAGCCGTTCTGTAATCCTCCTGCATAAATAAAGCCCTATTCCGGAGGATTTCTTATCGCTTCGTCCGTTATACCCCGTGTATCCTTTTTCAAAAATTCGCGGCAGGTCTTCGCTTTCAATGCCTATGCCCGTGTCTTCTATGCACAAAGTTACAGGGCTTTCTAAATATATTGAAACGCTGCCGCCGCTTTTGGTGTATTTAACCGAGTTAGAGAGTATTTGCTCAATAACAAACAAAAGCCATTTTTCGTCCGTCAGAATTTCTTTTTTGAGCGGTTCGTAACACAGCTTAATCTTTTTTCTGATAAACTGAGAAGCATATTTTTTTACGGCTTGCTTAATTACAGAGTCGAGGTCGTATTTTTTTATTATATAGTCGGTAGACTCCGATTCGAGCCGCAAATATCCCAAAACCATTTCAACATATTGCTCTATTTTTTGCAGTTCTTCAAGAAGTTCGCGGCTTTGCGGATTTTCAAAATCGCTTTGCAAAATCAAGCTCATAGCCGCTATCGGCGTTTTTATCTGATGTGCCCACAGTGTAAAGTATTCGCGCAAATCGGAGTATTTTATATCTGATTTTTGCTCAAATTGCTTTTGAAATTCAAAAAGCTCTCTTATGACGTTTTGGTAATCTTCTTCTATTAAATTGCGTTTTTTCGGCAAAAGCTCAATCGTAACCGACGCTTCTTTTGTGAGCCTTTCAAGCATTTTATGCTTTTTATAAAACCGAATGAAACCGACTGCGGCACAAATAATAATAAAAAACAAACAAAGCAGAGCAGGGTATAAAACCGCTTTCAGCGGCAACGAGAACAAATAAAAAATCGTTGCAAAAATCACGCAGCACACGGCAAAGCACAATATGTTTTTGGCGTTGTATTTAAGATATTTTAAAAAAATCTTCATGTCAATTTCTCCGCTTTTTGCCTACTCAATTATATACCCAAGACCCTTTTTTGTTTTGATAAAGTCCGATAGTCCGGCGTTTTCAAGCTTTTTTCTGAGCCTTGCGACATTTACGCTCAGTGTATTTTCGTCAACAAAGCAGTCGGTCTCCCAAAGCTGGCGCATGAGCGTGTCTCGGCTGATAATTTTGCCCTTGTTTTCCATAAGAATTTTTAAAATTCTGTATTCGTTTTTGGTAAGCTCGATTTTGTCCTCGCCGATTATAAGGCTCGCGTCGTCGGTGTTCAGCACCGCGCCGCGGTATTCAAGAGCGGTTTTAATATTGCCGTTAAAGCTCCTGCGAAGTATTGCCTGAATTTTTGCCGTAAGCACGTTCAAATCAAACGGCTTTGCAATAAAATCGTCTCCGCCCATGTTCATTGCCATAACAATGTTCATATTGTCCGACGCGGACGAAATGAAAATTATCGGAACTTTTGAAATCTTCCTTATCTCCTGACACCAGTGAAAACCGTTGTAAAAGGGGAGTGACAGGTCAAGAAGCACAAGCTGCGGGTTAAACGACAAAAAATCTTCTGTGATATTTTGAAAATTTTCGGAGCAAACAGCTTCATATCCCCACGATATTAAATGCTTTTTTATCATTTTTGCAATGGTTGAATCATCTTCAACTATAAGTATTCGATACATTTTGCTTTCCCTTTTATATTTCGTAGTCGGCGCAGGCACGCTCTGTTATAACCGAGTGAACAAACTCTTTGACTTTCAGATGCTCGGGGTGAACTTGATAGCCGTCGAGTGCCTCTTTGCTTTCAAATACAGAATAAAGCGCAACGTCATATCCCTTAGGGTTATAGTTGAATCCTACCTCTGCGCTTATAAGCCCGGGAACAACGCCGACAAGCGAAGTGAGCTTTTTACGCATTTCTTTCATATTGTTTTCTTTGTTTTCATCGTTTCGTATATTCCAAAAAACTATGTGCTTAATCATAATTTGAACTCCTTAACTGTATATTTCGGCAATATTATAGCAGAATAAATATGCAAATGCAAATATTGCTCATTAACGGAGGAACGAGTATGAAAAAAATTATTGCGTTGATTTTGTCTGCCGTAATGATATTTATGCTGACGTCATGCGGCAAGAAAAACGATGATTCAAACGCGTCCGGCGGCAAAGACGCACTCGAGATATATTATCTCAATTTTAAACCCGAAATTGCGGATATATATAAAGAAATAGCCACCGCCTATGAAAAAGAAACAGGCGTTAAGGTTAAAGTCGTGACGGCGGCGAGCGATTCTTATGAAACTACACTTAAATCTGAGATTGCCAAGACCGACGCGCCTACAATTTTTCAAATTAACGGCATGGTGGGCTACACCGCGTGGAAAAACTACTGTCTTGACCTTAAAGATACCAAGATTTATTCCTATCTTTTGGATAAGGATATGGTAATAAAAGACGGCGACGGAATTTACGGTATTCCTTATGTTGTTGAGGGCTTCGGAATAATATACAACAACGAAATAATGGAAAAATATTTTGCCCTCAAAGACAAGGCTGTCAGTATCACCTCTGCACAAGAGATAAAAAACTTTTCTCTTTTAAAAGCCGTTGTGCAGGATATGACAAAGCACAAATCTGAGCTCGGTATCGACGGAGTTTTTGCCTCAACATCAATGGCAGGCGGAGAGGCTTGGCGCTGGGAATCGCACCTTGCGAGCGTGCCGATTTATTACGAGATGAAAGACCTTGACAAATCGGCGAGCGCAATAGCGACGGCTTATAACGCCAAAGAAATTAAATTCACCTATGCGGATAAATATAAAAACCTCTTTGATTTGTACACCGATAATTCCGTCAGCGAAAAGGGCGTTCTCGGCAGCAAATCGGTTGAAGATTCAATGTCGGAATTTGCACTCGGCAAGGCGGCAATGGTTCAAAACGGCAACTGGGCATGGTCGCAGATAAAAAATGTTTCCGGCAACAAGGTTAAAGAGGATAATATTAAATATTTGCCGCTTTATACAGGCGTTGACGGCGAAGAAAATCAGGGGCTTTGCATAGGTACGGAAAACTATCTTGCTATCAATTCAAAGGTATCAAAAGAAAAACAAGAGGCGTCGCTCAAATTCCTTGAATGGCTTTTCTCAAGCGACACGGGCAAAAAATATGTTACCGAAAAACTCGAATTTATAACGCCTTTTAACACCTTTGCAGATGATGAAAAACCATCCGATCCGCTTGCGAGAGAGGTTATAGATTGGATGAACCGCGATGTCCGGACGATTGACTGGACTTTCAATTCATTCCCGAGTCAGGATTTTAAATCCGCTTTCAGTGACGCGCTCCTTGAGTATGTTCAGGGCACAAAAGATTGGGATTATGTGAAGAAAACCGTTATTGACTCATGGAAAAGTGAGAGAGCATAACAAAATTTGGCGGTGAATTTATGCAGCTGAAAAAATACTTTCCTATATTTGTCCTGCCGACTCTTGCGGCTTTTCTCATAGCGTTTGTCATTCCGTTCGTTCTCGGTATAACGCTTTCTTTTACCGAGTTTACAACAATAATAGACGCGCAGTGGGTCGGCATACAAAATTATATAAAGGCGTTTTCAAATGACGATTTTAAAAATGCTTTGTGGTTCACGGTTAAGTTCGCCGTCGTGTCTGTTATAAGCGTAAATGTTATTGCGTTCGCCTTGGCGAGCCTTTTAACCAAAGGGCTTAAAGGCACAAATGTTTTCAGAACGGTGTTCTTTATGCCGAATCTTATAGGCGGCATAGTTCTCGGTTACATCTGGCAGCTTATAATAAACGGCATTTTGCAATTTTGGGGAGTTACCATAACCTATGACCCCAAATACGGCTTTTGGGGTCTTGTGGTTCTTATGAACTGGCAACTTATTGGGTATATGATGGTGGTTTATATTGCAGGAATACAAAATGTTCCGTCAGAGCTTCAGGATGCGGCAAAGGTGGACGGCGCGGGCGCATGGCAGACCTTAAAAAACGTTACAATTCCTCTTGTTATGCCGAGCGTTACGATATGTATGTTTTTGACAATAACAAATTCGTTTAAGCTTTTTGACCAAAACCTTGCTCTGACGGCGGGCGCCCCGTCTAAAAAAACCGCGATGCTCGCGCTTGATATTTATAACACGTTTTACGGCAAAGTCGGCTGGGAGGGTGTAGGCCAGGCAAAAGCGGTTATCTTCTTTTTGTTAGTTGCCGTTATAGCATTTATTCAGCTTGCGGTGACAAGAAAAAAAGAGGTGGAACAATAATGCAAAAAAGAAACATTGTTTTTAATATTTTATCATATATATTGCTTACGGCGGCGGCTTTGATATTTGTCGCGCCGATAGCGATAGTGTTGATGAATTCGTTTAAAAGCAAATTTTATATAAGCGGCGAGCCGTTTAAGCTGCCTGACAGCGAAACCTTTGAAGGCATTTTAAACTACACCGAGGGCGTGGCAAAAACCGGATTTTTTAAAGCTTTCGGCTGGTCGGTTTTTATTACGGTGTTTTCGGTTGCCGCGATAGTGCTTTTTACCTCTATGACAGCGTGGTATATAACGCGGCAAAAGAGTAAATTCACATCGGCGCTTTATTATGCGTTTGTCTTTTCTATGATTGTACCGTTTCAGATGGTTATGTTCACTCTCACAAAAACGGCTAACACGCTGCACCTCGATAACCCCGTCGGCATTGTTTTTATATATCTCGGCTTCGGTGCGGGACTTTCGGTGTTTATGTTCAGCGGATTTGTAAAATCTATTCCGCTTGAAATAGAAGAAGCCGCCATGATAGACGGCTGCGGACCTTTGCAGACTTATTTTAGGGTGGTTTTTCCCATCTTAAAGCCGACGGCAATAACCGTTGCCATTTTAAATGCGATGTGGGTTTGGAACGACTATCTGCTGCCATATCTTGTAATAGGCAGTGAGTACAAAACCGTGCCGATAGCAATACAGTATCTGAAAGGCGGATACGGTTCTGTCGATATGGGCGCTATGATGGCAATGCTCGTTTTGGCAATAGTGCCGATAGTTATATTTTATCTTTTTTCTCAAAAATATATTATAAAAGGCGTAGTTGCCGGAGCGGTGAAAGGATAATAAAATATGTCAAGTATTTCTCTTAAAAATATTTCAAAGGTTTACCCCGACGGAACGGTAGCCGTGAACGACGTCAATCTTACGATTGAAAACAAAGAATTTGTTATACTTGTCGGACCCTCAGGCTGCGGCAAATCCACAACGCTCAGAATGATAGCGGGGCTTGAGCCGATTTCAAAAGGCGAGCTTAAAATAGGGGACAGGGTGGTAAACGATGTTGCCCCCAAAGACAGAAATATTGCAATGGTATTTCAAAGCTATGCTCTTTATCCTCATATGACGGTTTATAAAAATATGGCATTCGGGCTGGAGCTTCGCAAAGTTCCCAAGAGTGAAATAGACAAGAGAGTCAGAGAGGCGGCAAAGGTGCTTGATATTGAGCATCTTTTAAAAAGAAAGCCAAAAGCACTCTCGGGCGGTCAGCGCCAAAGAGTTGCCCTCGGCAGAGCAATGGTGCGCTCGCCGGATGTGTTTTTGCTTGACGAGCCGCTCTCAAATCTTGATGCAAAGCTTCGTACAACCATGCGTACAGAAATAATCAAGCTCCATAAAAAGCTTGAAACAACCTTTGTCTATGTCACGCATGATCAGACCGAAGCTATGACGATGGGCGACAGAATCGTTGTTATGAAAGACGGCATAGTTCAGCAGATGGATACTCCACACAATCTTTACTGCAATCCCTGCAATACTTTTGTGGCGGGATTTATCGGCTCTCCGCGTATGAATTTTATTCCATGCAGGGCAAAGTGTGCTTCAGACGGAGTGAGTCTTGTTTTGCATGACGCCGAAATAAGTGTAAAAAACGAGGCACAGTCAGCGGCTCTTTCGGCAATGAAAGATGAGGAGCTTATACTCGGCATAAGACCCGAAGATTTAACGGATGACGAAGAATATATACGCCAAAACGGCAGCTGCTTTATTGAAGCGGCCGTTGAGGTCAGCGAGCCTATGGGCAGTGAAACTTATCTTTATTTAGATTATTATTCAACAAAGCTTATCGCAAGAATTGCATCAGACAAAGTGTATGCTTCGGGGCAAAAAGTGAGACTTGCACTAAAAACAGAAAAACTTCATATCTTCGGCGCAAATAGCAGTGCAAATATCTTGACTTTGCAGTGAACAGGTAATAAAATATAGGTATATTTTTAAAAGGAGATATACCTATGGCAAGAATACCGATGGTTGAATATGAAACCGCTTCACCGCAGGCAAAAAAAGAGTATGACGACCAGATAGCAAAACACGGCAGAATCACAAATATGAAGAAAACTCTTCTCAACAATATACCGTCTTTCAAAGCTTTGATGGAATGGTACACTCTCAGAGATGAGCTTGCTCTTTTTCTTGACGATTTCAGCATAAATATTTTCTCTTATGCAATTTCATCAGAGAACAGCTGTCTTATATGCTCAAACTTTTTTAAAAAAATTCTTGTTGACGGCGGCAAAGACCCGAACGGCAGCGATTTGAGTGAAAAAGAGGTTCTTCTTTGCGAGTTCGGCAGAGCTTGTGTAGATTATCCTAACGAGATTTCGGACGAGATGTTTTCAGAGCTTAAAAAGTTCTTTACAGATGAGCAGATTGTAACTCTCACTGCTTTTGCAGGTCTTATGATAGCTACAAATCTTATAAACAACGTGCTCAAGGTTGACCTTGACGGCTACCTTGAAAACTACGCAAAGATGTAATTAACAGACCGCTGTGTCAAAATACGGCGGTCTTAAAAAATCAAGAGGTGTAAAAATGGGTATTTTAGAAAGTAATGTATTAAAAGGATTTGTAAGACTTTGCGACGATGGCTGGCGTCAGGGCTGGCACGAGCGCAACGGCGGCAATCTTACATACCGCATGAGAAAAGAAGAGGTCGAAGAGTGCAAACCGTATTTTACATATGACAGACCTTGGGTGAACATGGGCGTTCAGGCAGATAACCTTGCAGGCGAATATTTTATGTCAACCGGCACGGGCAAATATTTCAGAAACATGAGCCTTGCCCCGGAAGAGAACCTTTGCATTGTAGAGATTAACGACAAGGGCGACAGCTACAGAATAGTATGGGGGCTTACAAAGGGCGGCGGACCTACAAGCGAGTTTCCGAGCCACTTCCTCAATCACAGTGTTAAAACGGCAGAGACAAACGGCGAAGCAAGAGTAATTTATCATGCGCACCCCACAAATATTATTGCTCTTACATTTGTTTTGCCTCTTACCGATTCGGCTTTCTCAAAAGTTCTTTGGCAGAGCATGACCGAGTGCCCGGTTGTTTTCCCCAAGGGCGTCGGCGTTGTTGAATGGATGATTCCCGGCGGAGCCGAAATTGCCCTTAAAACCAGTGAGCTTATGAAAAAATACGACGCAGTTGTTTGGGCTCATCACGGACTTTTTGTTATGGGCAACGATTTTGACTCGGCTTTCGGTCTTATGCACACAATAGAAAAATCGGCAGAGATATATGTCACAATGCTCAGCACGGGTCTTCCGATGCTCCAGACAATCCCCGAAGATAAGCTTGCGGATGTAGCGGAAGCTTACGGCGGAAAATTGGCAGAAAATCTCCTTTAAAATACTAAACCGCGATTGTGCCTTTGGGCATCTTCGCGGTTGTTTTTTATATGTGCAGAGTAAATTGGTTTTTATGGAACTCGATTTCTCCGCTGTCGCGCATTTTGCAAAGAACGGCGGATAGCGCACTGCGATCCGCACCGAGATAGTCGGCCATTGCCTTTCTGTCAAACGGAACGGTAAAGGTCTTTGACTTTAACATTGCCGAACGGCTTGTGAGATATGACAGCACCTTTTCTCTTAACGTGTGCTTTGTCAGGTGCTCAATTCTGCCGGTTAAAAATATATTTTTTTCATTTGAGGATTTTAAAAGACGCGACAGCACCGCACCCTTGCAGCCGGACGATATATTGTCGTTTAAAAGAGAGCTATAATTTATCCATAATATTCGGCAATTGCCGCCTGCCCGCACATTGACCGTTGCCTTATGCCCCGAGCAAGCAAAAGCCTCGGCAAAAACACCGTATTTCTTTATGCAGCTCACTATCGCGGTGTTGCCGTCTATATCATCTTTTTCTATATATATTTCGCCCGAGATGACTATGCCGAAATTCGGCACGTCGTCATCTGCCAAAATAATTATTTCATCTTTTTGATATTCTTTTTCAAATATATTTGCTTTGAGCATCAGTTCATCTGCGTTTTGTTTTGATAATCCACCAAAAAACGGAAGCTTTTGGAATTCGGTATTCATAAAAATTTCTTCTTTCGTTGTAATTACAACATAATAATTTTTTATATTATAATATAATCGGCTCAGCAAATCAATCTTTGCAAAAAAATTCGGAGGATAATATTATGATAAGAAAAATAATTAAAATAGACGAAGATAAATGCAACGGCTGCGGACTTTGCGCCAAAGCTTGCCACGAGGGCGCAATCGGCATGGTGAACGGCAAGGCAAAGCTTATGAGAGAGGATTATTGCGACGGCCTCGGCGATTGCCTGCCTGCTTGCCCCACGGGCGCAATAAGCTTTGAAAACCGCGAAGCACCTGCATATGATGAGGCGGCGGTTAAAGCCGCTCAGGCTAAAAAGAGAGCACAGAGCGAGCCGTTGCCCTGCGGATGCCCCGGTATGCAGTCAAAGCAAATTAAAAGGGGAGAGGATAAAATTCCCGAATTTGCCGTTAAAACGCAGAGCCGTCTTTCACAGTGGCCCGTTCAAATAAAGCTTGTGCCGATAAATGCACCTTATTTTGACGGCGCGGATCTTTTGATTGCTGCGGACTGTACGGCATATGCCTACGGTGATTTTCATAACGAATTTATCAAAAACCGAATAACTCTTATCGGCTGTCCAAAGCTTGACGATGTCGATTACACCGAAAAGCTCACCGAAATAATCCGAAATAACAATATAAAAAGCCTTACCATAGTCAGGATGGAGGTGCCGTGCTGCTCCGGTATTGAGCACGCCGCCAAAACCGCACTTCAAAACAGCGGCAAGTTTATTCC
The DNA here is from genome assembly GCA_900539465.1 of uncultured Ruminococcus sp. Classification (GTDB taxonomy): domain Bacteria; phylum Bacillota; class Clostridia; order Oscillospirales; family Acutalibacteraceae; genus CAG-488. The sequence continues at coordinate 43,067 of UQCF01000010.1, read as the reverse complement.
GTGGCAGGTGCACGTTATCTCTACCGACGGTAAAATTCTATAAGATTATTTTCTCAAAAATCTGCGATGTTTGTCGCGGATTTTTTTCTTGACATATTATTTTATTTAGGTATAATATAATTATCTTGTTCACGAAATTGAATGGAGCGAAACTTATGAACAAAATCGAATGTGACATACTTGTCGCCTTATACCGAGGCGGTTTTGCAAATCAGCGTGAGCTTGCGGAGGCGGCAGGGTGTTCTCTCGGCTCTGCAAACAAGGCACTGAAAACGCTGGAAGCAGAGCAGATGATTGACTCGAAATTTGAAATTACCTCCAAGGCAAAGCGTTTGTTATGTCAAAACAAGCCGCAAAGAGCGGTCATTCTTGCCGCGGGTTACGGCACGCGCATGGCTCCGATAAACACCGACACGCCTAAAGGACTTTTGGAGGCTCACGGCGAAAAACTGATTGAGCGAACATTAAAACAGCTTCACTTTGCCGGAATTAACGAAATATACATCGTTGTCGGTTATATGAAAGAAAAGTTTGAGTACCTTATCGATAAATATAACGTAAAGCTGATTTACAATAAAGATTATGCCGAAAAAAATAATCTCTATTCTTTAAAATGCGCTGCCGATTATTTGGAAAATGCGTATATAATACCCTGCGATATAAGGTGCGAAAAAAACCCTTACAACGAACATGAGCTTTACTCATGGTATATGCTCAGCGATGAAAGAGACGGGAAATACGGGGTAGAGATAGGCAGAAACGGCGAAATTGTTTTGGACAATAACGGCAAAAAACAATATAAAATGATAGGCATTTGCTATCTTAATTCAGAAAAATCAAAAAGCGTTCGTCAAAAAGCGGATACGCTTTGCCTTGACAATTCAAACAATGATTTGTTTTGGGAGGAAACGCTGACAAATAAAAACAAAATGAATATCTATGCCAAGGTGATGAGCCGCTTTGACATAGCCGAAATAAACACTTATGAGCAGCTCAGAGATCTTGATGAAGATTCCGCCCATCTTAAAACGAAGGCAATTGAGCTGATATGCAGGGTGTTTGATGCCGCATCAAAAGATATTACAGATATTGCGGTTCAAAAAAAAGGAATGACAAACAGATCATTCACCTTTGTTTGCAAAGGGAAAAAATATATTATGCGCGTGCCGGGCGAGGGTACTGAGTTTTTAATTAACAGAGAAAACGAAGCCGCCGTTTACAGTGTGATAAACAAAACGGGAATATGCGACAATGTTATTTATATTGACCCTAAAACCGGCTATAAAATAACGGAGTTTATAGATAATACGAGCGTATGCAACCCGTTTGACGAAAACGACGTTAAAGAGGCAATGATGTTTTTAAAACAGTTTCATTCCAAAAAGCTGAAGGTTAGTCATACGTTTGATATATTCGGTCAGATAGAATTTTATGAGAGTCTTTGGCAGGGTAAGGATTCTGTATTTATTGATTACAAAACTACCAAAAACAATGTTTTGTCTTTAAAAGAATACATTGATTCACACGCAAACGAAAAAGTGCTGACGCATATAGACGCCGTACCCGATAACTTTCTGATTTATAAGGACGCAGACAAAAAATTCGTAAAGCTTATAGACTGGGAATATGCAGGTATGCAGGACCCACACGTTGATATAGCCATGTTTGCTATTTATACGGGTTACAATAAAGAACAGCTTGATAAGCTTATAGACATATATTTTGAAGGAGCGTGCAGTGAAGAGAACAGAATAAAAATCTATTGCTATGTTGCCTGCTGCGGACTTCTTTGGAGCAACTGGTGCGAATATAAAAGAAATCTCGGCGTTGAGTTCGGCGAATATTCTCTTTTGCAGTATCGCTACGCAAAAGAATATTATAAAAAAGCTAAAAAACGTATGGAAAAATTGAAGGGAAACGAGAATGAATAAAGCGGAAAGAGCCGTTATAATGGCGGCGGGGTTTGGCAGCAGACTTATGCCCGTGACCAAAGAAACTCCGAAGCCCTTGATAAAAGTCAACGGGGTAAGGATGATAGATTCTGTCATAAAAGCTTTGCACAAAAACGGTGTTAACGAAATATATATTGTCGTCGGCTATCTAAAAGAAAAATTTGATGTTTTGAAAAGAGAATACAGCGGAATAGAGCTTATCGAAAATCCTTATTATGACACATGCAACAACATTTCTTCACTGTATGTTGCAAGAGAGCATCTTGAAAATTCGCTGATTCTGGACGGCGATCAAATAATATACAACGATGATGTGCTTTCACCGTATTTTGAAAAATCGGGATACAACAGCGTATGGACAGACGGAGAAACCGATGAGTGGCTTCAGCAGGTAGAAAACGGAAAAGTGGTTTCCTGCAGCCGAACCGGCGGAAAAAGAGGCTGGCAGCTTTTCAGCATATCGCGCTGGACCGAGAAAGACGGCAAAAAGCTGAAAAGGCATCTTGAGCTTGAGTTTGAAAACAAGCAAAACCGCGGTATATACTGGGACGATGTTGTTATGTTTAATCATTTTGATGAGTATGATCTCACGGTAAGGCCGATGAATTACGGCGACGTTATTGAGATTGACAGCCTGGATGATTTGATGAAGTTGGATTTATCTTATAAAAAAATCAAGGAGGAAATACCGTATGAAAAAAACAAATAAAAAAGAAAGAGTGGATTGGCTGATAACATTTTTGCCGCTGACCATAATACTCGGTCTTTGCATAATGTTCTTTTTTCTGCCGGAGCGCTCAAACGCCGTTCTGAGCCAGGTAAGATATTTTTTCGGCAACACAATGGGTACATATTATCTGGTTATCGGTCTCGGAATATTCTTGCTTTCAATATATATTGCAATGTCAAAATACGGCAATATAGTTTTGGGCGGTGAGAATGAAAAACCCAAGTATTCGTTCTTTACATGGGGTTCAATGATGTTCACTTGCGGACTTGCCGCCGATATTTTGTTTTATTCGTTTTCGGAGTGGGTTCTTTATGCCACGGACCCGCATATAAAAGAGCTTGGCAGCGTTCAGGAGTGGGCAGGGGTGTTCCCGCTGTTTCATTGGAGCTTTATTCCGTGGGCGTTTTATCTTGTTTTGGCGGTTGCATTCGGCTTTATGCTTCATGTTCGCAAAAGAAACAGGCAAAGATATTCGGAAGCCTGCAGACCGATTTTAGGCAAACACACAGACGGTTTTGCCGGCAGAATCATAGACCTTTTGGCGGTTTTTGCTTTGATAGCCGGTACGGCCACAACATTCAGTGTTGCAACGCCGCTCATGGCAAATATTATAAAAGAGATATTTCACTTTAATGTCAGTGTAACGCTGATAAATGTTATCATATTGATTGTGACTTGTTTTGTTTATACCTTCTCATTGTTGCACGGCTTCAAAGGCATAAGCATTTTGGCTAAGCTTTGCATATTTCTCTTCTTCGGATTGCTGACCTTTGTTCTGCTCTTTGGCGGAGAGACAAGATATATAATCGAAACCGGGTTTAGCTCGTTCGGCAAAATGGTTCAGAATTTCTTTGAGCTTTCAACATATACTGACCCGTTGAGAAAGACGGATTTTCCGCAGAACTGGACAACCTATTATTGGGCATACTGGATGGTATGGTGTGTTGCGGCACCGTTCTTTATCGGCAACATATCAAGGGGCAGAACAGTCAAGCAGACCATTTTGGGCGGATATGCTTTCGGTGTCGGTTCAACTCTTGCGAGCTTTGTTGTTCTCGGCAATTTCTCTATGGGCAAGCAAATGTCGTGTGAGGCGGATTTTATCGCTCAATACAATGCGGACGGCGATATTTATGCTCTTATTGTTTCTATGATGAAATCTATGCCTTGTGCTGAATTTATTATGATTGTTGTTTTGGCGGCAATGATTGCTTTTTATGCAACCTCTTTTGATTCAATTGCCCTTACCGCCGCGTGCTACAGCTACAAAAAGCTCGGTGATGACGAGCAGCCGCACAAAGCAATTCAGCTTATGTGGTGTCTGCTTCTTATAATGCTGCCGATAGCTCTGCTTTTTGCAGAAAGCTCAATGAGCAACCTGCAGTCGGTTAGTATTGTTGCGGCTTTCCCGATAGGCATAGTCATAATTATGATTGCGGCAAGCTTTGTCAAAGACGCCAAAAAATATTTGAACGAAAAGTCAAAATAATCAAATAAAAGCGGCTGTGAATCTTTGCAGTCGCTTTTGTTTGGTCAAATTGCTGCAATTGACGGAGGGCTTTTTGTAAAATATATAAAAAGTTAAAAAATATCCAAAAAAAACTGTTGACAAAATCAAAACACTGTATTATGATGTAGCCACAGGGTAAACGATTACCCAAACGAATTACGCGGTGATTAAATTGGATGACAAAAACATTTCTATGATGGACATTGCGAAAATGTCCGGTGTTTCGATAGCGACTGTTTCAAGGGTACTTAACCAAAACGGTCGGTATTCTGCCGAGACCGAAAAACGCGTAATGGATATTGTAAAAAAGTATAACTACACAATCAATCCCAACGCTCAAGGGCTCAGAACAAACCACACAAACACTGTCGGTGTCATCATTCCCGATATTACGAATGAATATTTCGCGCAGATAGTCAGAGCAATAGAGCATGAGCTTATGAAATCCGGTTATAATGTTTTTGTCTGCGACTCAAACGAGGATATAAAGTTTGAAGATTACCACATAAATTCATTGCAGACCAAAGGTGTTGACGGCATAATTTATATCAGCACAAGAAGGTCGGTTGACGATATAGAAAAGGACTTCACCGTTCCTGTTGTTTATATAGACCGCGGGCCCGGTATAAATTCAAACCTTGTTGCCTCCGATAACCTGATGGGCGGCTTCCTCGCAACGGAGGAGCTTATTAAAAGAGGCTGCCGAAAAATTCTGATGATAAAAGATACCAACGAGTTTAACACGGTTAACGACCGTATGAACGGATATCTTGAAGCTCATAAACGCTACAATATTCCGATAGATAACGAACGAATAATCAACTGCAAGGTATCATATGAGGATGCTTGTGAAACAATAAAAAAGGTTATTGATAAAGAAATTGAGTTTGACGCGGTTTTTTGCAATACTGACACAATGGCTCTCGGTGTTTTGCGAGGACTCAAAGACAGGGGCAGGCGAGTACCCGAAGATGTAAAGCTTGTCGGATTTGACGGCATACGTTCGGCAGAGATTTCGGACCCTCCGATTACAACTGTAGTTCAGAATACCGAAAAAATCGGTCAAAAATCAGTCGAAATTCTTATGCAGATGATTGTCGATAAAATCAAAAAAACACCGGAGTTTATTATTCCGGTTGAGCTCTCGGTTAGAGAGAGCACCAAAAACACTTAAAAAAGGAGCTTGACTCTTTTTTTAATACATATTGAGTAAACCTTTACTCAATATTATAACCAAATTTTTACATTATTGCTTTAATATTATAGCCAGAAAGGAAGGTTGATATGAGCGCACTCGTTGAAATGAAAGGGGTAGTAAAAAAATTCCCCGGTGTAACAGCCTTGAAAGATATTTCATTTGATATTCAGCCCGGTGAGGTTCATGTTTTGCTCGGCGAAAACGGAGCAGGCAAATCAACTTTGATGAAAATTTTATCCGGTGTTTACCAACCTACCGAGGGAACAATCGTAATCGGCGGCAAGGAGTATTCAAAGCTCACCCCAAAAGATTCGTATGAAAACGGTATCAGCGTTATTTATCAGGAGCTCAGCGTTATAAACGAGCTTTCAATTCAGGAAAATTTATTTGTCGGCAAATTACCGATGAAAAAGGTCGGCATAGCCTCTGTTGTGGATTATGCCGAAATGAACAAAAAAGCAAAAGAGCTTTTGGCAAAAATCGGATTAAAGCGCGACCCAAAAACCTTTGTTGAAGACATCAGTGTTTCTGAAAAGCAGCAGGTAGAGATTGCAAAGGCTCTTGCGGCAGACAGCAAGGTCATTGTTATGGACGAGCCCACAACCTCGCTCACAGAGACAGAGGTTGAGCATCTTTTCAAAGTTATAAGAGCTTTGAAAGAAGAGGGCAAAGGCATAGTCTTTATTTCTCATAAGCTTGCAGAGATTAAAGAGATCGGCGACAGGGTAACGGTTCTTAAAGACGGTGCTTACGTCGGCACAAGAAACGTCAGCGATGTAACGGTTGACGACCTTGTAACCATGATGGTAGGCAGAACGGTTAAAAACACCTACCAGCATGAAGACGCCCCCGAAAATTATGACAACGAAGAGGTCATATTTGAGGTGAAGGGTCTTTCAAGAAAAGACGGCAGAGTTAAAGATGTTTCTTTTAAGCTTCACCGCGGCGAAATTCTCGGCTTCTCGGGTCTTGTCGGTTCGGGCAGAAGTGAAATGATGAATGCGATTTTCGGTGCGGAACCGAAATCGGCAGGCGAAATTTTTATCGGCGGCAAAAAGGTCAATATCAGGAGCCCTTATTCCGCTATTAAAAACGGTCTTGCAATGGTAACCGAAAACAGACGTGAAACAGGCTTCTTCCACAACTTTGATATTAAGCAAAACATCTCGATTTTGCCGTTTATCAAAAGCTCCTCAATGGGCGGAGCAGGCGGACTTATAAGCGACAAGTATGAAAAGAAATGCGCCGAAGAGCAAAAACAAAGCCTTAACATCAAATGCTATTCGGTAGACCAGGGAATAACGGAGCTCTCCGGCGGTAACCAGCAAAAGGTTATTCTCGGCAAATGGCTCGCGGCAGATTCGCAAATAATAATATTTGACGAGCCGACAAAAGGCATAGACATTGGCAGTAAAAGCGAGATTTACGTTTTGATGCGTAAGCTTGCAGACGAGGGCAAAGGCGTTTTGGTTGTGTCCTCAGAGCTTACGGAGCTTCTCGCCGTGTGCGACACAATCAAAGTGTTCCGCGATGGCAAAATCGTTAAAAGCTTCAACCATAAAGAAGCAACAGAAGAAAATATTATTAAAGCGTCCACTGCGGATATAGCTTAACTCAGAAAGGAATGTGAACAAAATGACTAAAAAGTTAGCTGCTCCAAAGAAAAAAGAAAAAGTAACTTTTAATTCAATTTGGCAAAAATACGGAACAATGGGAATCTTGGTATTGCTGCTGTTAATTCTTGCAATAATGAGACCCAAAACCTTCTTCTCAACGGCAACTCTCACGCAGATCCTTTCGCAAAGTTCGGTTAATATCCTCATCGCAATGGGCGAGTTCTTCGCAATATTGATAGCCGGCATTGACCTTTCGGTAGGCTCGGTAGTGGCTCTGACAGGTATGCTTTCGGCACAAATGATGGTGGCAGGCATCAACCCCTTGCTCGCGGTTGTTTTAGGTGTGCTGTTCGGCGGTGTACTCGGATTTATAAACGGAGCACTTGTAAATGTTACAGGTCTTCACCCGTTCATTATAACCCTCGGTACACAGTCAATATTCAGAGGCGTAACGCTTATTATTTCAAATTCAAGCGCAGTTTTCGGATTCCCCGCATCATTCACAAAGGTTATTTCTTACAGAATATTTGATATTCTGCCGATAGTTGCAATTATCGCAATAGCCGTGGCACTTGTTCTCTCTTTCCTCACCAAAAAGACAAAACTCGGCAGAAACATTTACGCACTCGGCGGCAACAAAGAGTCCGCTTGGTACTCGGGTATCAATGTTAAAATGCATACGCTTATCGTATTCATAATCTCCGGCATATGCGCCGGTATAGCGGGTATCGTTCTTCTCGGCCGCGTAGGCTCTGCCGAACCGGCAGCCGCAACAGGCTTTGACACCTACGCAATTGCAGCGTCAATCATCGGCGGCACAAGCTTCTTCGGCGGCAAAGGTAAGATATTCGGCGTTGTAATGGGCGGTTTCATCATCGGCGTTATCAACTACGGCCTCAACATTCTTGCAGTACCGAGCGTATGGCAGCAGGTTGTTATGGGCTTGCTCATAATCGGCTCCGTTGCGCTTGACCGCTTCGTAGCACGCAAAAAATAATTGATTTTGGAGTGATACTTTATGAAACCAATGTTTAACCCGTCGCTCATGTGCATGGATTTGCTCGACATTAAAAATCAGACAGAGATTTTAAATGAGAGATGCGACCTGTATCATGTGGATATTATGGACGGTCACTTCGTAAAAAACATCACCTTATCTCCGGATTTTGTAAAGGCGTTTTCAACCATCGCCAAAAAGCCGATTGACTGTCACCTGATGGTCACCGACCCGGATGATTATATTGAGGTTCTTGCAAAATCGGGGGCAGGCTATATTTGCCCCCATGCAGAGACCATTGTAAACGATGCTTTTCGCATAATGAACAAAATAGAGTCGTTGGGCTGCAAAAAAGGCGTTGTGCTAAGTCCCTCAACTCCGCTTTCGGCAATAAAGCACTATATCGGCAGAATTGATAAGCTCACATTGATGTCTGTTGACCCGGGCTTTGCAGGTCAGCCGTTTATAGAAGAAATGCTCGATAAAATCCGCGAAGCAAAACAGATTCGCGAAGAGAACGGCTACCATTATATTATAGAGGTTGACGGCTCGTGCAATCAAAAAACGTTTAAACGTCTTTATGACGCGGGAACGGAAGTTTTTATAGTAGGTTCGTCGGGGCTGTTTTCAAAAGACCCGGATCTCAAAAAGGCATGGGATATTATGCTCGATGAGTTTAAAGAGCAGACCGGCGCAGAATTTTAAAAAAACGACCGACATAAGGAGGTGTATCAAATGGAGAATTATACCATCGGCATTGACATCGGCGGCACAAATTTCAGAATAGGCACTGTCACCGAGGGCGGCAGGGTGCTGAATTTTGAAAAAAATTCAAGCAGAGTGTTTGACGAGGGAGATGTTGTAGAGACTATATATGAGAATATAATCTCCTATATGAAACGCTACGGCATAACCGATTCAGTCAAAGCGGTTGCCGTCGGAATACCCTCAATAGTCAGCAAAGACAAAAAGGTTATAATTTCGACCCCGAACCTAAGAGGATTTAATAATATCAGATTCAGCGACATACTCGGCGAAAAGCTCGGCTTGCCGGTGTATCTTGACAGAGACGTTAACTTCCTTTTGATGAACGACATCAACAAATTGAACGTTGATAAAAGCAAAACAGTGCTCGGCTTTTATGTCGGCACGGGATTCGGCAATGCGATATATATAAACGGAAGCCTGTATGCCGGCAAAAACGGTGCGGCGGGCGAGCTCGGACACATACCGTTTATAGATATAAAAGACGTTTGCACCTGCGGAAATGTAGGTTGCTCCGAAACCAGATGTTCGGGTAAATATTTAGAGTTCTTAGCGCAGAAGTATTTCCCCGATACAGAAATCAAAGACGTATTCAAATACCATGCGGACGACCCGATACTGATAAAATACGTCGAAGACCTCGCAATACCCATAGCAACAGAAATCAATATTCTTGACCCGGATTATTCGATTCTTGCAGGCGGCGTTTTATTTATGGAAAATTTCCCCAAAGATATTCTTGTTAAATCAATCCATAATAAAACAAGAAAACCCTATCCCGAAAAAAATTTGGATATTCGCTTTTCGGAGCATGACCAGCAAAGCGGAATCTATGGAAGCGGAATGTTTGCTCATTCCAAAATCAAAGGTGTTTGACGGCATTACCGTTAAATATAATTCTTATTAAAGAAAGGAAATTATTATGAAAACCAAAAGATTGATAGCTATCGTTCTCGCTGCAATAGCAGTATTCACACTCGTTCTCACAGGCTGCGGCTCAAAAGATGACAGCAGCAGCGGCGGAAACTCAGGCGCAGAGTACGCAATAATTCTTAAACCTCTTTCAAACGACTTCTGGGCAAAAATGAAAGCCGGAATTGAAGAAGAAGCCAAAAAGCAGGGCGTTACGGTTGACGTATTTGCCGCAAACACAGAGGAAGACACAGAAGGTCAGCTCAAAATTCTTGAGAACTGCATAAACAAAGGCTACAAGGCAATCGGTGTTGCTCCTCTTTCACCCACAAACCTCATTAACGGCATAGTTCAGGCAAATCAAAAGGGCATCTATGTTATGAATATTGATGAAAAAATCGACATGGACAGCCTTAAAGCAGCAGGCGGCAGCGTTATAGCGTTTGCAACAACCGACAACGAAAAGGTCGGCGAAAAGGGCGCTCAGTATATCCTTGACAACCTTAAAGACGGCGGCGAAGTAGCCATCATCGAGGGCAAGGCAGGCAACGCTTCGGGCGAGGCTCGCAAAACAGGCGCAGAGAATACATTTAAAGCTGCATCTCAGGTAAAACTCGTTGCTTCACAGCCCGCAGACTGGGACAGACAGAAGGCTCTTGACACGGCAGCAAGCATGCTTCAGTCAAATCCGAACCTCAAAGCAATTTATTGCTGCAACGATACAATGGCACTTGGCGCACTTCAGGCAGTTAAAAACGCAGGCAAGCTCGGTCAGATTCTTGTAGTCGGCACCGACGGCGCGGCAGAAGCTCTCGAAAGCGTAAAAGCAGGCGAGCTTTCTGCAACGGTAGCACAGAACTCCGCAGAAATAGGCGCAACTTCACTCCGCCGCATGATCAAGTCGGTTAAAGACGGCGAGAAGATTGATTCTAACGCAACCGCAGAGACAATTCCCGTTGATTCATACGTTGTTACAAAAGACAGCGCTCAATAATTAAAGCAATAATTATGACGGTATGTGGAGCTTTATGCTCCGCATATCGCCTGTAAAAGGAGAAATTATTATGAAGATTGCCATAGGATGCGATCATGTAGGATTTGAATACAAAATGAAAGTGATTGAGCATCTTAAAGAAAAGGGCATAGAGGTTGTTGATTTCGGCACAAACAGCACCGAAAGAACCGATTATCCCATATACGGTAAGGCTGTCGGAGAGGCAGTCGCCAAAGGCGAATGTGATAAAGGCATACTTATTTGCGGCACGGGCGTCGGAATTTCACTTGCCGCAAACAAGGTCAAAGGCGTGCGCGCGGTCGTTTGCAGCGAGCCTTATTCCGCATTGCTTTCAAGACAGCATAACGATACCAACATACTCGCTTTCGGGTCGCGGGTAGTAGGTCTCGACCTTGCATTGATGATAGTTGATACTTGGCTCTCAGGAGAATTTGAGGGCGGCCGTCATGCAAGAAGAGTAGAAATGATAAACAATATCTGAAATATAAAACGCGCTCTGCACGGGTCAAACAAAGCACCGAATCGCAAAGATTCGGTGCTTTATTATGCTGTATTATAAATGTGAAGATAAAATTTTTTCGATTTTTGAGTCGATAAACGAAGATAGCCTGTTGATAATTTTCATATAGTTTTTTTCAAGGGCGTAAATTCTTATAAGTTCAATTACTGTGCACGCGGCAAATACTGCAGCGATTGCCATTATCGTGTAAGGAATCAATACATTGCTTTGAAGCAAATCGGCGGTTTTGAATAGCTTTTTCCATAAAAGATCGCGAATAAGATAATTGTCGTGCAGCAAATATACCCCGAAAGTGGCGGAAGCGATTATATTGATAATTTTTTTGTGACCGATATTTATTTTTCTAAAGCCCAAAAACAATAAAAGCGATGCCGCCGCCAACGGAAGCCTTGCTGAGTTGTAATAAAACATTATACGCGATGCAAACAGGTCTGTTTTTTTACCGAGAATTTCAAAGACCAAAGCCGAGACAAATGTCAGCATTGCAAAGAGCAGCGAAAACAAAATATACGTTCTGCTTTTAACGGATGTCGTTTTTGCATGAAGGCGAACATAACCTGCCAAAGAGTATAAAAAGATAAACCACAAAAGCTCGTTGCATTGCCATGCGACGCCGAAAATGCTCGGTATTATGCACCAGCCGAATGTTAAAATTGCCAGATATTTGATATAAGTTTTCTTATCAAATGCGAGAAGCATTTTGTTTATAAACGGTGAGAGCAAATACATCACAAAAAATGCGCTTGCAAACCACCACTCTGAGAATGTTATCGGAAATACTGCTTTTGCAAGCCCTTTTATGCTGAACGGCTCTGCACGAAGAGATAAAAACAAGGCAAATATCACAACGGAATATGTGAATATCTGCGTCCATAGCTTTAACGCTTTGCTTGTTTTAAAATTTTTGGCGGTGACTGAAAAATAGCCGGATATAAGAACAAAAGCATTTACGCCGACTTTTCCGCCGAGCATAATAAACAGCAGCCACAGCTTGTTGATTTCGGTGGGCTGTGTAAATATATTTACACCGGTGTAGTAGACGAGGTGATATGCGATTATAAAAATCATGGATATTATTCTGAGCAGCTCAAAATTCGACTCTCTCAAATTGCCGCTCCTTATATTTAAATCGGACGTGTTTTTCATCGGCTTAACAGCTCCTTTTATATACACCTATATTTTACATGAATTTTTATTCTATTGCAATATAAATATTGACAAAAAGAAAAAGCGGATATATAATTAAAACATAGGTTTTATAACATAAGTTACATAACACCGAACAGGAGGAATATTATGCCGCCAAAACCCAAATTTACAAAAGAAGAAATTATAAACTCGGCATATGAATTGGTAAGGCTCGGCGGAGAAAACGCCCTTACTGCCAGAGAGGTGGGCAAAAGCCTCGGCACGTCGTCATCACCCATATTCACTTTTTTCAGCGATATGGAAGAACTTAAATCAGAGGTTCAAAAAAAGGCAAAGTCATGCTTTGATGCATACATGGCAGTTGCCGAAAATTATAACCCCGCATATAAGATGCGCGGTATGCAGTGGGTGAAATTTGCGAGAGAAGAGCCTATGCTGTTCAATCTTTTATTTATGCAAAAGAGCCTTAAAATAGGCGATTTTGACGAGGTTATGGATATAATTCCGTTTGGCAAAGAAGACGATATAAAAATAATTATGCGTGATTATCATGCCGACCGCAGCCGTGCAGAGCACCTTTTTAAGCAGATGTGGATATACACCTACGGCCTTTGTGTCTTGAGCGCAGAGGGCGTATGCTCATTTTCGGATGATGAGATTGCCGTTCAGCTCGGCGAAATTTTCAGAGGGATGATATATATAATTCATTCCGACATTGCCGAAATAGCGTCTGTTAAGCCTGCCGAGCTCGGAAGCGACGAAAGTAATTACATTCAGGCTAAACATCCTGATTTAAGTGAATAACACTGTGGGGTGATTTTTTGAATAATATAATTGAAATTGATCACTTAAACAAATCCTTCGGCGATATAAAAGCCGTAAATGACCTTTCTTTAAAGGTTCGCGAGGGCGAATTATTTGCGTTTCTCGGAGTGAACGGTGCGGGCAAGTCCACAACGATTTCGGTGCTGAGCGGTCAAATGCCAAAAGACAGCGGCAGCGTCACCGTTTGCGGAAAAAATATTGACGATGATATGCGTAAAATTTCGCATGCACTCGGCGTTGTTTTTCAGTCATCGGTGCTTGATAAATCCCTAAGTGTAAAAGATAACTTAAAAAGCAGAGCGGCTTTGTACGGTATCACCGGCAGCACCTTTAAAGAAAGACTTAAGGAGCTTTCCGCTCTTCTTGATTTCGGCGATCTTTTAAACCGAACGGTAGGCAAGCTCTCCGGCGGTCAAAGAAGGCGGATTGATATTGCAAGGGCTTTGATTCATAAGCCTAAAATATTGATACTCGACGAGCCAACAACAGGTCTTGACCCTCAGACAAGAGTGCTTTTATGGAGTGTTGTTCAAAAGCTCCGTGAAAGCGAAAATATGACGGTTTTTCTCACGACGCATTATATGGAGGAGGCCGCGGACGCCGACTATGTAACGATTATCGACAGCGGAAAAATCGCCGCAGAGGGAACGCCGCTGGAGCTTAAAAATAAGTACACGGGCGACTTTGTAACTCTTTACGGCGCAGATGAAAATAAAATATCGGCTCTTTCTGTGCCGTATGAAAAAGCTCACGGTGCGATAAAGCTTTCTGTGCCGAATACATCGGAGGCAACAAAGCTGATAATTTCTCACCCCGAGCTTTTCTCGGATTATGAAATAACAAAAGGAAAAATGGATGATGTTTTTCTTGCCGTCACAGGCAAAAAGCTTACCGGAGGTGATGAGAAATGACGGGCCTCGGCAATCTTATTAAAAGAAATATAAAGCTCTTTTTTAAAGATAAGGGAATGTTCTTTTCTTCGCTTATCACACCTATAATTTTGCTTGTGCTTTATGTTACTTTTTTAGCGGGCGTATATCGCAACAGCTTTAATTCCGCATTTTCGGGCGTGATTTCGGACGGTATAATAAATGCGCTTGTCGGCGGTCAGCTTGTGTCTTCTCTTTTGGCGGTGAGCTGCGTAACGGTTTCATTTTGCTCCAATTTGCTTATAGTGCAGGATAAAACAAGCGGCGCGAGAAAAGACATAACCGTTTCACCTGTTAAAAAATCAACTCTTGCTTTGAGCTACTTTTTAGCTTCTGCCGTTAATACTCTTGTAATCAGCTTTACCGCTTTGGCAGTGTGCTTTATATACATGCTTAAAACCGGCTGGTATATGAATTTTAAAGACGTACTTTTGATAATGCTTGATGTTTTGCTGCTCACCTTGTTCGGAACGTCGCTTTCTTCCTGCGTCAATTTCTTTCTTTCCACAAACGGGCAGGCTTCGGCGGTCGGCACGGTAGTAAGCGCGGGCTACGGCTTTGTATGCGGTGCTTATATGCCGATATCAAACTTTTCGCCCATGCTTCAAAAAATTCTTTCTTTTTTACCGGGAACATACGGCACAGTGCTTTTGCGCGGACATTGCCTCGGCGGAATTTTCAGAGAGATGCAAAAAGAGCATATACCGCTTGCCGCAATAGAAGAAATCAAAAAGTCAATAGATTGCACTTTGTTTTTCTTTGACCGAAAGGTCGGAACAGACATGATGTATTGTGTGCTTTGCGGCGCAATCGCTTTATTTGTGCTCTTATATATACTTATGAACAAGCTGAAAAAGATAAATAACTGAAAGGAAAATATTATGCTTAATATTCAGCATCTTACAAAAACTTACGGCGATAAAAAGGCGGTTGACGATTTGTCGCTACATATTGCTCCCGGTGAAATATACGGCTTTATCGGTCACAACGGAGCAGGTAAAACAACAACTCTCAAAGCTTCGGTAGGCATACTTCGCTTTGACTCGGGTGAAATCAGCGTCGGAGGAATATCTGTAAAAGACAACCCTGTTGCCTGTAAAAAGCAAATGGCTTATATCCCCGATAATCCCGATATTTATGAGTATATGTCAGGTATAAAATATCTTAACTTTATCGCAGATATTTTTGAAGTCGGTTCGGATTTGAGGCAGGAGAGAATAAAAAAATATGCCGATATGTTTGAAATAACCGCAGATCTTGCACAGCCTGTTTCTGCTTATTCTCACGGTATGAAGCAAAAGCTTGCGATAATCTCTGCATGGATTCATGACCCGAGGCTTATTATTATGGATGAACCGTTTGTGGGTCTTGACCCGAAAGCCGCACATCTTTTAAAAGGAATGATGAGAGAAAAATGCGAAGAGGGCGGAGCAATATTTTTCTCAACCCATGTTCTTGAGGTTGCCGAAAAGCTCTGTGATAAGGTAGCCATAATCAAAAACGGTGTGCTTATCCGCTCGGGTACAATGGACGAGGTCAAGGGCGACACAAGTCTTGAAGATGTATTCCTCGAGCTGGAGGGAGAAAAATGCTGAAAGTACTTTTAAAGAAACAGCTTTTTGAGCTTAACCGCAATTTCTTTTTTGACCCTAAAAAAGGAACTCTGCGCTCAAAAGCTTCAAGCACGGCATTTATTGTATTTTATATTCTTCTAATGGTCGGTGTGCTCGGCGGAATGTTCTCGTTCCTTGCCGCGAGCCTTTGCCCGCAGTTTGTTTCGCTCGGGTATGACTGGCTTTATTTTTCAATGATGAAGCTCATTGCAATTATGCTCGGTATATTCGGCAGTGTTTTTAACACATATGCGAGCCTTTATAAAGCAAAAGATAACGATATGCTGCTCTCAATGCCGATACCTGCAAAATACATACTTGCGGTAAGGCTTGTGGGCGTATATGTTATGAGCTTTATGTATTCCGCAATCGTGATGATTCCCGCCGTTATTGTCTATTTTATATATGCTGATTTAACCGTATCGGCAGTCATAGGCAGTGTTGTCTCAGTCATTAACGTGTCGGTTTTCGTCCTCGCGATGTCATGCGTTTTCGGCTGGCTTGTTGCAAAAATAAGCGATAAATTAAAGAAAAAGAGCCTCGTCACAGTTGCGGTGTCGCTTGTGTTTTTCGCCGCATATTATTATGTTTATATGAATGCCTATAATCTTTTGCAAAGCATAATAAAAAATGTTGACGTAATAGGCGAAAAAATAAAGGGCGCGGCATATCCTCTTTATATTGCAGGCAAAGCCGCAGCCGGTGACCTTTTGGCACTGCTCATAATTGTTGCCGCGGTGCTTTTGCTCTTTGCGGTTATATATTATATAATTGCACACAGCTTTATAAATATTGCAACTTCTTCCGGCAATGAGGATAAGATTAAATACCGCGAGAAGAAAGTTAAACGCAAAAGTGCGTTTTCTGCTTTGCTCAGCAAAGAGAGCAGTCACTTTTTCTCAAGCCCGACTTATATGCTTAACTGCGGACTCGGAACGCTGTTTTTACTCGCGGCAGGCATAATTGTTTTAATAAAAACAAATTGGGTGCGTGAGACTCTATTGGGTATGCTTGAGTGGGATAAGAGCTTTGTCGCTGTTATTGCAATGCTTGCAATTTGCATGATAAGCACAATGAATGACATATCGGCTCCGTCCGTATCTCTTGAGGGCAAGAGCCTTTGGATTTTGCAGTCTTTGCCCGTAACGGCAAAACAGGCTCTTAAAGCAAAAATCTTCTTTCATTTGCTTATGACTTTGCCGCCGGTTTTGTTTTGCAGCATATGCGCCTGCATTGCAATCAAGGCGGATGCCGTCTCGGCGGCTTTGACGATTATTCTGCCCTTGGTTTTTGCTGTATTTTTAGGTCTGTTCGGGCTTGCGATAAACATCAAAAAGCCTAATCTCACATGGACGAGCGAAGCTGTCGCGGTGAAACAAAGCATAAGTATAATGAGCGTTATTTTTGGCGGCTGGGTAATAGCCGCGGTTATCGGCGCACCGTATTTGCTGCTTTACGGGCACATGAACGCGGATATATATTTTGCTTCGGCCAGCGTGATTATTGCCGCAATCTCGGCACTGCTGTTTAGGTGGATAAACACAAAAGGCGCAAAAATATTTGAAACATTATAATTTTTAAAATCTGCCGTGTGTATTGACATGCGGCAGATTCTTTTGTAAACTGGCATTAAGTAAGGAGGCTCGGTTTATGAAAAAAACATATTATCTTATCGGCAACGCTCACCTTGACCCGGTGTGGCAGTGGCAGGCTCCCGAGGGGCTTTCTTTGGTTAAATCAACTTTCCGTTCCGCTCTTGACAGAATGAAAGAATACCCCGATTATAAATTTACGAGCGCGTGCGCCTCTTATTACAAATGGATAAAGCTCAGTGAACCCGAAATGTTTGAAGAGATTAAAGAAAGAGTTAAAGAGGGCAGGTGGGGCGTAACCGGCGGAATGTGGGTTCAGCCCGATTGCAACATACCGTCCGGCGAAGCGTTTTGCCGCCATCTTTTATACTCTCAAAAGTTTTTTAAAGAGAATTTCGGCAGCATTGCAAAAACGGGCTACAATGTTGATTCTTTCGGTCATAACGGAATGTTGCCGCAATTGCTCAAAAAATCGGGAATTGACAATTATGTTTATATGAGACCGAACAGAGAAGCCGAGAAGCCCTCTTTGCCGAGTGAAAATCTTCATATTTGGCAAAGCCCCGACGGGAGCCGAGTTAAAGCATTCAGAATTCTTGACGGCTACGGCGATGATTTGCGTGAAGAGAGAATTGACAGATACCGTGAAAAATCGCAGTCTCAAATGCTCTTTTACGGTATAGGCAATCACGGCGGCGGTCCGTCTAAAGAACATCTTAACAGTGCCGAAAAGCTTGTGAAAAACGATGATTTCAAATATGCCGTGCCCGATGAATATTTTAATGAGGTTGACGATGATATGCCGACGGTGACCGAGGATTTCCAGCACCATGCAAGCGGATGTTACAGCGCAAACAGTGCGATAAAATCCGCTAACAGACGTGCCGAATGTGAGCTTGTTTCGGCAGAAAAATTTGATGTGCTCTCATCTTTGCTCACTTCATCCGAAACACACAAAAATTCAATATCTTCGGCGTGGGAGAGAGTGATGTTCAATCAGTTCCACGATATACTTGCGGGCTGCTCAATTAAAGAGGCATATACAGACGCACTGAATGCTTTCGGATATGCCCGCGAAACAGCCCTTGAAATAGGCACATTCGCACAGCAAAAAATATCTTGGCGAATAAAAACCACCGATTTTTTAAATGCCTGTGAGTATGAAATGCGCGACAGAATGTGGTACCGTGAGGGCGAAGGTGCGCCGATTGTTGTGTTTAACCCCCATTCATTCCCCGTGAGTTCATACGCTTCATTCGGAACGCAGCGTGTCTCGAGAGTAGTTGACTGTGACGGAAACGATGTTCCGTTCCAGCTTGTCAGAGCCTCATATACCGACGGCGGCACTTATCTCAAATGTCTTTTTAAAGCTGATATTCCGGCATACGGCTACAAGGTTTTTTATCTTTACAAAAAAGAAGAGTATTCTGCCGAAACGGCTTTTGATACAGATGTTTCGGCAGGTAAAAATTATATAGAAAACCGCTTTCTTCGTGCCGAAATTGATGAAGAAAGCGGAGCTGTCATAAAACTTACGGATAAAAGAAGCGGTAAAAATTTTGCGGGAGAAAAACTCGGCAGAGCCATAATTTGCAATGATATTAAAAATGACACATGGGCTCATGCCGTGACCGAGTTTAACGATGAAATCGGCTCTTTCGGCGGCGGAAAATGTGAGGTTATCGAAAACGGCCCCATAAGGGCGACAATTAAATCCACAGTTAAGTATAACAATTCTGTCTTTATAAGATACTATTCTCTTTATTCGGAGTCGGACAGCCTTTTTGTAAAGTGCAGACTTGATTTTGACGAAGAATATAAACTTATGAAGCTGTGCTTTGAAACTGCGCTTCAAGAGCCGAGCGTTACATATTCAATGCCGTACGGATTTATAGAAAAAGACGCGAACTCGCAGGAGGAGCCCTCGCACGCATGGACTGACATTCATGACAGAAACGGTGTGGGACTCGGAATTATAAATGACTGCAAATACAGCTTTTGTGCCTGCGGCAATGACCTTAGGATGATGACGGCAAGAGGATGCGCTTATCTTGACCATTTCGGTCAAAAATACCGTGACGGTGAAATGCAGTTTTTGGATAAAGGCGAGCAGGAGTTTTGCTATGAGATAGTTCCGCACACTAAAAATATAAATTCATACCTGTTTAAACGTTCGGAGCTTTTGAATACGCCGCTCTCGGTTCAGCAAGAGACGCACCATGACGGTACTTTACCCGAAGTATTCTCTGCACTGAATATTGATAAAGATAATATCGTTGTAACCGCAGTAAAACCCGCCGAAGACGGCGACGGTATAATTTTAAGAATTGTGGAATGTGCGGGGGAGAGGACAAAGGCAAAAATCAGCTTTAATACTTTGAACACCGAATTTGAGCCGGATTTCGCTCCGCAAGAAATAAAAACCGTCCGTATAAAAGCAGACGGCAAAATAAAAGAAGAGCTTATAATCGAATAAACTTTCAGACGTCGCTTCGCCTATAACGCAGCGGCGTCATATTTTTGTGCTTTTTAAATGTTTTTGTGAAATAGCTGACATCGTTAAATCCGCAAAGCAGCGCAACATCGGTTACGCTGTCTTCGGTAGTTATCAGCTTTTCGCAGGCACATTCTATTCGGTAGGCGTTTATATATTCTATCGGAGTTTTTCTTGTCATCTTATAAAATACCGAGCAAAAATATTTGGGGCTCATTCCCGCTTTTTGCGAAAGGTCGGCGAGTGTTATTTTTTCGTTATAATTTTGCTCTATGTAGTTTATAACATCTTTCAGCATCAGCTGCTGTTCTTCGGATTTAAACCCTGCGCTCTCTGTGTTGCTGTAAAGGTGATTTTTAAAAACATAGCCGTAAAACTGCATGAGCGCGCCCGTTACCGTGAATTCATAGCCCGGATACATTAAGCTCATAGCATCAAAAAGAGAAGAAATTATTGTTTTCAGTTCGCTGTCGCTTGTGCTCATTATGCTGTTTATAATTCTTTTGTGCTTCAGCACGTTTTCCATTTGTCTGATGTTTACCTTACTGCCGGAGGTTACGCCGCGAGCGTCAAAAACCAGGCACTCATATTCGCATCCGTCGCTTGGGTGACCGGAGTGGGTAACGCCGTCCGTAATATAAACTATATCCCCTTGCTTTGCCACTGTTTCTTTTGAGCCGAGAGTGAGAGTCAGCTTGCCTTTGTTTACTCTTATTATTTCACATTCCGGGTGCCAGTGGTGCATCATTTCATATTTCGGGTGGTGTGGGTCAAGCTTATAGTGCGCTATGGGAAAATCAAACGTTCCGTGCTCAACATTTTCGCGGTAGTCAAGATATTTCATAAATTATCACCAAAATCTGAATATTGTCATATTTTACAACTATTATAACACAAGAAATATTCGTTTATCAATGATATTATTATAAATGAGCACAGATGTTGCTTATTTATTTTGAAAGGAATGGTTAAAATGGCAGAGAATAGATTTATTGGCGATTATCCGGTAATCGGTATCCGTCCCATAATCGACGCAAGAAGAGGCCCTCTCGGCGTAAGACAGTCTCTTGAAGAGCAGACTATGGGCATGGCAAAGGCGGCCGCTAAGCTTTTCACTGAGAACCTCAAATATACAAACGGAGAACCCGTTAAGGTAGTAATTTCAAACACAACAATCGGTCGTGTTGCAGAGGCTGCCGCATGTGCCGACCAGTTTAAAAAAGAGGGCGTTGACATCACTCTTTCGGTTACTCCCTGCTGGTGCTACGGCTCAGAGACAATGGACATGGATCCTCACACCATCAAAGGCGTATGGGGCTTTAACGCAACGGAGCGCCCCGGTGCGGTTTATCTTGCATCCGTTCTTGCGGCACATGCACAAAAGGGTCTTCCCGCATTCGGCATTTACGGCAGAGAGGTTCAGGAGGCAGACGATTCCGAAAATATAACAGACGATGTAAAAGAAAAGCTTCTTCGCTTTGCACGCGCCGCTGTTGCGGTTGCAACAATGAGAGGCAAATCATATCTTCAGATAGGCTCTATCTGCATGGGTATCGCGGGCTCAAGCATTGACCCCGATTTCATAGAAGAGTATCTCGGCATGAGAGTTGAGTCTGTTGACGAGGTAGAAATTCTTCGCCGAATGGACGAGAATATCTATGATGAAGAAGAATACAAAAAGGCATATGAATGGACTAAAAAGCATTGCCCCGAGGGATTTGACAAGAACCCCGATTTTGTAAAGAAATCAGACGAGCAGAAAGAAAAAGACTGGGAATTTGTTGTTAAGATGATGGTTATTATCAAAGACCTCATGAACGGCAACGATAAGCTTCCCAAGGGCTGTGAAGAAGAGGCAGTCGGTCACAACGCTATCGCAGCAGGTATTCAGGGTCAGCGTCAGTGGACAGACCATTGGCCGAACGCAGACTTTGCAGAGGCTCTTCTCAACACTTCGTTTGACTGGAACGGCGTTAGAGAGCCGTATGTTCTTGCAACGGAAAACGATGTTCTCAACGGCATTTCAATGCTCTTTGAAAAGCTTATTACAAACCAGCCCTCAATGTTCTCAGACGTTCGTACTCACTGGAGTGCGGAATCCGTTAAGAGAGTTACAGGCTATGATATAGAGGGTCACGCAAAAGAAGCAGGCGGATTTCTCCACCTTATCAACTCCGGTGCGTCCTGCCTTGACGCTTGCGGCGAGCTTCAGAACGACAAGGGCGAATATTGCATGAAGCCCTGGTATGACGTTACTGATGAAGATGTTGAAAAGATGCTCAAAGCCACTACATGGAACGCAGCCGACAACGGCTACTTCAGAGGCGGCGGATTCTCTTCACGCTTTATCACAAACCACGAGATGCCCGCAACAATGATTCGTATAAACCTTGTAAAAGGTCTTGGACCCACAATCCAGATTTGCGAGGGTTATTATGTTGCTCTTCCCGATGAGGTTTCTGATAAACTCTGGAAGAGAACCGACTACACATGGCCCTGCACATGGTTTGCTCCGAGACTCACAGGCAAGGGCGCATTCAAATCAGCATATGACCTCATGAATAACTGGGGTGCAAACCACGGTGCTTCAACCTACGGTCACATCGGCGCAGATATTATCACAATGTGCTCAATGCTCAGAATCCCCGTATCTCTTCATAATGTGCCCGAAGAGAAGATTTTCCGTCCCGCAAACTGGAACGCTTTCGGTATGGATAAAGAGGGTCAGGATTACCGTGCATGCGCGGTATACGGACCGCTTTATAAATAATTCACGATTGTGAACATTATATTTAGCGTAAAACAAACGGTAAAAGTTTAAAAAGTAAAGACTATAATTCATAAACGGCAGCCCAAAAGCGACCGAATGTGGATTATAGTCTTCTTTTTTTTGCAGTGGAAAAGGTCGGGCTTTTGACCCGACCTTAATTTTATACTGTCCCTGTTATTGTTAAGATTGCCGCGCCCGGAGTTATGCTGTATGCACCGCTTGAAGCATTTTGCTCAAATGTTGCGGCAGGTACCGTGACTGCTCCGGCAACCGTTGCAAATGTTCCCGTGGTGCGGTCATAGGTGTAGCCTGTGGCGGGCGTCAACGCCGTTCCGTTCAGTTTTACGCTTGTAATGTCAAGAATGGGGTCAAATACGTCTCTGATAACAATGTTGTCCTCATCTGCGGCTTCGGTGAAGCCGGTGTTTCTGATTATAAACGTGTAGGTCAAAGTTCCGTTTACGGGCACAGAAAGCGGATTGAGGGATTTTGATATTGAGAGCACGGGTTCATTGCCGCGTCTGATTGTTTCTGTTGCGGTGACAGGTGCAGAGAGCCCTCCTCCCGTTACCGTAGCTGTGTTGACAATTTGGCTGTTATTTGCAAGCGGAGCAAATTCATTAGTAAGCGCAGAGTAAACTATGCTCGCGTTGCCGTTTGCAGGTACGTTTATTCCCGTAACGGTCAGGGGAGAGACAGCACCTACAGACGGCACGGTCTGAAGCTCGCCGTTGATAAAGTAGCGCAGAGTTCCGTTTATATAGCTGAGCGGAACAACAGAGCTTGCGCCGAAATCATATGCGCCGAGGTCATCCGTAACGGTAAGACCCGTGTATGCCGTATTTCCGGAGTTGATAAGGTTTATAACATAAGTTACCGTGTCGCCGCTGCCGTAAGAGTCGGTCAGTGCTGTTTTAGATGCAGACAGCACCTCAACGATTTGACCGGTAACCGTATTTGAATTGACAACGCCGTTGTTATAAGACAGCGTCGCCCGGTTCGTAAATGTTGCCATTATATTACCTCCTATTTAGTCGGAAGATTATTCTTCCGTTACATTATATGAAAAAGGTAATATAATGATAAAATAACGTCAGATATTGCAGATAAGCTCGGAGAGATCGGTGTAGAAATCAAAGAAACCTTGCAGCGAGCCGAAAGCTTTTTCGTCTGCCGCGTTGCAAAAATCATAGTGGTCGGCACCGTAGATTGTCGGCATAACATACCAAACACCGGGGATTATTTCTCTGTTTTCATCATATGTAATATGGTCCTCGTTGAACGGATAAAGCGCACTTTTAAGCGGAACGATTCCGTCGTTTGCGCCCCAATCCTTATCAATATATTTTCCGCCGATAAACATATTGACGGAGGCAGAAATCATCGGAGAGGAGATTTTGAAGGGGAGGAAAACATCATAATTCTTGTTGAGCTTTGTGTAGCCGAATTTTGCATCCTCTGTTATACATGCTGTGTATGAAAAATAGTAAGCCGATTTGACTGTCTTGATTTTTTTGTTGAGCTTTTCAGCTCCCTGAACGGTAAGGTCATATCCGCAGTGGTCGTTTGAGAGAGCAATTTTTAAGCAGGCGAGCGGGTTGAGGCTTGCCTTTTCTCCGCTTGCCGGGTCTTTTGTAATTCCCCACTGGTCAAGCATAAGGTCGTTCACAGATTTTCCTGAAACGCACCTTGCCTGAAGAATCAAAATCATGAGAAAAGACGGCACGAATGAGTCGGAAACATAGTTTGAAACCGTTGAACCGTTATGAGGGGACGAGATTGTTGTAATCGAGCGGATGCCTTTTTCGTGGCCGCCCTTAAAAAGCTCGGAGCAGTTATCCTTGTCTGCATTTATTTCGTTTTTATCGCCATAAGCAAGCAGCGAAGCCAAAAGCCGTATTGTTTCTCCGCCGAAAGAATGACCGACAAAGTTGAGAGGACTTTCAAGATCCCACGGTTTTCCCATAGAAGCCTTGCCGCTGTAATCTCTTCCGTATCTGCTGTGTCCGCATTCTTTTGAGTGCGCGGCACCGTAGTCAACAACCGTGCCTGTGAGCTGTGCATAAAGCTCACACGCCCTGTCCCATGCGCTGCTGTATCCGCCGACCGGAGGATTATATACGGTGTATCCCTGTGAGCGGAGATAATCCATTACATTGTTTTCGGGCTGAGTACCCCAATAAGGGCTTTTTTCTTCCTGCGGTGAGCCGTCGCCCCAGCCGCACATCCCATGCACATAGATGAAGGGATAATCGGTTTTGTTTTGGCTCTTTGCAAATCCGGTGACGGTGCAAAATGCCAAAATGCAAAGACAAAGTATAAGACTTATGAACTTGTTAAGAATGTTGTTTCTCATAGTTTTTACCACCTTTAATATTGCTTTGGTTGGCTGTCTGCTAACTAAAAGTTATCATGTTTGCCAAAAAAAGTCAAGCGTAAGGGATGATAAATTGCTTATCGGTATCATATTTTATAAGCCGCGAAGCTTTGAAAAACCGGTTTCGTCAAAAAAACGAAACCGGTTTCTGCCTACATTTTTAAAAAAAGATTTGCAAAGCCGAAATAGATAAGGAGCGAAACAGCGTCAACTATTGTTGTAATCATAGGTCCTGCCATCAGTGCCGGGTCAAGGTGGAGTATCTTTGCAAGCATGGGCAGTGAACAGCCTATGGTTTTTGCAACAATAACCGCGCATACCATTGCAAGGCACACAACAAAGAACACCGAATTCGTGACATCGCTGCCGGTTATCCATCTTATAAGGTACATTCTCGCAAAGTTTGCGACGGCAAGTGTCAATCCGCAAAGAACGGCAACTCTAAGCTCTTTCCAAAGCACCTTAAAATAGTCTTTCAACTGAATATTACCGAGTGCAAGACCACGAATAATAAGAGTTGAGGTCTGGTTGCCGGCGTTGCCGCCCGTGTCCATAAGCATGGGTATGCAGGCGGTTAGACCCGCAACTGCGGCAAGCTTATCTTCAAATCCCTCAATAATCTGACCCGTGAAGGTTGCCGATACCATAAGTACAAGCAGCCAAACAATACGGTTTTTGGTGAGCTTAAAAACACCTGTTTTGAGGTATTCGTCCTCCGAAGGATGAAGCAAAGCCATCTTTTCAAAGTCCTCGGTGTTTTCTTCTTCAATGACGTCAACAATGTCGTCAATGGTGATAATGCCGACAAGCCTTTTTTCATTGTCAACAACGGGAACAGACAAAAGGTCGTATTTTCTTGCTATGGCGGCAACGGCCTCCTGGTCGTCAAGCGTGTTGACGCATATCAACTGGTCGTCGTCGTCCATTATATCTTTGATAAGAGTGTCGTCACTTGATACTATGAGACGTCTTAGCGGAATAGAGCCGACAAGCTTTCTTCTGTTGTCGGTGCAGTAACAGGTGTAAATAGTTTCTTTGTCGAGCGCGGTTTTTCTAAGCTCCGATATTGCCTGCTTAACCGTGTATGTGTCCGGAAAAGAGGACATCTCAATTGTCATGATGCTGCCCGCCGAGTTATCGGGGTATTGTAAAAATTTGTTTATAAGATTTCTCGTTTCGGGGGTTGCGTGAGCCAAAACCTTTGTTACGACATTTGCGGGTACTTCTTCGAGGAAGTCAACCGCGTCATCAAGGAACATATCTTCAATAAGAATCTTAAGCTCACTGCTTGTTATTGCGTCAACTATAACGCTCTGAACATCCGAGTCGAGGTATGAGAAGACGTCGGCAGAGGAATCTTTTGGGAGCAGGCGGAATATTCTTAACTGATTTTCGGCGTCCATACCCTCCATAGCCTGAGCTATATCGACCACGTTCATCTCTGTTAAAAGCTCTTTAAGTGCCGAAAATTTGTTGCCTGCAAGCATTTTTTCCATTATTTCTATAAGTGTCTGATTTTCCATAAAAAAACGCCCTTTCCGCAAAAGCGCAAGGACGTAACAACCGTACCGGAAAGATTAAATTCCCCGAACAGCCCTGACGCTTTTACTTAATTTAGTTTTGACCGTGCATAATGGAACGGGACTACTGTCGCTGTTCAAGAAATTCACCTCACTTTTATTCAATAAACATATTTTACCTTTTAGCCTCTTTAAAGTCAAGACATTTTTAGACAAACAGTTTACTTTTTTAGGAAAATATTATACAATTACAGAAAATAGGGAGGTGCGGCTATGACGATGCAGGAGAAAGAAAAAGAACTTAAAGCCGGAATATATGCAATTAAACTTATCGGCGCTGTTTTAAACGGTGAATGTCCGCCTGCCGCACCGCAAAATCTTGATTGGTACGCGCTGAAATCCGTCACCGAGAAGCACTGCATAAGCAACATTGCGGCATACGCAATCGGCAAAATCAGCGAGCCTGTGCCCGACGATATAAAAAGCTATTACAGCGAAATAATTTTGCAGTCGCTCGCAAAAGAAGCGCAGACGGATGTTGAAATTACACTTCTTGCATCTGCCTTTGAAAACGCCGAAATACCGTATATGATTTTAAAGGGCTATGTCATAAAGCATCTCTATCCGCAGCCCAATATGCGCTCAATGGGCGATGTTGATATTCTTGTCGGTGAGAATATCGACAAAGCGCAGGAGGTTATGAATAAATGCGGATTCAGCCTGAAAGGACGCGAAAATCTTCACGACCACTATATAAAAAAGCCAGCATTAAACGTTGAGCTTCATCGCTCGCTTGTTGATGAAGAGCTGACAGAGATGTATTCATATTTCGGAGTGGGATTTGACCGTGCAAGGCTTGCGGAAGGCTCACAATACGGCTATGAACTTTCAAAAGAAGATTTTTATATATTTCTGATTGCCCACATGGCAAAGCATTTTAAACGCTGCGGAACGGGCATCCGCTCCGTTGCGGACGTTTGGGTTTATAACCAAGCATACGGCAAGTCTCTTAACAGAGAATATTTGAACGCGGAATTTGAAATACTCGGTCTTTTGAAATTTTGCCAAACAATAGAAAAGCTCTCTGATGAGTGGTTCTCGAAAAATGCCGTTTTTTCACTCGACAGTGTGGGCGAATACATAGTTTTTTCCGGAGTTTACGGCAATATACATAATCTTGAGCTTAACAGGTTTTTGCAAGCCGAAGCCTCGGACGGCTCTTATTCCGCAAACAAGCTGAAATATGTTTTAAAGAACATATTTCCCGGGTTCAAATATATGAGCGCACGCTATAAAACGATTAAAAAGCATAAATTTCTTTTGCCGATTTTTTGGGTGATACGAATTTTCTCAACTCTTTTTAAATCGCGCAAAAATATAAGCTACCGCTTAAAAGGCGTAACACAGTCAGACGAAAGCGATATTAAAAAGTTCAAAGATTCGGGGCTCGGTTAAAAAATATTTTCCGCGTTTACGAGCATAGACTCCTTTAAAAGCCGTATTTTGCTTTTAAGCTCGGCGCGTATCATGCTGTAATTTTCGGCAGATGCCTTTCCCGTGTCTTCAAGGCTTTCTATCAGCGCTTCTATTTCTTCCGTATCATGATGCGGCAGCAAAACGCTGAACCATTTTTCGTTTTCTTCCCACCATGAGCATATCTCTTCGGCGTTTGCAGGGGAGTCAACGAGCAGCTCCAGATCGTTCGCGAGAGATGAGGTTCTTAAAGTCAACAGCACTGCGGCGCAGATCGTCACCGCCAAAAGAATTATCGCACAAACAAATCTTTTCAATTTTTATCCTTCTTTATAATCGTGTAGTTGCCGTATTTGTCGATAAGCATAATCAAAACTTCTTTAACATCGGCATTTTCTTTTTTTAATATTTTTTCGACTGTTTTTTTAGATATTTCTTCCGATTCGTTTATGGCGGTGTCAATATAACGTCCGTCATTTACCGCCAAAACCGGTATTCCTCTTCTTTCTGTATTAAAGCCGAATTGACTGACCGTTGGCATCTCGTTTTCGGGGTTCTTCATAACACTGAGGCTGCCGTTTGTTTCAATAACGGCATACTGCACCTCGTTTATATCAAAAATATCTTTTTGCCTTAATTGGTCAAGAATATCATCGCCGGTAAACCTTAACTTTTTGAGCTTCTTTTGGTCGATTTTTCCGTCTTTTATAACGACTGCCGGCTTGCCTTGAAGCAAATATCTTATTTTGGTATTTTTCATAATTATAACGGAGTTTATTATCTCGAGGCTAACAAGCAGCGCAACTGCCAAAAGCGAGTTTATCATCGGAATTTCGTTGTCCTGCATCGGAATAGCGGCAATCTCCGAGAGCAAAATAGTTATAACAAGCTCTGTCGGCTGCAACTCGCCGAGCTGACGTTTGCCCATAAAACGCATACAAATTATTATCGCGATGTATAAAATAAAGCCGCGTATTAAAGTTATTATCATAGTATCACCGATATTATTATGTCAAAAAAATCAAATAAAAACCATTTGAGAGAAAGAAGATAATATGTCACTTAACAGTAAAGCAAATATAAACCGCATAGCCGACTATATCGCTTCGGGCAGTAAAAAAAGCAGCAGTAAAAACATCGGCATAGAGTGTGAGCATTTTATTACGGAAAGAGGAGGCAAGGCCGTTCCTTTTCTTGGAGATACGAGTGTTGAAAATATATTAAAAGAGCTGTCTTGCCATTACGGCAACAAGGTCTGTTCAAGTGGTCATCTGATAGGGCTGGACGACGGGCGCGTTTATATCGCTCTTGAGCCTGCCGCGCAAATAGAAACAAGCATTGTTCCGTGCGCCGAAATTGAAGATATAAAAAATCTGTATATGTCATTTAACGAGCGCATAAACAATATACTTTTAAAGTATTCATACACTCTTGTTACAAGCGGCTATCAGCCGTTTTCAAAGGCAGAAGAGCTTACGCTTATCCCTAAAGAACGCTATTATTTAATGGATGAATATTTTAAGTCCGTCGGTACAAATGCGATGTGGATGATGAGGGGCAGTGCGTCCGTTCAGGTTAATATAGACTATTTTGACGAAACAGATTTTTCGGAGAAATACCGCCTTGCAAATCTGCTTTCTCCGCTTTTTTATCTTGTTACCGACAATGCAGATGTTTTTGAGGGCAAAAAATACAACGGATTTTCGGCAAGGTCAATGATTTGGCAAAATGTTGACGGCAAAAGATGTGAACTTTCGGCAGAAGCTTTTGATAAAGGCTTCGGTTTTAAAGAGTACGCCGAGTGGGTCTGTTCCGTTCCGCCGATTTTTATTATGAACGGCGACTCCTGCATAAAAACGGGCAAAAAAACCGCCGAGCAGATTTTTGACGGCAGAGAAATCAACGAGGGCGAAATCAAGCATATTTTATCTATGGTATTCCCCGATATCAGAGCAAAGCAGTTTATAGAAATACGCTGCGGTGACAGTATGCCGCCCGAATTTATGCTCTCATATGCCGCGCTGATAAAAGGACTTTTTTATAACTGTGACGCACTCGGGTATTTTAACAATCTTTTTAAGAACGTAAAGTACCGAGACATATGCCGAGTCAAAAAAGATATTCAAAAAAACGGGTTTAAATCCGATTATTTCGGCTGTGATATTAAAAAATTAACGAAAAAAGCTTTTTCTTATGCCGAAGATGGGCTCGAAAGCTCTGAAAAAGATTTTTTACGTCCTCTTAAAACATCTGCCGAAAATTCTCAAACCGTCAGACAAGCGCTTATTTCAAAGGAGATTTTGGTATGAAGCAGAGCGAAAAGATATATATAGATACATTTAATTCAGACTGGCAAAAGAGCAAAAAATCATTTGCCGCTCAAACGGATTACATCAAAAACTCCACCGCAAAATATCACGGCAGAGTTGTCAGAACACTTGCAATTCCCAAAATGTTTGATGAGTCCGAGTGCTCGGAGTTTAAAAATATAGCAGAAAAAACTCATACGATACTTACAAAGGTTATAAAAAATTATCTTCAAAACGAAAGCTTCAGAAAATACTTTTTCTTTGACGAAAATCTGCAAAAGCTTATCCTTGCACCCGCAGGCTACGATTGCCTTTTGCCTGTTGCAAGGGTGGATATTTTCTTTAATGAAGATACTCACGATTTTAAATTCTGCGAAATAAACACTGACGGAACAAGCGCCATGAACGAAGACAGAGAGCTGAATATCTCCGTTAAACTTACTGACGCTTACGCCAAACTCGAAAAGAAATACAATATAAAATCGTTTGAGCTTTTTGACTCGTTTGTAAAAGATTTTATGGCGGTTTACGAGACTTATAAGAACCGTGTTTCAAACCCCAATGTTGCGATTGTGGATTTTCTCGACCGCGGAACAATAAACGAATTTGAACAGTTCAGGCTCGCATTTGAAAGGGCGGGCATAAACGCCGAAGTCTGCGACATTAAAGAGCTTAAATATAAAGACGGCAAGCTTTTTTCGCCGAGCAACATGAAAATCGACGCAATATACCGCCGCGCCGTAACACACGATATTATAGAAAATATTGACCTTGTGCCCGACTTTATTTACGCAATAGAGAACTGCGCCGTCTGCCTTGTCGGTGCCATCAGAACACAGGTGGCTCACAGCAAAATTCTGTTTAAAGTGCTCTCGCAAAAAGAGGGGCTCGATTTTCTCACAGATGATGAGCTTGATTTCATAGATAAGCATATCCCTAAAACATATATGTTAGAAAAAGATAATCCGCTCATTGATTTATCGAAAATCTGCCGCGAAAAAAACAAATGGATAATAAAGCCCGTTGACTCTTACGGCTCATACGGCGTCCATGCCGGCGTTGAGTGCGAGACGGACGGCGAGTGGAAAAAATACATTAACAAATGTATGGATAAAGGCTATATCGTTCAGGAATTTGTAACGCCTTATGTTACTAAAAATACTGATTTCAGTGAAGATAACAAATACTGCGATTATTCCAATCTCACAGGTCTGTTCCTTTACGGCGGACATTTTCGCGGAATATATTCGCGCGTTTCAAAAACAGAAATTATATCAACACAATATAGTGAAATAACCCTTGCCAGCATGGCAGTGAGTGAAAAAGATGAGGCAAATGTCATTAATTAACCGTTATATGATTATTTAATGCAAATAATTAAGAGAGCGGATTGAGCTTTATTCAGTCAAATAAAAATTAAAGCTATAATTCACATTCGGCAATTTGGTTACCGTTGTGAATTATAGCTTTTTCTTCATTCTGTGCTGATTGCGACAGTCAAATCCGTTATGCTCTTTTGTTTTTTAATACTGCTGCGAGTGCCTTGCTTACCGCAAGACCGACCACAAGGCAAACAACCCATTCTATAACGGAATTTACCGTTATTATCGCTCCGACTATCTGAAGCAGATTGTCGCCGAGCTGAAGCCCCGTGAGGCTTTCTTTGCTAAAGCCGAGAATGAGCACGGCAAGAAAAAACAACGTGTTAAACACGCCTGTGCTAAGTGATGTGACGGAATAAGATATAACGCCTTGCTTGTTCTTAAAAGCTTTGAATATTAATCCCGAGAGAAAACCTGCGAGTATTCGCGGCAAAAAGCAAATAATTGCGGTAGAAATCGGGTTGATTGCGAGCAACGCCGCGCCGAATACCGACGGTCTGCCGATGCCGAAGCACTGCATAAAGCTTGTCAGTCCGAATACTGCGCCGAGCACTGCGCCCGATGCTGGTCCGCAAACTATTGCGCCTATCGCTACGGGAATGGTGAGAAAGGTTATTTCAACAATGCCTATGTTGAGATAGCCGACCGGGGTGAATGTCATCACAACGATTATGGCTGCAAGAGCCGCGGTTACAGTCAGATTAACTGTGCTGTTCCTTCGCTTTGCCGATGACGTGGTTTTTGTGTTTGACATATTTATTCCTCCTTGCTCCTGCTCCCAAAGGGATACAGTGCATAAAATAACAACGTCTTTTTATTTAGTTTTTACATTTTTTTCGTAAATTACTCTTAGTCCCTCAAAAATAAGGTCGGGGTCATGCGTTACTTCTCTGTAACAGCTTTTAACAATTTCTTTTGAAAGTCCGCCGGTTGCAACGGTTGATTTTATTGCTTTTCCGAATTCTTTTTCCATTCTGTCGGTTAATCCGTCAAGCATTGCGGCTGTGCCGAGCACCGTGCCGGAGAGCATACAGTCTATTGTGTTTGTGCCGATTGCGTGCGACGGTGTTTTTAAACTGATTGCAGGCAGCTGAGATGTTCTTTGCGAGAGCGCGTCAAGCGAAATCTTAACGCCTGCTGAAATTGTGCAGCCGCAAAACGTGGCATTTTCATCTATCAGCAAAATTTTTGTTGCCGTGCCGAGGTCTATAACAAAACAGGGCAACGGGTATTTTGCTATTGCGCCAACCGATGCTGCGACAAGGTCTGCGCCGACCTGTGTGTGACTGCCTGTTATTATATTGAGTCCGGTTTTTATTCCGGGACCCAAAACAAGAGACTCACAGCCGGTGACAAGCGATATTGCACCTTTGATGGCATTTGTGAGCTCGGGTACAACGCTGCTTATAATCGCTCCGTTAACAGATGCTGCCTTTGATTTATTAAGAGCAAAAATATTATGCAGTTCAACGGCATATTGGTCTTGTGTTCTGTTCCTCTGTGTTGCAAGTCGGGAGGTAAAAACGATTTTATCGTCTTTAAAAGCACCGAGACTGATGTTTGTGTTGCCGATGTCTATTGTTAAAAGCATAATGACCCTCCCAAAAGTTATCTTTTTCATTATACAGCAAAAAAAAATTAAGTCAACCGAAATTATTTCTTGACATTGTTTGTGTGTTGTGGTAATATAAGTCTCGCGGTTAAACTGCTGCTATGGCTCAGTCGGTAGAGCGCGTCCTTGGTAAGGACGAGGTCACCGGTTCAAATCCGGTTAGCAGCTCCAAAGCAGAGTCCTATCACGAAAGTGGTAGGATTTTCTTTATTTTTATCTTCAGCAAAGACAAAACAAAAATCTGCCTGCGATTTACTCACAGGCAGGTTTTTTATACGCTGATTGATTTTATTTCAGGGTGTTCGTCCATAAACTCAACCGCCTCTTCAAGCGGAATTGCATTCCTCATTCTGACAGATAAGGTAAGGCTCAGTCTGTTATCCTCTTTGGTAGAGACTTTGGAGTTCAGTATCTCCATTTTCAGTTCTTTCTGCTTTTGAAGAAGCACTTCGCGAATTTCGGGAGTATCTTCTATCGTCAGGCGAATTTCGCTTAGACTGTATGCGTCGTTGCCGACGTTAAATCTGTGCATAATAAGCTGAACAACAATAATAAGAAATGTTACAAATATGGCTATGGAATAAAGTCCTGCACCGCAGGCAAGTCCGACAGCGGCAGTCGCCCATATTCCCGCCGCGGTGGTAAGGCCTTTGACGGTGTTGCCGTTTTTAAATATTACGCCAGCACCCAAAAAGCTGATACCGCTTATAACCTGTGCAGCTATACGGGCAGGGTCTGCACCGCGTGTTCCGTCTGCCACATGACCTAACATGTCGACAAATCCATATTTTGATATAATCATAATAAGTGCAGACGCGCAGGCTATTATGCAATGGGTTCTTATACCTGCTTCTTTTGAACGCTTTGTGCGTTCAAGTCCTACAATAATGCCGCAAAACGATGCAAGCATAACTCTGAATATGTACTCCGATGTAGGATATTTTGCAAAAAATTGACCTACATCCGACAAAAAAAATGACATGAAATTTTTCCTCCTTAAAAAATTCATCTCTAAATTTTAGACACACATTATACCACGTTTATATATTTTTGTCAAATATTTTAGTGTAAAATAACGGAAGAAAGTGCCGCTATTTATTGTCCTCATTTATGTCATCTTTTGTAACTTTGCAGGTTTTGTCTGCAAGACCCGAAGAGATTAACGGAAACGTGTTTTCTGTGTCTGCGGTCGGCTGAATTTCATAAGTTCCGTATTTGTTTATCATGTCAAATACATCCTCGGGGTTGCCGTAAACGGCATTGACAGAAATTTCTGTTACAATTTTTTTCTCTTTTTTATCTTTCATAATTATCACCGTTATAATTATGCGTAAATATATTTTATCAATTCGCTCATTTTATATGTAAAATTTGACGCAATTTGTTGCAAAATGAGTATAAATATGTTATATTAAGTCGCGTATCGATAACCTTATAATGAAAGGAGCAATAGAATGATACTTTTAGAAAAATATTACGAAAATCCGGAAATTCTTCATATCGGCTGTGAAGAGCCGAGGGCATATTTTATTCCTTTTGACAGCGAAGAAAAAGCAGGGGAGAGAAGAGAAAAATCCCCTTATTTCACATCGCTTTGCGGTCAGTGGGATTTTCGCTTTTATAAAAACATAACCGAAATAAACGAGGTGTTCTGGGAACAGGGCTATGAACCGCAGGGCTTTGATAAAATTCCCGTTCCCATGAACTGGCAGATGCTGCTTGACAGAGACTATGACAAGCCGAATTATACAAACGTAAATTATCCTTATCCCAAGGACCCTCCGTTTGTTCCCGATAACAACCCTTGCGGCGTTTATCTTCGCGATTTTGAAGTGAGCGAAGATATGGCAAAAAAGACCCTTTTCTTAAACTTTGAGGGCGTTGATTCATGCTTTTATCTTTGGATAAACGGCAAGTTCGTTGGTTATAGCCAGGTCAGCCATTGCACAAGCGAGTTTGATATTACCCAATTCGTATCTGCCGGCACAAACAGAATGGCTGTGCTCGTGTTTAAATGGTGCGACGGCTCATATCTTGAAGATCAGGATATGTGGCGCTTGAGCGGTATTTTCAGAGAGGTTTATATTCTTGCGAGAGAGCGTTCGGGTCATATCAGAGATATTGACGTTAAAACATCATTTAACAAAAAGCTTACAAAATGTGATTTCACTGCGGATATTTCAATGCGCGGCGACGGCGATGTGAATTTTAAGCTTGTTGCTCCCGACGGAATGATCGCGGCAGAGGGCAGTGCCTCCGGCAATAAAATATCCGAAAAAATAGAATATCCTCTTTTGTGGAGCGCGGAGCTTCCACAGCTTTATAAGCTTTATTTATACTGCGGCAATGAGGTCATACTCATAAATGTCGGCTTCAGAGATATTAAAATAAATTCTTCATGCGTGTATCTTAACGGGCAAAAAATTAAAATGCGCGGCGTAAACCGCCACGATTCGCACCCGATTTACGGTCACTACACTCCATATGAGCATATGCTTGAGGATCTCTATATTCTTAAACGTTTTAATGTTAACACAATCAGAACATCGCATTACCCCAATGACCCGCGCTTTACCGGTATGTGCGATGAGCTTGGCTTTATGGTTGTTGACGAGGCAGACATCGAAACACACGGTATGTGCAACATTCCCGGCGGCTGGAGCGCCGAGGAGCAGAATTTCCTCTCATCCTCTGCTCAATGGGAAAAGGCATATGTTGACCGCGCCGCAAGACTTTATGAGAGAGATAAAAACCACCCATGCGTTGTTTTTTGGTCGCTCGGCAATGAATCCGGCGCCGGCGATAACCACAGAGCGATGAAAAAATATATTAAGGGTCGCAACCCTTATGCAATAGTTCATTATGAGGGCAGCAACAACGTCTACGCCAAACGCTGCAAAAAGAATTTCTCCGATATATCGGATGTCGAGAGCCGTATGTATCCCTCGCCCGATGAGTGCATATCTCAAATGAAAGAGGTTAAGAAAAAACCGTTTTTCCTTTGCGAATATTGCCACGCAATGGGCAACGGACCCGGAAATCTTCAGGAATATTGGGATGTAATAGAAGCTAACGACAATTTTGTCGGTGGATGTATTTGGGAATATACCGACCATTCAGTTGCCGTACCGGACGGAAAAGGCGGATATAAATATTATTACGGCGGCGATTTCGGCGATACTCCGAATGACGCGAACTTCTGTGTTGACGGTCTTGTATATCCTGACCGTACACCGCACACGGGCTTCTATGAGGCTAAAAAGCTCTATCAGCCCTTTGAGGCGAAATATGACGGCAAAGGCAATGTTAAGGTGTTTAATAAAAACTACTTTAAGGGTCTTGACGATATAGGTCTTAAATGGGATATTAAGTGCAACGGCGAGCAGATAGCCGCAGGCGAAATTTCGGGACTTATGGTTATGCCGAGAACAACTCAAAAATTTGCACTTTTTAATTCAAAAGAACTTTCGCTTTACGGCTCGGCATACCTCACTCTTCATTATTTTAACGCAAAAGAAACACCGTGGGCACCGGCAGGTTATGAGTGCGGCACAGAGCAGTTTGAGCTTGAGACATCTCAGGAAGATAAAATTAAAAAGCAGGCAGACGGAATTACCACAGTTGAAGACGAACGCTTTATAACCGTCAATGCGGGCGACAGCGTATATCGCTTTGATAAATATTTCGGCTTGCTTGATACAATTACTTTCAAAAACCGCGAGATGCTCGCTTCTCCGATAAAGATGAATATGTGGAGAGCGCCCACCGACAATGACTCACCGCACCGCCAAAAGTGGATTGAAGAAGGTTTTGAAAATCCGACTCAAAAAACTTATAAGGTTGACATAGCAAAGAGCGACAGCGGCGTTGCGATAGTTGCGGATGTTTCGTTCTCTGCACCTATTATTGCACCTGTTCTCAGAGCCAAAATAACTTATATTATACAGGCAACAGGTGACTTGCTCATAAACATCAACGGCAAGCTTAATTCAAAAGAATATACGCCGAGAATAGGTCTTATGTTTGAAATGCCGAAAGAAAACGAAAAGTTTGAATATTTCGGCATGGGACCGATGGAAAGCTACTGTGACAAACACAGAGCCGCTCTTATGGACCGTTATGTTTCATCTGCGAGCAAAAACTTTGAGCATTATGTAAGACCTCAGGAAAATTCATCTCACTATGGCACAAAGTGGTCAATCGTTGGCGAAGAATACGGGTACGGTATGTTTATGTGCGGCTACGGAATAGATTCTTTCTATGTCAATGCTTCGCATTTCACACCGCAAATGCTCACAGATATAAAACATGATTATGAGCTTGTTCCCAAAGACGAGACCGTAGTTTGTCTTGATTATAAGCAAGAGGGTATAGGCTCCGGTTCATGCGGGCCGATAGCGTCCGAACAATATCACTTCAGTGAAAAAGACGTAAACTTTACTTTCAGATTAAAACCCGTAGAAATGGATAAAGCAGAGCCGTTTGAGCTTATAAAAGAAGTATTTTAAATATCAAAACTGCCGCAAGAGAAACAGCTCTCTTGCGGCAGTTTAACATAATGATTAAAAAAGCTTGCCAAACGGCAAGCTTTAATTGTTGTTATTTCATTTTTTCGGGGTGAGCTTTAAAGTATTCGTTCCACTCTGTTATCTGGTCGTCATCATGCACAACATAAGCCTCTTTTGCGTGCTCTGCAAGGTAATGATCAGAATATGCGTCGGAATAAAACTTATCTATACAGTCAAGACCGAATTGTGATTTAAAGTTGACTATTTTAAATTCACCTACGGCAAAATCACCGTCAATTTTGCCGCTGTGAGGATCCATCTCGGTTGCAACAAGGTTTGTAAGACCGAGCTTCTTCATGATAGGTCCGAGCAAAAAGCGGGGAGTACCGCTTGCGATTATATCGTCGTCACGTTTAACATCGTTATACCAGGGCTTCATGTATTTGCCGACCTCATCCCAATATGCGTTGAGTGTTGCGTCAAGATCATCTATTTTTTTAAGAAAAGCATACTGATGCTCACGGCTTCTTGTTTTTGTTATAATGTGCATTTTGTGCAGAAGATCAAAAAACTTAAAATTGATCTTGTAATGGCGAAATCCCTTTTTAGCAAACATAAAGGTAAAAAAGCGGTCTTCACTGTCACCTGTGAAGAGGGTCTCGTCAAAATCATAAACGTTCATTTCAATAACTCCTTATTTAATAACTCGCCCTGTATTATAGCATAAACAATTTATATGTTTCAAGTGTTTTAAATACAATATTTGTAAATCAGTGTCCCATATTATAAAAACAGTGTGTTGACAAATGACTTTGATGACTGTATAATCAAAACATAAGTTATAAAACATATGTTTTATAAAAGGAGGACGTTTTATGGAATATATAAAAATAGATGAAAATAATTTAGAGTCGGAACATATCTGCTGTGCAATTTCAAAAAACAACGACCCGCAGGTTTGCTCAAAAAAAGAGTGGATAAGAGAAAATCTTGCAAAAGGGCTTGTGTTTTTAAAAGCTGACGCACGCGGAAAATGTTTTATTGAATATATGCCTGCCGAGAATGCCTGGCAGCCGATAAAAGCGGACGGATATAATTTTATAAACTGCTTTTGGGTATCCGGCAGTCTTAAAGGCAACGGATATGCAAACGAGCTCCTCTCTGCATGTATTGAAGACAGCAAGCAAAACGGCAAAAAGGGTATTTGCGTAATTTCGTCAAAAAAGAAACTGTCTTTTTTAAGCGACCCTAAATACCTTGCTTATAAAGGTTTTATCACCGCCGATTGTGCCGAACCGTATTTTGAGCTTTTATATTTGCCTTTTGAAAACGATGTAGAAAAGCCGTGCTTTTTGCCATGCGCCAAGAAACCGCATATCAATAAAAGCGGTGTAGTCATTTACTATACGGCACTGTGTCCGTTCAACGCAAAATACATACCGCTATTAAAAGATATTGCAGAGAAAAACAAAGCGGGGTTTCAGGCAATTAAAATAACTTCTGCTGACTCGGCAAAAGAAGCTCCGACGGCACATACATCTTTCACGATGTTTTATAACGGTGAATTTGTAACCCACGAAATTTTAAGCGAAAAGAAATTTCAAAAATTTTGTGATGAAAACATTTTATAAAATATTTTCGATTCGCAACCGTCGGTTGACAAATTATACGGTAAGATTTATTGAACGCAACCGCAAAATATTATAAAATTTATTCAAATAAAAGCTTTTTCGGAGGAAGAACAATGAATTTTTCGGATAAAATAATCAGCCTTAGAAAAAAGAACGGTTGGTCTCAAGAGGAGCTTGCCGAACGCCTCGGCGTTACAAGGCAATCTGTTTCAAAATGGGAGAGTGCACAGTCACAGCCGGATTTGAGCAAAATAATTCAGATGAGCGAATTGTTTTCTGTTACAACCGATTATCTGTTAAAGGACGGCGTGCAGGATTCGGCAGCGATAAATGAAGAAAAGCCTTCGTTTCGTACAGTTGATGCGGCACACGCAAAGGAATATTTGGCATTGAGAAAATCTGCCGCTCCAAAAACAGCACTTGCAACCGCAATGTGTATTATATCACCGATTACACTTCTCATTTTGGCGGGCTTGAGTGAAACGGATTATGTTAAGATTTCAGAAAACGCGGCGGCCGGCATAGGCCTTAGCATTTGGCTTGTTATTGTTGCCGCGGCAGTTTCGATATTTTTAAAATGCTCTTCAAAATCAAAGGATTATAAATTTTTAGAAGAGGAAAAATTTAATCTTTTACCCGAGGCAGCAAAAGAAGTTCAAAAGTGCAAAGATGAATTCAGCGACAAATACAGCAGATTTAACATAGTCGGTGTTGTTCTGTGCATTGTTTCTGTTTTGCCGCTGTTTTTGGCATTGTGCTTTGACAAAAGCGATATTTTCTATATATCGGCACTTTGTATTTTGCTTTTGGCGGTATCGGTCGGCTGTGCGGTGTTTGTTTACGTCGGCACATATAATTCCGCTATTGAAAGGCTTTTGAAGCAGGGGGATTATTCACCCGAGAAAAAATCAAGAAAGCATATTAAAAGCACGTTAAGCGCGGTTTATTGGCTGATTGTTACCGCTGTGGTGATGATATATACATATTCGCCGTACGGCAACGGTCAAATAAAATACAGTTGGATATTTTGGGCGGTTGCCGGAGTGCTTTACGGTGCGTTTGCGCTGATAATTGACGCGGCCGAAAAGAGCAAAGAAAACAGGTGACAGTAATGAGCAAATATGATAAACTGTGGCGATATGTTCAATGTATTCCGCAAAAAGAAATACAGATAACTTTTGAAATGGCTGAAGAAATCCTCGGCTTTTCCATAAACCATTCTTTCTTAAATTATAAAAAAGAAGCGGAAAGTTTCGGATGGTCGGTAAAAAAAGATTTCGCTGAAAAACCGGTGCATATTACTCACCCGTAAAGATAAAGGAGACAATAATGGCAACATCAAGTGAATATATAGAGTTTGTATGCGAAAAAATCAAGGATTTCGGCGCGGTTCGCAGCAGAAAAATGTTCGGCGAATATATGGTTTATATAAACGATAAACCGATTTTTACGGTCT
Source organism: uncultured Ruminococcus sp. (assembly GCA_900539465.1). Taxonomy (GTDB): domain Bacteria; phylum Bacillota; class Clostridia; order Oscillospirales; family Acutalibacteraceae; genus CAG-488. Next base: position 2,212 of record UQCF01000010.1, on the reverse strand, counting down.
GCGACAACACGGTTTATGTTAAAAAACTGCCGCAAATAGAAAATTTGATGTGTGCCGCCGATTGCGGTTACCCGTATGACGGAGCTAAAGAATGTTACATTTTAGACGTAGAAAATACCGAATTGCTAAGTAGTTTAATTCCTGTTCTGGAGGAAGTAACACCGCTGTCGAAAAAGAAGAAATAAAAAAAGAAGTGAGCGCATCACTTCTTTTTTAATATCAATTCTGCAAAATATAAACGTAATGTTCAGAGAAATCGTTGTAATCTTTAAACTCTCCGGTTTCAATGTTAATGGATGAATCATCATAGTCTCTTATAAGCCAAAGATAAGTGCGGTTTTCTTTATCTTTATATTCACAGACTTTATCGCTGCCGTGATACTGTTCGATTTTTGATAAACCGTCTATTCTTGCATTAAACCAGCATTCTGTGCCCAAGGTTATTTCTGCAATCGCATCTTTGGGCAGTTCGTCAATTCTGACATATTTTTCTCTGCCGTAGGTAATCATGCTGAAATCCGATGAAATAAGATACGGTTTTTTAAATTCGACATTGATAATATCGTAGCCTGTTTTTATTCCTATGAATAAAATTATGCATAAAAACAAAGAGCATATTGCTTTAATTATCGGGTGATTTGATTTACTGCCATACGAATTTTCTTTTTCTATAAAGTAGTCTGATTTTAAAATATACTTTTTTAGTATACTCGGTTTTAAAATCCGTTTAATATATAGCTTTTTAAACGGATAGAATATCAGCGCCGACGGAATAGAAAGCAAAGCATCACCTATAAGATTATATCTTTTAAAGCTCGAATAAACCTCTGCTTTGTTAACACACTCCGCATGAGACAATTTTACTTTGCAGCTGCAATTTAGCTTTGGATAAGTAAAGATGGGACTTTCTATTATGCCGAATACATTTTCATCAGAAAACACTTCATTTTCTACTTCGATTTTTTCACAGTCTCGAATATCAGTAAGTATGTATTGGCATTTGGTTCTGACTACAAACTTATTGATTTTTTTCGTTGCCCATTTTGCAACAGACTTAATGCTTTTTTGCACAAATAAATTGTCTGATTCTTTTGTTTCGTCGATAATATCTTCTAAATTCATTTCGCCGTATACGGTTACCGCATGCTCGGATTTTGTTAAATCGATTAAAGCCCATTTATTTTCAAAGGTTTTAAGCGTTATTATTTCATCGTCAATTTTAATGTTGAGTAATGATCCGAATGAATTAACAATTAAAACTCTTTTCACATTTTCTTTGCTCAAAACAATAATCTCTTCGACAGAAGTTCCGAGTATATCCGCAATTTTTTCTAAAGTTTCCATTCTCGGCAGAGCCTGACCGTTTTCCCATTTAGAAACGGCTTTGTCAGATACACCGAGAATATCAGCAAATTCTTTTTGTGTTAAGTTGTGCGATTCCCGCATACTGCAAATCAAATTTCCGAATTTATAGTAATCCATTGCCTCACCTCGTAAAAATTATATCAATTACTGCAATCTTTTGCAACAAAACAGAGGTAGAATAAAAGTAGAAATTTAAAAATCCCATCAACACTTTTGCGTTGATGGGATTTTTTGCCGTGTGTTAAGTTTTAGAACTGCTTAATCAAAGAAGAAAGATTTTTAAGCAGCTTAACAATGAACGCTATCAACGAATTAATTACCGTAAATATAAAATCTGTTTTATTCGGTTCATCTTCGTTGGTTGAAAGCTGATTTACGAGCTCTGAATATTCTTCATAAGCCGAATCGGTTTCGAGTTCTTCCTGAGATTTGCTCTGGTCAACATCGCTCAGCAAAAGACCTGCATTTTGGAGAATTTCAACATCGCTTGCGTTTATTTCGCCGTCGTGGTTGCAGTCGGCAGCGAGATATTTTGCTTCGCCTGTTTGCTCACGGGTGAGAAGACCGTTTGCAATCAATGAAACAATGAATGCATCCTGCGCGTCATACCAGCCGTCACCGTCAACGTCGCCGAAGATAACAACCGTGTATGTGTCAACAAGATAACCGTCTTTATAAATCTCAACAAGCGTGCCTGTGCCGATTTTATCGCCGGATTTGGATATTTTAACTTCGCAGCCGTCGGCAGAAGCGGCAACATAACCCTCAATCGAATCAAGCCCTGCGGCAAGGCCGTAAATGAACTTATCATTTGTGATTACAGCGCCCGAACCGTTTATTACTGCGA
>UQCF01000009.1 GCA_900539465.1 uncultured Ruminococcus sp. | reverse complement strand
TGTACAATCTTTGCGGTCAAACTGTTCAATTCCGGCGGTTTGACTGTTCAATTTAGGCGGTCGCACTGTTCAATTTAAAACGGTCAGGGTGTTCAACTTTGGCGGAATATTCACAAGAGATCGGCCTGATTCTTAAGTCATACAAAAGAAATGAAAAACGGAGGTGAAAGAAACGTGGAAATGGACACTCTTGCTTAAAGCGGTCTGGTGGGCCATCGGCGGTTACAATGAATGCTATTGATATGCGAGCACGTTAAAATCAAATATTTACAATATCTTTATATTTAAAAAGGATTCAATTCTTTATGCCAAAGAAAAATTATCTTACAAAAATTATCGCAATGCTTCTTGCCGTTATGACATGTGCGTCATTTATGATTCTTCCCGCGAGTGCGGCGACGTCCGGCGGAGATAACACCCGCACAATTACAGTACAAACACAGGCGGATTGGTCACGCCCCGGAACAGAATCCATTACCTTGAAACAGAATAAGTGCAAATATACTTACAGAGCTTTTAGCTGGGGAAAATAGGTTGATAAAGAAGGCAGCATTTATCCGTATTATAAAATTACGATCAAAAACAATACAAACGGAAAAACAACAAAAAAAACATGGCATAGCGCATCTATCAAGCTTTCTCTTAACAGAAACTCCAATTATACGATTACAGTCGCATATGATTGGGTAAATACATGGTATGGTAGCAACTGCAAGTGCGGCAACTAGAAGAATAGCCCGTCCTGGTGGGTAAGTGCAACGCATAAGGCAAGCGCAAAGTAATTTCCAATGCACAATAGGTCTGCGGTGAGAGCGTCTGCCTTATCGCAGGCTTTGATTATCATCGGGAGGATCGTTTTGTTCCCGGCGTATAAGTGAAACAACCAACCGTGCGACTATTTACACAAAAGAAGAAAAAACTTATTTGAAAATGCTTACTTGTTGAATTGGCAGATTCCTACGAAAATGGTTTACACATGTGTGCCGGACAAAAATATATAATATCATAAAACAAAGGTGGCTGCAGCAGAGGAGGCAAACAGTATGGTCGTTATTCAGGGTAATTATGAAAACGCAATTCGTTACTGCGATTCTATAACAGGCGGAGAATACTTCGAGTTCGTATTTCCCTATGTTGAACAAGAAGAACGTTTCAGGGAGCTTGACAGATTTCTCTGGGAGTCAAAGCACTGTTTCCGTTTTCAAAATGAATATTCCGGAAATGTTTTAGTTGAGCTTTCGGGCTGGAATGATAAGTCAAAGTATGATTTTAATGAATATTTTGATGCGTTTATGTACTTTCTCAGAAACAAAGCGGACAAATTGAACGTAACCTTTTTTGTAAATGGAAAGTGCTCTGAGGCATTGTTTGCCAATCTGTCCAAACACTTTGAAATTCGATTGACTGAACCGGGAAAAGGGGACGTGCAATTGACGGTACATAAATCATCCATAGGCTTCCGAGGCAAGGGGGAATAACTGATGTATGAGGCAAAATACAGTAAATACATAACAAAAAGTCACAGTAGATTTGCGGAGCCGGAAGAAATCAAAGCATCATTAGAACAGGTGTCAGCACAGGATTGTTCTTACGCAGGTGTTCCGTTGTACTATGAGCATGAAAGACTGTTTGTAGACCATTCGGATATGCATACAATCACGATTGGTCCAACGGGATGTAAGAAATCGCGTACCGTTGTTATCCCGACTGTTGAGTCAATTATTGCGTCCGGAGAAAGCGCTGTAATCAACGATCCGAAAGGTGAAATATATAAGATCACAAGCGGAGCTGCAAGACAAAAGGGCGCAGATGTCTATGTGCTGAATTTTCGCAAACCCGGATATTCCCATGGCTGGAATCCGTTGGCGCAAGCTCACAGGTATTATCAGCGCGATAATTTTGACGCATCCTATCAGTGTATCAATGATTTTGCTGCAAGTGTTGTTGCTCCGTTGTTGGCAAACACGGTAGACAGATATTGGGCTGATACTTCTCTGGGATTTTTAATTTCATTGATATTGATTTTGATGGTTTCCGTTCCGATTGAGTATTTTAACATCTGCAACTTGAATCAGCTATGCTTTGAAAAGAACTGCACAACACTGAAAGCGATGCTGGAAAAGATGGATCAGAATACGCCTGCGGCTTACGGGATGCATACGGTTTTGGATCTGGAGGCCGAGAAAACGAAATCCTGTATCTACTCCAGCCTGTTAGCCGCAATGGCTCCTTTTTCACAAAATGAAAATCTTCAGCGACTAATGAGCGCAAATGACATTGATGTAGAAAAAATCGCAGAAAAACAAACGATTATCTATGTGATCTATCCAGATGAAAAAGGAAGTTTGAATTTTCTTGTCAACGCTTTTTTCACACAGTGCTATGAAACATTGATTACAAAATCTGCCGAGACTGATGATGATCGTCTGCCGCTACGCGTGAATTTCGTACTGGATGAGTTTTCCAATCTTCCTGCTATTCCGAATTTTGATAACCGAATCAGCGAAGCCAGAAGCCACAATATCAGGTATTTCCTGTTTATCCAGTCTTTCGGACAGCTCCAGAATAAGTACAAGGAACACGCAGAGACGATTCTTTCCAACTGCAATAACTGGATTTGCTTCAGCTCAAAGGAAATCGATTTTTTAAGCAAAATAAGCAGGATTTGCGGCACGGAGGTTGATTTTAACGGAATAGAACATGACTTGATCTCACCCTGCGAAATGCAGCATTTAAAAAAATATGACGACGGAGCTGAAGTCGTTATCATTAAGGCAGGAGAATATCCGTTTGTGACAAAACTTCCCGATTTTGCCTCGTTAAATCTGTTCGACCGTCTGCCGGAGAACAAAATATATGCAGTCGATCACAGCGCCTCTGCGAAGTTTATTACCTTTAGTCAGTGGATTGATATGATCAATGACGGGACATTTCGATTTCCTTTTTCAAAAGAAATGGTAATGAGAAACAACAGAAAACGCCAAAGAATGATTTCTCTCAACTGAATGTTAAATCCTGTCTCGGGAACTATGAAAAGCAAGGCTGCCCCGCCTTGCTTTTTTAAATAATTTATCACATGATATGTCGAACCTGTATTAAACTTATAACTGTTGGAAGAACTAAACGCGAAATAGTGAAAAACAGGAGGCTACAGTAATGAAAGACAGAATTGAAGTTGTGATGGATTATAACAAACAAGGGAAAGAAATCCTGAAATTTTATGTTCACTGTGATTTGGGACTTCTTTGGCTTTTTGATAAGCCGAAAACAAGGGGAGTATAACAGTATTTTGCAGCCGGAAGAAGTGTAAATGAATTATTTGAGTATAAGTACAAGAAAAATGCGACCTTAAATAAAATCATTACGAGATTGCCGGTACATATTAAATATGCAAAGCAAATTGCCATTGAGGAAAGAAACTTCCAAATCCTTGAAGTTAAATTGAGTGAGCCTGTCTTCTGTGGCCTTGATGAACATGTAGCTTGATGAAGAATGGAGCGGGGATAAAACTATGAAATGGAAAGAGTTTATTCAAAAATATCTTCCTTATAGTATGTATGGAATATTCGCGTTCATTCTTGTCGACGGGTTCCCAAGTATCTATATTAACCGTGTTGGTGATTATGCAAGCAGTCAGTTTGTTGTTCCAATATACTTTATTTTCTGTTTTGTTCTTGTCGCGTGTTTTGCAAAAAACAAATCGGCAAAAAAATACAAGTGGATGTCATCTGTTATCAGCTTACTGATTATTGAAAGTTTTTTCTTCGTGTTGTTTCTGCAATATTATTTTGTTACGGCAATTATCACTATTGTTGCCATTGCTCTGGTAGCTGTTTTTTTGTATTATCAACTGAAAAAGCTCAGATCACCGAAAAAACGTACAGACAGGTTCCTTAAATACTGCAAAGACAGAACGTCTGTTGTTTGCGCATATGTATCGGTGATCATCCTCATCATCCCATCTGTTATCGGCTTTTATAAAGAATACATTGACGTGTTTTCTATGGATGATTGGACAGCACTTCTTGAAATGCTTGCAGATGAAGATAGTACATCAATATCCATTCCACCCGATGAAATTACACTGGAGCTTTCGACATGGAATGATCTAAACATAGAGGACCGTTTTGAGCTGCTTTGCAAAGTTGGAGTCCGTGAAGAGAAATATCTCGGTATTGATAACTATGCCGAGATCAAGATGTCATATGACAAGTTCAATAAATACACGCTTGCCTATTATTATGATAACGAAAAACTCATCTGCATTAATCTTGATGAGCTCACCACCGGTGGGGCAGAGGATAGCGTAAAAGCAATAATTCATGAGGTCTTTCATGCTTATCAGCATTACGTTGTAGCGTCGCTGGACTTTGAGTCCGATCTTGTAAAAAACAGTTATTATTATGAAAATGCAAGAGAATGGAAATTCAATATGGATCATTATATATCCGGGTATGTTGATTTTCCTGGATATGAAGATCAAGCGCTGGAGGCAGATGCAAGAGCTTACGCTGCACAGCGCGCCCCTTTATATTTATTAAGTCAAAGGTAAAAAACGGAAGTCACATCACGACAAAATCAATCGGTATAATAAAGATAACAAATCAAACAGCACTGATTCAACTCGAAAAACTTTTCTCACAGAAATCATTGTTTGATTGCTATACTGAACTCATCAACAACAAGAAAAGAGGCGATTATGCCGTGAAAGCAAGAAGCCGCGATCGGCCTGCAAGAAAGAAAACCACAGTTCTTTTATCCAGTAGGTTATATTACAAACAACAAACATTTCCGTAAGGAGGCTCAAAGTGATGAAAAATTCCAGAAGTAGAGATTGGCCCATTAAGCGACAGAGAGCCCAAACCGATTCAGTAGCTATCCCAAAATGTGCGCATTCTCCAATAATATCAATAATCATTGAATCATTGAAAAACAAAAATAAGGAAGGACTTACTTTTATGAGGAATAAAAAATACTTATCAAAAATTATTTCGCTCGTTCTGGTTGTTATGATGCTCTTCTCCGTTATGGCAATCTCCGCATCGGCAGCTACGACTCCGGCAAATCGTACAAAAGCAGAAGTTCAGACAAGATTGAACACATTAGTGTCAAGACTTGAAGGAAGATATTTTACTACAAACGGCAGTATTTATCGCTATAATAGTGGCTATAATTGCTGTAATGCCAATGTTATTCAGACATCGTGGCTTAAAAATACGATGGGCTTGGTTCCGACTTCCGCAAGTCTGATGCCAATTCACTATACGAACGGATATGGTGGATATATCACATCTACGGCTTATAGTTGCGCAGGATTCGCAAATTACTGTTTGTGGTATCTTTATGCAAGCAAATCTACTGATGACGTGTATCCTACAAGAATTGCAGTTTCAACATTTACAAAGGCTAATTTGGACAAATCCGGCGTATGGCCCGGTGATGTTATCCGCGTTGGCAACAGCCATTCGATGATTTACATCTCCCATAATTCCAGTGGAGTTAAGGTGCTTGACAGCAACTTTGCCAATTCTCCTGATAATAAGGTGAGAGTACATACGATTGCTTTCGGCAATTGGAAATCCGGTCAAACTATGGCGATTACACGCGGAAGAAACTATTCTACCAGCAGTTCAAATTCCGGCTCAGGGACCGGTAGTCAGACAACTTATTTCACTACAAATTTCCGTGTTAAGAGTGGCGCATATACAAACGCCTACAGCTCTTATACATGTGTTTCTTATGTCGGAAGGGTGTACACCAACGATGTTATTACCATTCAGCGTATTTACAGCAACGGCGTTGCGAAGCTTAGCTGTCCGTGGAATAACTCTGGCAATAAAACAGTGTATTGCAAGGTCTCAGAACTTAAATTCAAGGCAACAAAATATATACAGGCATATTCCGGCGTCAATGGAAGCACTTGCGGAAGGATATATCCGAACGATATCGTGACCATTTGTGAAATCTACTCCTCGGGCTGGATGAAAGCGATTTGCCCTTGGACGGGTGGCGTGAATAAAACGATTTATCTGAAATGCAGTTCTATTTACTAAGCAGATAGATACAATTTGAAAGAAAATCCGTGCTCAGTGAAGCGCGGATTTTCTAATAGCTCTCGTGATAAAAATTCCCTACGTTAGTTTTATCTTGACATATACAATGATGATGTTGAAGGTGAATAGAAGCCAAATAGAACATTGAAAAATGAAAACCACAATGTTTTGATTAAGGATGCTATCATTTCTATTGTCGAAAGGAGATAATGACATTATGGATATAAGGTGCAGGGGACGGCCCACGAAATGAGAAACTTTCTCAGATAAGTCAAAACTTAAATCAAATAACAAGAGATAAAAATGAAGACTAAAATTATTGCTCTCACTCTTGCAATCGCTGCACTCTGCAGTATCTTTTCGGTTTCCGCTATGGCTGCGGACTATTCCACAAATTATAAAGCATATTCTCAGCCGAGCACATCCGGCGATTACGCATACTGGAACGAGAAAAAGGTTGTCAGAGCATCAGGCACAACGGTTTCCGAAGTCAAATGGATGCAGGCTGCTCTGAATTATTGTATAGCTAACAAGGGACTCAATGCAAGCAAACTCAATGTCGATGGTTCTTTTGAACCGGCCAGCAAAACGACAACTCAAACAGCTTCATCTAATCGACTACCACGAATCGGAAGAATTTTTGATGGAGGTGGGAATGTGATTATTCAGCTTGCAGAACCGAAATTCAAGACGCCTCTGTACTATGAGGCAATAAGAAATGGCATCTTGATCGAAAGCAAGGATCGAACCGAATTAATAAAGCTTAAAAATCTGAAATGTCCAAACTGTGAATTTCATATCGGGGACAAGGTAATTGGCGTTGATTCCCTTCAGCCGTTTATGTGCCCGAAATGTAAAGGCGTTTTCGCTTTTGATCTAAGGTACTTTCGTACCGTTCGCGGTATTGGACGGCGTATTGAAAAATGGAGACAAGAAGCAGGTATCTGTTAAAAGCTCCAAAACAACTGAAAATTAAATAGAATACTTTGTAGCGAGTAAGCGGAGCGGTTCCGGTCATTACCTGACGAGACTACCCGAGCACCGTATGAAGGATAAGCACAGAATTTGATTCTGTCTTATTGTCATACGGTGTTTTTTGTGTCCGCTTTGCTCCCTTCATACGATGCTGTTAAAGTCCTTCCTTCGGCTTAATCGCTGCGGGAAGGACTTTTTATGTTATCGCTTTGGCTTTGTTACATAGCCGAATATCCATGATCTCCGGAATTTTGAACTTCAAACCAAATTTTCAAAATTCAAAGGAGATTACAAAATGGCAAATATGTTTTTTGTTTGGAAAGATCCAAACTGCAATGGTGTAAATCCGGAGTGGATTCAGATGACAGGAAAACAGTTTCATGAGTTTATCATCCGCCCTGAAAACCAGAAACGAAAGTTTATCAAGGAATATGTTGATCCGTATAACAGACGGCACGGTTTTTACAGATTTGAAGTCACGCCGGAAGACTTCAGAAAATGGGACGCGAGTCGAAAGAGGAATCTGCGGGTTCAGAGGGACGATATGTTGAACCTGCCTCGGCTCAGTGCGGTCGATAAAGATGATTTGTCGGCGCAGGAAGACTATAGTTTCGCGGGCGGTGTTGAGGATGGTGTCGAAGATGACCTGTTCTTTGATGAAGACACGGCTATTTTCGGAGAAGAATGCAATTCCTATGAGGATTATACCGAGGCAATAAGCAACAACTCCGATGAAAAAGCAGAAGAAAAATGTGAAGCAATTCCTTTCGTTGTTTCTCTTGATGAGATTGTCTACGTTGAAGAACAGCTCACAATGTATGACGTCATTGCAGACCCAGAGGTGAATATTGAAGAAGCAGCAATAAACAACGTTCACCTGCAACGCATCAAGGAGTTAGTTCAAACACTGTCTTCTGAAGAGCAAACAATAATGAATCTTCTGTATTTTGATAATAAGGAGTTTGTATCTGATGCGAAAATAGCGGCGAAATTAGGATTGACGCCGGTTCAATTGTGTTGACAGAAAAAGAAAATTTTAGAGAAAATCAAAAAATTGAAATGATTGCCAAAAAACGTCCAAGTACTTAAGTAGAGGGGCAAGAAAAACGCCCTATCAAATGAACCTTGAAAATTGAATATACACCTTATCACATACGTTACTTGTACCGGTGTTGAACGCCAAGCCGTGACTGTAGGTGCGCGATGACTTTCCGAAAGAGGGAGACTCCCCAAACGGGAAAGAGCGACATCACTTATACAGCGAAAGCCGGATAGCCTCCGGTGGTGGCGATGACAGATACAAGGAATAATGATACTTCTATCGAATAGCCGGCGCGTAAAGACCGGGGGTGAGAGTCCCATGGAGCTGAATAAGCTGTTCAGCCGTGTGATAAGGTCCCTTGCATTTCGGGATGTTGAGAACAAGTAGAAATGCCTTTAATGAGAACCCTGTCGGGGGTTCTCATACATACAGGCAGACGCCTGTGATAAATGAGAGGTAAAGCAAGGCCGGAGGAAAAATATCTAACGCTGCCTCGGCTGTCAGCCTTATCTCTCTGATATCGAACGATCTCCTGAACTGTTCAAGTCGGATTCTATACATATCAGGAGGTGCGAAAATGTACGAAAGACAGGTAATGCGAGGCGATATTTATTACGCCAAGCTCGGAAAAACGGTCGGTTCGGTACAGGGAAAAATACGCCCCGTCGTTGTACTTCAAAACAATAAGGGAAACAAACATAGCCCCACGCTGATCGTCGCTACCATAACCAGTAAATCGAGGAAGAAGCGAACGCTGCCCACACACGTCATTTTCAAAATGGACGATCTTCCTTTTGAATCCGTGGTGCAGCTGGAGCAGATCACAACGATAGACAAGAAACAGCTTTTGAATTTCGTTAGCCCAATGCCGGAACCGGCGATGAAAAAGGTAGATGAAGCGATCAAGGTTAGCTTGTCTTTGATTAAACAAAAAAACGGAGGGAAAACAGAATGAGCAACAAGAACATAAAGGAAAAGAGAGAGAACTTTTGGAATAACTCATTGAGTTACTATGAAGCCGCAGCATTGAAAAAGGCGGGGTTCAGAACACCGGAGACGATGCTCGACATCCCGATTCTTGTTATGATGAAGCTGAGCGGTTTTGGCTATACCTGTGTGCAGGATTTAACGGCGGCCCTGATCGAATATGCTGATATGCCACAGGAACCCTTTGTTGATATTGCAGAGAAAACGGAAGAATATCTCGTGCAGATGGGATATTCCAAAGCCGAGGCTCGGATGTTAAAAGAAGAACAGATGATTCTGAATATTGATAAGGCGTTTGATCTGCTTGAGTATGATGATGAGATGATTGCACACTTGACTTTTAGGGAGCTTGTCTGTATTCCCGGCGTCGATTATGAAATCGCCGAACAGATCATCAATGTGGTTATCAGTAAATATTCCTGCTTATATCATCAGCCGAAGGTTATTCTGAAAACAAGGGATGACATCCGTCAGATGACAAACCTATTTTTCACAGCACATAAATAAGAACGGAAACAAACAAAAGGAGAATACTCGAATGGATGAGGAATTGACAAATCAGATGATGTATTTTGCCGCGTGGGAGTTCCTGCGGCGGATCGCAAGAGAGAACCGGTTAGATAAAACCGTAATCAACAATCTTAACAAAATTAATGCAGAAAGTCTAATGTGCGATTTGCTCCCGATCCCGGAAATCGCATAAATGACAAAGCCGAGAAAAACAGCTAAACTTTGAGCGTGACAAGGAGGTGACGACATGGCAGAGCGGATCGTACAAGTGATCCCGGCGACAATCGAAAAGATCAAGTTGGAGCGGAAAACACGCGCGGCTGTGTACTGCCGTGTCAGTACCGATTCCGAGGATCAGCCAAATTCCTTTGCCGCGCAGTTGAAATACTACACCGATTTCATCCGCGGCAATATGAAAATGGAGCTCGTTGACATTTACGCCGACGAAGGGATCACAGGCACCTGCGTCAATAAGCACGATGAGTTCAAACGCATGATGAAGGACGCCGCAAACGGCAGGATCGACCGCATTTTCGTTAAGAGTGTATCAAGATTCGCCAGAAATTCATTGGAGCGTATCGAAGCCATCCGAAGGCCCGCCACTTACGGAGTGACTGTGTTGTTTGAAAATGACAACATTGATACCAAGACGATGAATTCAGAATTGATCCTCTATGTGAAAAGTGCGTTTGCTCAGATGGAAGCCATGTCCGGTTCCAAACGTGTCTCCACCGCCATGAGGATGCATATGGAAAACGGCGAATGCGTTTCCACTCACGCCCCGTTCGGCTACGAATTTACCGAAAAAGGGGTGCTGAAGATCATTCCCGAACAGGCTGATATCGTCAGACGGATATTTGATCTCTACCTTTCCGGTAGCGGCTCGAACAGAATTGTTAAAATCCTGAACAATGAGGGCGTTCCCTCAATAAATGGAAAATGGACAACGGTAGGCGTCAGATATATTTTGACCAATGAAAAATACATCGGTGACACGCTTCATCAAAAGACCTACACGCCGCAGATTTTTCCGCTGCGTAACAGACCGAACAACGGAGCCGTTGATCAGTTTTATGTGGAAGATACGCACGAAGCTATCGTCAGCGGAGAAGTATTTGATGCGGTACAGGCACGCTTGCACAGAAACGGGAATGCAACGAAGCAGGAAAAAGTGAAGCGTGTGTTTGACAAAATGATCTTCTGTGAAGAATGCGGCTGGAGCTACAAATCAAAAATGCTTCGTGGTATTCGCTATTGGGTATGCTCCCGGAAAAGCGCTACCGGTCATAGCTGCAGCGGTCAGAATGTCAGGGAGGATGAACTCAGAGAAGCATTCGTAGAGGTTTACAACAAGCTGCGCGTTTTTGAAAAGGAAATCCTTGACAAAACACTGACGCAGATTCTCAGGGTTCGGGAAAAGATTTCAGGGCAAAATAATGAGATCGCACAGATTGATGCAGAAATTGCAAAACTGTGTACTCAGAACAATATGTACGCTCAGCTTCGTGGGCAGGGAATCATTGACGAAGTATCCTATCTGGAGCGAACGACAGAGCTGCAATTCAAGATAACGGAGCTTAGAAATAAGCGGCTAAAACTACTGAATGCGGATGAGAACGAGATGCTGATCGAGAACCTGCGGGTTCTTAAGGAAATGCTCTCCGAATCTCCAAATATGATTCTCCGCTTCGGTCCGCAGCTTTTCTTAACGGTAACGGAGAAGGTCCTTGTCGGAAACGACGGTACGGTCGTGTTTCAGTTTAAGGGCGGACTTCAATTAAGACAGAAGATATCGGAGGTGTTATGATGGCAAGGCTCAGAACAATATCCTACGGCTATGAGATAAGAATGGCGTTGTTGTCGTCCAGCCGGAGGAAGCAAAAACCGTGGCTGAAATCTTCTCGTTATATGTCGCGGGGAAGACGCTTCAAAATATCTCCGATATACTTGTTCAGCGTTCGATCCCTTTCTATATGAATGAGGTTCGTTGGAACAAGAACTCCGTAAAGCGGATCATTGATAACGCAAAGTACATAGGCGATAAAACGTATCCGAAAATCATCGCCGAGGATGTTTTTCAAAAAGCACACCGGATGAAGGATGACAAAGGCGGTGCCGCCACACCGCTTTCCCCGATCCTTGAATATTTCAAAGAGATTTGTGTGTGTGGGAAATGCAGAACACGGTACAAGCGAGTCAACACCTGGGGTTCCAGAGAAAAGTAGATGTGCGCGGACGGTTGCAAGACACTTTTGTTTGTAACGGACGATTTGTTGGAATCAGCAGTCTTAAACATAATCAACAAGGTCATTCAGAATCCGAACTTGCTGGACGTGACCCCGAAATCACAGTATTCTCCGTCAAAGGACGTCGTCATGGAAGAAAACGAATTGATCAGACTGTTGGAACAACCGAAAATCAGTTTCACGGCAGCGGCGAAAAGCATATTGTCTTGTGCCGCTTTGCGATTTGAGTGCTGCACATTCGACAGGGGAGAAGTTACACAGGCGTTAAAGGATGAATTTGCAGATATGATGCCGATGAATGCGCCTGATCTGCAATTTATAAAGAGATATATTCGTAAAATCAGAGTTTACCCAAATGGGAAACTGACCGTTGTGTTTTACAACAGGGCGGAAATTACAGCGATAGGAGGAACAGGCGATGGAAGCAACATTACAGAAACGAGTCACGAAAATTGACGCCAACCCCATGCTTGCAAGAAAGAGAAACAATACAAAGCGGCTTCGCGTCACCGCCTATTGCCGCGTTTCGACCGATGCAGAAGAGCAGCTTAACAGCTACGAGGCACAGATCGCCTACTACACCGAAGCGATTGCCAAAAATCCGAGTTGGACTTTTGCCGGTATCTACGCTGACGAAGGCATCACTGGTACACAGACGGCTAAAAGAAAAAATTTTCTCCGGTTGATGGACGACTGCGAAAAGGGTAAGGTCGATATGATTTTGACCAAGAGCATTTCCCGCTTTGCCCGTAACACGGTTGATAGCCTGAGTTGGGTGCGTAAGCTTCGCGCGATGAACATCGGTGTGTACTTTGAGGAACAGGCTATTGATTCCCTGAAAGCCGAAAACGAAATGCTGATCGGTTTGTTCAGCGTGATCGCGCAGTCCGAAAGCGAGAACATAAGCGCAAACGTCCGCTGGGGTGTTCAGCAGCGAACGAGGAATGAAACGTACTGCTCCAGCTTTACATGTTTTGGGTATAAAAAGGGATCAAACGGGATTCCGGAGATTGTTCCCGAACAAGCGGAAGTGGTCCGTTTGATATTTGATAAATATTTGGACAGGTTGACTCCGGGGCAGATAGAAGAATATATGCAAAGCGAGCAGATTATGTCTCCAACCGGAAACACCTGCTGGGATAGAAGCGTAATTCGAAAAATGCTGAAAAATGAAAAATACGCAGGAAATTTACTTTTGCAAAAGACCTTTCGAACGGATTGCATCTCAAAAAAGACAAAGGTTAACAGAGGTGAAATGCCGCGCTATCTTGTCAGTAATAATCATCCGGCAATTATAGCAAGAGATAAGTTTAATGCAGTTCAGATGGAAATTGCACGTCGGGGAAGCAAGCATAAGTGCTCCACATTGGGGGTAACCGATCAGGAAAAATACAGTGGGAAATTCGCATTGAGCGAGTTGTTGATTTGCGGAGAGTGCGGCTGTTCCTATTGTATAACCGGTAAAACCAAAAACGGAAAGCGACAGTATGTTTGGCGTTGTATCAACCGCCGAGATCATGGTTCTGAGGTGTGCGACGCTATTGGCGCAGAGGAACAAAAGCTCCATGCGGCGATTCTAAGATGTCTGAATAAGATGTTCACGATGCAGGATGAAACGATGCGCCTGATTCAGAACAATCTGCGATTTGCTGTAACGGGGCAAAGCGGTCAGTCAGAAGCATATCTTCTTGAAAAACAAATCGTATCGCTCCAAGAAGAAGCTGAAACCTGATGACAATGATGAACTCGACCGGTGGCGATACTGAAAAGTATATGGTCGCCATCGAAGACAATTTCAAGAGGGTTAAGGTCTTAAGACAGCAGCTTGAAGTTGTGCGATGCAAAACCAAGGTCGATTCGGAAACGCAGACGGAGCTCCAAAGGATAACCGAAATGATACGGAATGAAAACGTTTCTTTCGATGCCTTTGATGATATTATGATCCGGCGACTGGTTGAATGCGTTCGTGTGATGAAGGATAAACGAATTATTGTTGTTCTCAAAGGCGGGATGCAGGCGGAAGATAGGCTTGCATAATTTCATTACCGAACAAAAAGCGGTTGCCGTAAAAAGCAGCCGTTTTTATATAGACTTATTCATCTTTCCGTGGTATGCTATCAATATGTAAAAAGTGATACGAAATGGCAAAACTGTGTATCGGTGAAAGTTTAGTAACGATTTCATGGAGGGCTTCGGAATGAGCGTTATCAATATAGGGAAGGAAACCTAACAGATTGAGTTTAAGAAAAGTACCGGAGAATTAAAAGAAGGTATCATTTCAATAGTTGCCATTCTGAACAAGCACGGCTCCGGTGAACTGTATTTCGGAGTTAAAAACAACGGCGCCGTCGTCGGACAGAAAATATCAGACAGCACGCTTCGGGAAATCAGCCATGAGATTCAAACCTGCGATTTATCCGGAAGTTACAACAAAGATGTTCGGTGGAAGAAAAGTCATTTATGTGAAGTTTACCGGCAATCGCAGTCCTTATCTGGCGTATAATATTCCCCGCATTCGTGTCGCTGACGAAGATAAGGTCATGAATCAGGAAACCTATGATGATTTGCTGCGCTTGAGAGGAGATGCGTCAAAGGCATGGGAGTTTCAGGTCTCCGAATATACTGTTGACGATATAATTGAGGAAGATTTCAAAGAGTATCTGAGGCGTTCAAAAGAAGTTGGGCGTATTGATTTTGAATCGGACGAACCGAAGGTCGTTTTGGGTAAACTCGATTTGCTCGCTAAGAACGGCATCCACCTTTTGAATGCCGGAGCGGTTCTGTTCTGTGACACGCCCATAAATGACGTGCAAATGGCAAAGTTCGCTACAAATGTTAAGACGACCTTTACCGATATTCGCCACAAAAGGAGCGGCTCTATTATCGGACTCAGCAAGGTTTGTGTACAGTATATTATCGACGCAATGGACTGGAAGGCGGATATTGTCGGGCTGAAAAGAGTTGAGACTCCTGAAATCCCCATTGAAGCAATCAAAGAAGCTGTTATCAATTCTTACGGGCATCGTCTGTATAACAATAACCAGTGTAATGAAAACGATGTGTTCAAGGATCGCATTGAAATCCACACGACTGGCGGTTTTCCGCTGGGGCATACGCCGGAAGAGTTTTTGGACGGTAGCAAAAAAGCGATACGCCGTAACAAGCTGATTACTGGAGTCCTGTATTACTCCAAAGATATGGAAACATTTGCCACCGGTTTGAAGCGAATAAAAGATCTTTGTGATGAATCCGGCTGCAAGGTTGAATTCCGTATGTAGCAGGATGATTTCGTAGTCGTTTTCTATCGAAACCTTCGTGATGAGTGGAACAAACAAAGTGATGCACGTAATGGGGACTTGGATGGTGGCGACCAAGTGACCGATCAAGTCATCGCTGACAGAGAAAAAAAGATTTTGGATTTCTGCGTCACGCCGAGAAGCAGAGCTGAAATCCAAGAATACATAGGTATTGCTAACAGAGGTTATTTCAGGGCAGAAATACTTGAACCATTGCTTAAGAACGGAAAACTTAAGAGAACGATTCCGGATAAACCGAATAGCCAAAACCAAAAATACGTTACGGTTGGGTAACAAAAACTAAATAATTAACAAAAAATCGATTGGTTGTATTGTTGATAGTAAAAAGCCAGAAAAATGGCTTGAAATAAGGGCTTTTCAAGGGGTTCAGAAATGCGCCCCGGTCACATTTATATTACTATCCGAACACTCAGAGCTTAATTGTTCTGAGTGTTCGAGCATTTCAAGGTATGTTGCCTGCTTGCTGTTCTTGAGATTGTAATAAATAATGGCATGTACATAACGGCTATTTTCACGCTGAACACGGTAAATATCATCATGAACCCGCTTAACGATGCAGAAAAAAATTACTTGAAAAAGTACGTAAGTTGTGGTACAACAGGCAAAGGACATAGTTTACGTCTGGTAAAACGGCTTTTGCAAAAAGCATTTTTTAGGTTCAAATCCTGATGTTCTCGGGGTGCAGAAATGCGGCCTGTTTTCATTTTATCAATATTTAAACCGTTGGCTATTCGTGGTCAGCGGTATTTTTATATCTAACGGTAAACAGTAAGGCGGTACTGTTTCAAACAGGAGCGCAGCCGAATATATTCCGACGTTCTCGGCAAGGTTGATGTCAAACTGACGAAAGAAAAGCAGGCGGTTGCAAAGAGTGAAAAAGGTGATATAATACAAGCATATCAAAGTTGGAAATCGGCAGTTTTTTTGATGATGACACCGGATGATATTATACAAACCGACGGAAAGGGGCTTTTAAGAATTGGAGAAGATTGACTTAAAGACAGTGGTGAACTTATCAAATTTAAGCCATGAGTATGGTATGCCGATTTTTAAACAAGATTCTTTATATAAAGGCAAAGAGGAAATGTGCAAGAAAATAGTTTTATCTTATCTCAAATCTTTTCCACCGTCGTGGATAACATCGGCGCGAGTGGTTGATATGATTACAAACCAAAAGATAGATAAATGCAATAATTCGTTTTCTGATGGCAAATATGAATGGTCAGAAGCGGATATTTATCATTTTGAAATGTATAATATGCCTTTAAACGAAGAATTTTTGAATTACGTCAAAACAAAATTATAATATCAAAAACTGAGGAAAACGGGTGCGACATGGGCACTGCGGAACAACCGGTTTTGTAAGGGAGGGGATTTGCAAACCTCTCCCGAGTTTTAAAAAATCAAGCACTTTGAGCAATCAACGTGCTTTTTGGTTTCTATTCTGTGCGTTTTTATTTTTTCTATTGACTTACCGATTTGATTATGTTAAAAAATAAAACAGATGATGTTATTCAAACTATATTTATATACAGCTTCAAATACGGCTATGACCTTAACAATAATGTCTCAAAATTCACCTCGTCTGCCGGAGGAGTAAGCACTACCGAAAGATATGAATACGGTGCAGATAACCTCGCAACAAAATATATCTATCCGTCGGGCAAAGCGGCAACATATACCTATGACGGAATACTGAGAAGAAACAGTACGGTTATTAACACAACTGCGCAGATTCAGCAGACGTATAAATATATAGCTTCGGCGAGAGGGAATAACGCTCAGACAACTAAAATAGAGGAAGAAACCTTTGGCGGAAGTTCGTATAAATACACCTATGATTTGAACGGAAACATAACGTCGGTCTTGCTCAAAAAATCAACGGAATCGGCATACATCAAACAGCAGCAGTTTGCATATGATGAATTAAATCAGCTTGTCCGTGCCGATGACCTTGCCAAAAACTGCACAGAAGTGTATACTTATGACAACGGCGGCAATATCCTGTCAACAAAGGCCTATCCGCTGACGTGGGGCAGTTTGAGCGGCGTTACAGCGACAGACACTACGACATATACCTACGGCGACAGCAACTGGAAGGACAAGCTGACGGCATACGGCGACACGCCGATAACCTACGATGCGATAGGAAATCCGCTGACATACAGGGGCTACACGCTCACATGGCAAAACGGCAGACAGCTTGCTTCGCTCAGCGGCAACGGAACAACCGCAAGCTACACATATGATGTTGACGGACTCAGAACGTCAAAAACCGTCAACGGAGTAAAACACGAATATTATTATGTCGGCAGTCGCTTGCAGTATGAAAAGTACGGCACAACCGAGCTGTGGTTCTTTTATGATGCAGACGGAACGCCGTCGGGAATTCGTTACAAGAACGGCGACAGCATAAACGATTATTATTTCGTCTGCAACTGGCGTGGAGATGTAACAGAGATTTACGACAGCACAGGTGCACTTGCCGCAAGCTACAGCTACGACGCATGGGGCAAAGTCGTTTCGGTTAAAGATGCAAGCGGTGCGGCAATAACATCATCAACCCATATCGCCAACGTCAATCCCATTCGCTATCGCGGTTATTACTATGATTCCGAGACGGGAATGTACTACCTCAAAAGCAGATACTATGACCCACAGGTTAAAAGGTTCTTAAATGCGGACGGTTATGCTGCGACCGGACAGAGTATTCTTGGCAACAATATGTTTGCTTATTGTGATAATAATCATGTAAACAGAGCAGATTCAACCGGGCATTTTTGGAAGCAGTTAAAAGCAAAAGTAAAAAATGCGTGGAACGGATTTAAATCATGGGTTAATAAAACTTTTGGAAGTGAATCATCTTTTAAAGTCCAAAGTAAAGTTCCGGTAGAAAAAAGATTATAAAGTTTTTTCTTATGAACACGGGAAAAAGGCGTCATATACAGTTTCAAACAGCGGTAATTCTAAGCGCATATCAGCATATACGAATTTTACTTCAACGGATACTGAAGGCGGATCGTACGATATTGGTTTAAAAATCAGCTTTTCTGATATTTACAATTTAAAAATAGGAACCAATCTTTCAAATATAAGCATTTCGGCAACATACGGTGATAGTAGTAGTACACTATATGCAGATATAAAAAAACTTAAAATAGGTTTTACCCAATCATCAACAATAAAATGGGACAATGCAACACAAACAGAAAATTATTATTCAGTCGATGTAGATATACCTACAATATTGGGGATATATTTTTCTAAATCATTGGTACCCGGCATTGAAGGTTTTCCATATAGTGATCCTATTCCTGCATATTAAAGTGGAGGTTAATAAATGAGTTTATACAGTATAATAAGGTGTATATTTATTGTTTGTTCAATTTTTTTGATCTTTATAATTGCTAATAAAACAAAAAAAAGAACTATTGCGTTAATTTTAGGCTTTGTCTTATTAATAAGCGTAATTGCTGTTGATTTCAGATTTCCGGTTGAAAACAGTTTCATAGGTTTTAAAACGGTTAAACAAGCCTTTTCATATAGCAATAAAGGGAAGATAATTTATACAGTAGAGGGCTCAGAATCGGGATTAATTATTTACAGTGATGATGAAACAATTGGATTATGCTTTCTGCCTAAAACCCCGAAAAACAGGTGGAAGATAGACTCGGCACTTTCATTTAATACAGTTTACGATAAAAGTACAAATGTTAAAAATACAGATTACAATATAACAATCTATAGAATAAAGAAAACAAATGATTATTATATTTCTTTTGATGCTTGGTTCGTTGATGAAAAGCCAGTTGTTTCTGATAATAAAACGACTGATTTAAAATGCGTGGAAAGAACATATAGCAATACAAGCAAAAAATCATATTCTTTTTATGGCTATGTTGAAGACATTGATGATGACTATAAAATTCAAGTAAATGGTGAAACAATTAATATTGTAATTTGATAGATTGATTTCGCTAATGTGATAATTGATAAATCATGTTTAGTAAAAAGTTTTGTGATTTTATTCATTCTAAATTTGATGATACCTATGTTTTTTCTATACCAATGTGAGCATAGTTTCATAAGGCTGTGCACGGTTGCCAAAATTATAATTAATTTTTAAACGCAACCCGCAACCGTGTGCGGCAATAACATCATCAACCCATATTGCCAATGTCAATCCCATTCGCTATCGCGGTTATTACTACGATACAGAGATAAGTCTCTACTACCTCAAAAGCAGATACTATGACCCGGTGGTTAAAAGGTTCTTAAATGCGGACGGTTATGTTCAAACGGGTGATGGATTATATGATAAAAACATGTTTGCTTATTGCTTGAATAATCCAGTGAATTCAAGTGATCCAACCGGAAAGTTTGCATGGATAGTTGTAGGCGCGCTTGGTTTTAGTACAATATTGCAAAAGAACAACGCGAGCGTCACAGTTTTTTTAATTCAGTGAGCGTCAGATTTTTTTCGTCCGCTTTAAAACGAATTTTATATCCTCCGAATTCAAAGCTGTATATTCGTTCAGGCTCGTTTTGGTATGACGGGCGCGGGTCGTTTGCCAAAATTTCATAAAGGGCAGATTTAAACTTTTCGTCAATGTCGCCGCAAATATCGCTTGGCATATTTACGTTTAATCTGTATTCTTTCACATTATCCGCAAAGCCGCCCACCGCGTTCGGTATGCAGTCCGCATACGGAATATAGGGCTTTATATCGTATATCGGCGTACCATCCATTAAATCGGCAGATAAAACGCTGATTACGGGACCGAGGTCGGCGTCGATTTCGATTTTTTCGATTTTTACACATGACAGACCTATCGGATTGGGTCTGAAAGGGGAGCGCGTGGCAAAAACGCCCATTCTCTTGTTGCCGCCGAGGCGCGGCGGTCTGACGGTCAGAGACTCTGTCGGCTTTGACTGCGAAAAATTCCATATCAGCCAAAGATGAGAAAAATCCTCAAGCCCTCTTATCGCGTCGGGATTTCTGAATTCCGGCTCAAAAATTATTTGAGACATCATTTCGGGCACCAGTCCGCTCTGGCGCGGTATGCCGAATTTTGACGTGAAATCGTTTTTTATGTGTGCGATTATTTTCATAAGCCGTGTTCACCTCGCAAAAATTTTATCATTATCCAATCAAAAATGCAAATAAAAATGCCGTATTCCTTAATGTGATGTCAAGGAATACGGTTATTTGTTTTTATTAAATTTGGGGTCGTCGGTTCGTTCAAGAAGATAATCTATAGATACATTAAAATAGTCAGCAAATTTTATCAGCGTATCATAATCGGCTTGACGTACTTCGTTTTCATAACGGCTGATGCTGTTTTGATTCATGTTTAAATCAAGGGCAAGCTTTAACTGCGAAATACCCATTTTTAACCTTAGTTGCTTCAGTCTCATTAAAACACCTCTTGACATTATTATACCGTTTTGGTATAATCAAAATATCCCAAAACGGGATATTTTGATTGAGTGTCGGAGGGATTACATAATGAAGTGTAAAAATTGTGGCAGAGAATTAAACTCGGGAGCCGCGTTTTGCCCGCATTGCGGCGCACAGGTTGATATGGTTGCCGCAAAGTTTGATGAAAGCAAAGAAAAGTTAAAAGAAAAATCGTCGATGGCAAGTGAAAAAATTAAAAAGCTAAACAAAAAAGAAAAAATTCTTTTAGGCGTCGGTTCAGGCATATTGTTGGCAGTATTTATAGTTCTTATTTCAATGGGGATATACAATAACAGCCCAAACCAAAAGATAGTCAGAGCAATAGACGCTTGCGACAGTTTTTCCGCAACATCTTTATATAATGAAAAAATAGCCGGAAACAGCTCGGCAAATGCGTCTTTGGCAAATGCTTTAAAAGATTATTTTAACTCACTCAAAAAAGATTTCAAAAAGGATAAAATTGATTACGACGAGTTTTACAAAAGGGCAAGTATTGCTAAAAGCTTTAATATAGAATCGCTGAACACCGAACTCGGTGCAATAATGAATGATGTTTTTGCACTTAAAGAGTCCAAAGATGCGTTCAAAAGTGCCAATGAATTGTTTGACAGAGGCGAATACAAACAGGCTATATATAAATATAGGCTTGTTATAAGTGATGATGACAATTATGACAAGGCACAAAAACAGATAGAAAAATCGGCCGAAAAATATAAAGAAAAAGCACTTGAACTTGCAGACGGCTACGCAAAAAATAATGAATACGGTTCCGCAATAAAAGAGCTTAAAGAAGCGGCCGAGATTATTGACGACAAAGAACTCGAAAGCAAATTGAGCGAGTATGCGGAAAAGTATTCATCAACAATAAAAAGCGAAGCAATATCAAAATCAGACGCATACGCAAAATCCGGCGATTGGGTCAATGCCGTTTTAACTCTCAATACTGCCATAAAAGACATTGGCGATGATAATGAATTAAAAAGCAAGTTGTCCGAGTATTCGGCAAAATATGTGACCTATATTATTTCCAAATCAGATAAGCTGATAGGTGAGAGAAATTACAGCGAAGCAATTTCTTTGCTGAATGACGCATTAAAAACAGTTCCCGAGAATGAGAGCTTAAAATCAAAGCTTGCCTCTGTTGAGGATTCAAAACCCGTTCCGCTCTCTGACGCGGTTATGGTAAATCATGACGGTTGGGAATGGAACGACGGTGCCCCGATTGATACATTCGGCAACGATTATTCCGAAGCTTCAAACTATGTTATACCGTATTACAACGGATATGGGGAGTTTAGAATATATAAAAAATATAAAACCTTATCCGGCTATATAGCTCCGTTTGAAAAAAAGTATGAAGAATCCGAATGGTACGTTCAGATATACGTTGACGATAAGCTTGCATATACATCTAAAAATATAACAAGAAAAACGGATAAATTCAGCTTTAACGTGAATGTGGCAAATGCGGAATATGTTAAAATCGTAATTCATAGAGATAAATATTTTTTATATGAAAATGAAGGCATTATCCTCAGTGATATGATGCTGAATAAATAAAGAATGGGAGTTTAAAAATGTATTGTAAAACTTGCGGAAAAGAACTTGATGAAAGCTTTGCATTTTGCGACAACTGCGGAGCTCCGGCAGTCAAAGAAAGCCCAAAAGAGAGTGATGTACGCACCGAAAACAAAACCGAGCCGAAAGCTGCACCCGCTGCACAGCCTGCCGTGCAGCAGACATATTACAGAAATGAGCCGGTTTATAATCAGCCGCAACAGGTATATTCGGCTTATCAATATCAAGCTCCGGTTCAAAACAATGTTCAGCCCGTCGCAACCGTAGGGCAATATATTGCGTGGATGCTGATAGGCTTAATACCTGTAATAGGAACAATCATTGCCATAGTGCTTGCTATCGACAACTCAAACAAAAACAGGTCAAATTTTTTCAGAGCACAGATTGTCATTGTTCTTGCGGCAGCTGCTCTGGTGCTGATATTCTGGTCGGCAATTGTTTCGCTTTTATACGATTTGCTTTGGAGCTTATAAGAGAATAAAATAAAAATGCCGTATTCCTCAGTGCTTTAGGAATACGGCATTGTTGGTTTTATTTAAAATATTCTACTGCCGAGCGGAACATACCGATGTCGTAGTTGCCCTCAACATTTTTATAAAGACCGCTTCCGATTCTTTCGGAGTGACCCATTTTGCCGAAAACTCTGCCGTCGGGGGAGGTTATGCCCTCAATGGCAAACGCGGAGTTGTTGGGGTTAAATCTGATATCACTTGTCGGGTTTCCGTCAAGGTCAACATACTGTGTGGCTATCTGGCCGTTGTCACGAAGCTTCATAATAAGCTCGTCGCTTGCCAAAAATCTGCCCTCGCCGTGAGAAATAGGCACGCAGTATATTTCGCCGGGATTTGTATTTTTGAGCCACGGTGATTTGTTTGACGCAATTCTTGTGCGAACAATTCTTGACTGATGTCTGCCGATTGTGTTATATGTCAGGGTCGGGCAGTTTTCATCGGTGTCAATAATTTTGCCGTAGGGGACAAGCCCGAGCTTGATAAGTGCCTGGAAGCCGTTGCATATGCCGCACATAAGGCCGTCTCTGTTATTAAGAAGCTCATGTACCTCATGCTTGATTTCGGGGTTTCTGAAAAATGCGGTTATGAATTTGCCCGAACCGTCAGGCTCGTCACCGCCGGAGAAGCCGCCCGGGATAAACACGATTTGCGATTCCTTCAACTTCCTTGCAAATGTATCGACAGATTTCGATATACCCGCCGATGTGAGGTTGTTTATAACAAAAATTTCTGCTTCCGCGCCTGCGTCCGCAACCGCTTTTGCCGAGTCATACTCGCAGTTGGTTCCGGGGAAAACAGGAATAAGCACTTTCGGCTTTGCGGATTTAATTGCCGCCGAGCGATGCTCTTTCGCGCTGAATGTGAAAGCGGGAATGTCTGATTTGCCTTGCTCGATATTGCATGAGAATATAGGCTCAAGCTTGTTTTCATAAACCGTGAGAAGCTCTTTGAGAGAAACGTCTTCATCACCGAGAGAAATTGAGCCGCTGCCGGTCGTTTCACCTAAAAGAGTGCCGTATTCGGTGCCGTCGTTAAATTCAAGTATGAACGAACCGTAGCCGTAGGAGAAAATATCTTTGAGAGATACTCCGTCCGCAAATTTGAAGCCTATGGAGTTGCCGACGGCCATTTTGAATATTGCCTCTGCAATTCCGCCGTAGGTCGGGGTGTAGGCTGCCGCAATTTTGCCCTCACGCATCAAAGCGGTCACTTCACCGAATACCTTTTTAAGAGAGGCGGTGACAGGCAAGCCGTTTTTGTCATAGTCGGGGCGAACAATTCTTACGGAGTGATTTGCCTTTTTAAATTCGGGAGTTATAACCTCGTCGGTTTTGCCTGTTGTGACGGCAAAGCTTACGAGCGTCGGTGGAACGTCAATATGCTCAAACGTGCCGCTCATAGAGTCCTTGCCGCCTATCGCCGCTATGCCAAACTCAAGCTGTGCCTTGAGCGCGCCGAGAAGCGCCGCAAGGGGCTTGCCCCAGCGCTTGCCGTCCTTCATCGGCTTTTCAAAATATTCTTGGAACGTGAGGTAAACATCTTTAAACTCCGCACCGGCGGCAACAAGCTTTGATACAGACTCTATAACCGCAAGGTATGCGCCGTGATAGGGGCTTTTTTCTGTTATAAACGGGTTGTAGCCCCATGCCATATATGAGCAGGAATCGGTATGCTTTTTCTCAACCGAAATTTTGTTGACCATAGCCTGGTTCGGCGTAAGCTGATTTTTGCCGCCGAAGGGCATAACAACTGTGCCTGCACCGATTGTGGAGTCAAACCGTTCCGAAAGACCTCTCTTTGAGCAAACATTAAGGTCGCCTGCAAGGTCGGTTAAACCTTTTTTGAAGTCTTCGGGGATTTTTTTGCTGTAATCCTGCGGCTTTGCAGGTGTTATGTCAATGTGCTTTTCCGCTCCGTTGGAGTTAAGAAAATCACGGGAGATGTCAACAATGGTTTTGCCGTTCCAGTTCATTTTAAGGCGCGGCTCGTCCTTGACGACGGCAACAACCGTTGCCTCAAGGTTTTCTTTGTCGGCAAGAGCTTTGAATTTGTCAACATCTTCGGGGGCGACAACAACCGCCATGCGCTCCTGCGATTCACTTATTGCAAGCTCTGTGCCGTCAAGACCGTCATATTTTTTCGGTACGGCATTGAGGTCTATTACAAGACCGTCCGCAAGCTCGCCGATTGCAACGGACACACCGCCTGCGCCGAAATCGTTGCAGCGTTTTATGAGGAGTGACGCCTCTTTGTTCCTGAAAAGCCTTTGGAGCTTTCTCTCTTCGGGGGCGTTACCTTTTTGAACCTCCGCACCGCAGGTTTCAAGTGATTCGAGTGTGTGTGACTTTGAAGAGCCTGTTGCACCGCCGCAGCCGTCGCGGCCTGTTCTGCCGCCGAGAAGAATAACAATGTCGCCGTCCTCGGGGCGCTCTCTGCGTACATTCTCTGCCGGAGCAGCCGCAATTACGGCACCGATTTCCATACGCTTTGCCGCGTAGCCGTCGTGATATATTTCGTCCACCTGACCCGTGGCAAGCCCTATCTGGTTGCCGTATGAGCTGTAGCCTGCCGCCGCTGTGGTGACGATTTTTCTTTGCGGGAGCTTGCCCTCAAGCGTTTCGCTGACAGGCTTTAATGGGTTCGCCGCGCCTGTAACTCTCATTGCGGCATAGACGTAAGACCTGCCGGAGAGGGGGTCGCGTATTGCACCGCCGATGCACGTTGCCGCACCGCCGAAAGGCTCAATCTCTGTCGGGTGATTGTGCGTTTCGTTTTTAAAGAGCAGAAGCCAGTCCTCTTTTTCTCCGTCAACCTCCACCTTAACCTTAACTGTGCAGGCATTTATTTCTTCGCTCTCGTCAAGCCTTGGGAGCTTACCCTGGGCTTTTAAATATTTTGTTGCAACAGTCGCAATGTCCATAAGATTCATCGGCTTTGTTCTGCCGATGGCTTCTCTTGTCTTTTTATATTCGTTAAAGGCAGATTCCAAAAGCTCATCCTCAAACTCCGCCGAGTCAATCGTAGTCAAAAATGTTGTGTGACGGCAGTGGTCTGACCAATATGTGTCTATCATTCTTATCTCTGTTATGGTCGGGTCGCGCTTTTCTTTTTTAAAATAATCCTGACAGAATTTTATATCGTCCTCGTCCATGGCAAGGGCATATTTTTTAACAAATTCGGCAAGACCTTTTTCGTCGAGCCGGTTAAAGCCGTCGAGCACTGCAACGGAGGTGGGAATATCATAATCTGTTGCAAGTGTTTCAAGTCTTTTAAGAGAAGCTTCGCGGCTTTCAACGGGGTTAATGACATATTTTTTGAGCGCGTCTATTCCGTTTTGCGAAACATTGCCGTATATCATATAGACCTTTGCCGTTTTAACAAGCGGTCTTTCGCCCTTGGATATTATTTGAATACACTGAGCCGCAGAGTCTGCACGCTGGTCAAACTGACCGGGGAGGTATTCCACCGCAAAAACCGTGCAGTCGTCCTTTTCACCTATGTGGTCATAAATATCGTCAAGCTGAGGCTCCGAAAATACGGTTTTTTTGCATTTTTCAAAAAGCTCCTCGTCAATATTTTCAACATCGTACCTGTTGAGTATGCGTATTTTTTCAATGCCGTCTATCATCAGCAGATTTTTTGCGTCGGCGGTCATGCCGTCTGCTTCTGCGGTGAGTCCTTTTTTCTTTTCAACATAAACTCTGTATACCATTATTGCGCTCCTCTCATTTGTTTTCGGCAGCTTTAAGCGCTCTTTGTCCTATATCCTTGCGATAAAATGCGTTGTCGAAATGAACGTGCGTTACATTCTCATATGCTTTGTCTATTGCAGATTTCAAGTCGTCTGCGGTGGCGGTCACGCCGAGAACACGGCCGCCGGAGGTAACGGTTTTGCCGTCCTTTTCGGCTGCGCCCGCAACATAAAGCAATGCGTCAAAATCATCATCAGCGGTGATTTCAAAGCCCTTTTCATATTTTACGGGGTATCCCTCGGATGCCATAACTACGCAGCAGGCGCTCTTTTTGCTGAATTTAACCTCGGTGCTTTCAAGCGTCTCGTTTTCTACTGCCTGCATAACAGTGAAAAGGTCACTTTCAAGAAGCGGCAAAACCACCTGGGTTTCGGGGTCGCCGAAGCGGCAGTTATATTCTATAACCTTGGGACCGTCTTTTGTTATCATCAGCCCGAAGTAGAGGCAGCCTTTAAAGGTTCTGCCCTCTGCTTTCATAGCGTTAATTGTAGGCAAGAAGATTTTTTTCATGCACTCGTCGGCAATCTCTTTGCTGTAATAAGGGTTGGGTGCAACCGTACCCATTCCGCCCGTGTTAAGCCCTTTATCACCGTCAAGCGCACGCTTATGATCCATAGAAGATATCATCGGCACAATTGTTTTTCCGTCTGTGAAAGAGAGTACCGATACCTCCGGACCCTCTAAAAATTCTTCAACGACAATGTTGCTGCCGCTCTCGCCGAAAATTTTATCCTCCATCATGGAGCGCACGGCGTTTTTGGCCTCTTCTCTTGTCGCGGCAATAATCACGCCCTTGCCGAGCGCAAGCCCGTCGGCTTTGATAACCGTCGGAACAGGGCAGGTGTCGATGTATTTGAGCGCACTCTCCATATCTCCGAACACCTCGTATTCGGCAGTCGGAATACCGTATTTCTTCATAAGATTTTTAGAGAAAACCTTGCTGCCCTCAATTATCGCCGCTTCTTTGGAAGGACCGAAGCAGGGCACGCCGATTTCGCGCAGAGCGTCTGCCATGCCGAGAACAAGCGGATCGTCGGGGGTAACAACGCAAAAATCAATGCCGTGCGTTTTTGCAAATTCAACCGCCGAGGGAATATCCGTTGCGGAGATTTTGACGCACTCGGCGTCCTTTGCAATGCCGCCGTTGCCGGGCAAGGCGTATATTTTGGTTATATTCTTATTTTCTTTAAGCTTTTTTATAACGGCGTGTTCGCGTCCGCCGCCGCCGATAACCATTATGTTCATTTTTTCACCTCATCAATGGTGGAAAAGGCGCATGCCCGTGAAGGCCATGACCATGCCTTTTTTGTTGCAGGTGTCTATTACAATATCGTCTCTTATGGAGCCGCCGGGCTGTGCGACGTAGCTAACACCGCTGCGGGAGGCTCTTTCTATATTGTCATCAAAGGGGAAGAATGCGTCGCTTCCGACCGAAACGCCGGAAATTCCGGCAAGATATTCTTTCTGCTCCGCTTTTGTGAACGGCTCCGGCTTCTCTGAAAAGAACTTCTGCCAAATTCCGTCTGCGAGAACGTCCTCATCATCGTCGGAGATATAAATATCGATAACATTGTCTCTGTCGGGTCTTTTAACCGTGGGCAAAAACGGCAGTGAAAGAACCTTGTCGCTTTGGCGAAGATGCCATATATCGGCCTTGCTGCCCGCAAGACGTGTGCAGTGTATGCGCGACTGCTGACCTGCACCTACGCCGATAGCCTGTCCGTCAACAGCATAGCAAACAGAGTTTGACTGGGTGTATTTGAGTGTTATAAGAGCTATTATAAGGTCTTTTTTTGCACTGTCCGGGAGATTCTTGTTCTGCGTAACTATGTTTGAGAGAAGAGCCTCATCTATCTTAAAATTGTTTCTTCCCTGCTCAAAGGTGATGCCGTAAACATCTTTATTTTCTATCGGGTTCGGAACGTAGTCCGGGTCTATTTTAACTATGTTGTAGTTGCCTTTTTTCTTTTCTTTAAGAATTTTGAGAGCCTCATCGTCATAGCCGGGGGCTATGATGCCGTCCGATACTTCTCTTTTTATAAGCTTTGCGGTTGTGACGTCGCAAATGTCCGAAAGAGCTATCCAGTCGCCGAAGGACGAGAGACGGTCGGTGCCTCTTGCCCTCGCATAAGCGCAGGCGAGTGGAGAATCGTCAAGCCCCTCTACATCGTCAACAAAGCAGGCTCTTTTTAATTTCTCGGGCAGGGGAGTGCCTATTGCGGCAGAGGTGGGGCTTACGTGCTTAAACGAAGCTGCCGCCGGAGCACCGAGAGCGGCCTTTATCTCTTTAACAAGCTGCCAAGAGTTGAATGCGTCAAGAAAATTTATGTATCCGGGCTTTCCCGAAAGGATTTCGATGGGAAGCTCCGAGCCGTCCTTCATAAAAATTTTTGACGGCTTTTGGTTGGGGTTACAGCCGTATTTCAGTTCAAATTCTTTCATTTCGACATCTCCTTATACGTTGAGCTCTGCCTTAACTTCATCTTTATAAAGCCTTGCGAGTATGGGTTCTGCAACATCTTTTAAAAATTCGTCAACCTGTGACGCACTTCTGCCCGTGTAAAGCTTCGAGTCGAGGTGCGACTGTATTTCCTCAAGCGAGAGCGGAAAAGCATCATCATCCGCTATTCTTTGAATGAGGTCGTTGGCACCGCCCTCCAGCTTAACCTTCGCGGCTGCGGCGTGCGAATGAACGCGCAGCTTTTCGTGAAGCTCCTGGCGGTTGCCGCCGCGCTTTACGGATTCCATCATAATGTTTTCCGTTGCCATGAACGGGAGCTTCTCCATAACTCTGCGGTGAATTACCTTGTCATAAACAACAAGACCTGCCGTAACATTTATATAAATGTTGAGTATCGCGTCAACCGCGAGGAAGGCCTCTGCAACGGATATTCTCTTGTTTGCGGAGTCGTCAAGCGTTCTTTCAAACCACTGCGTGCCTGCGGTGAAGGCAGGGTTGAGAGAGTCGCAGATAACATATTTTGCAAGTGCGGAAATTCTTTCGCTTCTCATGGGGTTGCGTTTATAGGGCATGGCGGACGAGCCTATCTGGTTTTTTTCAAACGGCTCCTCCATCTCCTCAAAGGATTGCAAGATTCTAAGGTCGTTAGAAAATTTATATGCGCTCTGAGCAAAGCCGGAGAGAACAGAAAGAAAATATGCGTCTGTTTTTCTCGAATAGGTCTGACCGGAGACCGCAACGCAGCCCTTAAAGCCCATGTCTTTCGCTATGAGCTCCTCCAGTTTTTTAACTTTCTCTTCATCGCCGCCGAAAAGCTCCATAAAGCTTGCCTGCGTGCCCGTTGTGCCCTTTGAGCCGAGGAGCAGGAGCTTATCAAGCCTATGCTCAAGCTCTTCTATGTCCTGCGAAAGCTCATACATCCAAAGAGTCGCTCTTTTGCCGACGGTTGTTAGCTGTGCCGGCTGTAAATGGGTGTAGGCAAGGCAGGGGAGGTCTTTGTATTTATTTGCAAACTCAGAGAGGTTTTTTAACACCTGAACGGCTTTTTTAAGAACAATCTCCGAGGCTTTTCTTAAAATAATGACATCCGTGTTGTCACCGACATAGCATGAGGTCGCACCGAGGTGAATAATCGCCTCTGCCTTGGGGCATTGTTTGCCGTAGGCATAAACGTGCGACATAACATCGTGACGAACTACCTTTTCTCTTGCCTCGGCAACGTCAAAGTTGATATCCTCGGCATGAGCTTCAAGCTCTGCAATCTGCTCGTCGGTTATATCGAGGCCAAGCTCTTTTTCTGCCTTTGCAAGTGCAATCCAAAGCTTCCTCCATGTCTTGAATTTAAAGCTTTCCGAAAAAGTCTCCTGCATTTCGGGGCTTGCGTATCTTGTGGAAAACGGGGAAATATATTTTTCTTTGTCGTTCATTTAAGGCACCTCTTATTTGTTTTTGTTGATCATTCTGTTTTTGATTGAGCCGCTTTCAAGGTCAATATATCTTACATACAGCGAAATTTTGTTTTGCTCGTTAAGGTTAGACCAGATTTCGTCTGTGAATTTATCTATGTCGTTGTTCATACGCACTCTTTCTGGCTCACCGACAAATGTGGGTATGGGGTTGCCGTCATGCGCATAGGTGTGCAGAAAGTGACCGAGGCCGTCTATCGGCGAATAGTCAAAATTGAAGCGGTTGCAGGCACTGCCTTTTTCGTCCGCACTTTTGAGTATGCTCATTCTGTAATCAAATCCGCGTTTTGTGAAGTTTAACACTGCGCTTATTCTGGGTGTGAAGTTCGGTGCGTCCGGCTCAAAGCCTCTTGTTCTGAGCGCACGGATAAAACCTCTGCCGCCTTCTATAAAGTCATATATCGTATCTGTCTGATCGCCGTTTGTGACAATAAGCTTATTCTTTATTTTTTTGATGGGAGAATAAATTATAAGCGACGGATCTTCAACCTTTGACTCGTCAAACGGGTAAATTATTACCTCGCCGTTTTCTTTTTCAACAAACACTCTGTTGCGGCTGTTTTCGCTTCTGCCCATAATAAAATATGCGGCGACGGCATTTTTCCCGTCGGGTGTTTTGCCTATGATAATTCCTCTGCCCGGGTATGTGTTGCCGCTGAGAATATCTTTTAAAGCTGCAATGTCGTAAGTTGCCATTATTTTGTCTCCTTTTTGCCGAATCTGATTTTTTTGCTGACTTTTTGAACCGATAGCGGAAGTATTTTCCACTCGGCTTGTTCCATAACTCTTTTTTGCAGAGTTTCGGGTGTGTCGCCGTCTTTTATTTCAACGGCTTTTTGCATAATGATTTTGCCGCCGTCCGGGATTTCGTTCACAAAATGCACCGTTGCGCCCGTAATCTTAACTCCGTAATCCAAAGCCGCCTTGTGAACCTTTAAGCCGTAAAAGCCCTTGCCGCAAAATGAGGGAATGAGCGAGGGGTGAATGTTTATTATACGCTCCGGGTAGTGCGAGGTGAATTTTTCGGAGAGTATGCTCATAAAGCCCGCAAGAACAATAATGTCTGTGCCGGCTTCATCGAGCTTTTCGATAATCTTTTCTTCAAAAGCCTCTTGCGAGCCGCAGTCCTTTTTGCTGACGGTGAGCGTGCGGATTCCCGCTTTTTCGGCTCTTTCGAGTGCGTAGGCGCCTTTCACGTTTGATATGACGAGGACTATTTCTCCGTCCTCAATAATTCCGCTTTTCTGAGCGTTTATAAGCGCCTGCAAATTTGTGCCGCCGCCCGATACCAGTACGGCTATTTTTGCTTTGTCAGACATATTTTATCCTCCGTCAGCAAATAGAAATTTTGTCGTCGCCCTTTACTGTTTCGCCGATGATATAAGCGTCTTCACCTGCGTTTTTAAGAATTTCGAGAGCCTTGTCCGCATCGTTTTTGTCTACCGTAATGCTCATGCCGACGCCCATGTTGTAGGTGTTAAACATATCGTGTTCGGATATGCTGCCCGTCTTTTGAATAAGGTCAAATATCGGCAAAACTTTAACCGCGCTTTTTTCGATTTTTGCACAGTAGCCGTCTGGAATACTGCGCGGAATATTCTCATAAAATCCGCCGCCCGTTATGTGAGAAATTGCCTTAACGGTTATTTCTTCTGTGAGTGCGAGCACGGGCTTTACATATATTTTGGTGGGGGTCAAAAGCGTTTCGCCTACGGATTTTCCGCCGAGTTCGGCAACCGGAGCTTTAATATCGCTGTTTTCAACATCAAAAACTTTTCTTACAAGAGAAAAACCGTTTGAGTGAACGCCGGAGGAGGGGAGGGCGATTATAACGTCGCCGCTTTTTATTGTTTTGTTATCTATAATTTTATCTTTATCAACTACACCTACGCTGAAGCCCGCAAGGTCGTATTCGTTCTCGGGGTAAAAGCCGGGCATCTCTGCCGTTTCGCCGCCTATAAGCGCCGCGCCGGACTGAACGCAGCCGTCCGCAACGCCGCTTACTATGTCGGCGATTCTTTCGGGAACATTTTTGCCGCAGGCGATGTAGTCAAGGAAAAACAGCGGCTTTGCTCCGCAGCAGATGATGTCGTTTACGCACATCGCAACGCAGTCAATGCCTACCGTGTCGTGTTTATCCATAAGGAAGGCCATTTTAAGCTTTGTGCCTACGCCGTCCGTGCCGCTGACAAGAACAGGCTTGTTTATTCCCGTGAGGTCAAGCTCAAACAGACCGCCGAAGCCGCCTATACCTGAAAGTGCGCCTGCCGTTACGGTTTTTGCTATGTGCTGTTTCATAAGCTCAACAGCCTTGTAGCCGGCGGTAATGTCAACTCCGGCGTTTTTGTAGCTCTCGCTAAAGCTTTTCATTTATTTGTCCTTCCTTTCAGAAATCTTTGTTTCAAAACGGTTTTTGCCTGTTTCGGCAGGTATTTCAGTCGGGTAATTTCCGCTGAAACACGCGGTGCAAAAGCCCTTGCCCGGGTCACTTGTGAGCTTCGTAACATTCTCAACGCTGAGATAGCCCAAAGAATCAACGCCGAGAATTTCGCCTATTTCCTCCACCGTGTGATGGCAGGCAATGAGCATATCACGCGAGTCAATGTCTGTGCCGTAATAGCAAGGGTTTAAAAAAGGAGGAGCTGAAATCCTCATATGAACCTCTTTTGCGCCTGCTTCTCTCAAAAGCTTAACTATTCTCGCGCTGGTTGTACCTCTTACTATTGAGTCATCTATCATAACGACTCTTTTGCCGCTGACCGTTTCGGTGACAGCGTTAAGTTTTATTCTGACTTTGTTTTCTCTTGATGCCTGACCGGGTGAAATAAAGGTTCTGCCTATATATTTGTTCTTTATAAGCCCTATGCCGTAGGGAATGCCCGATTCTCTCGAATATCCTATCGCCGCGTCAAGTCCGGAGTCGGGAACTCCGATAACAATATCGGCGTCAACCGGATGCTCTTTTGCGAGAAACGCGCCTGCCTTGAGCCTTGCCGCATGAACGCTGTGACCGTCGATTACCGAATCGGGGCGTGCAAAATAAATATATTCAAACACGCACATCTTCGGCTCTTTTTTGCCGCAGTGGTCTTTTATACTTTTAACGCCGTCTTTTGAAAAGACGAGAATCTCGCCCGGCTCAAGGTCTCTTATACACTTTGCGCCGACCGTGTCAAGCGCACAGGTCTCGGAGGCTACAACATATCTGCCGTCATCGGTTATGCCGTAGCAAAGCGGCCGAAAACCGTGCTCGTCCCTTGCGGCAATGAGCTTTGTGGGCGACATAATAACAAGAGAATATGCTCCCTTGAGCCTGTCCATAGCTTTGTTGACGGCTTGCTCGATAGACGGTGTGGTGAGACGTTCTTTTGTTATGATGTATGAGATAACCTCTGTATCACTTGTCGTGTGGAATATCGAGCCGCAAAATTCAAGCTCGCGTCTTAACTCGAATGAGTTTGTGAGGTTGCCGTTGTGCGCGAGCGCCATGTTGCCCTTGATGTGATTTACAACAATCGGCTGGGCGTTGAGCCTGCCGTTGCCGCCCGTTGTGCCGTAGCGAACATGACCTATTGCAATGCTGCCGCGACCGAGGTTTTTCATAATATCGGGTGTAAAAACATCGTTTACTATGCCCACATCTTTGTATGAATGAAAAACACCGTCGTCATTGACAACTATGCCGCAGCTTTCCTGCCCTCTGTGCTGGAGGGCAAAAAGGCCGTAATAAACCGAGGAGGCAACGTCTTCGGTGTCACTGCAATAAATGCCGAATACGCCGCATTCTTCTCTTAATTTGCTCATGGAAAATCACCGTTGTCTTTCTGAATTATAGGGGTGAAAGGCGTTTTAACCGAAAATTCTGTTCATCATTTCCTGATATGCGTCTTCTACGTTGCCCATATCACGGCGGAAACGGTCCTTGTCAAGCTTTTCGTGCGTGGTCGCATCCCAAAATCTGCAGGTGTCGGGAGAAATCTCATCCGCAAGAATTATTTTGCCGTCGGGAGTTTTGCCGAATTCAATCTTAAAGTCGATAAGGTCTACGTTTATCTTTTTAAAGAAGTCAACAAGGAATTTGTTGATTTTGAATGTATAGTCGGCAATGGTGTCAAGCTCCTGCTGTGTTGCATAGCCCATTGCAAGAATGTGATAATCGTTTACCATCGGGTCGCCGAGGTCGTCATCTTTGTAGCAGTATTCGAGAACCGTTGTTTTGAGGGGAGTTCCCTCGGGTACGCCGAGACGCTTTGAAAAAGAGCCTGCCGCAACATTTCTGACTATGACCTCAAGCGGAACAATCGAAACACGTTTAACAACCGTCTCGCGGTCATTAAGCTCTTCAACATAATGGGTAGGAACGCCCTCTTTTTCAAGGAGCTGCATAAGATAGTTTGACATTTTGTTGTTTACAACGCCCTTGCCGCGAATAGTGCCTTTTTTAAGGCCGTTAAATGCGGTTGCGTCGTCTTTATATGATACGATGCAATAGTTTTCATCATCTGTTGCAAAAACCTTTTTGGCTTTGCCCTCATACATCTGTTCTTTCTTTTCCATGATAAATACCTCCGTTTTATTTGTTGTATTTTTTGCTTACGGCTTCGTCTTTTTTGAGTACGTTTTCTGCCGCTGCGGCTCTCGCACAGTCGAGTTTTTCGGCAAGGGCGTCGTCGGACGCGGCAAGAATCTCTATACAAAGCAAAGCGGCATTGGCAGCTCCGTCAATGGCAACAGTCGCAACCGGAATCCCGGAGGGCATCTGCACGGTTGACAAAAGAGCGTCCAAGCCGTCGAGAGTAGAAGATTTTACAGGTATGCCTACAACAGGCAGTGTGGTGTTTGCGGCAATCGCACCTGCAAGATGCGCGGCTTTGCCTGCCGCCGCAATTATTGCGCCGAACCCGTTTTTTCTGGCATTTTGAGCAAACTCTTTTGCCTGCACGGGGGTTCTGTGCGCCGAATAGACGTGAACCTCAAACGGTACGCCGTATTCCTCCAGGGTCGTGATTGCTTTTTCAACGACAGGCAAATCGCTGTCGCTGCCCATGATAATTCCGATTTTTTTCATTGGAACGCCTCCTGTGAAAATTTATAATAAATATAAAAAGGGCAGTCCTGTTCTCATAAAACGGGACTGCCCAGACGGTCGGCTTCTTTATAGTTTTTGCTCCCCTGCGGTTTCGGTCGGCTTCCGGCCGCCATTCCGCTTATCCGTCAGTCACAAAAACACTTGATTGTGTCTAAAGTATAACATTATGCCGCCGCTCGTGTCAATCACAAAAAAGCTAACTTTTTTATTTATTTATGCACATTTTTGTATCTTTTGGCAGTAGTGCGAATATTGATTTGATTTACAGTAATATATGGCAATCCGAAAAATCAGATTATTTAATGCTTCATTGCCTTGACAGACGCGTTTATAAATAATATAATCGCTCATATAAAGGTATATAATAATAAACAAGAGGTGTTATTTTATGAAAAACGGATTAAAAGTTATTATCGCCGTTGCTGCGGTAATTTTGGTGATTGTCGGCATAGTTGCAGGCAGTTACAACTCGCTTGTTACGGCACAGACCGCGGTTGAAACAAAGCAGGCGGATATTCAGACTCAGCTTCAGCGCAGAGCGGACCTTATACCGAACTTTGTCTCTACCGTTAAAGGCTATACAAAGTATGAGCAAGAGACGTTGACTGCGGTTACCGAGGCGCGAGCGAAGGTCGGTAGCGCAAACAGCGCACAGAGCCTTTCCGAGGCGGACGAAGAGCTTGACAAAGCTATTTCGGTATGGGTAAATGCAGTGACAGAAGCTTACCCCGATCTCAAAGCAAACTCAAACTATATAGCTCTTCAAGATGAGCTTGCAGGCACAGAAAACAGAATTGCCGTTGCCCGTAAGGATTATAACGAAGCAGTTCAAAGTTATAACGCTATGATAAAAAAATTCCCCAAAAATATAATCGCCGGTATGTTTGGCTTTGAAAAGGCAGATTTCTTTAATGCAGACAGCAGCGCACAAACAGTGCCGAGCGTGGAGTTTTAATTTATGAAAAAAATAATTGCGGTGCTTACCGCGGTTTTTCTGCTTGCGAGTGCGAGCGTTTTAAATGTTTTTGCGGTGAGTATTCCCAAAGCAACAAGCAACTTCTTCGTCAATGATTTTGCAAATGTAATATCAAACGAAGATGAAAATAAAATGCAGCAGCAGGGCGAAGCGCTTTATAAAAAATTCGGTGCGCAGGTAGTTGTTGTGACGATAAAAAGCCTTGACGGCGCGTCGCTTGAGGATTATTCTCTTAAATTGGCGCGTTCATGGGGCATCGGCTCAAAAAATGACGACAACGGCATTTTGCTTTTGCTTGCGGTTGACGAGCGCAAGGTGAGAATCGAAGTCGGCACAGGGCTTGAGGGTGCGCTACCGGACAGTAAAACAGGCAGAATACTTGACAATTACGGAATGAGTTATTTCAAAGAAAATAACTTTTCGCAGGGGCTTTCTTCCGTGTATTCTTCTCTTGTGAACGAGGTGTATATAGAATACGGCGAGGAACCGGAGGACGGTTATACTCCGATTTCGCAGGACGACCCCGAGGATAATTCCGACATTGCCGAAACAATAGCAGCGATACCGATTTTGATAATGATTTTGTTTATTATTTTTGCCGGCAGAAGAAGACGGCGCAGAGGAACGTTCTTTTTCGGCGGAGGTTATAATGACGACGATTTTCGCGGCGGTTTTTCGGGCAGCGGAGGCGGAGGCTTCTCCGGCGGCGGAGGCGGCTTTTCCGGCGGCGGCTCGTCAAGAGGATTTTAACTTATTCAGAGGGCATATTCCGTTTTCGGAGTATGCTCTGTTTTTGTAACGTGCCTTATTTAAAAGTTCTTTTTCGGTTGACACAAATGCTTTAAGATGATACAATCATAATATTATAAATAATAAAATTTATGAGGAGAAGATCGATGTCAAACATTTATGATGAGCTTGTCGCAAGAGGGCTTATTGCGCAGGTCACAAACGAAGAAGAGATAAAGGAGCTTGTCAACAACGGCAAAGCCAGATTCTATATAGGCTTTGACTGCACGGCAGACAGCCTCACGGCCGGTCACTTTGTTGCGCTCACTCTCATGAAGCGTTTGCAAATGGCAGGCAACGAGCCTATCGCACTTATAGGCGGCGGAACAACAATGATCGGCGACCCCAGCGGACGCACCGACATGAGAAAAATGCTCACTAAAGAAGATATACAGCACAATGCCGATTGCTTCAAACGTCAGATGGAGAAATTCATTGAGTTCGGCGAGGGCAAAGCACAGATGGTGAACAATGCCGAATGGCTTTTAAGCCTCAACTATATAGAGCTGCTCAGAGAGGTCGGCGCTTGCTTCTCGGTCAACAATATGCTCAGAGCCGAGTGCTATAAGCAGAGGATGGAAAAAGGACTCTCGTTCCTTGAGTTCAACTACATGATAATGCAGAGCTACGATTTCTATTATCTCTACAAAAATTATGACTGCAATCTTCAGTTCGGCGGAGACGACCAGTGGTCAAATATGCTCGGCGGCACAGAGCTTATCAGAAGAAAGCTCGGCAAAGACGCCAATGCCATGACTATCAACCTTCTTACCGACTCACAGGGCAAAAAGATGGGCAAAACAGCCGGCAATGCCGTTTGGCTTGACCCCAACAAGACTTCACCTTACGATTTTTACCAGTATTGGCGCAATGTGGGTGACAAAGACGTTTTAAAGTGCATCCGTATGCTCACATTTATTCCGCTTGAAGAAATTGAGAAGATGGATTCATGGGAGGGCAGTCAGCTCAACAAAGCAAAAGAAATCCTCGCTTATGAGCTCACCAAAATGGTTCACGGCGAAGAAGAGGCAAATAAAGCGCAAGAGGGTGCAAGAGCACTGTTCTCAAACAAGGCAGACACAGCAAATATGCCCACAACAACTCTCGGCGATGCCGACTTTGAAGACGGCGAAGCGGGTATTCTTGACGTTATGGTTAAAGCAGGTCTTGCAAAGTCGAAGGGCGAGGCGAGACGTCTTATCGACCAGGGCGGAGTATCGGTTGACGATGTAAAGGTTGATTCGATAGGCTACAAAATAACAAAAGCTCAGCTTGAATCTGCGCCGATCATAATCAAAAAGGGTAAAAAGATATTCCATAAAGTCTCTTTATAATAACTGAGCTGCCGCAATCGGCACAAAATAAAAGCAAAAGCTATAATTTGCATCGGTAATCAATCCAAAGAACCGCAATGCAAATTATAGCTTTTTTGCCGAAATACTGAACAAGAAAAGCAACCTTTAACAGACCGCGGCTTCACAGGGGAATTCGCAGCTTTTTGCGTTTACGACACTTTTTTAAAAGTGTCGTAAAATTTTTTCCTCTTTAGCGGTTGAATTATTACCTTTTTTTTGCTACAATTTTATACTAAGATAATGCGGTAATTATCGACTAACCGCAAAATCCGCATAAACAAAAGGGGTGGATTTCTGATGAAAGATTCACATTTGGGCAAAAGAGTTCGCTCAGGCGCGCCCGAAACCGAAAAATTTGACATGAATCGTGAACCGATAAAGCAGCAGATGTATTTAATGCCTATTGTATGGGGATACTCATATTTAAGAAAAATACTTCACCGCGGCAAGCTCACAAAGGTTCGTATGGAGGGTGTAAAGCCGCCGTATATACTTTTGTGCAATCATAATGCTTTTTTTGATTTTTATATAATGAGCGCCGCGCTTTGCCCTCAAAGGGGATTTTTCCCTGCGGCAGTTGATGATTTTATAGGCAGAGAGTGGGTGCTCAGGCGTTTGGGCACAATACCTAAAAGAAAATATACCGCAGACATAGGTCTTATCAGAACAAGCCGCAAGGTGCTCAAAAACGGCGGAATTTTCGGGCTTTATGTTGAGGCAAGGTATTCGCTTTGCGGACTCACCGAGGTTATACCCGATTCGGTAGGTCAGCTTGTAAAGCGTGCTGGTGTTCCCGTTGTCACGCTCAAAACCTGCGGACATCATATATATAATCCGTTTTGGAATATAGCGAGTAAGCGACTTATGTTCCCTGTTGAAGCGTACATGACTCAAATATACACACCCGAAGAGCTCGAAAATGCGAGCGTTGACGAAATAAACGAAAAAATCAGAGAATACCTTTATAACGATGATTTCCGCTGGCAAAGCGAAAACCGCAAAAAGCTCAAATACAAAAAGAGGGCAGAGGGGCTTCACAATATTCTTTATAAGTGCCCCGCCTGCGGCTGTGAGTATGAGACGGATTCAAAAGGCGCAAAGGTGTTTTGCAAAAACTGCGGCAAATCATGGACTCTCAATTACTACGGGGAATTGGAAGCCGACAGCGGCGAGACCGAGTTCAAATTCCCTACGGATTGGTATAAGTGGGAACGCGAAGAGGTCAGAAAAGAAATTGACGCGGGCAAATATCATTTTGAGTGTGATGTTGATGTCAACGATTTGCCAAACTCAAAGGGCTTTGTTCATTTGGGCCACGGAAGACTCATTCATGATATGAACGGCTTTGACGTAAAAGGCATAAGAGAGTATGACGGTGAGCCGTTTGAGATGAAAATTCCGGCACGCGGTCAGTATGCCTGCCATGTTGAGTTTAAATACAGATACGGCAATTACCGCGACTGCATAGACCTCAACACACTTGAAGATACTTGGTATGTATTCCCCGAAAACTGCAAGTTCTCATGCACAAAGGTGTCGCTTGCAACAGAGGAGATATTTAAAAAATTGCACGAAGAAAAAGATAATACTACGGAGGGTAAAGATGAAAAACAAACCGTACCCT
Organism: uncultured Ruminococcus sp.; assembly: GCA_900539465.1. Classification (GTDB taxonomy): domain Bacteria; phylum Bacillota; class Clostridia; order Oscillospirales; family Acutalibacteraceae; genus CAG-488. Next base: position 44,727 of record UQCF01000009.1, on the reverse strand, counting down.
CTGTATGATTGGCCGAGCTTTTCAACTCTGTGGGAACTCTTGAGTTACCTTGCCGATAAATATGAAGAGCGGCAGGCGTTCCGTATTCCCGTAAGAGGAAAACAAGAAGACGAATATAAAACATACAGAGAGTTTTATAATGATACCGAGGCGCTCGGCGCATGGCTGCTCAACAGCGGAGTGCGTAACGACCGTGTTGCGATACTCGGTGAAAACTGCTATAACTGGATAGTTTCTTATTTTGCAATAGCAAACAGCGGCAATACCGCGCTGCCGCTTGATAAAGAGCTTTCATGCGAAGAACTTGCAAGGCTTATAAATCTCTGCGGCTGCAAGGGCGTTGTGTGCTCTGCGGCATATGACGATTATGCGGAATATTTTGAAGAGAATTGCCCCGATATAGAAGTGTTTGTTGTTATGAACGAACTCGGCAAGCACATAAGAGAGGGTGCCGAACTTATAAAAAACGGCACCGATTTGCTGAGCGGCAGCAGACCCGCGGCAAACAACCTTGCGGCAATAGTTTTCACCTCCGGCACAACGGGTCAAAGCAAAGGCGTTATGCTCTCACACATGAATATAAGCTCGGATGCACTCTCTGTTTGCCGCAACACCTGCGCAAGCGGCAGGGGAATACTCATTCTTCCTTTGCATCACACGTTTTCGCTGACGACAAATGTGTTGTGCGAGCTTATTTACGGCATGAGGATATATGCAATAACGAGCCTCAGGACGATACAGCGCGATATGCAAAAAGATAAAACCACAACGGCGATAGTTGTGCCGGCGGTGGTTGAGACAATGCATAAAAGGGTTATGGAGAATGTCGAAGAAAACGGCAAGCTTAAAAAACTTGTTAAGGGAATGAAAACCGCCGAAATGCTTTTGAAAATAGGCATCGACGTCAGAAAAAAGCTTTTTAAAGATGTCATAAACGCTTTCGGGGGCGAGCTGGAAATTATAATCTGCGGCGGCGCGGCGTTGAGCAATAAGGTCGAAGAAGATTTCAGACTTTGGGGAGTCAACATGGTGTGCGGCTACGGAATTACCGAGTGCTCGCCCGTTGCCTGCGTGAACCGCAACGAATATCAAAAGAGCGGAAGCATTGGCTTGCCGGTTGACTGCAACGAGGTTAAAATCAACGACCCCGATAAGGATGGGGTAGGCGAAATATATGTCAAAGGCTCAAATGTGTTTAAGGGATATTACAAAAACGAAGAAGAAAACCAAAAGGCATTCACTGCCGATGGCTGGTTTAAAACCGGAGATTTGGGATATATTGATAACGACGGCTTTGTGTTTATAGGCGGCAGACTTAAAAATCTCATAATTCTCAGCAACGGCAAAAACGTGTCGCCGGAAGAGCTTGAAACAAAGCTCATTGATGAAATTCCGAGCATATCCGAAGTTGTCGTCTATGAAGAAGACGCCGCTTTGACGGCGGAGATTTTCCCCGACAGCGAGAAATACCGCAATGCCGCAGATATTATGCAGGAGGAGATTAACTCCTTTAACAGACATATGCCTGCTTATAAAAAAATAACCAACATCAAATTGCGTGACCGCGAATTTGATAAAACAACAACCATGAAGATAAAAAGAAGATATAATAACCGAAAGGATGATAAAAATGCTTGAAGAACTCAGAGAAATTTTTGAAACCTACACCAAGAAAAAGCTCCCCGAACTCAGCAGAGATTCAATTCTTGCCGCAGACCTCGGCCTCAGCTCGTTTGAACTTTTCGACGTTGTATGTGAGGTCGAAAATCACTTTGATATTGAGATTCCCGACAGAGTGCTAACCACCCTCGTCACCGTCGGTGACCTTGTCGATTACCTTGAAAAGGTGACAAAATAATCACTTACAAACAGATTTAATTATGATTTAAAGACCACATTCTGCTATTGTTGCCGAATGTGGTTTTACTGTTTTATTCATAAATTAAATTTTCTTGACTATTTTGTATGTTTATGTTACTATTTATGCGGATATAGAATAATTTTAAAATGAGGGGGGCTTCTATGATTGTGTGCAAAACTAGGCTAATGTGAATTTAATGCACAAAATTACAGGAGGGTAAAATGAAAAGGGTCAAAAAATTACTTGGAACGGTGTCGGTTATAATAATAATATCAATGATGTTAAGCGTCAGTGGATTTGCGCTTGAAAACATCAATTTCAGCAGAGAAATTGCAATTGCAACAGACTATGTTGACGGAGAGGTCTTAATAGTTACATCAGACAGTGGTAACGATGAAACAATAAATACTTTAAACAATAAATATGATTTCACATCATACTCTTTGCTTTTGTCATATACAATGCCAAACGGTTATGTTAGGTCTATTTATGAAGCAAATGTCGAATCAATAGAAAATATGGCTTCATATTGCTATCGCTTGGGCAGAGAGGGTGGCGTTATAAGTGCCGAGCCTAACTATATAGGCACGCTTACCGGCGGTGAAACTCCACCGTCTCAGTCTGTTGAATATGAAAGTACATATTCATCTTGGTACCTTAATAAAATGGGCAATGAAGAGATGAAAAAATATTTAGCCGACAACAATATAGAGCCGAGACCGGTAAAAATAGCTGTTATAGATTCCGGCGCAGATTATGAAAATGAAGCAATCCGCGACAATATAACATCATTTACGGTCGACGGCAATGTTTACCATGGCTATAATACTGTTAAGAACGAGAACAAGTATGATATAACAGACAATATCGGGCACGGAACCGATGTTATATCTACCATTGTATCAAAAGACTTTTTCGGAAGAGATGTAGGCATAAATCCATATGTAGAAATTGTGCCGATAAAGGCACTTTCTAACTCACAAGTAGAGTATAAAAACGGAGAGATTTTAGATGATTTTAAAGCTATGATGTCCTCTGTTATTAGTGCTCTTGGGCTTATGGTTGGCAGAACACAAAAAATTCACGACGTTGATATAGTTAGTATGTCGGTTGGCTTTGCCGTAAATATAGAAAACGGTATTACAACAGAATCTATTTCAACGCTAGAGTCTGCGATAAATCTAGTCGAAAACTGCGGGATTTTAATGATTGCTTCGGCGGGTAACAAGGGTTCATATATTTATGATATTTCAAACGAATTGGCATATGAAAACGGAGAAAGCAATACTATAGAATATAATTCACCTAATTATCCGGCGGCGTACGAAAATGTTATCGGTGTTATGGGATATGATAATAATGGAAAAATATGGGAAGGATCGGATTTTGGTATTGCCAAGCACAGAACGCCTGACGATGTTTTAGGCTATGATGTTATTGCACCGGCAAGCAATATTTTTGCTTTGCATAAGAGTCCGTTAACTTCTGTTTCAAGCTATCATTATACCGAAGGTACATCGTTTGCCGCACCGCTGACAGCCGGAGTAATAGCATACTATCTTGCCTTGCTGCCGGAATCACATTTTGCCGGAAAAACATTTTCGGAAAAGAAGGCAGAGGTTATTTCTGTTTTCCAAAACATTATGTATCATCCGAAAACACATAATAATATTTTGGATATGTTAATACCTACGGTTAGCTTAATAGATGTTATAAAAGCCGTAGACTCTACATATTCGGTTCCCAAAAACAACAATGAAAATATCGGCTTTAATTTTACCGATAATTCAGACGGTTCAAAATCTTTGACTGTAAATTGCGGAACATCTCAAATGCCGGATTTTGATTCGGTGTATAATACCCCGTGGTATGGGAATAGCATAAAAAACGTGACGAGCGTTACGGTCGTCGGAGAAAATGTAACCAAAATCGGTGACTATTCGTTTAGTGATTTTGTTTCACTCGAAAGTGTTGTTCTGCCGTCTTCGGTAACCGAAATAGGTACAGCCGCATTTATGAATTGTATCAATTTAAATTCGGTTCAATATTTAAATTCGGAAAATGAGTATTCCGATATTTTTTCTTTGCTTAAAGTATTTGGAGCAGACGCCTTTGGATTTTGTAAAAAGCTAACATTCGTTAACCTGAGTAATGCAGAGCATATTGGCGGTTTTGCTTTTGAATTTAACAACGAATTGTCATCTGTGACATTCCCGCAAAACGGAACTGCAATTTCTGAAGCTGCGTTTATCGAATGCAGCAATCTGAATATTGCGGATTTAAGCGGGTGCGGAGATATAGGAGAGTATGCTTTTTACAATTCAAGGTTAATGCAATTGAAGCTTCCGTCAAAATATAATGCGATAATAAAAAAGTTTGCTTTTTCAAACATTCCGCATCTCTCAGGTGATGTTGCTTTAGGCTCTAATATTACAGAAATAGAAAGCTATGCTTTTTATATGTCAAAAGCAGAAAGAGTAATATCTCTTAATTCATCAATGGTTTTTAATTCCAATGTATTCTGCCATATTGAAAATACAAATGTTGTCATTTACGGCTATTCCGGCTCTTCGGCTCAAAGCTATGTTGCCGACACAAATGAAAGCTTTGTCAGCTTTGCCTTGTTGCCGGATATATCTGCGGTAGAAAATTCCACCTGTGTTATTGACCGTGAGAATAAAATTATATACGGATTGTGCACACGACTTACAAGGGCAAGCTTAAGATTGTTTATAGAAATGTCCGGCGGAGAGGGAACATATGACGTTGAATCAAATGGGTATGGAATGCGTTATATCGGTACGGGACATAAAATCAATCTGAAGCTTCCGGACGGCACTAAGACCGAAACGTACACGGTTCTTATTTTCGGCGATCTCAACGGTGACGGAATTATTGATGCATCGGATGTTGCTGTTTTATCGCATATCTTGGCAAACAAAATAACTCGTGATGAAATTTATATGCTTGCCGGTGATGTGGTAAATTACGGCGACGGTATAACTCAAGAGGATGTTGATTGTTTGTCTCTTGTTACTATGGGCAAGGCAACACTTTCACAGGTTCCCGGTAATTGAATATTATGTAAGGGGTGTAATATATGAAAAAGATAAAAGTATTAAAGCAAGTTACATCAATTTTTCTTTCCTTTGTGCTCGTTTTTTCCGTATTCGGTATGTATTCCTATGCCGCCGAACCGTATATAAAAGCAAAAGAAGGCTCGAATATTAAAATATGGGACGATATAAAATATATAACCGGTGTTCACCCCATAATGACCGAAGATGAGTTTAAATCCGAATTTGAAACTGTAGGCTGTTATCTAAAAATTACAATGAAAGAAAGTCTTGTCGGGACAGGTACGATAGTTGAACTGCTGAAATCGTCAGATGATTCTGTTATTGATACCTATACGGTTATATTATACGGTGATATAGACGGAGTCGGGTATCATAGCCTATTCACTTCGGATTATAAAATGTATGATACCGTAATCCATAGCTCAAATCCCGAAGATACCCGAAAAAGCATAGGTGAAGCGGCTTGGCTTGCGTGTGATGTTAATCATGACGGAAAAATAAATGTTTATGACTATCAAATAACAAAACAGGCTCGTGAACTTTATTTAACAGAGTTTGATGTAAAAACATACAGCGAATTAAAGGACGATGAAAAATATATAAAATATGAGGTGGCAATTGAGCAAGCTGTAAAACCTAATTTGAATACAGTTTTTTCATCAGTAAAAGATGATTTGCAGACTGCCATAAAAAGATATGAGTCGACCGATTTTTCAAACGCAAGCATGGCAACTTACTCTTATTTAAAAGAATACAGTAAATTTGCCGCCGAAGCATATAATGCGGAAGATATATTGCAAAAAGATATTGATAATTATACAAACAAATTAAACGGATTAATCAATAAGGCTCTTAGAATAGAAAGAGATAATTACACGGAAACAACATACACATTTAACAAAAAATATTCAATCGGAGAATATCCGTATTTTGTTTGGAATAAGAATACCGGCTCCTTAACAGCGTACACAGGTACAGAAAGCAATAATGTTAAAGCAGTGAGGGATGTTTTTGGCTATTGTACACCATGGAGATCTTTCGATGGCGATCCGTGCTATGTCACTGATATAATCATTAAAGATGCTATATATTTTGAAACTCCGGTATTTCAGACATTAAACAACTTGAAAACCATACGGTTATATGATGAAAATATAAAAATAAATTCAGAAGAATTTTACAGATGTTCTAATATATATGGTGGCAGGTCTACTATAGTTTTATATGGCGTGTGCGACAATCATAAAAAGTTAGCAGAAAAATGCGGATTTAAGTACAAGAGCTTGTACGATTACTCTTTTGAATCCGAGCCGTCGGCAAATTTAAAAATTGACAGTGAAAACAAAATAATAAGCGGTATCAGAAATGGAATAACAGCAGACGATTTAAGTTATTTTGATATTAACTCAAGCGGCTGCGATGTAGTACCGGTTGAGAATAGCAGAGCAACCGTCGGCACGGGCACCAAGTTCAACGTAGTCAAGTGGATAGACGGCAGCATAGCCGACACCTACACCGCGGTGCTTTTCGGCGATGTTGACGGCGACGGCAAGTATGACGGAGCAGACGCATATAAAGTGAATCTCATGGTAAACGGACATTTGACAAAGGAGCAGGTCGGCAATGAAATTTGGGCTGCTGCGGACTGCAACCATGACGGAGTTATAGACGCTTCGGATGTTGCGCTACTGGAAAGAGCAGGGCTTCTCCTTTCAAGCATTGACCAGTCAAAAACGCCCGAGGAGCTAAAGAGCGACGAAGCATATATCGAATATGAAAGCCTCATAGACCAGTCGGCAGAACCGAACGCCGACATTGTCGCAGAGCCCGATGAACCGAAAGAGCCGGAAACCGAATCTGAATCTAATCTTGTTATATTTATCAAAAAGATTGTTTCTTTTATTAAAGAAATCATCTCGAAAATTTTATCTCTAATAAAATAAAATAATCTTATGCGAAGGTGGGGCTACCTCATCTTCGCTTTTTTATTCGACACAGCATGTGCTGTTTTGCTTGACAAAAATTCATATATATTGTATATTTATTTGTAAACTATTTTTATCATGGGGGTAGGCGGAATGCCCAAAAAAGCAAGCTACAGCAACGATTCCATAACCACGCTCAAGGGTGCGGACAGAGTCAGACTGCGTCCTGCGGTCATCTTCGGCTCGGACGGACTTGACGGCTGCGAGCACTCGGTTTTTGAGATACTCTCAAACTCCATTGACGAGGCGAGAGAGGGCTACGGCGATAAAATTGTCGTCACAAGGTTCTCGGATAACTCCGTTGAGATTCAGGATTTCGGACGCGGTATACCTGTTGATTACAACGAAAAAGAAAAAAAGTTCAACTGGGAGCTTGTTTTTTGTGAGCTCTACGCGGGCGGAAAGTATGACACCAACAACGGCGGCAGCTATGAGTTCTCACTCGGGCTCAACGGCCTGGGTCTTTGCGCCACGCAGTATTCTTCGGAATATATGGAGGCTGAAATTCACCGCGACGGCTTTAAATATACGCTGAATTTTAAAGCCGGCAAGCCCTCGGGCAAAATGCAAAAAGAAGAGTACCGCCACCGTGATACGGGCTCCAGAATAAAATGGCGCCCCGATTTAAAGGTCTTTACCGATATTGACATTCCGCTGGATTATTATAAGGACGTGCTTAAAAAGCAGGCAATTGTTAATGCAGGCGTTACGTTTATCCTTAAAAATCAGACGGGCAAAAACAGCTTTGAGACTTTTGAATATAAATATGATAACGGCATAACGGACTATATAAACGAGGTCGTCGGCGAAAATGCGCTGACTTCGGTGCAGACCTGGCAAACGGAGCGCACAGGCAGAGACAGAGAAGATTTAAAAGATTACCGCGTTAAAATAAACGCCGTTCTTTGCTTCTCAAACAAGGTGAAGCTCAAGGAATATTACCACAACTCGAGCTTTCTCGAATACGGCGGAGCACCCGAAAAGGCGGTGCGAAACGCTTTTGTTTACAGCATAGACTCTTACCTTAAAACGAGCGGCAAATATTTAAAGAACGACGCTAAAATTAAATTTGAAGATGTTGAAGAATGCCTTGCAATTATTATTTCTTCTTTTTCAACGCAGACTTCATACGAAAACCAGACCAAAAAGGCGATAAACAACAAATTCATTCAAGAAGCCATGACGGATTTCTTGCGTCATCAGCTTGAGATTTACTTTATAGAAAATAAGACCGAGGCGGATAAAATTGCCGACCAGGTTCTTATTAACATGAGAAGCCGCATAAGGGCGGAGACGACCCGTCAAAACCTTAAAAAGACCCTGCAATCAAGCACGGATTTTACAAACAGAATACAGAAATTCGTAGATTGCCGCAGCAAAGACACAAGCGAAAGAGAAATTTTTATCGTTGAGGGCGATTCTGCTCTCGGCGCGTGCAAACAGGCAAGAAACGCCGAATTTCAGGCGGTTATTCCTGTCAGGGGCAAAATTCTCAACTGCTTAAAGAGCGAGTATGATAAAATCTTTAAAAATGAGATTATCACCGACCTTATAAAAATTCTCGGCTGCGGCGTAGAGGTCAAGTCAAAGGCAAGCAAAAACCTGTCGTCCTTTAACCTTGATATGCTTCGCTGGAGCAAGGTCATAATCTGTACCGATGCCGACGTTGACGGCTTTCAGATAAGGACGCTTATACTCACCATGATATACCGCCTTATGCCCACGCTTATAGAAGAGGGCAAGGTGTTTATCGCCGAAACTCCGCTTTATGAGATAAACTGCAAGGATCAGGTGTGGTTTGCTTACACCGAAAAAGAAAAAACGCAGGCTCTCGAAGAAATCGGCAAGCAAAAATTCACAATTCAGCGCTCAAAGGGACTTGGCGAAAACGACCCCGATATGATGTGGCTTACCACTATGAATCCCAAAACGCGCAGACTGATAAAGGTTGAGCCGGAGGACGCGCAGAGAACCGCAGAGGTGTTCGATATGCTCCTCGGCGACGACCTCGCGGGCAGAAAACAACACATCACAGATAATGGACATCTCTTTATCGAGATGACGGATCTCAGCTAAGGGGGCGTTAAGTTTGGCTAAAAAGAAACAGGTAAGCAAAAAAGAAGAAGAGATAAACCCCAATGCTCACATTCTCGGTGCGGGCATTGTTGTTGAGCAGCCCATAACCGAAACACTCGAAACCAACTATATGCCGTATGCCATGAGTGTTATAATGTCGCGCGCCATTCCAGAGATAGACGGCTTTAAGCCGGCTCACAGAAAGCTGCTTTATACCATGTACAAAATGGGGCTTTTAAACGGAGCAAGGACGAAGTCCGCAAACATAGTCGGTCAGACAATGAGGCTCAATCCCCACGGCGACGCCGCAATTTACGATACAATGGTCAGACTTTCGCGCGGGTATGAGGCATTGCTTCACCCTTATGTTGACTCAAAGGGTAACTTCGGTAAAGCTTATTCAAGAGATATGCAGTGGGCGGCTTCGAGATATACCGAGGCAAAGCTCGAAAAAATCGCCGCAGAGCTTTTCAGAGATATAGATAAAGACACGGTGGATTTTGTCGATAACTATGACAATACCATGCCGGAGCCGACGCTTTTGCCGGTTACCTATCCCTCTGTTCTCGTCAATGCCAACACGGGTATCGCCGTAGGCATGGCAAGCTCCATCTGCTCTTTTAATTTAACCGAGGTCTGCGAAACCGCCGCCGCACTTATCAAAGACCCCGACCACAATGTTGCGGACACCTTAAAGGCTCCCGATTTTATCGGCGGCGCAAAGATAATTTATGACAGACAGACGATGGAAGAAATCTATCGCACCGGCAGAGGCGGATTTAAGGTTCGCGCTGTTTATAATTATGACAAGGCGAACCGCTGTATCGAAATAACCGAAATCCCGCCCACAACAACGGCAGAGGCTATAATAGACAAGGTTATCGAAAAATACAAATCCGGCTCCGTCAGAGAAATCAGCGATATTCGTGACGAAACGGATAAATCCGGTCTTAAAATCACCATTGACCTTAAAAAGGGCGTTGACCCGGACGCACTTATGCAAAAGCTTTATAAAATGACTCCGCTTGAGGACACTTTCTCCTGCAATTTCAACGTGCTTATTGCGGGCGTACCGAGAGTTATGGGCGTTAAAGAATTGCTTGAGGAATGGATAGCTTTCAGAATAGAGTGCGTCGGCCGCAGAGTTTATTTTGACCTTTCAAAGGCAAGGGACAAGCTGCATCTTTTAAAAGGACTTCAGAAAATACTTCTTGATATTGATAAAGCCATTGCCATCGTCAGAAATACCGAGGAGGAGAGCGAGGTTGTTCCCAACCTTATGATAGGCTTCGGTATAGACGAAATTCAGGCAGAATATGTTGCAGAAATAAAACTGCGTCATTTGAACCGCGAATATATATTAAAAAGATTGCAGGATGTTGAGCAGCTGCAAAAGGATATTGCCGAGATGGAGGATATTCTCGCGCACAAATCCAAGATTAAAAAGATTATCGTTAAAGAGCTCGGCGAAGTCTCTAAAAAATACGGCAAAGAGAGAAGAAGCGAAATCTGCTTCGCGAACGAGATAGCGGATTATGAGGAGCAGGAGAAGGAAATCCCCGATTATGCCGTAACTCTTTTCTTTACAAAAGAGGGATATTTCAAAAAGATAACTCCCCAAGCGCTCAGAACCAGCGGCGAGCAAAAGCTCAAAGAGGGTGATGAGATTGTATCGACGGTTGAAACCACCAACAAAGCAGAGCTTTTATTCTTCACAAACAAGTGCCAGGTCTATAAGTCAAGAGCAGATGATTTTGACATGGGCAAGGCGAGCGTGCTCGGTGATTTTGTACCCTCAAAGCTCGATATGGAGGAGGGCGAGAGCACCGTCGGCATGGTTGTAACGCTCGATTATTCGGGCTATGTGTTGTTCTTTTTTGAGAACGGACGTGTCGCAAAGGTTTCTCTTTCGGCATATCAGACCAAGACAAACCGCAAAAAGCTAATCAAGGCATATTGCGAAAAATTCCCGCTTTCTTGCATGATGCAGATTGCACAGGATAAAGATATTGTGCTTAAATCAAGCGCAGGCAGATTGCTTTTGATAAACACGGGCGCGGTTTCGTCCAAGACGACTAAAGACACACAGGGAATAGTTGTGTTTACGCTTAAAAAAGGTCACAAGCTTGTCGGAGTGAGAGATTATGTTGAGGGCGAGTTTGCAAAGCCTTACAGATACAAAACCAAAAACCTGCCGTCAACAGGCGCGCTCCCGAGCGCAGAGGACGCAGGTGAGCAGTTGACTTTATTATAATCTGAGAGGTGCTTTTATGAGCAGCAGCGGTCTTATATCGGTCATAGTGCCGTCATACAATGTTGAAAAATATATTTCAAATTGCCTTGATACGATTTTGGCGCAGACATATAAAAACCTTGAGATAATATGTGTTAACGACGGTTCAACCGACGGCACAGGCGATATAATAGCCGAGTATTCTAAAAAGGACAGCCGCATAAAGGTTATAAGCAAAAAAAACGGCGGACTTTCTTCTGCGAGAAATGCCGGTATTGACGCCGCGGCAGGGGAGTATATAGCGCTGATTGATTCGGACGATTATATCTCCGAAAAATATTGCGAGCGGCTTATTACTCTCATAAACGAATACGGCGCCGATATTGCAAGGTGCCACGGCCGCGGAGTTGAAAGCATGGATTATTCCGAGCCGATGAGCGAAACCGCACCGCAGATAACCGTCCGCTCAAAATTTGAGGCACTCGATATTTTTTATGACGGCAAATTCTACGGCTGGTATGCCGACGACGTGCCCGCCGTTTGGAACTGCCTTTATCGCCGCAAAATATTTGACGGGCTGAGATTTAACGAGCGTTTGCCCAGAAACGAGGACGAAAGCTTCACCCAGCGCGCAATAGGCGAGGCAGAGAAAGTGGTGTATACCAATGAGTGCTTGTATTATTATTATAAGCGCCCCGGCAGTCTGTCTTACGAAAATGCCAAAGATGAATACAGGCTTTATATTATGAAAACCGTTTATGCCGACCATCAAGAGTATTTTAAAAGAAAAGGCTATGAAGAAATCCGTCAAAAAAATTTGAAAGCGGCGTGCAACAATTTTGCCGAGGTTTATCTTTCAACCAAAAAATCTGAAGTAAAAAAAGAAGCCGTTTCACTGTTTAAGGATTATTATTCCGAAATTTCGGATAAGCCGAAAAACCTTAAGCTTTTTAATTTGTCGCCAAAAATCTACTCACTCGCTCTTAAAATAAAAAAATAGACCGTCTGTGCAGAACTTTCCGCCCAAACGGCCGCGGAAAGTCTGCAAACGCTTTTTACTCTGACGTTCCGCTTTAATATATTGCCCCGATCTATAAATAATATTTATTAAAATTTAAAAAAACTATTGCAATTTATGCCTTGTTGTGATAGTATAAATCAGTAAAATTCTAACGGAGGTTTAAACGATGTCAGCAATTCAGTATATACTCGGTGCAGCACTTATCATTGTTTGTATTTTTATCGTTATAGTTGTTCTTATGCAAGAGAGCCGTTCGGCAGGTCTTTCGGGGGCAATCGCCGGCGGTGCCGACACTTTCTTCGGCAAGGGCAAAGGCAAGAGCATTGAAAAGAAGCTTGAGAAAATGACCAAAATTCTTGCTGTGGTTTTCTTTGTTATTACTTTCGGCACAACGATATTCTTCATGTTTAAATATTGATTTCAACTAAAGCCCCCGCTTCGGCGGGGCTTATTTCTTTTTGGTGATAATATGATAAAGAATTTTATTTGGGATTTTGACGGTATGCTCTTTGACAGCTACCCTCACATCACAAGGGCTTTTGCCAAAATGATGAAAGAGGATGGCATAGATATTGACGAGCCTGCCGTTCAAAAAATGTTTGAAATAAATTTTGACACTGTTTTTAAACATTTCGGCACGAGTGAGGAGCAAAAGGAAAGATTCAGAAAATATGAGCACAATTTTTGCTTGGAACCGCTTGCTGTTCCTTTCCCCAATACAATCGAAACCTTGAAAGAAACGGCGCATATTGGCAAAAACTTTCTTTATACGCACCGCGGCAAAAGTGTGTTCTGTTATTTGAAAGAATATGGTATTTACGATTGCTTCACAGACTTTATAACTTCGGAGGACGGCTTTTCGCCAAAGCCCGCACCCGATGCGGTGGAATATTTCTTAAAAAAGCATAGCCTTAAAAAAGACGAAACCGTTATGATAGGCGACAGAGAAATCGACGTACTCTCCGGCAAAAACGCGGGCACTTACGGCTGCCTTTTTACAAAAGAAAAGAAAGAGACGGCGGCAGATTTTGTTATAGACGACATCAAAAAAATATTAGACATTTAAGGGGCTGTTAATATGAAATTCGGTATATGTGCAGGCTTTGAATATCTTGAGACATTAAAGGAGGCAGGCAGCGACTTTATAGAGGTCTCGGCAAATGAAATTGCCTCAATGACCGATGCCAAAATTAAAGAGCAGATGAAAAGATGCGAAGATACGGGACTTTTTGCCGAAGTTTTTAAAAATCTTTTCCCTGCCCATATAAAGCTCACAGGCGACAAAATGGATTTTGCCATGATAGACGAATATACGCGCTCGATTTTTGCTAAAGCGTCAAAACTCGGCATAAAAACGGCAGTGTTCGGCTCCGGAGCGGCAAGAAGCTTCCCCGAGGGGGCGGACAGAGAGAGTTGTATGTCGCAGCTTGTGTTCGCTTCACGCCTTACCGCGCAGAATGCAAGCGAATACGGTGTCACGGTTGCCGTTGAGCCGCTCAGAAGTGAGGAGACAAACGCCATAAATACCGTGTCCGATGCGGTGCAGCTTTGCCGTGCGGTTAACGAAAAGAATTTTAAAATAAACCCCGACCTTTATCATATGTATTGCGAAAATGAAGATTTTGAAAATCTTAAAAAGTATTCGGATTTTATAGCGCACGTTCATGTTGCCGAGTTTAAAACGCGTAAATTGCCGTCGGCAGGGGACGGCTGCGATTATAAAAATGTCGTCAAGCTGCTGCAAAACTCCGGCTATAACGGCAGAGTATCGGTAGAGGCGCATGACGAATTTACTTTGCAAAAATACCGCGGCGCAATGGAAGCAATCAGGATATAATAACATAATTTGTCTGCCGTATTCAGTGCAGACCGAAGATAAAGCTATAATTCTCAAACGGTTATTCAGTGAACCAAATGTGAATTATAGTTTTTTTATTATAAATAAAAAATTTTTTAAATATACTATTGACAAACGTCAAACACATGAATATAATAACATATGAACAGTTGATAAAATGTTGATATGAAAGGAGCTATACAAATGGAAAACGATAAACAGTCAGAATTTCTTGCGGCACATGAGGATGTTGTAAAAAAAGTTCTTGAAGAGCAGCCTGCCGACGAATACTTATACGACCTTGCAGAGCTTTTTAAGGTTTTCGGCGACAGCACAAGAATAAGAATTTTATACGCTCTGTTTGAGAGCGAACTTTGCGTGGGTGACATAGCGCAGCTTTTGAATTTAAGCCAGTCCGCTGTCAGCCATCAGTTAAAACTGCTTAAAGACGCTAAGCTTGTCAAGTTCAGACGAGAGGGCAAAATAATTTTTTATGCACTTGATGATGAACACGTCAGAACAATCATAAGCATGGGCATGGAACACGTTGAAGAATGAGAGGAGAAATTATTATGAAAAAGACTTACAAGGTAGAGGTTGACTGCGCCAACTGCGCTGCAAAAATGGAAGAAGCAGTTAAAAAAACTCCCGGCGTTAAAGATGCCGCGCTCAGTTTTATGACTTTAAAACTCAAGGTGGAATTTGAAGACGGCGCAGATGTTGACGCCGTAATGAAAGAAGCGGTCAAAAACTGCAAAAAGGTAGAGGACGACTGCGAAATCTATTTATGATAAAGAAAAAGAGGTGTTTTAGGTGTCTTCAAAGCAAAAGAAAATATTGTACCGTATAATTATCTCGCTTGTCCTTTTGGCGGCAGATATTATACTGACCCATTTTCTGAGTCTCAATATAATAATTGAAGTCGCACTATACCTTATCCCATATTTTATTATCGGTTACGATATTTTGCTCAAATCTTTTAAAGGAATAAAAAACCGTCAGATATTTGACGAAAACTTCCTTATGGCGGTTGCAACAATCGGCGCAATGCTGCTCGGCGATTTTAAAGAGGGCGTTGCGGTTATGCTGTTTTATCAGATAGGCGAGCTGTTCCAGAGTGTTGCAGTCGGCAAAAGCAGAAAAAATATATCTGCCCTTATGGATATAAGACCCGATTACGCCAATATTTATGAGGATGGCAAGCTCACCAAAGTTGACCCGGACGATGTCGAAATCGGCTCGGTTATAGTCGTCAACGCAGGTGAAAAAATACCGATAGACGGCGTTATTATAAAAGGCTCAACAACGCTTAATACAGTTGCCCTCACGGGCGAGAGCGTTCCGCGCACGGCAAAAGAGGGCGATGAAGCCCTCAGCGGCTGCATCAATATGAGCGGAACAATTGAAATAAAAACAACAAAAGAGTTCGGCGAATCTACTGTTTCAAAAATACTGGACCTTGTCGAAAATTCGAGCATGAAAAAATCAAGGTCAGAGAATTTTATAACAAGGTTTGCCAAAATATATACTCCTGCGGTTTGTTACAGCGCACTTGCGCTCGCAATATTGCCGCCTGTGATAAGCCTTATAATAGGTCGCGACGCAATGTGGCAGGAGTGGATAATCAGAGCGCTTACTTTCCTCGTTATAAGCTGCCCGTGTGCGCTTGTTATCTCAATTCCTTTAAGCTTTTTCGGCGGTATAGGCTGTGCCTCAAGCAACGGCATTCTGGTCAAAGGCTCAAACTATCTTGAAGCGCTTTCAAATACAAAATATATTGTTTTTGATAAAACGGGCACGCTCACAAAAGGTGTGTTTGAGGTTACGAATATTGAGCCTGCAAGCGGATTTTCAAAGGATGAGCTTTTGGAATATGCGGCATATGCAGAGAGCGGTTCAAGCCACCCGATAAGTCTCAGCCTAAAAAAGGCATACGGCAAAGATATAGAGCTCTCTAAAGTCAGCGATATAGAAGAAATATCCGGTCACGGCGTCAAGGCGGAATACGAAGGCCACAAAATAGCAGCAGGTAACCTGAAGCTTATGAAAAAAGAGGGGATAGCGGTCTCCTCCGGCAACTATTCGGGCACGGTCGTCTATGTTGCCGCCGACGGAAAATTCGCGGGCGTCATAGTTATTTCGGATATTGTGAAACCCGGAGTAAAAGAGGCTCTGAGCAACCTTAAAAAACACGGAATTAAAAAGACCGTTATGCTCACGGGTGACTCGGCTTCGGCGGCAAATGCCGTTGCACAAAAAATCGGTATTGACGAAGTTAAAAGCGAGCTTCTCCCCGGTGATAAGGTTTCACAGGTCGAAAAGCTGCTCGGTGAAAAGCAGGCAAAAGAAAATCTTGCATTTGTCGGCGACGGCATCAACGATGCGCCGGTGCTTTCACGCGCAGATGTCGGCATAGCAATGGGTGCGCTCGGTTCAGATGCCGCGATAGAGGCCGCAGACATAGTTCTTATGGATGACGACCCCGCAAAAATTTCGCTTGCAATGAAGATTTCGGTTCATACTCTTAAAATAGTAAGAGAGAATATTATATTTGCTCTTGCGGTGAAGCTTGTGTGCCTTGTGCTCGGCGCACTCGGCATTGCAAATATGTGGCTCGCAATATTTGCCGATGTCGGCGTTATGGTAATAGCCGTTATAAATGCAACGCGAGCCTTGAAAATCAAATAATAAATACCCTTATAAGCCTCATATGTCAGCAAAAACAGCTGATGTATGGGGCTTTTGTCATACTGTCAAAATCCCAAGCAGGGCATAAGATGTTAGTGGACATTAGCGTAATTCAGCTTTTGTTACACTGAAAAAAGGAGAGCAGCTATGAATTATTCACCTGCGGCACAGAGAACGCCGCCATTAAAAGCACAGCGTGATTTTTCGGTTGCGGTAAGTCCTCTGCCCGCAAATCCCGTTGTCGCCATGGCGTATGTTCCTATGCAGACAGATACAACGACATATGACGAAATGCAGGCGCTTGCCTGCGGCACGCTGTACCCGTGCCTATTCAAACCTTTTTTGGGGAGCGGTGCAAGATGAAAGACGGCAATTCACTGAGCATCACCCTTTCGGCGGTGCAGTTTGCAATGTGGGAGCTTCATCTTTATCTTGACACTCACCCGGAGGATATAGGTGCATTGAAGCTCCACAGCAAATATGAAGAAAAATACCTGAAGCTAAAAGATGAATACGAAGCAAAATACGGCCCGCTTTATTCAAACTCGGGTTCTCCCGGAGTTCACTGGCTCAAAAATCCGTGGCCGTGGGATTATGAGGGAGGATGCCGCTGATGTTTGTTTATGAGAAGAAATTGCAATACCCCGTAAAAATTGCAAACCCCAACCCCAAATATGCACAAATTATTATAAGCCAGTACGGCGGTCCCGACGGAGAACTCGGTGCGTCAATGCGCTATTTAAGCCAGCGTTTCTCAATGCCTTACGCCGAACTAAAAGGTCTTCTAACAGATGTTGGCACAGAGGAGCTCGGGCACTTAGAAATGATTGGTGCTATTGTTCATCAGCTTACAAGAAACTTGAGCCCCGAAGAGATAAAAAAGGGTGGATTTGACACATACTTTGTTGACCACACCTCGGGTGTTTATCCCGCTGCGGCGAGCGGCTTCCCGTGGAGCGCGTCGAGTATGCAGTCAACAGGCGATCTAATAAGCGATTTGAACGAAAACATGGCGGCAGAACAAAAGGCAAGAAAGACATATGACAATATTTTGCGCCTTGTAGACGACCCCGATGTCAGAGACCCGATTAAATTCCTGCGTGCAAGAGAGATTGTTCACTTCCAGCGTTTCGGCGAGGGCTTGCGGCTTGCAACCGATAGAATGGACAGCAAAAACTTTTACGCTTTCAATCCGTCGTTTGATAAATAAAAATATTTTAATGAGCCGTATGGCAGTTTTAAACTGCCATACGGCTTGCAAAACAAATCTTAAATTAGCTGTCATATGTTGCAAAGAATGTTTTTTTGTGGTATACTCAAAATAATCCCATTTGAAAGGTGATAATATGAATTTTGAGTATCAAGCATCTGTAATAGTGCCGGTATACAATGTTGAACAATATCTTAGAATATGTCTTGATTCCCTGGTTGATCAAACTATAGATAAATCAAAAATGGAAGTGCTTGTTATCAATGACGGTTCTCCCGACAACAGTTGGGATATTTGTCTTGAATACAGCCAAAAGTATGACTTTATTAAAATCTTTTCAAAAGAGAACGAGGGGCTTTCCGCTACAAGAAATTTCGGAATAAAGCATGCCAAGGGCAAGTATATGTTCTTTCTTGACAGCGACGATTATTTAACTCCCGACACAGTTAAAAAGGTTACGGATTTTTTTGATACCGTTTATGACGAAGTGGATTTGGTATCTTATAATGAAATTCGCTATAAAGAAGAAAAAATTCTAAAACCCCATTACAGATTTAAGATGCTTGACCATGAGGGCGTATATGATTTGGAAGAATATCCGTACCTCACTCAAACGCGCGTTAATGTATGCGTTAAAAATATAGGCGAAAATAACGTTCTTTTCAATACTACTCCCGGCTTTAAGCTTGAAGATCAGGAGTATTGCAACCGTGTGCTTATGCCCAAAATGAAAATGGGTTATTGCCCCGACGGAACATATATGTATAACAAGGGCAATGAGACAAGTATTATGAAGGTCTATTTCCATGCGTTTTATCTTTTTGAAACGTCGATGGAATATTTTGAAACCTTGTTTTCAACCTTTGAAAATGAAGTTCCCGCTTATTTTCAGGCAATGTTTGTCAACGATATTAACTGGCGTCTTACCGCCGATATTCTTTACCCATACCACTATGAGGGTGAAAAGTTCGACAAGGCGATGCAGAGAATTATAAACCTTCTCAGCAGAGTTGACTGCAAAACAATAATAGAGCATCCGATGGTTGATATTTACCGTGCCTGTTATTGGATAAAGAAAAAAGAAAATGCCGATGTTTCTTTGCTTTGCAATGATGACGGGCTGAGCTTAATTATAGACGGCGAAGAGGCATTTGCACAGGAGGATGTTACCGTTATAGGTCATAAACCGAGAGTCGAGGGCAATATGTTCAGAATGACTGCGTTTATGAAATCTCCCATATTCAACTTCCTTAAAAGTGAAGATTATACAATATATGCGATTGAAAACGGTGAGCGCAAAAAGCTCGATACATTCCTTTCTGTTCACAGCCACTATAAGGCAAAAACGGTTACAAATATTTTCCCGGCTTTTCACTATTCGTGCGATCTTACCGAGAACTCAAAAATTCGCTTTGAAATAGATATTAAAGGCAAAACCTACGGTACGCATTATTGGTTTATGCCGTATTCCGGTCTCGGACTCAGATATGTAAACAATATTAACCGCGGCAGATATATGATAAAAAATAAGCATAAATATCTTTCTGTCAAGCCCGCTTCGCAGGCGAGTATTGATATGAGTGCTTTCTTTAACACGGCAAGATTTGTCATTCATCCCAGGACGGCGATGCTGCGCCTTAAATCCGTAAATTACAGAAAAAAGCACCGTATTTGGCTGTATTATGATTTTTATACTGTTGAAAAAGACAACGGCTACTATCAGTTTATAAATGATTTAAAGCACGATGACGGCGTTGAAAGATATTATGTGCTCACGCACGAATATGATGACCTTGACAGCGTGTTCACAAAAGAGGAGCAAAAGCACCTTGTAAAGGCAGGCTCAAAGCTTCACAGACTTTTGTTTGTTTGTGCGGAAAGAATATTTACCGCTTATTACGGTCTTGCTCCCATAAATCCCTTTGAGAGTGCAAAGATGAAGTATCAGTATGAGGACCTTATAAGATTCCGTACCATATATTTGCAGCACGGTGTGCTTCATGCTTCGCTTAGGCTCAACAACTCCGAAGAGCGCAGTCAGGCAGAAGAAATTGTTGTATCCTCACCGTTCGAGGTTAAAAATTACAGCGAAAATTACGCCTATGACAAGTGCGAGCTTATCACAACCGGTATGGCGAGATATGACCATATAGACAAAAACCATAAACCGAAAAACAGAATACTTTTTGCACCGTCTTGGAGAAAATATCTCACCACAGAGGTCAAGGCGTCTAACTGGGAGGCCAATGCGGAAAGAATTCAAAAATCGGATTATTACAAGAATTTCTACGCTTTCCTTTCGGACAAGTCTCTGCATCAAAAGCTTGAGAGTAGCAAGGTCTATCTTGACATTAAGCTTCACCCGATAATAGCCGATCTCAAAAATCTTTTTGATATAGATTGCGAATATATAAATATGGTCAGCGGAGATGTTGATGTTGCAGATTATAAAGCATTTGTAACAGACTTTTCATCTTATGTCTTTGACTTTGCATATTTGAATCGTCCCGTAATGTATTTTGTGCCCGATTATCCGCAGTTTAAATCCGGTATGAATCATTACCGTGACCTCGATCTTCCGTTTGATGAGGCTTTCGGTCATATGTTTACCGATGCACACGAAGCTGCCGAGTGCCTTTGCGGCATTATAGACAGAGATTTTGTTCCCGAAACTGTTTATGCGGAGCGAATGGAAAACTTCTATTATGATTTTGACGGCAACTGTGCCGAGAATCTTTACAAGTTCGTTGTGGAGCAGGATAAAAAGTTCTCACAACAGTAATGGGTTGTGTTAATATGCAGTTTAGCAAAAAAGATACGGCTTTGGTGAAGGGCATTGCAATATTGATGATGCTTTTTCACCATTGCTTTGAAAGCACCGGCAGATATGCAGGGTATGAAATGAATTTCTTCCCTTTAACCGAGTCTCAAACGGTGACGATTGCGTCTTTCTTTAAGATATGCGTAGCGTTGTTCGTTTTTCTTTCGGGTTACGGAATAGCCAAAAGCCTAGAGAGAACTCCGCAGGACGGCTATATAAAACAAATCCGCAGAAGATGTTTTTCTCTGATGTCGGGATTTTGGTTTATCTTTGTTTTGTGCATAATATCTGCCGCTTTAATAATGCCGTCAATGCTGAATGTTTACAGCGACCCGCATATAATAAACAGAGTAATATTTGTTTTGTATGATTTTTTGGGTCTGGCAGAATTATTCGGAACCCCGACCTTGCTTGGCACATGGTGGTATATGAGCCTTGCAATTATTATAGTTGCGATTATGCCGGTTTTGTATCGCTTTTATAAAAAATTCGGGGCAATCGCAATGTTTGTGATAACATTTTTAGTCTGCGGTTTTGTAAAAAAATCATTTAATGATGAAGTTGTGAATTTTGATATGATTCGCTGGATATTTACTTTGGAACTCGGAATGGTAAGTGCAGATAAAGACTTACTTGTGAAAATCCGCGAATTTAAGGTAATTAAAAAATCGAATGCGGCAGATTATTTTTTAAAACTTATAGCTTATACGGCAATACTTTTTGTTTGTGTATATGAGCGCAGATATATAGACTGGAGCGTAAGCTATATTAGGGACGGCTTGATACCGATGTTTGTTGTTATATACTGCTACACGATTTTGTCACCCATTCCGGGGCTTAGAAATGTTTTGTGGTTTTTAGGCAAACATTCTATGAATATATTTTTGTCCCATACTATGTTGAGGGCATATTTCTTAAAGGATTTTCTTTACGGACTCAAATATTCAATGCTCACGTTTGTTGTGCTTTTAGCTTTATCACTGCTTCTGTCGATTGTAATAGATATTCTTAAAAGGTATACCGGGTACGATAAACTTTGCGCAAAAATTATGAGCAAAATTTCATAAATACAAAAATAAAGCCGAGAGCATTTTAAAAGTTGCTCTCGGCTTTATTTTTGTCAACCGAATATTTTCACAAAGAACTCGCACACGGTGCATACAAACTCCATTAAACAGTGGAAAAGCTCTCTTGAGGGCGTGAGGGGAACCAGCGCGGCTTTATAATTATAAGAAGTCATTCCGCCGGCATCCGAGATACCTATGACCGTGCCCTTCAGCGTTCCGGCGTTTGAGTAGTCCCATGTTTCAAACCCTGCTTTGACGGCAGGGGAATCGCTGCTGAGCTCAAAGTCAAATTCCGCAGCATTTTTAAACATCGGGTCTGCGATTATCGGGTTTGTTATAATACCTTTTCTCACGGCGGTTCTTATTCCCATGGCTTTTTTGCAGTTGTCGTTCATATCAATATAAAGATCCTTGCCGTTTGTCAAATCCCAATACAGATTGTCTCTCTCGTCAAAAGCTTTTTTGTCATTAATTTTCGAAACTGCCCTGGTCTTTTTATCCGTGAGGAATATGTTACCGTAAAAGTCGGCGGTTTTTTTGCTGCCGTCCTCGGGAGCTATTCTGTCATAGTTGCTCAAAATTTTTGCTTGTGATTCGCCGCTCAGAGCAAAAATATTGTTTCTGACGGTGTTGTATGAGCCGTAGTGCAGGTGATAAGAGTCACTGCCGCAGGCGTAAATAAGATTTTTCTCGGCTGTGATATATGATGAGCCTTCGTCAAGATACAGACCCCAGCCGCCGTAGCCACCCTCTTCGGGGTCGGCGAGTACATTGTGAATGACGTTGCCGGAAATAACCGTGCCCGGCTGATTGCCGAGGGTGTAAATTCCACCCATATCCGAAAGCCAGCCTTGACCTATGTTATATATCAAATTATCTGTAATTTTATTGTTGTAAGTCACCGAGTATGAATATCCCCATACCCAACCTACGGATATAGCGGTATAATACCCGTCATGGACTTCGTTGTGAGAAATATCAACCGAATTTGCATGGATAACCAAAATACCGACCGCATTGTAATACACTCTGCCGTATTCCGAAATGCAGTTGTTGGTAACCGAAATGTTTTTCGTGACGGCAGGGTCGTCTGCGTCAATGTTTTTGCCGTGGATAAACATCGCCTGCGCGCCTATGTTATTAAATACGCAGCTGTCAATTTCGGCATTTTGAACCGCTTCGCCCAAAAACAAAGCACAGGATGCAATGTCTTTAAATTCACAGTTTTTTATTTTGAAGTTTTTAGCGTTTTTATAAGAGATGCACGTCATCGCGTCATATGCCGCTTGGCTGTATTCACGCTCGTTGCTGTAATTAAATCCGTTTGCTCTGAACAAAATGTTTTCAAAAGATATTCCGTCCGTGCCGTCAATGTCTATCATGGTTTCGATCTCTGAGCCCCAAACCGTGTAGTTTTCGGGTAATACATTTTCTTCGGGTATAACATAAAGCATGCCCTCGGATTTATCCAAATACCATTCGCCCTCGTTTTTGAGCATTTCAAAAACATTTTCCAAAAAGAATCTGTCATTTTGCTTTATTTGCAGAGAGGAATATTTGTTAAAGCCGACATGACCCGTCTCCTTGTCATAAGACGAAATGAGCAGCGTTTCGTCCTTCCAAAAATGAAGCAGCTTAATTGCGATGTCTGACATATTTCTAAATTCGTCGAAACCTTTGGCATTAACAACCATGCCCTTATAGCCGGTAAGTATTTCTGCGCCCGATTCGTTTTTCAGAGCATCGCTGTTATTGACGGATTTAACATAAAGATAGCCGCTTTCGGGGTATCTGGTCTTTTTGAGCGTCGTTTTTTCGTTAAATAAAATATTGAATTTTTTGTCTTTTCCGACATATTTTTTGAAAGCGCGCACCCCGTTTACTGTGCATTCCTGAAAACCCGTGTACGGTTTGCCCGATGTGAGGGTTACTCTCTCGTTATTATATGCTTTATATGTGACATTGCTTTTATCGCTCTTGTCAAACTTTACGGTATTGTCTATCGTGTATGTTCCTTCTCTGAAATACACGGTTACACTGCCGCTGAGCTTTTTTGCTTTTTCTTTTGCGGCATTTATGGTGGCAAACGGCTTTGTAATTGTGCCGTCGGCGGAGTCGCTGCCGCTTAACGATACATATATTTTATTTTCGCCGGCGGCTGCGGCAGATGTGCTTGCGGCGGGGTTATAAGCAAGTCCTCCCGAAAGCAAGGATAAAGATACCGCCAAAGAAATGAATTTTTTCATAAAGACTACCTCCGACTCCGATTTTAATCGGATTATAGCATAGATAAAACAAACAGTCAATTTGAGCGGTCTATATGTTTTTTGCAGGCAGTCCGTTTAAAATAAAAATGTTTAATTTCAAAGATGCTTGTGGTATAATGAAGAAAATAAAATATGAGGTGATTTTTATGAAAAGATTAGTTGCATATTTTTCTGCAAGCGGAGTAACCTCTAAAACGGCGGAACAGCTTGCGGAGCTTGTCGGTGCGGATGTTTTTGAGATTAAACCGAAAATTCCATATACAAAAGCCGACCTTGATTGGCGCAACGATAAAAGCAGAAGCAGCGTTGAGATGAAAGACCCGTCCTCACGCCCCGAAATTGCAGAGAAAAAAGACAACATGGGTGATTACGATGTTATATTTGTCGGCTTTCCGATTTGGTGGTATGTTGCGCCGACTATTATAAATACATTTTTGGAAAGCTATGATTTTACCGGCAAAAAGATTATACCGTTCGCGACCTCCGGCGGCAGCGGAATGGGCAAAACCAACGAAAAGCTTGCGCCGAGCTGCAAGGGAGCGGAGCTTTTGGACGGCGAAATGCTGAATCACTTTGACAAAGCCAAGACGGAAAAATGGCTTAAAAAACTGAATTTAGGCTGATTTTTAGGGAACAGTTACTTTTTATGACTGTTCCTTTATTTTTTTGCTTGACAAGTAAACAATCGTTTACTATAATATATGTGAACGCACGTTTACTAAATGGAGGATTTGTTTTGAAAGATACAAAAGAAAGAATTTTGGAGTCGGCACTGAAGCTTTTTGCTGCGGACGGATACGAGGCGGTTTCGGTCAGCATGATCGCAGGCGAACTCGGCATTACCAAAGGTGCGCTTTACAGGCACTATAAAAATAAACGCGATATTTTCGGCAGCATTTTAAAGCGCATGGAACAAAACGATTTTGACGGTGCGGGGGAGTATGACCTTCCGCAGACAAACAATCAAGATGAATACGGCGGCATTTCTTTTAAAAATTTTGCCGAGTATTCAAAAATGCAGTTCCGTTACTGGACGGAGAATGAGTTTGCCTCGTCTTTTCGCAAAATGCTGACTGTTGAGCAGTACCGCAGTGAAGAGATGAGCGAGCTTTACTCTCAATATCTCGCGAGCGGCCCTCTCGGCTATGTTCAGAGTATTTTTGAGAGCTTCGGTATAAAAAACGCCGCGCAAAAAGCAATCGAATTTTATTCGCCGATGTTTTTACTTTACAGCGTTTATGACTCGGCAAAAGACAAATCCGAGGTCATTGCGGCTTTGGATAACTATGTTGATAATTTTGAATTAAGGAATGATTTTTAATGAATATTATTATAAGAAACGAAACAAAAGACGATTATAAAAAGAGCGAAAATTTAACAAGAGAGGCTTTTTGGAATGTTTACCGCCCCGGCTGCACAGAGCACTTTGTGCTCAATAAATTCAGAGAGTCAAAAAATTATATACCGGAGCTTAGCTTTGTTATGGAAAAAGACGGCGAAATGATAGGTCATGTTATGTATGCACACTCGCATATCAAGTCTTATGACGGCAAGACAATTCCGATAATGACTTTCGGCCCCATAAGTATTGCGCCCGAATACAAAGGGCAGGGCTACGGTACTCGTCTTTTGCGCTATTCTATGCAAAAAGCAAAAGAAATGGGCGGCAAGGCTCTCGCCATAACGGGAAATATAGATTTTTACGGCAAAAGCGGTTTTATACTTGCAAGCGAAAAAGGCATACGCTATGCCGATGCCGAGCCGAACGACCGGGTTGTTCCGTATTTTTTGATAAAAGAATTGGAGGACGGTTTTTTAGACAATATCAGCGGAACTTACTCTGACCCCGAAGAATATTTTGCCGCAGAAAAATATCCCGAAGAGTTTGAAAAATATGACTCTCAATTTCCGCCCAAAAATAAAGAAACCCTGCCGTGTCAGCTTGGCTGACTTGCAGGGCTTGGTTAAAGCTTTATTTTTGCAGAACATTCGTAATATTCGAGCTTGATATGCGGACCTACCGTTAAAAAAGACTATAATCCACATTCGGTCACTTCATTAGTTTCCGTTTGCGAATTATAGTCTTTTCTTTTTAGCTTTTACTAATTGGGCCGCGCTAAATGCGACAGTTCAAATGCTGCTATTAAACATTAAACAGTTCTTTTGCGTTTTTTGCGGTTATGTCAAGCACTTCCTGCGCCGTTACACCGCGTATCTCGGCGATTTTTTGCGCCGTGAACGGGATAAAAGACGAATCGTTCCTCTCACCCCTGTGGGGGACGGGGGTCATGTAAGGGCAGTCTGTTTCAATCAAAAGTCTGTCCCACGGCACTTCGCTCACAACCGCAACGGGCTTTTTGGCATTTTTAAATGTTACCGCACCGCCTATTCCTATATACATGCCGATTTTAAGCACTTCTTTTGCCATTTCAGCACTGCCGGAGAAGCAGTGAACAACGCCTCTCGGTCTGTGCTTTTTCAAAAGACGCATAGTGTCTTCATGCGCTTCACGGTCATGTATTATTACGGGCTTTTGAAGCTCGTTTGCCATTATCAGCTGTTTTTCAAAAGTGTCAAGCTGAACTTCTCTCGGCGAAAAGTCATAGTGGTAATCAAGCCCGATTTCGCCCACGGCAACGCATTTTTCTTCGTCCAAAAGGTCGTGAATAATCTCAAGGTCTTTTGCACCCATGCTCTCTGCCTCGTGCGGATGCACTCCTGCCGCGGCAAAAACAAGAGGGTACTTTGCCGAAAGATTTATAGAGGTTATGCTTGTCTTGAGGTCGCTGCCGCAGTTGACTATGCCGCAGACTCCGCTTTTAAAAAGTCTTTCGAGCACGTCATAGCGGTCTTCGTTAAAACGCTCGTCGTCGTAGTGCGCGTGTGAGTCAAAAATATTTTTGCACATATCAGCCTATCACCGAGCCGGCGGGTATGCTCTCATCCACCGTGAGCACCTTAACATCGTCTTCGGAACATTCTGCCGAAAGAATCATTCCGTTGCTCTCAACGCCGCAAAGCTTAACCGGCTTGAGGTTTGCGACAAAAACAATGTTCTTGCCCTTGAGCTCTTCTGGTTTATACCATTTTGCAATGCCGCTGACTATCGTCCTCGGTTCCTTGCTTCCGTCGTCTATTGTGAATTTAAGAAGCTTGTTTGAACGCTTAACATTCTCGCAGTCAAGAACCTTGCCGACCCTGATTTCAACCTTTGCAAAGTCGTCAATGCCGATTTTGGCAAGACCTGCAATTTCTTTCTTTTCTTCTTTTTTCTCTGGCTCTTCTTTTGCAATGTGGCGCTTTTCAATCTCGGCAAACATTTTCTCTGCGTCAATTCTGCCAAAGAGGGGCTTCGCTTCACCGACAGATGTGCCTGCTTCGAGTGCGCCGAAAGATGAAAGACTGTTATAAGAATTTACAGAGCAGTTCATCTGCTGCATGATTTTTTCGGCAGTCTCGGGCATAAAGGGGGAGATGAGCACCGAGATAAATCTGATGCTTTCAAGAAGATTATAAAGAACAGTTCCGAGACGCTCCTTTTTGCTCTCGTCCTTGGCGAGTGCCCAGGGCATTGTCTCGTCAATATATTTGTTGCTTCTCTTGGCGAGTGAGAATATAGCCTCCAGCGCGTCGCTCACTCTGTATGTCGAGAGAAGCTCGTCAACCTTTTTGACGGTGTTTATTGCCGTATCTTTAAGCTCGCCGTCAACATCCTCTGCTTCGGACGGAGCCTGAATAACGCCGCCGAAATATTTGTTTGTCATGGCGATTGTGCGGTTTACAAGGTTACCGAGCGTGTTCGCAAGGTCCGAGTTAAAGCGTTCAATCATTGTTTCGTATGTTATAGAGCCGTCCGAAGTGTAGGGCATTTCGGAGAGGAGGTAATATCTCACCGCGTCAACGCCGAAAAGCTCAACCAAATCGTCCGCATATATAACATTGCCTCTTGATTTAGACATTTTATCTGTGCCGAAAAGAAGCCACGGGTGACCGAACACCTGCTTCGGCAGCGGCTCGCCGAGAGCCATGAGCATAATCGGCCAGTAGATTGTGTGGAATCTTACAATATCCTTACCTATGATGTGAACATCGGCAGGCCAGTATTTTTTATAAAGCTCACCCGAGCCGTCCGGGTCGTATCCGAGCGCGGTTATATAGTTTGAGAGTGCGTCTATCCAAACGTAAATAACGTGCTTGTCGTCAAAGTCAACGGGAACACCCCATTTAAAAGACGATCTCGATACGCATAAATCCTGAAGACCGGGCTTTATGAAGTTGTTGAGCATCTCTTTTTTGCGGCTCTCGGGGTAGATAAAGTTCGGGTTGCTTTCGATATATTCTTCGAGCTGCTTTTGATATTTTGAGAGCTTAAAGAAATATGCTTCTTCTTTTGCGGGCTTAACCTCTCTGCCGCAGTCCGGGCACTTGCCGTCTACAAGCTGAGCCTCCGTCCAAAAAGATTCGCACGGCGTGCAGTAAAGTCCCTCGTACTCGCTTTTGTATATGTCGCCTTTGTCATAAAGCTTTCTGAATATCTTTTGAACTGCCTTTTCGTGGTAGTCGTCCGTTGTTCTGATGAATTTATCGTATGTCGTGTTTAAAAGATCGCATATTGCTTTGATTTCGCCCGATACCTTGTCGACATACTCCTTGGGTGTAACGCCTGCCGCCTCGGCATATTCTTCTATTTTCTGACCGTGCTCGTCCGTGCCGGTCAAAAAGAAAACGTCGTAGCCCTGAAGCCTTTTATACCTTGCGAGAGTGTCGGTGAGAACTATCTCGTAGCTGTTGCCGATGTGCGGCTTGCGCGAGGTATATGCAATGGCTGTGGTAATATAAAATTTGCCCTTGTCCATAATATCACTCCAAAAAATTTCTATACCATGGTATTATATACCAAACGTACGTAATTTATCAATAGTTAATACGGCAAAAACCGATAATTCGATTTTTCTTTTAAAATATCTGTGCTGTATGTACGCTTTTTACAATAAATTTATTTATTTATTATACTGATTTTACATTGACTGCCGGCAAAAAAAGGAATATAATACTTATCTAATAAATTGAAGGAAGTGCTTTTCTTGGAAAAATATCTTATTTTATCCACCTTCGTCGGCTCTCTCATAGCCCTTTTGTTTGCATTCCTCACTGCAAAAAAAGTGCTCAAATTCTCAGAGGGCACAGAAACGATGAAAAAAATCTCCAAGTCAATCAGAACCGGTGCTAACGCATACCTTAAGAGACAGTATGTTATAGTAGCGGTATTTTTTGCGGTTATGTTTGTTGTGCTCGGCATAATGTCATTCTGCAAGCTCCTCACACCGTATGTTCCGTTTGCGTTTATCACCGGCGGATTTTTCTCGGCTCTTTCGGGCTTTATCGGCATGAAGATAGCCACACTCTCAAATGCGCGCACAGCCAACGCTTGCCGCGAGGGACTTAACAGGGGACTGCGCGTAGCATTTTCGGCAGGCTCTGTTATGGGCTTCACCGTTGTAGGCCTCGGTATGCTTGATATTTCAATTTGGTTTTTGCTTTTAAGATATGTGTTCTGTCTTGAACCTGCCGAAATCACAAGCGCAATGCTCACATTCGGCATGGGCGCGTCGTCAATGGCACTGTTTGCGCGTGTCGGCGGCGGCATATTCACAAAAGCTGCCGATGTAGGTGCCGACCTTGTCGGTAAGGTTGAAGCGGGTATCCCCGAGGATGACCCGAGAAACCCCGCAGTTATAGCCGATAATGTAGGCGATAACGTAGGCGACGTTGCAGGCATGGGCGCAGACCTTTATGAGTCATATGTCGGCTCGATTCTTTCTGCTTCGGCTCTCGGCGTTGCGGCTTTCAGCGGCAATGTTAAGGCAATGGCTCTTCCGCTTCTTCTTGCTGCGGTAGGTGTTCTTTGCTCTATTATAGGAACATTCCTTATCCGCACCAAAGAGAATGCAAGTCAAAAAACTTTGCTCAAGGCTTTGAGCAAGGGCACAAACTTCTCTGCGATTCTTATTGCGATAGCGGCGCTTCCGCTCGTATATTACATACTCGGCAAAGAGCATTGGACGATTTATTTTGCCATTCTCGCGGGTCTTGTTGCCGGTGTTCTTATCGGTCAGTCCACAGAATATTTCACATCTGATACATATAAACCCACCAAAAAACTTTCGGATTCTTCCGAGACAGGCTCCGCAACAATCATTATCAGCGGTCTTTCGCTCGGTATGCTTTCAACAGCTTTGCCGATTATAATTGTAGCGGCTTGCATACTTGTTGCTTACTTTGTTTCCGGCGGTAAAGAGAGCGCGTCAATGGGTCTTTACGGCATAGCTCTTGCCGCAGTCGGTATGCTTTCGACACTCGGCATAACTCTTGCCACAGACGCATACGGCCCCGTAGCGGATAACGCAGGCGGCATTGCCGAAATGGCAGGGCTTGAAGAAGAAGTCAGACAGAGAACGGACGCACTTGATTCCCTCGGCAACACAACAGCCGCAACAGGCAAAGGCTTTGCTATCGGTTCGGCTGCGCTTACTGCACTCGCGCTCATGGCGTCTTATATCGAAAAGGTGCAGGGGATAGAGGGCGGCAAAGAGGCTATCTCAAACCTCAGCCTTATGAATCCGACAGTGCTTATCGGTCTTTTCATCGGCGCATGTCTCCCGTTCGTATTTGCGGCTCTTACAATGGAATCCGTAGGCCGTGCGGCACAGAGCGTTGTTAAAGAGGTACGCCGCCAGTTCAAAGAGATTACGGGTCTTATGCAGGGCAAGGCAGACCCCGATTATGCAAAGTGTGTTGACCTTTGCACAAAATCAAGCCTTAAAGAGATGGTATTGCCCACTATCGTAGCGGTTATAGTTCCCATAGCGGTCGGCTTGCTTCTCGGCTGCACGGGTGTTGTAGGTATGCTTGCGGGCGCAACTGCTTCGGGCTTCCTGCTCGCAGTGTTTATGTCAAACTCCGGCGGAGCATGGGATAATGCTAAAAAGTATATTGAGGGCGGCGCACACGGCGGCAAAGGCTCAAATTGCCACAAGGCGGCAGTCGTAGGCGATACGGTCGGAGATCCTTTCAAAGATACATCGGGTCCATCAATCAATATTCTTATCAAACTGCTTTCAATGGTTTCTATCGTGTTCGCGGCATTGATAGTAAAGTGCAGCTTGTTTTAATTGAATTTTGGGTCTGCACCGATGTGCAGACCCGCTTTTTTGCTTGACAAAACGGGTGCAATAATTTATAATGATTTTCGCTGTGAAAGCATTAAACCGAAAAGCAGCGCAGCGGACGTTACGCAGAAAGCAAAAGAAATCAACCGGATAAAAAATATAATAAAATCGGGGTGTAGCGCAGTTGATAGCGCGCCGCATTTGGGAGCATAGATTTCCCATTCGGCGCTCGAAAAGAAAAACTGCCGAAAATCCTTTAACGGTGCGGATTTCGGGCGGTTTGGGAAATGATAAAAGGTAGTCAAAACTGTGTTTGACCACAGATTTGACTACCTACACGACCACAATTGAATATCTATCGGGATGTAGGGTAACGGTCACCCACTTGTTTTGGGAACAAGTCCAAGCTGGTTCAACTCCAGTCATCCCGACCAAAATTCGCGGTTTTGGCCGCAATACAGCCGCAAAGCATTAAGTTTTTGCGGCTGTATTCTTTTACCTATTGTGACGCAATGATTATTTTAACAAGGCGGTGGGCCAACTTGAACAGTAGCGAACTTATTGAAAAACTTGAACGACTAAAAACTGGGCTTATTTCTGCATCTACAGATGGCTCTTTTAATTCACAAGAATACACAGAACTTCGCAATTTAGTGATTTCATCACCATTATTAAAAAACCATGTACCTTCCGATTTGAAATCTTGTAGAAATCCCAGAGAATATAGGCGCAATATACAAGCACAATACTCACATTATGCTGATCGACGTCGTTCCATATCAGAAGATATAAATGCTCTAATTAGTATTATTGAAGATAACGATACTGGTTTATATTCTAATAACGAATCACTGATTTTTTCTAAAAGATTAGGAAATGGTGGGTTCGGAGAGGTCTATTTATATCATCATGAAATTTTAAATATGGATTTCGCAATAAAATTTTTTAGTCCAATATTTGCTTCATCTGACGAACAAGCAGAAAGCGAACAACGGTTTTTCCGAGAAGCCAAAATTTTGTTTTCCCTTCATTGTGATAATATAGTACAAATATATGATGCAGGATATCTTGAAGGAAAGCCATATATTAGGATGGAATATATACAAGGCTATAATCTAAATGAACTTTTAAATAAATACTCAATAATTCCATTTAAAAAAAGTTTAGTGCCAATTATTCAAATATTAAGTGGATTAGAATATGCCCATGACAAAGGAATAATTCATAGGGATTTAAAGCCAAGTAATATCATGTTTTCGAATGCCGAGAAGCAATTCAAAATAATTGACTTTGGCATCAGCACTTTCCTTGATACAGATGGACATACAAAATTAACAAAAACCGGAGAACAAGTTGCCGGAGGATCTTATATTGATCCACAGTTACAAATCAATCCAAAACTTCGTGATGTGCGAAGCGACATATACTCTGTTGGTGCTATATGGTATTTCTTACTTACGGGACGAGTTCCTTCTGGCGCCGATTTGGAATATCAATTAAAAACTATTGCACAACTAAACGATGATGAAATTCAACTCGTCGTTCATTGCCTTTCATACGAATTGGATAATAGATATAATGATTGTCATGAATTAAAAGAAATCATATTAAATTTGATGAAATAGCATTCGCTTTCCAGTGTTGCAAAATATTTTTCTTTGTCTACTGCAACGCAGATTTTGACAGGGTGATCAGTTCGGTCACCCTGTCATTTTTTCTTTTTCTGCTTTGATTTGAGCCTTCACCTGTAGGATCATTTCCGCAAGCTTTTCTTTACATTCCTCTCTTGTTTTCGCGTAGATATTGTGGCTTTCCCGCTTGCCGTAGGCGTTGGTCGGCGTGTACCGTCCCTCATACAGGTGGTCGTTTATCATCGTGACACAGCCTGTCCCAGGTTTGCGTATTTTGGGCGTATACGGCGTGAATTCTATCGGTGCGATAACTTTTATTTTTGCAAAAGAAATTGTGGCTTTGTTCGGCTGCCCGCCGAGCGCAATCGAATTTGCGGTTTCATATTTAAAAATATATTCTTGCGGCACGGTCTTTGTTATGCTCGCTCAAGGGCTGAATCCCTTTATCTTAACACAAGGGTATTCTATGACAGCAATGTGCTCGGTGCTCCTCGGTGCGGTTATAAATATTGTGCTTACTTCGCCTTGTAATACCGCTTGCCCTGCTCGGGCGTAATGCCGTTTAGCTCTAAAAGCTCACTGACGGTGACAAGCTCATAGCCGCGCTTTTTAAGTTCGGGTATAATTATTTCGCACGCCTTTCCCGTTGACGGGATAAGGTCGTGCATCAGCACAATGCTGCCGTCTTCTATGTTGTCAAGCACTGCTCTTGCGGTTTTTGCGCTGTTTTTGTGCGACCAATCAAGTGTGTCTACCGACCACAAAATAACCGCCCTGCCGGAGTCTTTTCTCAAACATTCGTCGTTCTTTCCGCCGGTGGGTCTGAATAGAGATTCTCTTTCTCCCGTAATTTTCAAAATGACGTTGCTGCAGCCTCTGAGTTCATCTTCTATAACAGCATGAGATTTTGAGCAAAGGTCCGCGTGGCTGTATGTGTGGTTGCCGATTTCACACCCAAGGCTGTATGCTCTTTTAACGCTTTCGGGGTAGAGCTCGGCACGGTTGCCCACAATAAAAAACGTTGCTTTTGAGTTGTATTTTTCGAGTACGTCTAAAATTTTGTTTGTAACGGGGGTGTATGGACCGTCGTCAAATGTCAGCGCGGCATATTTTACATTCGCGGCTTTTGCCGCTACCGATTCTTCAAAACGCTCATTTTTAAAACCGCATGCCGATAAATTCAAGAGTATCAGTATGCTTAAAAATACGGAAATAAATGCCTTGCGTTTCATTTTACAGCTCCGTTCAAGAAAATATTTGAATTTTTTTTGCATAAAACTATTGACAAACAGGCTTTCATGTAATATAATGAACAGGCTTTGTTGAGCACGATATGGCGGCATAGCTCAGTTGGCTAGAGCATTCGGTTCATACCCGGAGTGTCGTAGGTTCGAATCCCACTGCCGCTACCAACAAGGCCCGGTGGTCAAGAGGTTAAGACACCGCCCTTTCACGGCGGTAACACGGGTTCAATTCCCGTCCGGGTCACCAAGGATGAGGTTTTCCCTCATCCTTTTTTCTTTTTATACATAATTAAGCTTTTAAAAACAAGGTTCTTTACTTTTATATATAAATATGCTACAATTACGCGAATTAAAAATGTGGAAAGTTTAAACTAACACGGCGCGCTCGGGGGTTATCAAAGTTTGAGTGTGCAGCTTGAGAGGGAATGGTGTTAAAATGAAATGCGGACCGACACTCACCGTAATGCTGACGTATAACGACATGACCGTTTGCAATGCACATGAGATTTTTGAAAAATGCAAAAATTCATCTGCGGAGCATTGGGGCTTTAAAGAAGAACCTCTTGCGCGCGACGAAATGAAAAAATTGTTTGCTTATATGAAAGAGTGCGGCAAAAAAACCGTTCTTGAAGTTGTTTGCTACGATGAAAAAAATTCGCTGGCAGGCGCGCATGTCGCGGCGGAGTGCGGATGCGATTATCTTATGGGCACGGTCTTTTTTGACTCGGTGAATGAATTTTGCAAGGCGCACAATCTAAAATATCTGCCGTTTGTCGGCAAACTGTCAGAGCGCCCCTCTGTTCTTGACGGTGATATAGACGATATGATTGCCGAGGCAAAAGAATACCTTGAAAAGGGTGTTTACGGAATTGACCTTCTCGGCTATCGCTATAACGGAGATGCGTCAAAGCTTATAGAGCGTTTTGTTAATGAAGTTGACGCTCCAGTTTGCGTTGCGGGCAGTGTTAATTCTTATGAAAGACTTGATGAAATTAAAAAGATTTCGCCGTGGTCTTTTACTATCGGCGGCGCGTTTTTTGAAAAAGTCTTCGGCGAAGATTTTGCCGAGCAGATAAACACCGTGTGCGATTATATGGCAGAAAACAAAGAAGCTGCCTTGGTTAAATAATATGTTGAAAAAATATTTCCCTTATGAATACTGCCGCAGTGCTTACGATATTGACTATAAAAGGCTTTTTGACATCGGCTATCGCGGAATTATATTTGATATTGACAACACTCTTGTACCTCACGGTGCCGATGCCGATTTTGCTGCCGAATCGCTTTTTTCGCGGCTGAACGAGCTCGGATTTGCTGTAATTTTGCTTACAGATAACGATGAGAGCCGAACCGCGAGGTTTAACAAAAATATCGGCGCTCTTTATATTTGCAATGCCGAAAAGCCTGATCCTGCTCCTTATAACGAAGCGGTTAAAATGCTCGGTTTAAAAAAAGATGAAGTAATTGTAATAGGCGACAGTATGTTTAAAGACATACTCGGCGCATACAACGCTTCGATTGCTTCGATAATGGTGAAGTATATAGGCGACGGCAAAAAGTGGCTCGGCTGGCACAGATATATGGAATATGCATTGCTTTTTGTTTGGCGCTTTGGCAGATATTATAAAAGACCCGGTGGAATCGGCTTGACGGAGAAATCATCTTTTTTTAAAAATTTTAAGCTCTTTTTAAAACATGAGATGCTGTTTTGCGATATAAGCCCTGCCTGCTATAAGATTTCGGGCAAAAAAGAAGTGGTAAAACGTCACCTGAAAAATATATCAAAACGTGAAAACTATCTTAAAACCCAAAATGCGGAACCGCTTGACTGCGTGGTTTATTCCTGCCAATCGGCACTTATAAAAAAAGGAAAAGATATTGACCCTGCCACGCAGTATGCAAAGGCAGAGAATATTTTGATTGCTTCCAAAAAGCTGAACGGCAAGATTATAAGACCGGGCGAAGTTTTTTCTTTTTGGAGGATTATAGGACCTATAACATCTAAAAGGGGATACCAAAAAGGGCGCGTAATAGAAAACGGAAAGCTCATAACCGGCATAGGCGGCGGACTTTGCAATTTAGGCAATGTCGTTCATTTGCTTACGCTCCACAGCCCGCTTGATGTTACTGAGGTGCACTACCACTCCGACGCGCTTGCGCCCGACCACGGCAAAAGAGTGCCCATGAGTTCGGGGACATCTGTCAATTACAATTATTTGGATTTTCGCTTTAAAAACAACACCGACCAATCCTTTCAGCTTTTGACCGAAGTGAGGGACGAAACTCTTTTTGCCGAGCTTAGGAGCGAAAAAGATATTCCGTTTGAATATTCTATATCCGAAGAAGACCACAGATTTGTCAAAGAAAACGACAAATATTACCGTATGTCTCGCATATACAGAGACACCTCCGATAAATACACGGGTGAGCTTTTAAAGCATGAGCTTATAAGAGATAACCGCTCCGAAGTGATGTTCGATTATTCTCTTATTCCGAAAGAACTTATAAAACAGTAATAAAAGAGATTTAAGGGTGGGAAAATCCTCATCCTTTCTCTTTTATATGACCGCCTGCTTTTAGATATGCCGATAGAAGCGGTATAATAAATAATATATTAAAGACATATATTCTAATGATTTAAAGAAAAGGGTTGATTATATGTCTGATATTATTAAGTCCGTTATTTTCGGCGTTATTGAGGGTATAACCGAGTGGCTTCCGATAAGCAGTACTGGGCATTTGATAATTGCCGAAGAATTTTTGCGTTTTAAAGATGTTTCGGCACATTTTTATTCGG
This sequence comes from uncultured Ruminococcus sp., assembly GCA_900539465.1. Lineage (GTDB taxonomy): Bacteria > Bacillota > Clostridia > Oscillospirales > Acutalibacteraceae > CAG-488. Next base: position 7,740 of record UQCF01000009.1, on the reverse strand, counting down.
TATACTCGGTTGTTATACAGCTCGGCGCCGTGCTTGCGGTTGCCGCTGCATATTTTAAAAAGCTTTTTCCATTAAAAAAAGAAGAGGGAAAAGTGAAACTCAGAAAAGACGCCCTTAACATTTGGCAAAGCATAATAGCAGGCTGTCTCCCTGCCGGGGTAGTCGGCATTTTGTTTGACGATGTTATAGATGCGTATTTTTATACATACAAAACCGTATCTTTCACCTTGATTATTTACGGTATTTTATTTATAATAGTAGAAAACTTTAAGAAAAACTCCGCGGCAAAGTATGAACTTGTTGACGAGATTGACGGCAAAACGGCTTTGATCATAGGTGCTTTTCAAATGCTCTCGCTTATTCCGGGCACATCGCGTTCGGGTGCGACAATACTCGGCGCAATTCTTTTGGGCGTGGGCAGAACGGCGGCGGCAGAATTTTCTTTTTTTATGGCGATACCGGTTATGCTCGGTGCGTCTGCCGTGAAGATTTATGATTTCGGCTTTTCTATGAGCGCATATGAAATTGCCGTTTTGCTTGTCGGCTTTTTGGTGTCGTTCGCAGTGTCACTGATTGTTGTGAAAAGCCTTATAAAGTTTGTCAAAACACACTCGTTTTCATCATTCGGAGTTTACCGAATTTTGCTCGGCGCAGCCGTGCTGATATATTTTACGTTTAAATTTAAAAGTTGAGGTTAAAAATGGAAGGATTAAGAAGGCTGTCACTTGAAAATATTGTAAATTGCCGCGATTTGGGCGGTTATCCCGGCACATTCGGCACAACAAAATTCAAAAGATTTCTCAGATGCGGAATACCTCTCACTCCGACTCAGGACGACATTGTGGAGCTTTTAAAATACGGAGTCGGAACTGTTATCGACCTTCGCGGAGATTGGGAGAGTGAAGAAACACCGTCGGTTTTCAGATTCTTAGACAGTGTTGATTATCACCATGTTTGCCTGTTTGAGATAAACGCCGCAATAGACGCGGAGTTTGACGGAACACTCGAAAAATCTTATGAGATAAGCATAGATAATTATAAAGAAAACTACGCCAGAGTGCTGAATATCATTGCCGACGCAAAAGAGGGCTGCGTGCTTTATCACTGCTTTTTCGGCAAAGACAGAACGGGTATGCTCACGGCTCTGCTTCTTCATATTGCAGGCGTTTCTCCCGAGGATATAATCGCCGATTATCAGGTGTCTTACACCTATCTCGTGTCGTTTATTCAGCGCGAAAAAAATAAATCCGGCAGTACCATGTGGGAGACGGACGAATCCAACTTTTTAAGCGAACCTAACAATATGGCGTCGCTCTTAAATTATATAAATCAAAAATACGGCTCGGTTGACGGCTATCTTAAAGAAATCGGCATTACCGAAGAGACAAAAGAAAAAATCAGAAAAAGATTTTTGGCATAATAAAACGTGCAGACATCAAACGATGCCTGCGCTTTTTTATTTCCGGAGTAATAATCAAAAAAACGGGAGCATATATTGTCAGTGAAAATAACTTAAAAAGGTGAGGACTTATGGCTTTAGAGTGTTTGACTGACAGCATGGGAATATTAAATAATATATTTGAGGGCTCTTGCGAACAGGCGGTGGACTGCGACATCACCCTGCCGGATTATTGCTCCGAGATACTTCGTGTGCTTAAATGCACTGCCGAACCGTGCATTGTGTCATCAAAAATTTCTGGTGACAGAGCCTGCGCCGACGGAAATGCTCTTGTCAGAATAATTTATTCGGATGAAAACGGCAAAATATGCTCTTATGAGCAGGAGTACGCTTTTTCCTCTCACGCAGAGCTTGGCTCGGATATGAACGGCACGCTGTTTTGCGATGCAAAAACCGAATATGTCAACTGCCGTGCGGTCAGCCGCAGGAGAATAGAGGTGCACGGAGCTGTTCGCATATCGTTTAAAATATGCGCTCTTCAAAGCAAGGAGCTTATAAGCGGAGTTTCGGATTCATCGGTTCAGATTAAAAAGAAGTGTATAGAATTTTCGGATATAGTCTCTTGCGAAAACAAGCAGTTTTCTTTAAGCGAGACGGTAACGCTCCCTGCCGATTATTTGCCCGCGGAAAGAATTATAAACGTCAGCGCGGTGCCGATACTCTCGCAAACCAAAGCCGTAAACGGCAAAATCCTTTTAAAAGGCGAAACAGCTCTGTCAATTATATACTGCCCGTCTCAGGGGGAGGAGTGCACCGTTAAGTTTGACAGCAGTGTGCCTATAAATCAGGTCGTTGACGCAGAGGGAATAAGCGACGAATGTATTGCCGACATATGCTTAAAGCTCATGTGCTTTGAGTGCAATATAAAGTTCGACGAAGAAGAGAGCGCAAGAATGTTTGATTTTTCTGCCTGCGTAAATGCAGAAATAAGGGCATATCATCAAAAGAGCGCAGAGGCTGTAACAGACGCCTATTGTGTGAGCGGCGATTTGTCGGCAGAGTATGAAAAAATCAAATTCTTCAATGTCGCAGAGCAGATTGAAGACAGCTTTGTGTTTAAAAATTCTCTTGATTTTTCGTCTCTTGAGTCTCAAAAAATCTGTGCACTTTGGTTCGGTAATATAAAAATAAAAAAAGGCGCTTCGGGCGGCAGACTAAGAATAGAGGGCGCTGTGCCCGTGTATGCAATAGTCACAGATTCCGAGGGTAAACCCGCCTTTTGCGAGAGAGAGTTTGAATTTGAATATTCGAGGGCTTGCCCGCAGACGGATTCGGACGTACTTTTTGAGCCGCGCGTTATAATGAGCGGTTATACCGTCGGCCCCGTCAGCGACTGCAAAGCAGAGGTCAAGGCGGAGTTTATTTTGAGCGCAAACGTATTCACCGTTTACACAGAGTCGGTGCTCGTAAAGGCGGATGTGCAGGAGGACTCAAAGAAAAAGTGCGGCGGCTCGTCAATGGTCATATATTTCCCCGACGACGGCGAAACGGTGTGGGATATTGCAAGAAAATATAACACAACAACCGACCTAATAAAAGAAGAGAACCGAATATCCGGCGACACCGTCACAGACTGCGCCGCATTGATTATACCTATAATATAAATCACACGACAACGGGGCTGTGCTATTGCGACAGCCCCGTTTTTATGAATAAAAAATGTGGGCTGCAGTTTCTCGTTTTCACGATTTTTTACAGCCCCACATTAAATTTTATTTTGATAGATTGATTTTCATTCTGCCGATAAGAGAGGCAAGAAGCTTTTTGTCGCTTATGCTAAAGCCGTTTGTCAGTGCCTTGTCAGCACAGCTTTCGCGCGCGGCAAATTGTTCTGCGATTTTTTGCCCCTTTTCGGTCAAGGTCAGCTTCTTCAGTCTGCCGTCTTCGGGAATATGCTCGCGGATTACAAGACCGCGTTCAACCAGTGCGTCAACGGATTTTGAGGCGGAGGAACGGTTTATGCCGAATTCCTTTTCAAGATCTCTTTGATATACCGCCCGCTTACTTGAAAAAATATATTTTATTATCCATCCGTTTGAGCCGGCTTCATCTGTGATATTGCTGTCGGTTATGTTGTTTCTCATATAGCGTTCGGCAGAAAGCTGCAAATCCTGTAAAGCAGAGTATACATTGATATTATCCATAAAAACACCTGTTTCTTTTTGATACAATAATTATATTAGAGATTTGACATAAATCAACAAATTTAACCAAATCTTAATATAATTCTTTGCGTCGGTTCGCATCTGTTTAATAAATGATTTACAAATGGTTCACAATATTCAGAATTTGTTTACCTAAAAGTACCTTGTTTGTTAATAATCGGGTGTTAATATATAAACAATCCAAACGGAAATAACAAACAGGCGGTGAATCCGATGGCTTAAAATCTTTAAATTCATTAACATCCTTTCCTAAAATATATCTTTCCTCATTGTGTTTTCTCTAATTTACCTCAATACGGTAATCTAAGCTCCCCCAAAACATTTTCATTTTTTCCTTCAATAATACAAAACTCCTTAAAAATTAAAACCCTTTTCTCGGGGAGCTGTTTTTTATAAAAGCGGCGGCAGACAATCGTTTGCCGCCGTGTTTCTATTTTATCGCAAAGCAGAGTCTGCTTAAAATTTTGAAATGCAAAGAGAAATTTGTTGAAAATCGTGCTTTGTTAAGCTATAATGAATTTAAATATTAAAGTTGCGGAGGGGAAACAATGGATATTTCCGAAAAAATTTCAGAACTTAGAAAGCGCGGCGGATACTCGCAAGAACAGCTTGCGGAAAAGCTCGGCGTTTCGTGCCGGTCTGTTTCTAAATGGGAATCGGGCGGAGAGATACCCGACACCGATAAAATTATTGCGATGAGCAAGCTTTTCGGCGTGCCTGCCGATTGTTTGCTGTCGGATTCGGAAATACCCGAAGCCGAGCCGCCCGAAGAAAATTCGGATGTCGAAATAACAAAGTCGATTCCGATAACAAAAGAATACATCTCTTCCGAGCGGACCGAAGACAAAAAGCCCAAAAAGGGGATAGCCAAAAAGATAATCGCGGCTGTTGTCTGCGTATGCGTTGCCGTTGCCGCGGTTGCCGTTCCGCTTCACTTCGGCGGATTGCGCGAGACATGGTGGGCAATCTGCGGCGGCAAGGTGCAGTACCCTTATGTTTTGGTGCACGGTCTCGGTGGTTGGGGAGACAGCTCCGGCATGAACAGCGTGAGCAAATACTGGGGCGCGAGCACGGGCGATCTCTCAGCTTATCTTGAGGGTGAGGGATACACTGTGTACGAACCCACTGTAGGACCAATCTCAAGCACTTGGGACAGAACCTGCGAGCTTTATGCCGAGCTTACAGGCACAACGGTTGATTATGGCGAGGCGCACTCAAAAGAGCATAATCACAAACGCTTCGGCAGAAATTATTCCACCGCACTTTTTGAGGGCTGGGGAACTAAGAAAAACGGCGGTCAAATTCAAAAAATAAATCTTGTCGGTCATTCGCTCGGCGGTGCAACCGTCAGAATGTTGGCATCTCTCCTTGAATACGGCAGCGATGCGGAAAAAAACGCGAGCGGAGATGATGTTTCTCCTCTTTTCACAGGCGGAAAAGGTGACTGGGTCAACAGCGTAACCACTCTTTGCGCGCCGCACAACGGCTCGTCGCTGACTTGTGTTATAGATTCCGTCGGCAGTGTCGCGGGTATAGATAACGCCACAGAAATGCTCGCTGCTCTTTGTTTTGCGGCGGCAGGCGTCAGCAAGCCCGTCAGCGGAGTATATGATTTTATGCTCGACCAGTTCGGTGTTGGGCAGGTTACCGGCGGTTACAGCGAAATAGTAAAGGCAATTTCGGCAGCTACCGAGTCCGGCAATGACCACGCCGGCTATGACCTTTCACCCGACGGAGCGGCAGAGATAAATAAAGGCATTAAAACCGTGGACGGCGTTTATTATTTCTCATACGCTTATCTCACCACCCAAAAGGGCAAAGTGCTGCCGGGTCAGGTTCCGATTCCGTCAACGCTCCCGATTCTTTACCCGACCGCGCTTGCAATGGGCAGCTTTAAGGGCACAACACCGGGCGGTATCTCGATAGACGAATCATGGCAGCCGAACGACGGACTTGTAAGCGTTGTTTCGGCAAAGTACCCGACGGGCGATAAGTATGTGGATTTTGACGGCGACGTTAAAAATATTAAAAAGGGTATTTGGAACTATATGGGTACGAGCGAGGGCGATCACGGCACGGTTATAGGTCTTAATGCCGATACGCAAAAGACGCATGATTTTTATGACAACTTGTTTTCTATGATAGATTCACTCAAAAGATAAAAAATCCCTGCGGGAGTCAAATTCCGCAGGGATTTTTCTGTATGTCGCCCTACGCGAGAGTGAAAGTACCTTGTAGGGCGGTGTGCCCACACACCGCCGGCAACATCATACCGCGAGACTTCACCTCATCAGTCACTTCGTGACAGCTTCTCCTCGAGGAGAAGCCGATTGCAGCCTTCGCCCGGGGGAGAAGGTGGCGCAACGCGCCGGATGAGAGCGAGTCTTACCGTTCGCTCATTCATTTGCGTTTATATTTCGCATGAAATATATGTTGTAAATGTACACGGGCTGTGGTATAATAATTCTGCCACGCAAACTGAATACTATCCCGTGATAAGTGTGTATTTTTGTCTTCCGATAAAAATACAGGCTCTATTTTCGCGCACTTATAGCGGGAATAGTTTGCGTGGCAGCAATCGAGCCGTGTGTTTTTGGTGCGCGGCTTCGGCTGCGCACTTTTTATTTTTAGAGAGGACGGATATCAAAATGAAAACAAAAACGAAACAAATCTTATCTGCGCTTTTGGCATTGCTTATGCTCTTCGGCGCACTGCCTGCGACGGTATTTGCGGCAGAAAAAACGAACCCGCTCGATTATCTAACATATGAAATATCCGACGGCGAAGTCACCATTACCGACTGTGATACGTCAATCAGCGGAGAATTAACCATATCCGAGACAATAGAGGGTTATCCGGTTACGGGTATTGGATATTGGGCATTTGAAAACTGTACCGATTTAACAAATGTAACAATTCCTGATAGCGTTATATATATCGGTAGCGGTGCATTTAGAGATTGCACCGGTTTAACGAACGTAAAAATTCCTGATAGTGTTATAAGTATAGGCGATAACGCATTTGATGGTTGTGGAAATTTAACAAGCATAACAATACCTAATAGTATTACAAGCATTGGTAATTGCACATTTGAATCTTGCGCCAAATTAACATATATAACGATTCCGAATAGCGTTACAAGCATAGGAGATCATGCATTTGATGGGTGTACTGGTTTAACGGGTATAACGATTCCTGGGAGTGTCATAAGTATTGGTGACGGTGCATTTGTGCACTGTGAAAATTTAACAAGTATAACAATTCAAAATGGCGTGACAAATATTGGCATGTCTGCGTTTTATGGTTGTTCTGGTTTAACAAATATAGTAATTCCAAATAGTGTTACAAGCATTGGTGTTACTGCATTTCAGGATTGTATTGGTTTAACAAGTGTAACGATTCCGGATAGTGTGACGAGTATAAGCGAAGGTGTGTTTGCAGATTGCAAAAGTTTAACAAGCATAACAATACCTAAAAGCGTTACAAGCATTGGTGATGATGCATTTTTGCGTTGTAGAAATTTAACAAGCGTAACAATTCCGGATAGCGTTACAAGTATCGAAAATAATGTGTTTGGAGAATGTGTCGGTTTAACAAGTATAAAAGTTTCAAAAAATAATAAAGTCTATGACAGCAGAAATAATTGTAATGCAATAATCGAGACAAAAACGAACAAATTAATTTCCGGTTGTAAAAATACAGTACTTCCGAACGATATTACAAGCATTGGCGCCTGTGCATTTTATGGTTGTAGAAATTTAACAAGCATAACAATACCTAATAGTGTTACAAGCATAGGTATTAGAGCTTTTTATGGTTGTACCGGTTTAATAAGCGTAACAATTCCAAGTAGCGTTACAAGTATAGGCGAAAGTGCTTTTGGATACCGTATAACATTAGATTACAAAGAAATAAAAATACCCAACTTCAAAATCTATTGCTATGCAGGTACGGCAGGTGAGCAGTACGCTAAAGACAACGGCTTTGAATATGAAATATTAAAAGAAGAGTGCGCGCATAAATTAAAGCACATCACCGTTCCTGCCTCCTGCACAGTCAATGGCATGGAATATGACCTTTGCACCGAGTGCGGTGATACGTTTAATTCAAAGGTTA
>UQCF01000008.1 GCA_900539465.1 uncultured Ruminococcus sp. | reverse complement strand
GAGCCGACGCTGCCGCGTCGGCTCTTTTTTCTCGGCGGTGTGAGGGCACACCGCCTCGGTTTCACGCCCTTATGCCGCCGAATTAACTCCTCCGTCACGGCTTCGCCGTACCGCCCCTAAATCAGAGGCGACGTGCGGCGGTGCACGAACTTATACAAAGATATATGTTCCGTATTGAAAATCAAAAAATATTGTTGTATAATCTTGCTTAAACAAAACACTGAAAGGTCGATAAAAATGCCGGATTCAATGATGCTCTACGGAAAATATGACGGCTACAAAGCTATACATTCCATTATAAATGATGATGATAACTTTTTTGACGCGGTTTTTGCCGTGTCGCAAACGGCAGAAAAATATTCTTTAAGCGGCAACGTAATAAAAGCTTATCTCGCTCTTTTGATGATGAATGACGAAAACCCGTTTTCGCTCTCTTGCGAAAAAAGAGAAATGCAAAAGGGCGGCGCATATTCTCTTGCGCTCTCTGACGCCGAAATTTTGAGAAACGCTTATTTTTATGATTTCAAAAATTCGTCACACTGCGGCACCGTCAAAAAGCTTCAAGACTACACCTGCACCATTTACAAAGAAGCAACCGCCGACACCGAGATAGGCAAAATGGCTCTTTCGCTTTGCAAAGAGCTTGACAAAACAAAATCCGCGGAGGATTTTGCCGCCGTGCTCGCAAAATTTTATAAAGATTTCGGCACGGGCAGCTTCGGCCTTAACAAAGCGTTTGTTATAAAAGAAAGCGGTGATAATTTCACTCTTGTTCCCGTTAAAAAATTCAGCGACGTAACTCTCGACGACCTATGGGGATATGAAACGCAGAAGAAACAGCTTTGCGACAACACCGAAGCATTCGTCGGCGGCAAAGCGGCAAACAATGTTTTGCTTTACGGTGCGGCAGGCACGGGCAAATCCACAAGCATCAAAGCAGTGCTCAACGAATATTGGTCAAAGGGACTTCGCATAATCGACGTAAACAAATATCAGTTTAAATATCTCTCCGCGGTTATCGACTCTTTAAAAGACCGCAACTACCGTTTCATTGTTTATATAGACGACCTCTCTTTTGAAGATTTTGAGATAGAATATAAATATCTCAAATCGGTCATTGAGGGCGGAATACAGCCGAAGCCGTCAAATGTTTTGATTTACGCAACGTCTAACCGCCGCCACCTTATAAAAGAAACATGGAGCGACCGCAACGACACACAGGCGGATATTCACCACTCCGACACCGTGCAGGAAAAGCTCTCTCTTGCGGAGCGTTTCGGCGTTGCGATAAGCTTTATGAGACCCATTCAAAAAGAATATCAGCAAATTGTTCTGCACCTTGCAAAAAGGAGCGGTTTGAATATTCCCGATGACGAGCTTCTTGACATGGCAAGAGTTTGGGAGCTTCGACACGGCGGAATGTCCGGCAGAATTGCACGCCAGTTTATAGACAGCTTATCAAATTCACAAGGCGGTGAATAATTTGAAAATTTTAAAAAAATCCGCTTCGATTTTTTTGATATTCATGCTGATGTTTCTCACGTCATGCTCCGGCAAAGGAGGACGCATTGAGGCGGTGAGTTCCTCGCTCACGGGTGCGGGCGAGGATATGATAGTAAAATTCGTCATAAAAAACGGTGAAAGCGAGCAAATATCCGACCTTAAAATAAAAGCCGCAATATATGATGAAAAGCAAAACAAAATTGACGAAGCCGAAATGACTTACCCCATAAAAATAGAGCCGGGTGAAGAGGTCACGCTCAGCGCACGCTGTGACGAGAGCAGCAGAAGCGCCGAAATCACGGAATATTCATACAAAAAAGACGGCAAAGCGGTATCGGGCAAATTTAGCAGTGCCGTCACCGCAGAGTATGAAGAGCCGACAACAGCGGATAAATCGGTAAATACGCGCGAAAAGCTTGCCGAGGTGCTTATTGACGATATAAAAAGCAAATTCCGCGCAGACGGTTACAATGCCGAGGGTCACTATGACAAAGACAAAAAGCAGCTTATAATCGCCGCCTACTTTAACAAAAGCTACAAGGCGTGCGCCGCGCTTTATCAAATAGACCCGACTCAGTGGCAAACGCTTGCAGAGAGCATTGCAAGTATGTCAAAAACCTGCCTTAATGAATTTGAAAGCCACAATTTCTCTGATGTTCATGTCTCGGTCGGCATGATGTCCTCTGATAATGAGATACTTATATCCGCAACCGACGGAGAAATCGTGGATATGTTCAATTAAGCATGTGTTTTTTCGTTCAAAATTATCAGTTGCAAAATTACAGGTTTTAATATATAATTATCATATCAATAAAATCAGGAGGATTTCTTTTATGGGCAAGAAAGAAGAAAAGCAGGCTAAAAAGGCTGCCAAAAAAGCGGCTAAAGCCGAAAAGAAAGCAAATAAAGTTCCTATGGATACAAAGGTTAAAACAACGCTTATCAACTGCATAAGCGCAGTCGTTTGCGTTGCGATAGTTCTTGTTTCTGTTTCGATGGGCGTCAGCAAAATTGCAGACACAAAGCTCAAGGTTGCGGAAAAATCGGCAGGCGCAGGCAGTGCGGCAGTTTCGGGCGATGTCTCGGGCGACGGCACAATAGCAGATGACGGCACTGTGGCAGATGACGGCACTGTTGCAGACGACGGCACGGCTACAGATGACGGCACCGCGGCAGGCGACGCTTCGGCAGACGGCAGTGCTTCGGGTGATTCGTCCTCTACGGGCGGCAGCACTTCTTCGGGCAGCTCAACAAAGGGCGGCACTTCTTCAACAAGCAGCGCACCCAAAACAAAGGCAGAAATCGTTAACTACTACAACACAGCCAGCAAAAAGGTTGAGTCTAAAAAAGTTGTTTTCACAAAAGACAGATACACAAAAGAAAAGAAATTTGACGCAGGCTTTGTTTTCTCAAAGTTCAAGGGCACCATCTATAAATTCATGACCGTCGGCGATGAGTACAGATTCACCCACACAATAAATGCAGACGATATTAACGGTGCATACCATAAATACTACAAAGCCTCGGCTCTTAAAACTTCCGATGTAACCAAAGCCGTAATAACAGAAAACGGCGGAGCATATACAATTACCCTTACCCTTGCAAACGGCTCAAGCCAGGTTAAAGAAGGAAAAGTTATTTCCGCAGGTAACACCGCTCTTGACAGATGCGGCATCGCAGTCGGTGAAAAGGATAAGCATTATTGGGACCATAAAAGTGCCGAAAACTTTGCAGCTGCCGTTTCGGCGGTAGCCAAAACCCCCAACATAGACGAGAGCTACTCCGGTGCTGTTGTTAAAGCCGTTATAGACGCTAAAACAGGCAACATAAAGCAGGTTAACGTAAACTTCTCGTTCAAGAGCAACATCTCAAACGTACTCAATTCTTCGGGTGTAGCCGAGGCAGAAACTTCCTTGGTAATGAAGAACTTTAAGTGGTAAACTAAATAACATACTACAAGAAAGAGCCGAAAATCTCGGCTCTTTTTTAATGAATTAAGAAGGTGCAGTATGAACATTGCAGTTGTTTTCACCGGCGGCACAATAGGCAGCAAGGCAGACGGCGGAGTTATCGCCCCAGGTATGCCGAACAGAAAGCTGCTTTCCGTCTGCCCTAAAGATGTTAAAGCCGACATTTATGAGCCTTACACAAGCTTGAGCGAATATTTGACGGGCGAGCATATAAACAAACTTGTTTTGCAGATAAAAGAGCTGCTCAAAAAAAATTATGACGGCATAATCATAACGCACGGCACAGACACCATGCAATACTCCGCCGCCGCTCTCGGTTTTATTTTTGCCGGTGCCGAAATTCCGATTATGCTTGTCGGCGCACAGTATGTGCTCGACGATGAGCGCACAAACGGATATATAAATTTCACCGATTCGGTGGAGTTCATAAGGCAAAATTTAGGGAAAGGCGTTTTTGTGTGTTACCGAAACGACAGCGGCAAAAGAAAAGTCCACCTCGGCACAAGGCTTATTGCCGCCGCGCCTTACAGCAATGATTTTGAAAGTGTAAAAAACTTGTTTTTCGGCGAATTTAAAGACAGCGGATTTGTGAAAAATCCGAATTTTAAAGCAGAGGGCAACAGAGCCGACATTTTTAAAGATGCAAAGCTTCAAAAATACTGCCGAAAAATTCTTTGCCTTGAAGCGAGGGCAGGTCTTTACTGCGGCGATATTCCTGCCGGCATTGCCGCCGTTTTACACTCAAGCTTTCATTGCGGAACGCTGAACACTCACGAGAGTACGGTTTTTAAAAAAGCGAAAGAAAAAAATATTCCGGTGTTTCTCACCGGCTCCGGCAGCACGGCATATGAAAGCGCGTCGGCATTTGAAACTCTCGGCATAACGGTTTTGCCGGAGATGTCTCCCCTTGCGGCATATGTTAAACTGTGGCTGATAACAGACAACAATTTGCCGTTTGATTTGATTAGAGAAAATATTTGCGGAGAGCTGATATAACAAACGGGCGAGGTCTTGCGACCCCGCCCTTAATTTTTCCGAATTTACTGCGGCTGCGGTTCATCCTCTGCTTTTTCGGCATAAAAATCATCTATAACGCTCTGCGCGTTTTCATCTGCCGGAAAGCTGAACGGATTTTCGCTTTTATATCCGTCACTTCTTCTTACCAGAACATATCCCTCATCGGGCATGAGGCAATATGCGCTGACCTTGCCTTTTCGGCAAAATTCTTTCACAACAAAGTTTTCCATAATTCTCCCCCTCTTAAACCGTCCAGCCGCTGAACGACCAGCCCTTGTCTATAACAGCCCAATAATATGCCGCATCGCCGTAATATGTTTTTTCACCGTCGTTGTAGCTAAAGTCGCTGTTTCTCAGCACCATTTTGCTGAAGCTGCTGAGCGTAAGTGTTTTTTTAACCGCATTCGGCGAAAGCGAATTGAGAATAGAAAGCAGCGATTCAAGCGTCAGATTTTCGCACACGCCAAAATCTATGTTCACCTTGAGCGTATTCTCTTTTATTCTTATTTCTTCAAGAGATTTGCAGCCGGTGAATGCATAAAAAACATAAATCGTGTTTGTCATGTCAAACTCCGCGTCAATATTTTTAAGCTTTGTGCAGTTATAAAACGCATAATTCATGTTCTCAAGCGAACTTGTTATATTGCTAAGCGTAATATCGGTGACCGTTTGATTGTTAGCGGCAAAATAAGCCATGGTTTTTACCTTGTCAAAGCGCATATTTATTTTTTCCGTATTGCAGCCGGCACGCTTTTCGTTGCCTATCATACACGAGGCGTCGGTTATGTTTAAAGTGTTAAGATACGGAATTTTTTTGCCCAAAACTCTTGTGCTTGCCGTCAGGTTAAACATACCGCTCACATTCTCGCTGTTTTCCCAAAACTCATCCCATGCGTCGGCCTGCTTTGCACGCTCCTGCAAAACATAGTTTGCCGCCTTGCAGAGTGTAAGCTCACGTTTAACGCTTTTATTTTCGTCCGAAAGATTTTCTTTTTCGCTTTTAAGAGTTTCATTCTGTGCTTTGAGAGTCTCGTTAGTCTCTTTATACACCCCGAGTTCCTCGTTCGACTTTGCAAGGTCCTTTTCAAGACCTTTAAGCCTTGAGTCATACTCTGCTCTGACCTTTTCTTCTGTCTCGGTTTTAAATTTTGAGAATATGTCATCGGTCGGCGAGCTCGGCTTCATGCCGAGGGGCAGTGCGCTGTCAGCCACAGCCATAACGCATTTTTGCGTTGTGAGCAGTTTTTGACCGCTGTAAGCTATAACCGACAAAAAGAACGGTTCGGCTTTTGAGAGAATCTCCCACGGAATAAAAACAAATGAGTCCTCTATCACGAGTGTGAGCATATCTTCACCCGGACGCTGAAAAACAGCCGCCTTGTTTTCAAGCTTTTTCCATTCCGAGTCAAAATTAAACTTAAATCCCACCGTTCCGTTTGCATCCGATGCAAGCAGAACCTTGTTTGTACCGTAAATTTTTTGTCCCGATACGTTAAGACAATGTTTTATCATAAAATTTCTCCTTATCTCCTCCTATGCAGTGTTTTCGCCTCTTCTTTAATAGCGTAGCTATTATCTTAGGGATAAAAATAAGATTTGTCAAGCCTTTTGAATAAAATCTATTTACTTTTTTTAAAAAGTCTCGTAAAATACTTTTGCAAAGTTATTTGATTGGAGACTTATGTATGGAAATGTTTAAGCTTATACCGAGCGTTGCCGACTACATATGGGGCGGCAGACGTCTTATTGAAGAATACGGCATAAAGACCGACAAAGACCCCGCCGCAGAGGCTTGGGTGCTCTCTTGCCACAGCGCAGGTCCCTCAACCGTTGAAGACGGAGAGTTCAAGGGTCAGACTCTTGAACAGGTTTGGGAAAATCACAAAGAAATTTGCGGAACTAACGGAAACAAGTTTGAGTTTTTCCCGATACTTATAAAATTTATAGATGCAAAGAACAATCTTTCAATTCAGGTTCACCCCGATAACGACTATGCAATGCGCGTTGAGGGTGAATACGGCAAAACCGAGGCATGGTATATTCTTGACTGCGATGAAGGTGCAGAGCTTATTCTCGGCTTTAACCGTGAAGTAAGTGTTGAAGAATTTAAAAAAGCCGCCCAAAGCGAAGAAATGCTCAATATCGTCAACAAAGTCAAGGTTAAAAAAGGTGACCTTTTCTTTATAGAATCAGGCACTCTGCACGCTATATGCAAGGGTATTCTTTTGGCTGAGGTTCAGCAAAATTCAAACACCACCTACCGTGTTTATGACTACGGCAGAGTAGGTGCGGACGGAAAGCCCAGGGCACTTCACATAGACAAGGCGGCAGATGTCACAAAGCTTTGCCCCCCGACCATTCCGAATGCAAGCGAAAGAGCAGTTGAAAAACAGGACGGCGGCACACGCACCCACCTGACGGAATGTGACCTTTTCAAAATGTATTCGGTTGAAACAGACGGCGAATATGTTTCTGAGGCAGGCGACGAATCTTTTGTATCGCTTCTTTGCCTTGACGGCAGCGCAGAAGTCGTCTGCGGCAAAAAAACACTCGGCATGAAAAAGGGCGAGAGCCTGTTTATCCCTGCATCGAGCGGCGAATTTAAAATAATCGGCAAAACTCATATGCTTGAGACGAGAATATAACATCAGGAATGTAAAAATCTTGCCGTCAGATAAACGGCGACAATCAGCAAAGTGAAATTATATTTTGTTTTAAAAAGTATAATAAATCCCAAAACATAAATAAAGAATAAAAAGACCGCACTCATAATTTTGAGCGCGGCCTTTGCTTTTTCTTCGCCCGTTTTATACATCAAAATATTATATAAAATGTTGCCGCCGTCCGTTGACTCTATCGGCAAAAGATTAAACAGAGCCATAGCGAGATTTATTGCGGCAAAGGCTCGGCTTTCCGCTAAAAATGACAAAGAAAAAAGTATAAGATTCACGAGCGGCCCGCCGAAGCACACAGCCGCCTCTTTTAAGGGCGAAAGATTGAGGTTTGCCGCAGGCGTAATCCGCATACCGTAAACACCGAAATTGATTGCTTTTATTTTGCCGCCGCAAAGCTTTATAAAAATCAAATGCCCCGTCTCGTGCAAAACGCAGCACAAAAGCCCGAGCGGTGCGTATCCGCCCGGAAAAAGTGCAAAAAGAAATGTCAGCAATGCGGCAAAATACACGCTGACACTTATTGTTACTCCTCTTATTTTTTTAATCATATTCTGCCGTCGTTTTCGCTCAGATAATTCAGCGGGTCAACCATTTTGCCGTTTTCTCTTATGCAAAAATGAAGATGAGGTCCGGTGCTGTAACCCGTGCTGCCCGAAAGTGCAATCGCTTCGCCTGCGCGAATAACGGCGTCTTTTTCCACAAGTATTTTTGAGCAATGGCAATAGAGCGTTTCATTGCCGTTTTTGTGCACCATCCAAACGTAGTTACCCTTTTTTTCGTCTTTTCCCGTTTTGGTCACTATGCCGTCCCATGCCGCTCTCACGCTCGTCCCCTCTGCGGCGGCAATATCAAGCCCCGAGTGCAAAGCATTCTCTCCGCTTATAGGGTCGGTGCGGTAGCCGAAGCGCGATGTTATTCTGCCTTTAATCGGCACCGATATGTCGGAATCATCCGAAAAAAGCGACATGACAGCCGCAACTTTGCCGACCTCTTTATTGTCCTCTTCTTTTTTCGGCTCTTCCGTTTTTTCTTCTTCGGTGTTTTGCGTTGTGGGTTCTTCTTTATCTTCATCTTCAAAATTTTCGGCAGTGTTCACATTTGTCTCTTGCACCGAGTTAATATCCACCGGCTTCATAACATATGAAGCCACTTCTTTAACCGAGCTCCATATCTCCGACACACTCAAATCCTTTGCCATTATTCCGTCATATTTTGTTTTGATATTATTAAATCCGTCGGGGCTGAGTTTGCAGACCAAAGAGAGCAGAACTATTAAAAACGCGCATGCAATAAATTGAACGGCGATAATTTTACAAAAAAAATCGGAACTGCCCTTTTGATTTTTTTTAGGGCTTTTTTGGGTGTCTGTGATTTCCATGCCGTCACCTCCACATAAAAAGACTATGCGGAGAGAGTCCGAAATATGGCAGAAAAAACGCAGACGAGAATATTTTCTCATCTGCGATAAAATTATTCGGTTTCTTTAGCCTCGGCCATCTCGTCAAGATATTCGTCAAAGCTGATTTCTTTATCATAAAAGCTGCCGGGTGTCACGTCGATTATTCTGTTCGCGATTGTCTGAACAAACTGATGGTCGTGAGAAGTAAAAAGCACGGTCTCGGGGAACTTGATTATTCCGTTGTTGAGAGAGGCTATGGATTCAAGGTCAAGATGGTTTGTCGGCTCGTCAAAAATAAGCACGTTAGCACCCGAGAGCATCATTTTGCAAAGCATACAGCGCACGCGCTCGCCGCCCGAGAGCACCTTTGCTTTTTTGGTTGCCTCCTCACCCGAGAACATCATTCTGCCGAGCCAGCCTCTGACATCGGACTCAAAAATAAGATTTGAGTACCTTCTCAGCCAGTCAATCAAAGAATCTTCACAGCCGTCAAAGAACTCTGAGTTGTCACTCGGAAAATATGACTGCGACGTTGTAACTCCCCACTTGAACTCGCCCTCGTCCGGCTCGATTTCGCCCATAAGAATTTGAAAAAGCGTTGTTTTGGCAAGGCTGTCCGTTCCGACAAAAGCCACCTTTTCTCTCGGCTTTATTGTGAAGCTGACATTATCAAGCACCTTGCGCTCGCCTATTGTTTTTGATATGCCGCTGACGGTGAGCATATCGTTGCCCGCCTCTCTGTCCGGCTTAAAGTCAACATAGGGGAAACGTCTTGACGACACGGGAATATCCTCAATAACAAGGTTATCAAGCAGCTTTTTGCGGCTTGTTGCCTGCTTTGATTTTGATGCGTTCGCACTGAAGCGCGCAATAAATTCCTGAAGCTCTTTTTTCTTGGCCTCTGCCTTTTTGTTTTGCTCTCTGAGCTGGCGCTGTGCCATTTGCGTGTATTCATACCAAAAGTCGTAGTTGCCGACATACATGGTTATCTTGCCGAAGTCAATATCAACAATATGCGTGCAGACCTTGTTTAAGAAGTGACGGTCATGCGAAACAACTATAACGGTGCTGTCAAGGTCAATCAAAAACTCCTCAAGCCAGCGGATAGCGTCTATATCAAGGTGGTTCGTGGGCTCGTCCATCAAAAGAATTTGCGGATTGCCGAAAAGAGCCTGTGCAAGAAGCACCTTGACCTTCATTTCACCCGCAAGCTCGCTCATTTGCATATAGTGGAACTCGTTTGTTATTCCGAGACCGTTAAGCAGAATTTCGGCGTCGCTCTCTGCGCTGTAACCGCCCATCTCTGCAAATTCATCTTCTATTTCGCAAACTCTTATGCCCTCTTCTTCCGTAAGCTCCGATTTTGAATAAAGCTCTTCGCGCTCGTCCATAACCTTGCAAAGCTCGGCATTGCCCATGAGCACCGTGCGAATAACCGTGTACTCGTCAAACTCGAAGTGGTCCTGTTTTAAAACCGAAAGTCTCTCGCCGGGTGTGTAGACGACCTCGCCTTTATTCGGTTCAATCTCACCCGAAAGGATCTTTAAAAAAGTAGACTTACCCGCTCCGTTCGCGCCTATGAGTCCGTAGCAGTTGCCTTTTGTGAATGTCATATCGACATTTTTAAAAAGCTCTCTGCCGCCGTATTGTAAACCTACGTTAACTGTGCTTATCATTTTAAGATCTCCTTAACCGTTTTGCTCTGATTATAATAAAATTTTTACTCTTTTTCACAAGCCTTATCAAAGGCAAAAAAAATTCATACAGGCGACAAAAGGCACTGTCTTTTTTAAACTCTCTGCTGCCTTTTTTTACGGAATAAAGCAAGGCTAAAATATTTTCGTCTTTTATTCCGTATTCGTTCGTCCACTGATTGTCGCCGCGCATGATATAGCCGTTTTTGTCTTCGCCTATAACCCTGTGCAGCACGACCTTGCCGTTGCCGCGCCTATAAAGCGGCACATCGCCCTTTCTAAGCTTGCGCCCCGCTTCCACAAGCGTAACAACGTCCTTTTTGTTTTTTATAAAAGGCTCCATACTGACGCCGCTTGCGATGATAGAAACCTTTCCGTCGTTTTTTATGACGGACGAAATTATATCGTCCATCTCGTCAAGATTTAATATGTTGTCACTCAACGATTCCCGCCCCTTTAAGCGTAGAAATAAATTCTTTTACGTCGTCTTCTATATCTTTCTCTTTAACACCGCACTCCGACGCCAAGGCAGAAATTATTTCATTTTCTTCCATGCCGTTTTCGAGCTTTCTCCAAATAAATTCCGCCGTGTCGTTTACGGTGATTATCCCCTGAAAATCCATACCTGCGGTTGAAACGACTATGTTTGTGCCGCCGATTTTTCTGAGTTTATATTCGGGCTTTATCTTCATATTCTGTCCTCCGTTTTTATAAGGCTTATTTTTTTATCTTCGATTATCAGCTCTTTTTCGCAAACGCCGAGCGCGGCTTTTTTGTGCGTTATAATCATAAGAGTTTTGCCGTTTAATTTTTTGAGGTTGCGAAGAAGTCTCTCTTCTGTTTTTTCGTCCAGTGCCGACGTCGCCTCGTCAAGCAAAAGTATGGGTGAATCAAAAAGTATCGCTCTCGCTATTGCAAGGCGTTGAACCTGACCCTCCGAAAGTCCGAGTCCCCTCTCGCCTATCACGGTGTTAAGCCCCTGCGGCAAATCATAAACAAATTCATCTGCGCAGCTGAGCTCAATCGCGCGTTTTATATCTTCTTCGCTTTTGCCCTCTGCCATAAAGCAGATATTTTCGTATATTGTACCCGAGAGCAAAAGATTGCCCTGCGGAACATAGGCAAAAAGACTTCTTGTTGCCCTGTCGGCAAGTCTCTCTTCATTTTTTGACTTGATAACGATTTTGCCGCTGTCGGGGTAAATAACGCCGAGTATCATTTTAAACAAAGTGCTTTTGCCTATACCCGAAATACCCGTAACGGCAACGAAATCGCCCTTTTTTATAAATGCAGAAGCGTTTTCGAGAACCGAGTCTCTGTCATATTTAAACGATACGCCGTCAATTAAAATACCGTCAAAATTATTATAAAATTCGGCGACGTTATCTATATCGTTTTGAGTATCGAACTCATCCGGGAGCTTTTCAAAATCCATAAGCCGCTCGGCAGATGCGATAACCGAATAATATGTCGGCAATACGCTTGAAAGGCTCGCTATCGGGCTTTGAATTTGATTGACAAGCTGAAGTATCGCCGTCAGCTCGCCTATGTCTATAATACCCTGATAAACTCTGAAGCCGCCCCAGACCATAGCGAATAAATAGCCGAAGCTAAAAGCAAACTGTATGCCGCTGTTGGCAAAAATGCTGACCGTTGCGCGCTTCATTCTCACATCGTAGTTATCTTTCATAAGCGTGCGCGCCTTGTTTTTGACCTGCTCATATGCGTTAAAAACCTTGATTACGAGAATTTCGGAGACTGCCTCTTGAAAGAACGAGCGAACCTTGCCGTCCGTTTCCTGCGCTTTTTTGTGTATCCGCTTCAGATATGACCTGAAAATTTTTGACGAAGCCATTAAAGCAATTCCCGCCGCGGCAAAAATCACGGCAAACAGCGGGTCGAGAGTTATCATAATTATCATTGCCATTATAAGCCTTGTAAAAAGCGAAAACACATTCGGCACAAGATTTATAACGCCGTCTGTGACGATTATTACATCCGAAGTCAGGCGGTTGAGCACCTCGCCGCTGTGATAGCGCGAAATGCTCGCATAATCTTTTTGAAGAATTGTTTCAAAGACCCGTGTTTTTATTTTAATTTCAATCTTAGCTCTTGCGCGCTCATAAAGGTTGCGCCCGGTGAGCTTTAAAATCACCTGCACCAAAAGAAGGGCAAGCAAATAGACCGCGCTTTTTTTGAGCAGGCCAATATCTCCCCCGTTAGCGCCGTTGATTACACCCTTTGTGCCGTAGGTCGTCATAACGCCGAAAAAAGCCATGGCGGAGCTTAACAGTGCATAGGCGCAGACATAACCTCGGCAGCCTTCGGACACCTTAAAAATCCACCTGAGCGCAATATTATCTTTTTGAGTTTTTTCTTTGCGCGTCGTTAGCTTTTTCACATTTATACCCCGTTAAAAATCAAGTTTTCCGTATTTCATAACTCTGTAAGAAAGTGCGGCAGCGTCAACGCTCATGTTACAGCCCATTCTGTAAAAAGGTACGCTTCTTAAAAGGTCGTCCGCTCTTTCGCACAAAAGCTCCATGCCCTCCTCATCAACAGGGCGCACGGTCTGGTCAAAAAGCGGTGCGATAGCCTCTTTAACGTCCAATCTGCCGATATAATTCACGTTTGAACGCTCTAAAAAGCAAATCCCTTTTATAGGAAATCCTGCATTTATACTTATATCGTATTTTCCGCTGAACGGCGTGCCGTAAGCGAGATAAACGCCGTCTTTTTTTCTTATTGCGGGCTTGTCGTCATTTATAATAAGCACCTTGTCTTTGCCCAAAAACTCCTGCCAAAGCGCGGTGTGCGTTGACTTGCCCGTGCCGCTCGGAGCAGAAAACAAATAAGCTTCGCCGTCTGCCGCAACGGCAGAGGCGTGCAGCATCATTCCGTCAAAGCGAAGGAGCGTTTTATAAAAGAATGTGCCCGTTCCCATATATTCGAGCTGTTCATCGCTCGCGGTGGGGAAACGCTCTTTTCTTGAAGCGTAATATTCTTCGGTAACGACAATTTTCTGCGCTTTTTCCGCGCCTGCTTCTGTAAGATATTTTTGACTTCTGCTTTTTAGAGTATTGTATTTGCAATCATACTCTGCCGGAATATCCGCAATGCGATATGTCGCCACCGAATCGCCCCTTTCGCAGTATAAATATATTTGAGCATATTTGGTTTAATTTTAACATTTAAGGCGCATAAAGTCAACAAAAATAAGGTGTTTTGAGCTGCGCCCCTAAGACAGCGCACAGCAACGGCGCATATGCGGCAAATAATGTATTTAGTATTGTTTTTTTGCCAATAATATGTTAGAATTATACAGTATATATTCAGCATTTCTCTTGATGATTCGGAGGATTTTTTATGAAAATTTTTGATATAGCAGACGGTGTGCGTCTTGTCGGCGTAAAAACCGACAGATTTAAGACAAGCCGCATAACCTTTACAATGGCAACTCCGCTTGCGGGCAACATCTCGGCAAAGGCCATTTTGCCGTATTTTCTTCACAGAAGATGTGCCGAGTACCCCGATTTTTCCGCATTTAAGGGTGTGCTTGATGAGCTTTACGGCGCATCAGTGAGCGCAAGTGTTTCAAAGCAGGGCGAAGCTATGCTCTTAAACATAAATATGACTGCCATTGACGACAGATTTGCCCTCGAAAACGAAAAAATACTCAGTGAATGTGCTTCTCTTTTAACTAAGCTTGTTTTTGAGCCGATAAAAGACGGCGACAGCTTCCCGTCCGATATAATTGAGGATGAAAAGAGACTTCTTAAAGAAAGAATAGAATCCGAACAAAGTGACAAACGCCGTTACGCCCTTTCAAAATGCGAAGAGATAATGTTCAGCGGCGAAGCATACGGCAAAAATTGCCTCGGCACGGTCGAAGAGGTTTCGGCGCTCACCGCAAAAGACATATACTCTGAGTGGCTGTATCTTTTAAAATCATCTGTTATGCAGGTCACCGCAGTAGGCAGCTGCGAGCCTGAATTTATCAAAGAGCTTTTATTAAAAAAACTTGCCGGAATTAAGCGCGAGCCGTGCGAAATAAAAACAGAATTTTTCGCAGGCCTGCCGAAGCCGAATTATGTGTGCGAAACCCAGCCCGTAAAACAGGGCAAGCTTGTTATGGGCTTCAGAACCGGTATGCGCGACAAAGACGACAACCAAAGCGCAATGCGAGTTGCGGTTGATATTTTCGGCGGCGGCACATATTCAAAGCTCTTCAGCATAGTAAGAGAAAAAATGAGCCTTTGCTATTATTGCTCGGCTTCGCTTTATGCCTACAAGGGCATTGTTATGGTGCAAAGCGGCATTGAAAACGTGAACGAAGAAAAAGCAAAAAGCGAAATTTTAAATCAGCTTTCGCAAGTGGCACAGGGCAATTTCAGCGATGATGATTTTTCCGCTTCAATAAAGAGCCAGTGTGACGCAAGGATAAGCTTTAACGACACACCCGAGAGCTTGTGCCTTTGGTATTCGGGTCAAATTCTTCAAGAAAAGCCCGAGACTCCTGAAGAGAGTGCCGCGGCAATCAAAGCCGTTGAACGCTCGCAGGCAATCAGAGCGGCAAAGACAATTATGCTTGACACCGTTTATATGTTAAAGAGCAGCGAGGAGGGTGAAAGCAATGAAAATTGAAGAAATACGCAACGAGCATCTTGACGAAGTATATTACGATATAACGCACCCCTCAGGGCTCAAAATTCTTGTTATGCCAAAAAGCGGATACTCCGGCACATACGCGATTTTTGCCACAAAATACGGCTCTATCGACACATTGATTCCTCAAAAAGACGGCTCGTACAAATCAATCCCGGAGGGAACGGCGCACTTTCTTGAGCACAAGCTTTTTGAAAGCGAAGACCTTGACGCATTTGAGCGTTTTGCAAAAACGGGTGCCTCCGCAAATGCCTACACAAGTTTTGACAGAACCGGCTACCTCTTCTCCTGCACAGGCAACTTTAAGCAGAATTTAGAGATTCTGCTCGATTTTGTTCAGCACCCCTACTTCACTCAGCAGACGGTTGAGAAAGAGCAGGGCATAATCGGTCAGGAAATCATGATGTATAAGGATGTGCCCGATTGGGAGGTTATGTTTAACCTTTTCAGAGAGATGTATCACGAACACCCCGTCAGAATAGACATTGCAGGCACCTGCGAATCCATTGCAGAAATTTCTGCCGACATGCTCTATGACTGCTACAACAGCTTCTATAACCTCGGTAATATGGTGCTCGCAATAGCGGGCAACGTCAATATAGACGATGTAACCGAAGTTATAGAAAGCAGCGTCAAAACCGACGGCGGCGAAAAAATAAAAAGAAAGAACATAGACGAACCGAGAGAGGTCAAGAGCCATTATGTTGAAGAAAAGCTCTCTGTCTGCACGCCTCAATTTATGCTCGGCTTTAAAGAAGCTCACGCGAATCCCGAGGTCTCGGCAAAGCACGCCCTCGCTATGGATATGCTGCTTGATATTATCGCAGGTCAGTCCTCCGCGCTTTATAAACGTCTTTTAGAAAAGGGTCTTATCAACACCTCTTTTTCATACGAATATTTTACGGGCTTTTGTTACAGCGCGGTGCTTTTCGGCGGTGAAAGCTCCGACCCGAAAGCGGTTGAAGAAGAAATTAAAAAAGAGATTGCTTCTCTCAAAGCAAACGGCATAGACAGAAAGATATTTTCAAGAACGCAAAAGAAGCTTTACGGCAGAATGATAATGGGTCTTAACGACATTGACGAAATTGCGAACAACATGGTTCTCTCATATTTTGACGGCGAAGATATATTTACGGATTTTGAGGTTTATAAAACCATAACCCCCGAATATCTCGAAGAGCTTCTCAAAAATTCTATGGAAAACGAACACAGCGTGCTCTCGGTTATTTTGCCGATAGAATAAACGCAGTAAAAAGATTATAGAGTAAAAAATCACACTGTTAAAAATTATATTGTCTGAAAGGCTATGGTGATTAAAATGGACACAACCGTTGTTTATTTCACGGGTATAGACCGCGGGTTTACCGTATCGTCAATACTCGCGCAGTTTAATCTCTTCGGCAGAGACTTCACTATAAGATGGTACGGCGCGATAATCGCATTCGGCTTTTTGCTTGCGGTACTTTTTGGCGGCAGAATTGCATATAAATGGAAAATTAACCTCGATAAAATGATAGACGTTCTCATCTACAGCACACTTTTTGCCATAATCGGCGCAAGGCTTTACTACTGCCTGTTTGAATGGGATAAATACAAAGACAATCTGCTCGACATATTTAAGATTTGGGAGGGCGGACTTGCAATCTACGGCGGAATTATCGGCGGACTTGCCGCTGCGTTTGTGGTCTGCAAAATAAGAAAGCTGAATTTTTATAACCTGCTCGATATGGCGGCGATGAGTCTTCTTATCGGTCAGGGCATCGGCAGATGGGGCAACTACGCAAACCAAGAGGCGTTCGGCACGAACACCGATTTGCCTTGGGGTATGTGGAGCAAAAAGACCGCGCTTTATATCACCTCTCACCAAGACGTATTTGCGCAAAAGGGTATTGAAATGGACCCGAATCTTCCCGTTCACCCCACGTTTCTTTATGAATCAATATGGTGCTTGGTCGGATTTGTCATTCTTTATATAATAACCAAAAAATTCCGCCGTTTTTCGGGTCAAACGGCTCTGTGCTACGGGGTTTGGTACGGTACCGGCAGAATGATAATCGAGGGCTTCAGAACAGACAGCCTTTATATAGGCAACACCACCATAAGAGTATCTCAGCTTCTCTCGGCAATTATAGTTCTGGCATGCCTTGCGGCTTTGATTGTGCTGACGGTTAAATATAAAAAGCACCCGAAACCCATTGACGGCATAGACTACTTCTCGGAAGAGGAGTTGAATAAAGAAGAAAACTCAAAAAACAAAGAGACGGCAGACGAATCAAACGTCACAGAAATTAAGGAGGGTAACGATGAGCAAAAGACTTTATAAAAGCAGCACAGATAAAAAAATAAGCGGCGTATGCGCCGGTGTGGCGGAATATTTTGACATTGACCCGACAATAGTCAGAGCAATAGTTGCCTGCGTTGCGGTCTTCACGGCAATATTCCCGTGCCTTTTAATTTATTTTATTCTTGCGGCTATAATGCCCGAAAATCCCGTGTCAAATATGGACGACGGCGACAAATCTGATTTTTAAAATTTCAGGAGGATATAATTTTGAAGAAAACAATTAGAAGCATAATATCCGTTTTGCTGATATTATCTGTGATTTTTACCTGCTTGGCTTTGCCCGCAGGCGCGGCAGAGCCGAATAAAGCCGAAGAACCGAACACATACGGCAGCTATTACGAAAAGATTTATAACGAGGGCTATACTCCGCTCTCAACCGAAAAAGCCCTTGCAACACTCGGCAAGGTGAACGATGCGTTTGAGTGCATTCTCGGCATAAGAATCATAAACGATGAGAAAATAAAAACCACCGTAACAGGCTGCATTTCGGATATGTTTGACGAAATCAAAGAGACTTCAAACGGAATCATAGATTGCAGACTGATAACAGACTCTTTGCCGCAGACCAACGGACTTGCCAAAAAAATTACAAAGCTTTTCAGCCTTGACCCTGCCAAGGTCAGCAAGACTTTTAAAGACAAGGCAGATGAATATTATAAACAAGGCAACAGCGCAATGGGTAGCATATTCCTCTTTTTCGGCGCTTATATGCACATATATAAGGAGTTCACGCTTTATTCCGAGCCGAACAAAAAGAACCCCAATATTCAGGATGTGCTTTTTAAAATAACCTATGAGGACGGAACAAGCGAGATATTTCACCCCGGAATAAAATATAACACCGAGACCGGTATTTTGTATTCAAGCGGCGGCAAAGGCATTATGGGAGTAGGCTTTGATTACGATGCGAACAATCAGACGCTTTATGCTTCTGTCAACGCGTGGCAAAGAGAATACGGATTTATGCTTTTTTATGACATTCTTTGCTACACAACAAACTTGCTTGATTTCACCACAAAAAGAATCAAATTCACATATGACGACAAAGAGTGGATGTTCCAGATTTGGAAAGGCAGATATTTTGTTGTGCCCGGTGTTGAGACAGGAATATATACCCGTCCGATAGGCTCAAAAGGTACTTTTTATAACTGTGCTTCTGATGATGAAATGCTTGTGATGAGCGTAGAGCTTTATCACGGCGAAAAACAGCTTGTTAAAAGAGAACCCGAGCTTCACTGGTGGATCACGGGATTCAAAATATCTGATAAGGCATATTTGCCGGAGAGCCTCACCGTTAAAGGAACAATCGAAATGCGCGATGAAGAAATGGCAGATTTATTTGTCGCCGCCGCCGAAAAAGAAGGCATTGAGGCGTCAAGAGACGGCGTACTTGTTTCTTATGAATGGGATAACGGCTTGCCGTTTCAAATAGGCGATTATTTTAAAAAATAAATTTTCGGAGCCGCAAATGCGGCTCTTGTTTTTATGTCGCCTCTGCTTCAGGGAAGCCTATAACATCAAACCGCAAGGCTTCACCTCATCCACACACCGCCGTCGGTGACAGCAAACCGATAGATTTCACCTCATCAGTCACTTCGTGACAGCTTCTCCTCGAGGAGAAGCCGATTGCAGCCATATATATCGCCTCCACTTTAGGGGAAGTGGCACGGCGGAGCCGTGACGGAGGGGTTGAATCGGCGGTGTGAGGACGTAAAACCGAGCCTCGTAGGGCGGTGTGCCCACACACCGCCGCCGGTGACAGCAAACCGATAGATTTCACCTCATCAGTCACTCCGCGACAGCTTCTCCTCGAGGAGAAGCCGATCAGCCGCACATCGCCTCTGCTTTAGAGGAAGTGGCGCGGCGAAGCCGTGACGGAGGGGTTGAATCAACGGCATGAGGACATAAACCCGAGCCTCGTAGGGCGGTGTACCCACACACCGCCGTCAACAACATCAAGTCGTGAGATTTCACCTCATCAGTCACTTCGTGACAGCTTCTCCGGGGGGATAAGCCGATTAGCCGCATATTGCCTCCACTTTAGAGGAAGTGGCACGGCGAAGCCGTGACGGAGGGGTTCAAATCGGGCAAAAAATCGGGGCCGCGTTAAGCAGCCCCTTAATGTTATTATTTCTTCTTTTTATCTGTTTTGCTTGAATCTAATGCGATTGCTCCTTTTACGGGTTCTGTGTGCCAAATGTCTCTCGCATACTCATTGACCGCTCTGTCTGCCGCAAATCTGCCTGCTCCGGCAATGTTCATCAGCATCATTTTATTCCAGCGGTCACGGTCGGCATAAAGCTTTTCTGCTTCGTTCTGAATTCTCACATAATCCGCAAAATCGGCAAGAACCATATACGGGTCGTGGTGAAGAATGGTAGAGCCTATCTCCGGGAAGGTTTTGCCGTTTATGCCGGAATTTATGAAGTCTATAACTTTTCTTAATTCCGAATTGTTGCTGTAATAATTCATCGGGTTGTATCCGTCATGCTTCAAGGACTCTGCCTCGGGTGTGCTCATGCCGAATATGAGAATATTGTCATCACCGACAGCCTCGTGAATTTCAACGTTTGCGCCGTCCATTGTGCCGAGGGTAACCGCACCGTTTATCATAAGCTTCATGTTGCCCGTGCCGCTCGCCTCTGTGCCGGAGAGTGAAATCTGCTCGCTTATATCTGCCGCAGGCATAAGCTTCTCTGCCAAGGTGACGTTATAATCTTCAAGATAAACTACCTTTAAACGTCCGCGCATATCTGGGTCGTTGTTAATCATATCCGAAATTGCACAAATAAAGCTGATTATCTTCTTAGCCATGAAGTAGCCGGAGGCTGCCTTTGCCGCAAAAATATAGGTATGAGGTGTGAAATCACCGTCGGGATTCTCTTTTATCGCAATATATCTTGAAAGAATGTGGAATGCGTTGAGGTGCTGACGTTTATACTCGTGCAGTCTCTTGACCTGAACATCAAATATCGAGTTGGGGTCAAGCTCAACGCCGTTAGCCTTTTTAACATATTCCGCAAGCTTCTTTTTGTTGCCGAGCTTTATTTCTTCAAGCTTTTTGAGCACCGCTTTGTCATCTGCATACTCTTTGAGCTTTGAAAGTGCGTTTGCATCATAAACAAAATCGCCGCCTATAAGTTCGGTGAGGTATTTTGTAAGCTCGGAGTTCGACTGGCAAAGCCAACGTCTATGAGCTATGCCGTTAGTGACATTTTTAAATTTATCGGGTGTGAGAGAATAAAAATCTTTAAACACGCTGTCTTTGAGAATTTGCGAGTGAAGAGCCGATACGCCGTTGACGCTGTGACTGCCCGCAACAGACATATTCGCCATCCTGACAACTCCGTTTGAGATAATTGCCATTCTCTCAACCTTGCCGGCGTCGTTTGTGGAGTTCCAAACAAAGCTGCGGAAGCGGTTGTCAATCTCTTTTGTAATCTCATAAATTCTGGGAAGAAGTCTCTTAAAGAGATCCTCCGGCCAACATTCGAGAGCCTCTGCCATAACGGTGTGGTTTGTGTAGGCGATTGTATCGGTAACAATTTTCCACGCATCGTCCCACTTATAGCCGCAGTCATCAAGGAATATTCTCATAAGCTCGGGGATTGCGAGAGTGGGGTGCGTGTCGTTGATATGAATGGCATTTTTCTCTGCAAAATTTTCGAGTGTGCCGTAGTGTCTCAAATGGTTGTTGACAATATCCTGAATAGAAGCGGACACAAGAAAATATTGCTGACGAAGACGAAGGCTCTTGCCCTCCGGGTGGTTATCCGCAGGATAAAGCACCTTGCTAATGACCTCTGCCATTGCGTTTTGCTCCATTGCGCGCATATAGTCGCCCTGGTTAAACATATCCATGTCAATACCGGGTGATTCCGCGCTCCAAAGACGAAGCACGCTTATGCCCTTGCCGTCCTTGCCCGCAACAAACATATCGTGCGGAACAGCCTTGACTATTTTATTGTCGTGAATTGTAACCGAGTGATACTCATTATCCCAATGGTCCTCAACCCAGCCCTCAAAGCTTACATCAACTGTGTCGTCCTCACGGGCAACAAGCCATATCTCGCCGCCGGGGAGCCAGAAATCGGGAAGCTCTGTCTGCCAGCCGTCAACAAGCTTTTGGCGGAAGATGCCGTACTCATACATTATTGAGTATCCCTTTGCATAGTAGCCGTCGGTTGCAAGTCCGTCAAGGTAGCAGGCGGCAAGTCTGCCGAGACCGCCGTTGCCGAGGCCTGCGTCCGGCTCGCAATCATATATCTTTTCAAGATTTATGCCGTAATCTTTTAATGCCGACGCAACCGTATTTGTAAGATTTAAGTTATAAAGATTGTTCTTGAGCGAACGACCCATAAGAAACTCCATGCAAAGGTAATAAACCTTTTTGCTGTCGGATTTTTTATATTCTTTATAAAAATCGTTTCTGCCCTGTATCATCATATCGCGGACAATAAGCGCAACCGCTTTATAGTAATGCTCATAGGTTGCCTCCTCCGGGCTTACGCCGAAAAAGTGAGAAAGCTTGCTCTCTATAAGCTCCTTTGCCTGCTTTTTTGTGAGTTTATAATTCATAACGGTACCTCCATTTGTTTCCACTTTTAATATTCTATACCATTAACGCCGAAATTACAACCTGCAACCTGTATTTGTTATAAAAATATTATAGCCCGTTTTTGTGTATATTGACATAGTTTTTGACTTTTACTGCTTTTTATTGCCGTTAATATAGTTATTTTATACAAAGATATGCACATTTTAAGCTATAACAGCCGCCGATTAAATTTTGTTAAACGCTCTTTTGTATTATCTCCGAAAATTTTTCATATAAACATTTCTTTGCCGTCTCACATAATATTGACGATTATAGGCGCATATTTTGTTGATTTTTGTTATTGACCGAGCAGACAATAAGATGTAAAATTTAGAGGTTGAAATGAGGAGTGTAAAAATGGAATACTACAGTGTACTTTTGCCTCTCGCGCTTATTATGGGAGGCTCGAAAATTCTTTCTAAATTATGTGAAAAATTAAATCTTCCGCAGGTTGTGGGTATGCTTTTGACCGGTGTTATCATCGGATTTATAAACTACATACCAAACCAGCAAATACTCACCGAAACATCTATGGAGGGTATAGGATTCATAGCAAAGCTCGGCGTTATTCTTATAATGTTCTCTGCCGGGCTTGAGACCGACATTAAACAGATAAAATCAGTCGGCGCGCCCGCTATGGTTATAACCCTTGCAGGTGTTGCGGTGCCTATGGGCCTCGGCTTTGTTGTCGCCTGCCTTTTTAACGGCGGATTTAACTCAGGCTATGAAACAATGCTTGATAATTTATTCTACGGCGTTGTTCTCACAGCGACATCGGTAAGCGTTACGGTTGCCACTCTTAAAGAGCTCGGCAAGCTGAACAGCAAAGTCGGTAGTACGGTAATTGCCGCCGCGATTATTGACGATATAATCGGCGTTATAGTTCTATCTTTTGTCATTGCTATGAAGGGCGACGGCACAAATTCGACTCCGCCTCTCAAAATAGTGATTATGACTGCTCTGTTTTTTGCCGCCGCAGCTGTTTTCGGCACAGTTGCAACAAAGGTGCTTGCCGCTGTGGAAAAAAGATTCCCTCACCACAGACTTTTGCCGATATTCGGCATGGCGGTGTGCTTTTTCTTCTCATATGCGAGTGAAAAATGGTTTGGCGTTGCCGACATTACGGGTGCATTTGCGGCAGGACTTTTCCTCTCAAAGAATCCCGAGTCTGAATATATTGACCGCAAATCAGACATCATGAGTTATATGATTTTCACTCCCGTATTTTTTGCGAACATAGGCATGACGGTGAAATTCGATTCGATAAACACGGGCATGATTCTTTTCGGTCTGTGCTTTATACTTGCGGGGCTTTCCGGCAAGGTAATAGGCTGTGCCGGTGCTTCGCTTCTTTGCAGGTATGATTTTAAGGATTCCGTAAGAGTCGGTCTCGGTATGATGGCGCGTGCCGAGGTTGCGCTCGTTTGTGCCCAAAAGGGTGTTGAAAATCATATGATAAATTCCAACATCATGCCGTTTATACTTATCTTGATTATTCTCTCAAGCTTTGTAACGCCCATGTTTTTAAAAATGAGCTATAAAAAAGAGCTCCCTGCAAATGCCGCTTAAATTATTCTGCCGAAAAGAGGTATTTCTATGCCCCGAAAAAACAAAAAGATCATAATAATAAGCATAGCCGCGGTTGTCGCCGTGGCAGTGACAGCGGCAGTTATCTTGCTCATGCCCAAAAAGATAAAGGCAAGCGAGCCCATATCTCTCTCGGGTGTAACCGACAAAAGCGATATTACTCTCACGGCGCACAGAGGTTTTTCGTGCAACGCTCCGGAAAACACCGTGCCGGCAATACTCGCGGCAGGCGAAAAGGGCTATAAATATGCCGAGTTTGACGTCAGACTCACCGAGGACATGGTGTGGGTAGTCAGCCATGATAAAAAAATCGACCGCATGACAAACGGAAAAGGCAAAATATCAGACTATACATATTTTGAGCTTTCAAAATATAAAATAGACAACGGCGCAAATATAAAAAACTATGAAAATCTTAAAATTCCGACTCTTGACGCCGCGCTTGAAGCTTGCCTTGAATCGGGTCTTGTGCCGATGATTGAGATTAAAGATTACAACACCGATGCCTTGCAAAGTCTTAACAGCTCCATAAAAAAATACGGCTATGAAAAAAACTGCTGCATAATTTCTTTTAACTACGATATTTTAAATGACTTCGCAAAAATCAACCCCGACGCAAAACTTTTGTTTCTTGTCTCAAAGCTTGATAAAGAGCATATGGAACTTTGCCTTTCGGACAAGAATATAGGCGTCAGCTTTAAGGCGGATAAAAAGAAAAACAACCCCGAAAAAATCAAAGAATTGCAAGAAAACGGCAACGACCTTTTTTGCTGGACGGTGGACGATGAAGATACATTGTCTTTTTATGCCGAGAACGGGGTCAAAAATTTTGTGACTGACAGGATAGTGCCTTAATATGAACATTTGCATAAAACACTTTAACGAACTGACCGCAGAAGAACTTTATGAAATATATAAGGTTCGCACAAAAGTGTTTGTTGTTGAGCAAAACTGCCCATATCAAGAGGTTGACAGCATTGACAAAACCGCATATCACATTTGGCTTTATGATGACGGCGGCATAAAATCATATCTCAGAGTTTTTATGGCGGATAAAAAAAGCAAAACCGCCGCAATCGGCAGAGTTTTGGCGACCGAACGAAGATGCGGATACGCTTCGGCAGCTATGGAAGAAGCCGTCAAGGCCGCAAAAGAAAAGCTCGGTGCAGAAAAAATAACACTGGATGCACAGTGCTATGCCAGAGGGCTTTATGATATGCTCGGCTTTAAGCAAACAAGCGGCGAATTTTTGATAGACGGCATACCGCACATCAAAATGGAACTTGATTTAAAATGATATAAAAACAGCAGCTATAATCTTTCGGCTCGATGCACCCGGATTATAGCTGCTTTTTATGTACTTAAATTATTTAACTCTTGATATTATATCGGCAAACTGCTCTTCTATAACTGCCTGAGCCTGCTCGCCCATTGAGTTTGTCTCGTGATAATGACCTCTGTCAAAACGGTCTTTTGCCTTGTTGAGATAAGGCTGTGTGGGGTTAAGCACAAAGTCGTTAGGCGGAACAACATAGCCGGTCATATCGTTTGTGATACCGAACACGAGAAGGTCGGGGTCGTTTGCAACATCCGCAAGCGCAGGCGGGTTAGCTTCGGGGCCGAGACCTGTCGAGGATTCCTCAGCCTCATCATATCCGCCGTAAACGGTTGAGGGGAACATCTCGCCCGGGAGAAGGAGCATTTCTTTTTCGCCGAACTTCATGTATGTCATCTCTGATTTAAGAGAAATTCCGACATCGCCCCTGTCGCAGGGGTAAACGTCTGTGCTCATTGTTCCTCTGATTGCAAGGAACGTGAGAACGAAGTTGCTGACAGGCATATAAAACTTTTGCTGAAGCACAGTAATTTCGGGTGAAAGCTCAACATCGTTATCTATTGAGAGAGCCGCGTTTGCGAGCACTGCGCCCTGCTTCTTTATATTTTCAACCTTATCGTCCGGGTCATATTCAGCCATATCAACCGCGCCGATTGCGCCTATACCGTAAAGCACGTTTGCTCCGCATGCCTTTTTAATGTCTTCGCGCATAAAATACGGATATTCGCCGCTGAGCATTCTGTTGCTGCCGCCGAGTGAGTTCGGGTGAGCCGCGAAGTTCATTATCCATGTCTCTTCACTGCCGTCGGACGGAACAAAACGGATGCGTGTGAGAGTATCGTTCATTTTCTTGGGCGGTCTGCGGTCGAACTGAGAGTCTTTAACCTGCTTTGTGCCGAGGTAGAGCTTACCGGCTTTTCTGTTTGCATAAGCCTCTTTGCTGACCTTAACCATAGTGTTCATGAGCATACTCATATACTCGGGGTCTTTGCCGTCAGAGGGAATCGAAAGGAAAGGCTTGCCCCAATAACCGACTGTATCAATGCCGGAATGGCTGTGTGTGCAGCTTATGTTTATACATTTGCAGTTGGTTTCTTTTGCAAAGTCAGAGAGCATATCTCTTACAACGCCGACTTCAACGCCGGTGAGGCCGACTATATCGGCACCTATCCAAAGCACGCCGCCCTCTGCGCCGCAGTCAATCCAGACGGCAGAAGCATATACAGGTGTGAGAACGCCCTCCATTTTATGACCCGAGCCGTGACCCGCAATCCAATATGTTTTGCCGCTTGTGAGGTCGGGCATAATTTCAGCTCTTGAAAATCCTACATTGTACCCATCGCCTTTGATTACCGTAGGCTTAACCTTAGGTATCGGCGGTGCATCTTTCTTTTTTGCGACCTTTTTGCCGTAATTTTTTGCGATTGAATTAACGGCTTTTGACGCAAGATCCATAATATCCATATTTAAACCTCCTGTGCATAAGATAAACAATTGTCTCATAGACACTAATATTCTTTATATTTCATTTTAACATAATAAAAGTTTTTTGTAAACGAATTTTATTAAAAATTAACGGAGCCACTTTTGGTGACTCCGTTAGTATCAGTCTAAAATTTCAAGTGCCTCTGCCGCTTCGGTTGTTGCGGACTTTGTGCTGTGAGTAACCGAGCTGTGTTCGGATGTGCCGCTTGTATGGCTTTCGGATACACGAGATGATGTGTATGAATGTGAAGAACCGGCTGCCGAAGATTTGGCAGAAGTTTTTACCGATGACGCTGTGCCGGACTTTGTTGAGCTGGTAGAAGATTTTGTTCCGCCTGTAGTCTTGACATTGACGTATTTAAGCGGCGAAACCCTGTCTGCCGAGAGGTTGATATTGCTCTCTCCGTATATCGAATTTTGGAGCTTCTGCGCGCAGAGCGGATAGTCAACAAGCCATACCCACTGATTTCTTGCAGATGTCGTGTTAACATATGCCGAAACCATTTCTACTCCGGATTCGGACGGATAGGTGTTTTCAACCATATCGTAATCCATCCATTTTTGTGTAACGGAAGTTGCGATAAGTGAAATAACCTCTGTCTGGCTGTAGCCCGTCCTTATATATTTTGCAGTGAGCTTATATGCGTTTACAAGCTGACCGTTTGTGGCGGTTTTTGCGCTCTCGATAAGTGATTTTATAACCTTGCGCTGACGCTCTGTTCTGTTTATATCGCTGTCAAGGTGGCGGATTCGGCTGTAAACCAAAGCCTGCGAGCCGCTAAGCTGAACATCGTTGCCGTATGGGAAGCTCTTATGAGAGGAGGTTCTGCGGATATACATTGCTTCTTTTTCTTCAACGTCAACCGTAACGCCGCCTACCGCGTCAATAAGCTTAGTGAACGAAGCAAAGTCAACCGCTATATACTGGTCAATCTCGACCTTGTAGTTTTTCTCAATCGTATCTATAAGAGCCGCAGGACCGCCGTAGTTATAAGCGGCGTTGACTTTTTCATAGCGACCTTTTGTTGTGCCGTCTTTCTGAGGAATATCCATATAAATATAGCTGTCTCTGAAGAAAGAGCTGAGGACAATTTCTTTTGTCTTTTTGTTTACCGAGACAAGAATTATAGCGTCTGCACGTCCGCCGGCAGCCGTACCGTCTTCGGTGTCAATACCGCAAAGCAAAACGTTGAGTACGTTTTTGCTGTGGATCTTCTCTCCTCCGTTGTGAGCCCAGCTCTCAAGGAATTCGTTAAGCGAGTTTGCGTCCGAAACATCGCCCATTGCATGAAGATTGAGGTCTTCATCAACAACATAATCGTCAGCGTCGTGGTTATAATCAACACCGGGGTCGCTGTAATCCGCACCTTTTGTGGCGTGGTAAAGGTAAGCAACTATGCTGCCTGCCGCAATTATTATGGCGGCGATAACGCAAATGATAATTATTTTTAAATTTTTATAGTTGTTCTTTTTAAAGAACTCGCCCTTTGACTTTTTTGATTTTTCGGACTTTGAGGGTTCTTCGTCACGTTTTTTTTCATATGATGACAAAAGCTCGTCATAGTCCTTATCATCATAGTCAAGATATTTTTTATATTCTTCGCTCAAGTATTCTTTACCGGCAACAGATGCACCGTCTTTTTCATTGCTTGAAGCGCGTTTGTTATAGTCTTCTTCTGTGCTAAAAAAATTCTGCTCGTCCTTACCGTTCAAACAATTCGCCCGCTTTCAATTTTCTAGTAATACTTTATTATTATAGCACATCTTTTGCCTAAAAGACAACCAATATTATGTAAAAATAATGTGAATTTATGATATTTAAGATATATGAACGCACATTTTAAATTAAACCGTCGAATTTTATAAAAAAGCGGTAAAATTCGGCAGCTGTTTTGACAGCACACCGCCCTACGAGGCTCGGGTTTATGTCCTCATAGCGCCGATTCAACCCCTCCGTCACGGCTTCGCCGTGCCACCTTCCCTAAAGTGGAGGCAATATATATGGCTGCAATCGGCTTCTCCTCGAGGAGAAGCTGTCACGAAGTGACTGATGAGGTGAAATTTTACGGCTTGATGTCATTCTTGGCGAGGCACTGCGTAGGACGCCCCCATGCTGCCGATTGCCGTGAATTTTCTGCGTTTGATGAACTTCAACCCCTCCGCACGGCTTCGCCGTGCCACCCCATAAAGCGGAGGCAATATATATGGCTGCAATCGGCTTCTCCTCGAGGAGAAGCTGTCACGAAGTGATTGATGAGGTGAAATTTATCGGTTTGCTGTCACCAACGGCGGTGTGTGGGCACACCGCCCTACGAGGCTCGGTTTTACGTCCTCATAGCGCCGATTGTTCAAAATCTTCATCTCGGTGAAATTCAACCCCTCCGTCAAAACTTAACGGCGGTGTGTAATCAAATCTTACCGCATAAAACAAAAACAGCCATAATCCCGTCAAAAGATTATGGCTGTCAAAAATTCATTTTATTTTAGTCTTCCTGAGTCTGCGGCTTCTTCGGCTCTATTTTGCCGTAAAGGCTACCCTCAAAATCAGAGCGGGGTGCTCTCTGCGGTTTAGAAGAAGAGTTGTTGTTATTGTAGTTGTTTCTGCGTCTGTAATCGTTTCTGCCGGAGGGGCGGCGTGAAGAATACATGGGTTTGAAGCCCTCTGCAAGAGTGATAACAACTTTTCTCTCAGACTCCGAGCCGACCGAATGTGAGCTTACGCCCTCAATATCCTGAACAGTCGTATGAATAATACGTCTCTCATAAGGATTCATCGGGTCAAGAACTACGTTTCTGCCGTATTTTTTAACTCTTTCCGCCTGCTTCTTCGCAAGCTCGCGAAGAGTGTCTTCTCTCTTTTGTCTGTAATTGCCGGCGTTGATTGAAATACGCTTGTAGTCATCGTTAGACTTATTTATAACAAGTCTTGTAAGATACTGTATAGCGTCGAGCGTTTCGCCGCGGCGGCCTATAACATAGCCGTAACCGCTGCCGCAGTCAAGGTCAATATTTATGCCGTCATCGGTTTCGTCAACATTGATTTTGAAATCGGCAACGCCCATTCCGTTAAGGAGCGTGGTAATATATTCCTGAGCTTTTTTACCGTGCTCGGATATTGCGCCGGTGTATTCTTCCTTAGCAGGTTCTGCCACGGGCTTTTTCTCTTCTTTTTTGGCAGGCTTTTCTGCCGGTTTAGAGGCTTTGGCAGGCTTCTCCGCCGAGAGCTTCGGCTCTGCCTTTTTCTCTTCGGGTGCATCGTAATATGCTCTTGCCTTTGCGGGTGAACCGCCGAAAAGGCCTAAAGTTTTCTTTTTGGGGAGCTCTAAAACTTCTGTGCTTACATCGGCACTTTCGGGTGCGCCGAGAGCTTTTTTCGCATTTTCGATAGCTTCTTCTACTGTTGCTCCCGTACCTATTGCTTCTTTAATCAAGATTCCACCACCTAAATATGTCACTTTTTATTTTTTGTAATCAACAGTTCTTTTTATACTGTTTTCTCTTGAGCGGCGCTCTGCCGTCTCTTTAATCATAAGCTTTGCGATCTCTCTCTGAGGTCCGTTAAGTTTTTTCATAACACTGCTCTGTACTGTTGAGAAGATGTTAGAAACGATCCAGTATACGCCGATACCGCTGGGGAAAAGGAATGTGAAATATACCGACATAAGCGGCATAAATATCGTCATACAGCCCGAAGCGGGGTTACTTGCCATGGCAGGGTTAGCCTTTTTTTGCTGAGCCTGCATGAGCACCGACTGGAAAAGAGATGTTAAACCCGAAAGTATCGGTATTGCCCAATAGATGTTCGGAGTTTTATAACTCGGCTTAACACCGAGCTGAAGACCGAACAGCTCAAACTTTTTATCTGCAACAAATTCTTCTATCGCGCCGATTGTTGACGCGCTGACTTCGCCCGACTGAACGAGCGCCGACTTTATCTCGGAAAAATGCTGTATGATATACATGGGATAATATCTCTCATTGGCTTTTGATGCAACAAGAGAGCTGAGATCGGAATTTGACGAAGCAGAGGCAACCTCTTTAAAAATGTTTGTGATTGTCTCTATTTCGCCGACGCCTATACCCAAAGCGTATCTAAGCGGATTATACATAACGCCGAAAAGTCCTATAATAAGGGGCATCTGTATAAGCATCGGCAAACAACCTGCCGACATGGGGTTGTAACTCTCACGCTGATAAAGCGCCTGGGTTTCTTCCTGAATTTTTTGCTGGTTACCCGCATATCTTTCCTGTATACGTCTGATTTTAGGCGCAAGGCGCTGCTGTTTTGCCATACCTTTTTGCTGGGTAATAGCCGTCGGCAGCATAAGACAGCGTGCAAAGATTGTGAACAGTATAAGTGCAAAGCCGTAGCCGCCGAAGCCGCCGATGAGCTTATAGATCCCAAGCATAATGTAGCCGAAGATCGGGCTTATATATTCATATAACCAGTTGTAAATTTGGGTCATGTTTAAGCTCCTTTATCTTTGCGTTTGCAGGCGCATTTCTCTTTTTTTGGGGGAACAGGGTCATATCCGCCCGGGAAGAGCCTGTTGCAGCGCAAAATTCTGAGTGCTGCAAGCATTGACCCCTTAAATGCCCCGTGAATTTCAATTGCCTCAACCGCATATTGGGAGCAGGTCGGATAATACCTGCACATTGATGGCAGCCGCGGAGAAATAAACCTTTGATAAAACCTAATAAGCGCAATAAGGATCTTTTTCATTTAACGACCCCCGCGCTTTTGAGGTGCTTTTGCATTATTCGTTTTATCTCGGTGCTTTTGAGCCTGCCTGTTTTGTATCTTGCAACAAAAACAATGTCGCAGCCGCCGCTTATATCCGAATAAATATCGTTCAAAGCGGCAGTTATAACTCTGCGGCAGCGGTTTCTCACCACGGCGTTGCCAATCTTTTTGCCTGTCGTTATCCCCACGCGGCAAACGCCCGCGCGGTTGTTTCTTAAAACATAAGTAACCAACGCAGGGTCGGAGTACGACTTTCCCCTGCCATAGGCGCGGCGAAAATCGCTGTTAAGCTTTAACTTATGAATTTCCGGCAAAATGATCAAATCCGTTCTCAGGCAAAAATGCCGTTATCAGTAAGTAAGCTGCTTTCTGCCCTTAGCTCTGCGGCGAGAGAGAACCTTGCGGCCGTTTCTGTCTGCCATTCTTTTGCGGAAACCGTGTTCCATCTTTCTGTGTCTTTTCTTGGGCTGGTAAGTTCTTTTCATTTTGCAATCCTCCTGTCAAAATAAGTTATCTCAACGCCGGCCGAGCCGGACGTGATAAAGCATACTGACTTCACCAGTATTCGCAGAGTAGTATTATATAATATTGCGTGTCCATTGTCAACCTTTATTTTTGCGCCGAACGCCCGTGTTTTGCACATTTCATAAAAAAATAATAAATTTTTGACAAGCTTTTGGATTGCATTAGAATATAACTTGTGATATACTTTTTTATTATGAGGTTTTATGCTTTGCGGCCGTGCAACCGGCGTCGGCATGCCGCCGGTACAGCCTCGCTCTTTATTTTAGGAGGAGATGTATAATGAACTCATTTAATGAGTTGTGGGAAATGGTAAAAGACGAATGTCGTTCCCTCGTTTCGGAATCCATATATGACGTATGGTTTAAAGATATTGAGCTT
Source organism: uncultured Ruminococcus sp. (assembly GCA_900539465.1). Lineage (GTDB taxonomy): Bacteria > Bacillota > Clostridia > Oscillospirales > Acutalibacteraceae > CAG-488. The sequence continues at coordinate 90,191 of UQCF01000008.1, read as the reverse complement.
GTAAGCTTTGACGAAGAAAAAGTTGTTCTCGCCGTTTCCGGCTTTAAAAAGAAGTTTGTCGAGACAAGATTTATCGACAAGCTCAAGCAGGCATTCTATAATATAATGGGCTTTGATATTGACATTGAAATAATCGACTCTCTCGATTATTCCCATGCCGAGCCCTCCAGCAGTGAGGACGAGAGCAAAGCCACCAAAGACACATTCGAGTCGTTTGTTGTGGGTCCGTCAAACAAATTTGCTCACGCAGCCGCCATTGCGGTTGCCGCAAACCCCGGCGGAGCATATAACCCTCTGTTTATTCACGGCAACTCCGGCCTCGGCAAAACCCACCTTCTCAATGCCATATGCCACGAGATAAAAAGAAACAACCCCAACGCCAACATAGTTTATACGCGCGGTGAAGATTTCACAAACGAGCTTGTTTACTATATCGCGCAAAAGAATATGGCAGATTTTCACGATAAATACCGCAATGCGGACGTGCTTTTGGTTGACGACGTTCAGTTTATCGCGGGCAAAGATTCCACGCAGGAGGAATTTTTCCACACCTTTAACGCGATAGCCACGGCAGGCAATCAGATAGTTCTCACCTCGGATCTTCCGCCCAAAAAGATAGAAACTCTTGAGGACAGGCTCCGCAACCGCTTTGAGTGGGGACTTATTGCAGACATTCAGCCGCCCGATCTTGAAACGAGAATGGCTATTATAAAAAGAAAAGCGGAAGACCTCAACTTTGACTTGCCGGACGATGTAATTCAGTACATTGCCAAAAAGCTTAAAGATAATATCCGTCAGCTTGAGGGCGCGGTTAAAAAAATGCAGGCATATGTCACAATGCAGGGTTTGCCAAAGAGCATAACCACCGCCCAGTCGGCAATTAAAGATATAATGGTAGACAATCAGCCTCAGCCGGTCACGGTTGACCGCATTATACAAGAGGTTGCAAGAACCTACGGCGCTTCGCCCTCCGATATACGCTCCAAAAAACAGGACGCCGGCACGGTAGAAATGCGCCAGGTTTCTATATATGTTGTGCGAGAGCTCACGGGTATGTCCACAAACGCGATAGGTCAGGAATTCGGCGGCAGAAACCACACCACCATTCTTTACAGCCTCTCTCAGTTTGAAGACAAGCTAAAAAAACGCTCCGACCTCAGAGAAAAGGTCAACAACATAATAAAAAACGTTACCGACAGACATTGACGCCGAGTGAGGGATCAGAATGAGAGACATAGTGTTGCTTTGCCCCGACGACAACACAACATCAAAACTAAAAAATGTACTCTCTCAATCGGGTCTGTGTGTCTCTTTTAACGTCAAAAGCGCGCCCGACGCACTGCGCCTTATAAGCTCCTCGCTTATGGGCGGCGTTATAATAAGCTGCGGAATTTCTCCGTTTAATATGGGCAGGCTCATTCAGATGCTCCCCCAATCGTGGGATATTTTAGTCCTGCTCTCCTCCGGTCAGACTCCGCCCCTGCAAGCTTCAAATTCATCATATATGAATATGCCGCTTGACAGGCAGAGCTTTGTGTCGGCTGTTACGTCGCTGTGCGTTTCAAGCTCCTCGGTCTTCGGCTCAAAAAGCTCATACTCGGGTCAAAGAAGCAAAGAAGAGACCGAAACAATAGACCGCGCCAAAAAGATAATTATGCAAAAAAAGCATTGCAGTGAAAGCGAAGCATATAAGTTTATACGCACCGAAAGCATGAACAACGGTGTTAAAATATATGAAACGGCCGAAAAAATCTGCCGCGAAGACCCCGAAAGGAATGAAGCCCTATGAAATTCACAAAAATGCACGGAGCAGGCAACGACTACATATATGTCAACTGCTTTGAAGAAACCGTAGAAGACCCGAACGCCCTTGCGCTCAAAATCAGCGACAGACACTTCGGCGTAGGCTCCGACGGACTTGTTCTCATAAAGCCCTCAAAGGCAGCCGATTTTATGATGGATATGTATAACTCCGACGGCTCACGCGGCAAAATGTGCGGCAATGCCACAAGATGCGTTGCAAAATATGTTTATGACAACAAAATGACCGACAAAACAGAGATTTCACTCGAAACCCTCAGCGGCATAAAATACATCAAAATGAATATAGGCAGTGATGGCAAGGTTGAAAGTGCAAGAGTAAACATGGGTGAGCCGATACTTGCGGCAAAGGATATTCCCACAATGTTTGAGGGTGACGAGGTTGTTGATAAGCCTGTTAAAGTCAACGGTCAGGATTACAGAATCACCTGCGTATCTATGGGTAACCCCCACTGCATACTTTATATAGACGATACGGATTCGCTCGACATAGAAAAATTCGGTCCTCACTTTGAGCATTACAAAATGTTCCCTGACAGAATCAACACCGAGTTTATTCAGCGCGTTGACTCATCATCATTTAAAATGAGAGTATGGGAGAGAGGCGCAGGCGAAACTCTCGCTTGCGGCACGGGTGCGTGTGCCTCGCTTGTTGCCGGCGTTCTCAACGGATACTATAAAAAAGACGAGGACGTAAAGGTTATTCTTCTCGGAGGCGAGCTTACAATTCGCTGGAGCAGTGAAGACAACTGTGTATATATGACAGGTCCTGCGGCTACGGTCTGCACGGGCGAATACGAATATTGATACAAGGAGCAATAAAAATGAAAGTCAATGAAAATTATTTAAAGCTTCAAAGCAGCTACCTTTTTTCTACAATTGCAAAAAAGGTTAATGAATACAAAGCGGCAAACCCCGACGCAGACATAATAAGGCTCGGCATAGGCGATGTTACACGCCCTTTGCCGGAGGCAGTTATAACCGCAATGCACAAGGCCGTCGACGAAATGGCGAATGAAGAAACTTTCAGAGGTTATCCGCCGGAGTACGGTCAGGATTTTATTCTTAAAGCCATACAGGAAAATGACTTTGCCGCAAGAGGCGTTGACATTAAGACAAGCGAAATCTTTTTGAGCGACGGCGCAAAGAGCGACACGGGCAATATCGGCGATATTTTTGACGTTGACAATGTTGTTGCCGTATGCGACCCTATTTATCCCGTATATGTTGACACTAATGTTATGGCAGGGCGCTCTGGTGATTTGACAGAGAGCGGCAGATGGAGCAAATTTGTATATCTCCCCTGCCTTGAAGAAAATAACTTTCTCCCCTCTTTGCCGAGTGAGCACGCAGACATAATTTATCTCTGCTTCCCCAACAACCCCACGGGTATGGGCATATCCAAAGAAGAACTCACCAAGTGGGTTGACTATGCAAACAAAGAGGGCAGCGTTATTCTTTATGACGCGGCTTACGAGGCATATATCACAGACGATTCTATGCCCCACAGCATATTTGAGATTGACGGCGCAAAAACCTGCGCGATAGAATTCAGAAGCTTTTCAAAAACAGCCGGTTTTACAGGCGTTCGCTGCGGCTTCACCGTTATACCCGAAGAGCTTGAGTTCGGCGGAGTAAGCCTTAACAAGCTTTGGGCACGACGCCAGGCAACTAAATTCAACGGTGTTTCATACATCACACAGCGCGCGGCAGAGGCGGTTTACAGCGAAGAGGGCAAAAAGCAGGTTAAAGACACAATCAACTACTACCTCAACAACGCAAAGGTTATCAAAGAGGGTCTTAACGAGGCAGGCTTCACTACCTACGGCGGCGAAAATTCACCTTATGTATGGCTCAAAACTCCCGACTCAATGACATCTTGGGATTTCTTTGATTTGCTTCTTCACAAGGTTCAGGTTGTCGGCACACCCGGTTCGGGCTTCGGCCCCGCAGGCGAGGGATATTTCCGCCTGACAGCATTCGGCAGCGCAAAGAGAACTGTTGAAGCCATTGCAAGAATAAAAGAGGCTTTTAAAAAATAAAACTCCTTCGGAGGTAAAAATATGGGACTTTTTGAAAAATTCAACAAAGGTCTTAGAAAAACCAGAAACAGTATGTCCGGAGCTATCGACACAATGCTCCACGGCAAAAACGAAATAGATGACGACCTTTATGACGAGCTTGAAGAAATACTCATAATGGGCGATGTCGGCATGAACACCGCGGCGGAAATTTGCGAAAAGCTGCGCGATTACGTTGCCAAAAAGAATTTGAGAAAGCCGGAGCAAGTGAAAGACGCTATCAAAGAGATTGTCTCGGATATGCTCCAGGGCGGCGAAGACATGGGTCTTATCACCCTGCCGTCAATCATTCTCGTTATCGGCGTAAACGGTGTTGGCAAAACCACCACCATAGGCAAAATGGCGGCAATGTATAAAGCTCAGGGCAAAAAAGTTATTCTCGGCGCAGCAGACACATTCAGAGCGGCCGCAATAGAGCAGCTTGAAGAGTGGGCAAACCGCGCAGGTGTTGATATAATAAAGCACAAAGAGGGCGCGGACCCTGCGGCGGTTATTTTTGACACCATTCAGGCAGGCAAGGCGAGAGACTGCGACATCATAATTTGCGACACGGCAGGCAGGCTCCATAACAAAAAGAATCTTATGGACGAGCTTGCAAAAATATACAGAGTAATTGACCGCGAGCTGCCGTATAATGACCGTGAAAGCCTGCTTGTGCTTGACGCAACAACAGGTCAAAACGCGGTGAATCAGGCGAGAGACTTCAAAAATGTTGCCGACATCACGGGCATTGTGCTCACAAAACTTGACGGCACGGCAAAGGGCGGCGTTGTTCTCAACATAAAGAACGACCTTAAAGTTCCCGTCAAATTTGTAGGCGTCGGCGAGCAGATAGACGACCTTCAGCCGTTTAACCCCGAAGCTTTTGCCCAGGGACTTTTTGACAACGAGGTTGTTAAAGACGAGGACGAGACAAATCCCGAAGACGGAAGTGACGAGGAATGAAAATTCTGATAGCTACCCATAATAAAAAGAAAAAGGCGGAGCTTCAAAGAATACTCTTGCCGCTCGGCATAGAGATTGTCACCGCAGACGATATAGGCATTTCTCTCACGGACGTTGAAGAAACCGGCACAACCTTTGAAGAAAATTCTTTTTTAAAGGCAGACAGCGGCTGCAAAGAGAGCGGTCTGCCCTGCATTGCGGATGATTCGGGTCTTGCGGTTGACGCTTTGGGCGGTGCGCCCGGTGTATATTCGGCAAGATATGCAGGCGAACACGGCAATGACGAAAAAAATATTGATAAATTGCTTGAGGGTCTGAAAGACGTTCCGGACGAAAAAAGAACGGCAAAATTTGTCTGCGCGGTCACCTGCGTTTTTCCCGACGGCAAAGTGATACGCACAAGGGGCGAATGTCACGGCGTTATTGCCCATGAGCGGATTGGTCACGGCGGATTCGGATACGACCCCGTATTTTTGTGCGGTGAAAAATCTTTCGGCGAGCTGACATCGGAAGAAAAAGACGCCGTAAGCCACAGAGGCAAAGCATTGAGAATGTTGGTTCAGGAATTGGAGAAAAATATATGACAGAAAAAATGACAAGCAAGTTCCGCGCTCAATTAAGAGCGCAGGCAAATACGCTTGAGCCGCTTTTTCAGGTGGGCAAGGGCGGAGTATCGGAGGCTTTGATTGCCCAGACCGAGGACGCGCTTCGCGTTCACGAACTTATAAAGCTCAAGGTCTTGCTTGAATCCGCGCCGGATACACCGAGAAATATTGCAGAAGAAATTGCGGCAAAAACCGGCTCTCAGGTGGTTCAGGTAATCGGCGGAGCAATGATTTTTTATAAAGAAAATCCCGAGCTTCGCGCAGAGCAGGAAAAAAAGAAGCAAAAAGAAAAAGAGCTCAAGAAAAAAAGTACAGGCATGGGTGCAAAGGATTTTTCAAAAAAATATAAATCCAAACGCACTGTCGAAAATTCAAGAAACGCCAAAAACGCAAGAGGCGTTAAAAAAACAAGAAAATAATACATCTTGCAAAGAGAAAGGAGTTGTGGTATCTTGAACAGTGATAAGGGTACACCCGTTATACAAAACAGAAAAGCATATCACGACTACTTTGTTCTTGAAGAATATGAGGCAGGAATAGAGCTTTTCGGCACAGAGGTCAAGTCAATAAGGCAGGGCAAGGTGAATCTTAAGGACTCTTGGTGCAACATTGTTGACGGTGAAATTTTTGCAAACGGTATGCACATAAGCCCTTATGAGCACGGCAATATTTTTAACCGCGACCCGTTGAGAGTTAAAAGATTGCTCATGCACAAAAGAGAAATCAACCGCCTTTACGGCACGGTCAAGCAGGAGGGGCTCTCGCTCATTCCCCTGTCGGTATATTTTGTAAAAGGCAGGGCAAAAATGAAAGTGGGGCTTTGCAAGGGTAAAAAGCTCTATGACAAGCGCGAAACCGCCGCAAAAAAAGCCGCTCAGCGCGACATTGAGCGCGGAATGAGAGGAAAGCAATAACTGTCCGCACTTTTTATAAAAAAGCGGCAGCAACAGCGTATATATGATACTCCGAAGAGGAGAGACGAAGCATTTTGGCTTTATGCCGTTGCCATTAGCGGCAAGAACGGTTTAAAGACAAGGAGCGACGATGAAGGCGTATATATGATACTCCGAAGAGGAGAGACGAAGTATTTTGGCTTTATGCCGTTGCCCTTAGCGGCAAGAACGGTTTAAAGACAAGGAACGACGATGAAGGCGTATATATGATACTCCGAAGAGGAGTGACGAAGTATTTAAGCCGTTATTGTCGTCTAATATAAGGGGATGAAAGGATTTCGACGGGGACTTTGATCCTATGTAAGCGAGCAGCGGTGCGGGACCGCTATAAAATCCGCAAGCTTAAAATTAAACGACAACAATACTGTTGAATTAGCTGCTGCTTAAAGCAGCTCGTCCTAGCCGGGAGTACCGCGGCTCGGTGAAGGGCGTCGATTAGCGGTGAACGTGAACGGAGGAGTAGCCTTGCAATCCGTCATGAATAAAAGGATACCGAAGCGGTGAGCCTGACGATCGGCGCGCCGACGGGGGAAGCTTAAAAGACCGCCTACGCTCGTAGAAAGCATAGAGGAGGGGTTTTCGGACGCGGTTTCGATTACCGCCATCTCCACCATGACGAACCTGAACCGATTTTTCGGTTTGGGTTCGTCTTTTTTAGGTAATCGAAACCGCACAGTCCATCTTTTGCGACAGCAAAAGGGACATATAAATGCGAAGGCTGCGAAGCTGCGGACGAAGCGCAGCTTCGGTTTCCGCCATCTCCACCAAAACGAACCTGAACCGATTTTTCGGTTTGGGTTCGTTTTTTAGGTAATCGAAACCGCACAGTCCATCTTTTGCGACAGCAAAAGGGACATATAAATGCGAAGGCTGCGAAGCTGCGGACGAAGCGCAGCTTCGGTTTCCGCCATCTCCACCAAAACGAACCTGAACCGATTTTTCGGTTTGGGTTCGTTTTTTAGGTAATCGAAACCGCACAGTCCATCTTTTGCGACAGCAAAAAGGACATATAAATGCGAAGGCTGCGAAACAGCGGACGAAGCGCAGCTTCGGTTTCCGCCATCTCCACCAGGACGCCGCTGACGCGGCTAAATGAAAAGATAATAGATTATAGATAAGAAATAAGAATGGTATGAAATGCATTGTATTCGGCGTCTTGTATTATTATCTATTCTCTATTATCTTTTATCTTTTAATAAAACCGCATCGCACCGTAACAATACCTTGCATTATTATCTGCTGTCTGTTATATTTTTAATAACACATATGAGTTAATCAAATTCTCATATTTTAATGAGGTGATTTATGGAAGCCGCAAATACAATAGCTATTTCGAGTTTATCCGTTTACTTAATACTGATTCCCGTTATGCGTACCGTCGCGAGCATACTTTTAGCTGTCGCTGTCTCAAAAGACTGCAAGGCAAGGGGCGGCGACAGAGCGTTATTCTGGAGCATTTGCACATTTCTTGTGCCGCTTGCTTTCGGCATTATATACCTCATAAATTCGAGAGCAGTTCAAAAAAGCCCGATTAATCCGGATAAGGAGAAAGCAAAATCCGCCATACACTTAACCGTTTTTGCAATAATCATTTACGTAATTACACTGGCTCTCTCTGCCGTTGCGATTGTTTCGGGTGCGGCGTCGGGTATTTATATACTTCTGAACGATGACGGAGAAAGCATAAATTCTTTACTTTATGACGGATATTACGACATGAACGGTATTAAATATGATGACGGAGAAAGCGTTGTTCTTTATGATAAGAACGGCAATTCATATCATATAGAAAAATCCGAAGACGGATTTAATTTTTATCCTTATGTTGATGAACAGGGCAACGAATACAGCCCGACCGACTGTTTTATCTCAAAAGACGGCTATTTTTATTACTACCCAAATGACGAGCTTGAAGAAAGCAAAGATTTGTTTTATTATGATAAAACCTTTTATGATAAAGACGGGAATGAATACAGAGCAATAGGCAATTACGCATTTTTTGATAAGGACGGTAAAATTGTGGTAAATTACAACGCCTATCACAGTTTGGTCAATGAATATGCGTTTGAATAAATAATAATGTTCTTTTAAATTCTATGCATACCAAAAATAAAACAGGCGGTATCAAATCCGACACTTTGATACCGCCTGTTTTTCAATCAGAAAGAAGCTCGTCAAACGTAAGCCCCAGTACCCTTGAAAAAGCTTTTATTTCTATATCTGTCACAAATCTCTTTCCGCACTCTATTCGCTGAACAGCATTTTTATCAACATCAAGTCCGATAATCTGAAGTCTGTCGGCAAGCTCGCGCTGAGAAATATTCATTTCTTTTCTTTTTTCGGCAATTCTTTTTCCGCAAAAATTGTTTAACCCCTCGTCGCTTTTGTTAATAAACATTTTTTCTCCTTTTTGACATTTAATGCTTGTCAACAAGAAAATTATATGTTATAATGAGCCAAATTATGACATTCAGTGAATGTCAATATGGAGGGTAAAAAATGGAGAATACCGAAAAAACAAAATTTTGCAAGCATTGCGGGGCTACAATACCGTTTGATGCGGTTATGTGCACAGCCTGCGGTCGTCAGGTTGAAAACTTAGCCGGTGCAGACGCATCACAACCTCAAATTGTAATCAACAATGCCAACGCAAACACGAACACAAATACTAATGTGAATGCCGCTTTTGGAAGAAAAGTCTGCAACAAGTGGGTTTCATTTTTTCTTTGTCTTTTTCTCGGCTGTTTCGGAGCACATAAATTTTATGAGGGTAAAGCCGGAATGGGAATCCTTTATATCTTCACAGCAGGTCTTTTCGGAATAGGCTGGATTATTGATATTATTTCTATTCTTTGCAAGCCGAATCCTTATATTGTATAATCATTTAATCATTGGGGGCTATCGCGTTTACCTCAGACCAAATAGTAAAAGTAAAAAAGAAAAGGCTATAATCCAATTCGGTTCTTTGGCAACCGTTTGAATTACAGCCTTTTTATTTTTATATATGCGTATACGCAGCAATTCCCTGCTTCGGTTCGGTTTTTAAATTACTGCCAGCTGATTTTAAACACTATGTTCTCTTGTCCGTCAAAAAACTCCGCTTCGGTTGATCCTGCATAAGGCTTTACGGAAAGGCTCAGCACCTTATCAATAACATCAAAATTATTATTCATCCAATTGCTGTTTTTAAATGCGACGTACTGACCGCCCCGGCATATTTTTTCTTCTGAGATTCCGTACACCTCGTTCAGTTTGTCAATAATATTTCTGAACATATCTTCATCGCCGGAGCCGCCCCAATACTCTTTCATAACTTTTTCAAAGCTTTTTCCGTTATATTTCACGGCGCAAAAGCCCGTGTCCTGACCGTCGCCGTAAAATCCCCATCTGCATCTTCCGAAGCCGATTTGCACCGTATCTTTATAGTTGAATACAATCAAATCCGAATAGCCGTCCATGTCCTCACCCGTGGTGAAAACAATTGCTTCGTCCTTTTTTGCCACACTGCCCGCCTCGGCCTCATACATTTCTATGCACAAATAGCTTTCTGTTTCTGTGATTATTTCGTCATCATATGCGTTCGACAAATTCATACAGGACGGTTTTTTGAACCTGTGAGATATTAAAAGCAGCTCGTTTTCGCCGTCCTTGTCAAAATCATAAATGTAATGGCCCAAATATCCCTCTGAGGATTTATCCACTTCAGACGTATGATTTTCCGTATCGTGACCGTTTTCAATAAAAAGGTCGTAACTTTTCTTTTCAAGAAAGGCAATATTTTTGACGTATTCCTTTATTAAATCATCGTTTTTGACCGTTGACACACTCTCTTTTGAGCTTGTGTTGTCCGGGTTCTGCGGCATTTTCTCATTTCCGCACGCGGCAAGCGAAAAGGCAAGCAGGCACACCACTATTGATAAAATAAATCTTTTCATAAATATCCTCCTTCAAAATAAAGCAATTCGGTCAGCCGCACAGGCAGCCTGAATCTGTTTCCGACCGCTTAACGGTGTCGGCTGTATTTTTATTTTATCAAAATCCGCGGCAATGTCAACATAAAAGCAAATGTTTGCATTTTTGCCTTTGATTTTTCAAAAAGCAATTCTAATCGTTTTTTAATATTTACAAGATAAGATATAGATTGTATAATTGTTTTGTGGAGTGATAGTATGCGAATATTGTTTGCAGAGGACGAAAAAAGCCTAAATAAAATAATCACCAAACAGCTCAAAGCCGCCGGATACAGTGTTGACAGCTGCTTTGACGGCGGAGAAGCTTATGACCTTATAACCATGACGGATTACGACGCGGCAATTTTTGACGTGATGATGCCCGTCATGAACGGTTTTGACCTTGTGAAAAAAATCAGGGCAAAAGGCATTGACGTGCCGGTGCTTTTTTTGACCGCGCGAGACAGCATTGAAGACCGCGTGACGGGGCTTGATATCGGTGCCGACGATTACCTTGTGAAGCCGTTTTCTTTTGATGAGCTTTCGGCAAGGCTCAGGGTAATGACAAGAAAAAAATACGGCAAAAAAACAGGCGTTATCACAATAGACGACCTCTCTATAGACACCGCATCCATGCACGTTGAGCGCGCGGGAAAAAACATTTCTCTTTCTGCAAAAGAGTATGAACTTTTGCGCTACCTTGCCATGAACAAAGGTGTTGTTTTGAGCCGCGGCAAAATAGAGGATCATATCTGGAACTATGACTACGAGGGCGGCACAAATGTTGTTGACGTATACATAAGATACCTTCGCAAAAAAATTGACGACGGATTTGACAAAAAACTGATTCATACCGTAAGAGGCGCAGGCTACGTTATAAAATAAAAGCGGAGGATAAAATGAAACGCTCATCATTTAAGCTGAAAATAACATTTTGGATAACCGTGCTGATAACGCTCGTGTGCACGCTCGCGCTCGCGGGAATAATGATAATGGGGTCAAAAACGGCAGATTCCGAGCTGAAGCAAGACCTTATCGGCATAGTTGAAAGAAACGTTGACGAAATAGAATATAAAAACGGCATTCTCGAAATCGAAAAGGACTTTGCATTTTACTATGACGAGGTTTACTGCAACGTATTTGACGAAAAAGGGCAATATATAAGCGGTGAATCCCCTGCCGCACTTATCAACAGCAATAATTTAAAAAACGGCGAAGTCGGCACTTTTGAATCTGACGGAGGCAAATATTATTATTATGACACAAGGCTTGACTTTCAAAAATACGAATATGAAATTGACGTTATTTCGGGTCAGATATTAAAATATGAAGCAGACACCGTAATGTCAGAGCAGCTCTCGGGCACAGAATATAAAGAGACCAATTACAGCGGCGGCATAAGCACATCAAAGGCAGTTGACATTGCTTTGACCCATGCAGGAACGCAAAAGAACAACCTATCATCTTTAAATGTTGAACTGACATCCGATTCCGGCAAATCCGCTTTTAAAGTGGAATTTATATGCAAAGATTCCACATACCCCCCGGTTTGGGTGCGCGGCGTAATAAATGTGGACTCCGCCAAAAGCGCGTTTGACGCGATAAATAAAGCGCTCATATATATTCTGCCTCTGTTTATTGTTATAGCGGCTGCCGGAGCATATATAATATCGCGCAGAGCAATGGCTCCGATAGAAAACATAACGCACTCGGCAAAAGAAATATCAATCGGCGGCGACCTTTCAAAGCGAATTGAAATAGGAAAAAGCTCCGACGAGCTTTATTCACTTGCCCAGACCTTTAACGAGATGCTGGCGAGCCTGCAAACTTCGTTTGAAACAGAAAAACAGTTTACCTCCGACGCATCACACGAGCTGAGGACTCCCCTTGCGGTTATAAAAGCAGAGTGCGAATTTGCTTTGTCAGACATTGCAGAGAGTGATGATAAAGAAGAGGCACTCTCGGAGATAAGCGAGCAGACCGATAAAATGACAAAGCTTGTCTCGGCTCTTTTGACCCTTTCAAGAACCGAAAACGGTGACAAAAGATATAAACTTGAAAGCACCGATATAAGCTCGCTCATAAAATCCGCCGCGCAAAAATTAACTTTGCAAAAAGGAATAACATTGAAAAGCGACATAGACGAAAATATTTTCATGCCGGCACAACCTGAGCTGTTTTTGCTCATGGCAGAAAATCTTTTGTCAAACGCGGTTAAATACGGCAAAGAGAACGGCGAAATCCGCTTGTCTCTTAAAAAGAGCGGCAATGATGTTATCCTCACCGTTAAAGACAACGGCATAGGCATAAAAGAAGAAAACCTCGAAAAGATTTTCGGCAGATTTTTCCGTGCCGACGAGTCAAGAAGCAAAACCGAGGGCTTTGGGCTCGGGCTTTCTCTTGTGAAGCAAATTGCCGAGCTTCACTCAGGCGAAGTCACTGTCTTTTCTGTCTATGGTGAGGGCAGTGAGTTTAAAATAATTTTCAGGCAATAAGTTCTTCTAATTTTCTTTTAATTTTCGGGCGGTATTATAAAGCCGTACTAAGGGATACCGACCCGAAAAGAAAGGAAAATGAGTTATGAAAGCCATTGCTTTATTAAAAGTTTTTTCAATAGCCGGTCTTTCACTGGCTATAACGGCAACAGGTGCTTCGGTTGCAAAAATCAAGCCAAAAACAAATACCGCGCCCGCACAGGTTCAGTACGTCAAGACTTCTCAAATAAGTCTTGACGAGGCAATAGACATTGCCGTTGCCGACGCAAAAGTTTTAAGAGAAAGCGCAAAATTCACCGAAACAAAAACCGATAAAAGCGAGACGGTTCCGCATTATGACATTGAGTTCGTCGCAGGCTCAAAAGAATATGATTATGAAATCGCCTTGTCCGACGGCAAAATATTGAAAAGAGAAGCAGAAGAAAGCGCGTTTTCGGCAAACAAATCCGATAAAACCGAAACTAACAAAGTCGGCTATATCGGTGTTGACGCAGCCAAAGCCGCCGCGCTGAAAAAAGCGTCTTTATCTTCTTCGCAGGTTAGATTTAAAGAGGCAAAGCTTGATTTTGACGGCGGCACCGCTCACTATGATATTGAATTTACATCCGGCAGCTGCGAGTATGAATTTGAGATTGACGCAGTGACGGGCGATACAGTCAAATATCAAAAAGAATATGATAACGATAAAGCTTCTTCCGCGCCTAAAACCTCTGCCGAAAACGGCATTACACTTAACGAAGCAAAGGCAATCGCACTTAAAAAAGTTTCTCTCTCCGCTTCGCAGGTGAAGTTTACAAAGGCAATTTCCGATACCGACGACGGTATTTTGTATTATGACATTGAATTTATAAGCGGAAATTATGAATATGAGTTTGAGATAAGAGCGAAAGACGGCAAAATAACCGATTTTGACAAAGAGAAAGCCGAAGTAAAAGCATCTGCTTCAAAGCCGAGCAAAAGCGAATACATTACGTCTCAAAAAGCTCAAAGTATTGCGCTCTCTCACGCAAAGCTCAAAGCCGAGCAGGTAAAGGGGCTCAAAGCCGAGTTTGAAAAAGAAAACGGCCTTGCTGTTTTTGAGGTGGAATTTAAATACGGCAAATATGAATATGAGTACAAAATAAACGCCGAAAACGGCAAAATTATTCTGGCTGAAAAAGGAATAGATTAAAATTTTTAGGGGGCTGCCTAAATGAGGCGGCTCCCGATTTTTTAAAAATTTTTAAAAAAGTTTTTATTCTAATCTTTCTTTAATTTTCGGGCGTTATTATATGGGTGTACTAAGGGACACGATCCCGATAAGAAAGGAAAATGAACTATGAAAAAAACAAAACTTTTTAAGCTCATCGGAATCGCGGGAATATCGCTCGTTATCGCATCTTCATCTGTCGCAACGGGATTTGCGGCAACAACAACGAGCAAAGCAGTTTCGGCAAGCTATGCGCAGCAGCAGTCGCAAATCACACTTTCACAGGCAACGGACATCGCCCTCAAGGATGCGGGCGTAAAAAAATCCGATGCAAAAATCACAGAAGCAAAAGCAGAAAAATACGACCGCACACCTCACTATGAAATCGAATTTATCGCAAATGCAAAAGAGTATGAATACGAAATCGCCATGTCAAACGGCAAAATTCTTAAAAAAGAGGTTGAAAACACCTCCTCCTCAAAGCCCTCGGCAGACGCTTCAAACTATATAAGCCTTGACGAAGCAAAGAACATCGCACTCAAAAGAGCAAAAGTAAGCTCCGAAAATGCAAAATTCATAAAAGCAGAGCTTGATAAAGACGGCAGAACCGCACACTACGACATTGAGTTTGTCAGTGGCAAATATAAGTATGAGGTTGAAATAAACGCCAAAACAGGCAAGGTTACTGACTATGAGAGAGAAAGAGCCGACAAAGAAGATCTCTCTGCCCCCTCCGAGGGAAGCACCAAATATATAAGCCTTGACGAAGCCAAAAAAATCGCCCTCAAAAGAGCAAGAGTTAATGAATCAAAGGCAACCTTTACCAAAGCCGAGCTTGATAAGGACGGCAGAACCGCACATTATGAAATTGAATTTACCGCCGGCAAATATAAATACGAGGTTGAAGTTAACGCCAAAACAGGCAAGGTTACGGATTATGAAAAAGACCGCAAACCCGCACAGCCCTCTTCAAAGCACATAAGCGCACAGAAAGCAGCCGACATTGCCCTTTCGCACGCAAAGCTTGATTCCGCGTCTGTCCGCGACCTCAAAACGGATTTTAACAAAAGGCTTTTTGTTTCTTTCTATGAGGTGGAATTTGAAAGCGGAAATTACGAATACGAATACAAAATAAATGCCAAAACCGGCAAAATCATTTCGGCAGATAAAAGTTGGGACTGATTAAAAATCACGGAGCTGCGAAAGCGGCTCCTTTTTTATTTGCCTCCTCGCTTTTGTGGACAAAGAAAAATTATGATGATATAATATTTGCCGGAGATGATATTATGAATGTTGTTATAACGGGGGCATCAAGCGGAATCGGCAGAGCCTGCGCGGAAAAATTTGCCGAAAACGGCTGCACGGTGTACTCTCTCAGCCGCCGCGAATGCGATATAAAGGGCGTAACAAGCATTAAGTGCGACATTACGGATTCACAGCAGATTAAAAGTGCAATATCTCAAATAGACAAAATAGATATTCTGATAAATAATGCCGGCTTCGGTATTTCGGGTGCGGTGGAATTTACCGACACGGCAGAGATGAAAGCGCAGTTTGAACTCAACTTTTTTGCACAAATCGAGGTCACAAAAGCCGCTTTGCCAAAGCTTAAAGAAAGCAGGGGCAAAATACTTTTCATATCCTCCGCGGCATCTGTTTTTTCCATTCCCTTCCAGGCTTTTTATTCGGCAAGCAAGTCCGCGGTGGAATCCGTTGCCTTTGCAATGAGAAACGAGCTTAAGATGTTCGGCGTTTCCGTCGGGTGCGTAAGGCTCGGCGATATAAAAACCGGCTTCACCGGCGCGAGAGAAAAAAGCTTTAAGGGTGACGATGTTTATAACGGCCTTATTTCGCGCAGTGTTTCTGTTATGGAAAATGACGAAACAAACGGCATGGACCCGAAAGATATTGCCGCCGTGATATTTAAAATCTGCGCGCACAAAAAACTGCCGCTTGTTTCGGTTGCGGGCTTACAGTATAAATTTTTATGCTCACTTCAAAAAATACTGCCTGCCTCGGCGGTCAACGAGCTTGTCGGCAAGCTCTATATGAAAAAAAGGTGAAAGCACATTGCTCAAGAGCTGCCACAGACTGCGGCGGCTCTTTTTGCGGCATTTGTGAACAAGATGTAAAAATAGCGATAATTCATATTGCAAACCTTGCATTTTTAATGTATAATAAATTGGTTATAAGTATATAAAGAGAGGTGCGGTCTTTGGACGGCAAAAGCAAAGAAAAAAAATTTGAAGTTCCTTGCGCGGAACTTGAAAAACAAAAAGAATATTCCGCTCTTGCCGGCTCTGTTCTCGCATCAAAATACCCTGACAAAACTCCCCTCGCCATGGTTCACACCTACGGCTGTCAGGGCAATGTATCGGACGGTGAAAGAATAAAAGGCTTGCTCGCCGAGATGGGCTACGGCTTCACGGACGATGTTAAAGAAGCCGACCTTGTGCTTTACAACACCTGCGCCATAAGAGAACACGCGGAGGACAGAATTTACGGCAACGTCGGCGCGCTCAAAAACATCAAAAAAGCGAACCCCGATCTTGTCATTGCGCTTTGCGGCTGCATGATGCAGCAGGACAAGGTCTGTGAAAAAATCAAAAAGAGTTACCCGTTCGTAAATCTTGTTTTCGGCACTCACGTCATTCACCGCCTGCCGGAGTTTTTATACTCTGTTCTCAGCAGCGGCAAAAGAGTTTTTTGCTCGCCGGACGGTGACGGTGTTATCGCAGAGGATCTCCCCGTTAGGCGTGACAGCAGCATAAAGGGCTGGCTGCCGATAATGTACGGCTGCAACAACTTTTGCAGTTACTGCATCGTTCCCTATGTCAGAGGACGCGAGAGAAGCCGCGAGAGCGAAAAGGTAATCGAAGAAGCAAAGGCGCTCATAGCCTCCGGCTGCAAGGATATTACCCTGCTCGGTCAAAACGTAAACTCCTACGGCAAGACATTGTCGGACGGCACAAATTTCGCGTCTCTTTTGAAGCAGATAAACGATTTGCCCGGTGATTTCATAATAAGATTTATGACCTCTCACCCAAAGGACTGCACAAAAGAGCTGCTTGACACAATGGCAGAGTGCAAAAAGGTTGCAAGGCATTTGCATTTGCCGTTTCAAAGCGGCAACAACCGCGTGCTAAAAGAGATGAACCGCGGCTATACAAGAGAAAAATATTTGTCTCTTGTTGAGTATGCCAAAAAAGTTATGCCCGATATATCTCTCACAAGCGATATAATAGTCGGCTTCCCCGGTGAAACCTATGAGGAGTTTAAAGACACGCTCTCGCTTATAAAAGAGGCAAAATTCACCTCGCTTTACACATTTATTTTTTCACCCAGAGACGGCACGAGGGCGGCGAAAATGCCCGACCCGGTATCGCGTGAAGAAAAAGGCAAGTGGTTTAAAGAGCTTTGCGATTTACAGGAGAGTATAGCCGCAGAGCGCACCGCCGCAATGAAGGGCAAGACCTACCGCGTTTTGTGCGAGGGATATGCCAAGGACGGCGTGCTTGAGGGCAGAACCGCAGGCAATGTAATGATAGAATTCCCCGACACCTGCCAAGGCGAAATGATAGGCAAATTCTGCAACGTAAAAGTTACCGACCCGCTCACATGGATAGTGCGCGGCGAACTTCAGGAATAAATTAAGACAGGAGATTTAAAATGGATATTATCGAACTTACAAGACAGCTCGGCGCTGCAATTCAAAAAGAAGAGGCTTACATCAATTTTCACAAAGCCAAAGAGACTAACGAAGCAGACGACGAGCTTAACGAGCTTATAAACAAAATTCAGCTTATTCATATGTCTTATCAGCATGAGGCAAACAAGGACGACGCAAACGAAGAAAAGCTTCAGGCATATGACAAAGAGTTCACCGACGTTTACCGTCAGGTAATGGCAAACAGCAATATGCAGGCATTTGAAAAGGCAAAAGAAGAGCTTGACGCAATGATGAAAGAGATAACAGGTATCCTCTCGCTCTGCGCTCAGGGTGAGGACCCCGAAAAATGCGAATACGCTCCCGCCTGCTCCGGCAACTGTGCCTCCTGCGGCGGCGGCTGCGCTCAATAAATAAGACAAGGAATGTGAAATTATGGCGGAAATGACGCCGATGATGCGGCAGTATCTCGAAACAAAAAAAGAATATCCCGACACAATACTCATGTACCGTCTGGGCGACTTTTACGAAATGTTTTTTGACGATGCGAAAATCGCCTCGCGTGAGCTTGAGCTTGTGCTTACAGGCAGAGACTGCGGTCAGGCAGAGCGCGCGCCGATGTGCGGCGTTCCGTTTCACAGTGTCGACGGCTACATTGCCCGCCTTGTTTCAAAGGGATATAAAGTTGCCATATGCGAGCAGATGGAAGACCCTGCGCTTGCAAAGGGCATTGTTAAGCGCGAGGTCATAAGGGTTGTGACCCCGGGCACGGTTATTGAGAGCAATATGCTTGATGAGGCAAAGAACAACTACCTCGCCTGCATAATAATAAAAGGCAAAAACGCAGGGCTTTGCTTTGCGGATGTTTCGACAGGTGCGGTGAGCCTTACGCAGATAAGCGGCAAGGATGTTGACGCAAAAACGGTCAATGAGCTTGGGCGTTTTATGCCGTCCGAAATTCTCTACTCCTCACAGGTTGTGAGCTGCCCCAAGACCAAAGATTTTATCGGCAACCGCCTGCGCTGCATGGCAGACCCGTTGAGCGAGAGTGACGCGGATTTTGCAGATTGCTTAAAAATTGTGCTTTCTCATTTTGGGGTGCCGAACGTAAAAGAGCTCGGCATTGAAGGTGAAGAAGCGGTTTGCGCTCTCGGCGCGGCACTGAGATATTTGCATGAGGTGCAGAAATCCGCCATAGACAATATTCGCTCGGTCGATTTTTACAGCGATTCGCAGTTTATGAAGCTCGATGTTTCGTCACGGAGAAACCTTGAGCTGACCGAAACCATGCGCAACCGCGAAAGACGCGGAACGCTATTGTGGGTGCTTGATAAAACAAAAACCGCTATGGGCAAACGTCTTATAAGAACATGGCTTGAGCAGCCGCTTGTTCATCTGCCGAGAATAGTCAAACGCCACAATGCGGTGGGCGAGCTTGCGGACAACCCCATGTCACTTGATTCTCTCACGCTCTCTTTAAGCGGCATAAACGATATGGAGCGCCTGATGGCGAGAATTATATACGAAACCGCAAACGCCAAAGAGCTTCGCGCACTCTCTGCGGCAATAAATTCTCTGCCGCAGATAAAGGCTTCTCTTTCAGATTTTAACAGTGTGCTGCTCAAAGAGATAAACGGCAGCATAGATTTGCTCGACGATGTTTTATCTCTCATAGATAATTCCGTTTGCGAGGATCCGCCGTTTTCCGTCCGTGAGGGCGGCATGATAAAAGACGGCTTTAATGCCGAGCTTGACTCTTTGCGCGACATTGTCGTAAACGGCAAAGGATACATAGCAAAGGTTCAATCCGATGAGCAGGAAAGAACAGGCATAAAAAAACTCAAAATCGGCTACAACCGCGTTTTCGGCTACTACATTGAAGTGCCGAACGCCTTTAAAGAGCTTGTACCCGAAGAATATATAAGAAAACAAACCCTTGCAAACTGCGAGAGATACATAACAGGCGAGCTTAAAGAGCTTGAATCAAGGGTTCTCGGCGCGCAGGAGAGAATAGTTAAACTCGAATACGAAATATTCACCACGGTTCGCAAAAAGGTTGCGGACGAGTACCACCGAATTCAAAAAACAGCCTCGGCGCTCGCCGCTTTGGACGTGCTTTGCTCGTTTGCCTATGTTTCATCGCACAACGGCTACACCTGCCCCGAAATGACGGACAAGCCCGTAATCAGCATAAAAGACGGCAGACATCCCGTGGTTGAAAAAATGCTGCGTGACTCTCCCTTTGTGCCCAACGACACGGTGCTTGACTGTGCAGACAACAGATGTGCCATTATCACAGGCCCCAACATGGCAGGTAAATCGACCTATATGCGCCAGGTTGCGCTGATTGTTTTGATGGCTCAATGCGGCTGCTTTGTGCCGGCGTCTTATGCCGAAATCGGCGTTGTTGACAGTATTTTTACAAGAGTCGGCGCATCGGACGACCTTGCCTCCGGTCAATCAACATTTATGGTTGAGATGAGCGAGGTTGCAAACATCTTAAAAAATGCAACAAGCAAAAGCCTTTTGATTTTTGACGAGATAGGCAGAGGAACCTCTACCTTTGACGGTATGAGCATTGCAAGGGCGGTGCTCGAGCACACCGCAGACAAAAAGAAGCTCGGCGCAAAAACTCTTTTTGCAACGCATTATCATGAGCTGACAGAGCTTGAGGATAAGCTCGACGGAGTTAAAAACTACAACATAGCCGTTAAAAAGCGCGGTGACGATATAACCTTCCTGCGAAGAATAGTCAGAGGCGGTGCAGACGGCAGCTACGGCATTGAGGTTGCAAAGCTTGCAGGTGTACCGAACAGCGTTGTGAACCGCGCAAGAACTATTTTAAAAGAGCTTGAGGGCACAGGCGTTCAGGTTCACATGGGCGAAGCCCCCAAGGCAGAAGACGACGCGCAGGAGGAAGTTCAGATTTCTTTCTCATCATCCGCAAAAGATGAACTTATAGAAGAATTAAAACAGACGGACGTAAACACGCTCACACCAATTGAGGCAATGCAAAAGCTTTATGAGATTGCGTCCAGAGCAAAAAATATGTAACATTAACAGGAGGTGAATACCGTGCCGGAAATAAATATTCTTGACAAACACGTTGCGGAGCTTATTGCGGCAGGCGAGGTCGTTGAAAGACCTGCCTCCGTCATAAAAGAGCTTTTGGAAAATGCCATTGACGCAGGCGCGTCCTCGCTCACGGCAGAGATACGCCGCGGCGGAATTACATATATGAGAATAACCGATAACGGCTGCGGTATTGACCGTTCCAATATAAAAAAGGCGTTTATCAGCCACGCGACAAGCAAAATTTCAAAAAAAGACGACCTTGACTCTATAATCACCCTCGGTTTCAGAGGTGAGGCGCTTGCTTCAATTGCAGCGGTTTCGCGCGTTGAGGTCATGACCCGTGCCGAGAATGAAGAAATAGGCACGCGCTACCTTATAGAAGGCTCTCAAGAGGTTTTGCTTGACGATGCGGGCTGCCCCAAAGGAACAACGATAATCGTGCGCGACATTTTTTATAACACCCCGGCGCGCATGAAGTTTTTAAAAAAGGACGTGACCGAGGGCAATGCGGTTGCCGGAGTTGTTGACAGAATAGCTCTCTCCCACCCCGAGGTTGCGCTCAGATTTATAAGAGACGGCAAGGAGGTTCTCTCAACCTCCGGCGACGGAAACATGAGGAATACCGTTTTTTCTGTTTTCGGCAGAGAATTTGCCGACAGTCTGATTCCCGTATCTTATGAAACCGGCGGAATAAAAACAGACGGATTTGTTTCAAAGCCCGCAAATTCGAGAGCCAACAGAACCATGCAGTTTTTCTTTTTAAACGGCAGACTTATAAAAACAAGAACGGGCACAGCCGCACTGGAGCAGGCATATAAAAACGCCATAATGGTCGGCAGATTCCCCGCCTGTGTGCTTAACATAACCGTGCCGCCCAATACGGTTGACGTAAACGTTCACCCTGCAAAAACAGAGGTGCGTTTTGCAGACGAAAAAAGAATTTTTGACGCAGTATATTACGGCGCAAAGTATGCTCTTGAAGAGAGCGACACACGCCCCAGAATGAGCTTTGAGGCAAAAGCGCAGATGAAGCTTGATTCTCAGCGTATGCCGCAGCCGCCGAAAGCGGAGCAGATGAAAATATCGGCAATTCAGCAGACCGCACCGCGCGAAGGAAAACCAGAACCCGTTATTCCGCAAAAAAGCCAAAATTTTTGGAGCACAATAAAATTAAACGCGCCTAAGAATGAGGATAAATCGGCAGAGGAATCCGACGAATCGCTGCTTTTAAATAATCCGGCAAAAAAAGAAGAAGCCCCCTCTTTTGCACCGCAAAAAATTGAGATTGCAAAAGAGAACGCTCCCGAAGCTCAGGTCAAAGAAGAATCATATACAGTACAAATCCCTGCCGAACAGGCAGAGCCGAGCGAACCTGTCGCGGAAGAAATTGAGCCGTTCAGGGTCATAGGCGAAGCTTTTAAGACCTACATTCTCGTTGAGCAGGGCGATAAAATGCTCGTTATAGACAAACACGCCGCACATGAGCGAATGATTTTTGAACGCCTTAAAAAGGACGTAAACGATATGGAGGTGCAGATGCTTCTCTCCCCCGTTACCGTTACGCTCAGCGCAGAGGAATACAACGCCGTTCTTGAAAACAGAGATTTGCTTTTAAAAGCAGGATATAACATTGACGATTTCGGTCAGGGCATGGTGATAGTCACGGAATGCCCCACATTCATAGAGGGCGGCGAGCTTAAAGACATCATCAGCGAGCTTGCCGGATATTTGGCAGACAACAAGCGCGATATGATTCCCGAAAAGCTTGATTGGATTTATCACTCCACAGCCTGTCGCGCCGCCATAAAAGCCGGCGACAAAACCACAGAATATGAAATGGAGAGGTTTGTTAAAGAGCTTCTCTCCCACCCCGATATACGCTACTGCCCCCACGGCAGACCCGTGCTTATTGAGATGAAAAAAAGAGATATAGAAAGAAACTTCGGCAGAGTATAAAAGGAGGCTCGGCGATATGAAAAAGAAACCGCTTATCGTTATCGCCGGACCGACCGCGTCGGGCAAAACAAGCCTCGGCGTTGAGGTATGCAAGGAATTTTCCGGCGAGGTTATTTCGGCGGACTCCATGCAGATATATAAGGGTATGGATATTGCCACCGCAAAGCCCACAAAAGAAGAAATGCAGGGCATACCCCACCACATGACAGATTTTTTGCCTGTGGACGAGAGCTTCAGCGTGGCCGACTTTCAGCGCCTTGCCGCCGAATTTGCAGACGAAATTTATTCACGTAATCATTTGCCCGTGATTGTAGGCGGAACGGGGCTTTACATCGACTCTTTTGTAAACAACACAAAGCTCACCGAAACACCTACCGATAGAGTTCTGAGGCAAAAGCTTTTTGACCGCGCACAAAACGAGGGTGCGGGCGCACTGCTCGAAGAGCTAAGAGCGATTGATCCTGAATATGCCGAAAATCTGCATGAGAATAACATAAAAAGAGTAATCCGTGCGCTGGAGCTTTGGTATTCCGGCGGCAAAACGATGACCGAGCAAAACAAAGAATCGCACAGCAGTCCGTCACCGTATGATGTGTGCTACATCTGCCTTGACGTTAAAGAGCGCGAATATCTTTATGACAGAATAAACAAACGAGTAGACAAAATGCTTGAGGACGGTCTTTTGGAGGAGGCAAAAAGCTTCTCGTCATTCGGTCCGACCTCGGCGCAGGCAATAGGATACAAAGAATTAAAGCCGTATTTTGACGGTGAAAAAGACCTCGACGGTGCAATTGAAGCACTCAAGCAAAGCACAAGACGATATGCCAAACGCCAGCTTACATGGTTTCGCAGACGGGCAGACGCGCACAGGCTTTATATTGACGAATATAAAAATCCGGACGAGCTTAAACAATCGGCATTTGAGACAATAAAAACATTTTTAAATAGGGAGTGTGAGCGATGAAAAGAAAAATACCGTGGTTTCAAATAACATCGGTAGTGCTGAGCATAATAGTAATATCTTACATTGTTTATAACGCTTTCGCTTACAGCTACTCCCCCATAGACACTCAGCGTCTTACGGAAGAGACAACCATAGAAGAAACGATAGATTTTAAGGGCTTTGCTTTAAGAGATGAAAAGATAATAGATACCTCCGCCTCCGGCACGGTAATTCCGCTTGCGCACGACGGCAAAAGAGTTGCCAACGGAGACGACATTGCCGTTGTTTGCCAAAACGACGATCAGGCGGCGGCATACACAAAGCTTGAATCTTTGAAGCAGGAGCTTGAAAGATATAAAAACATCAATGACCCAGACGGAACGCAGGAGTTAAGTGCGGACAAGCTGAACACAAAAATCAGCGACGCATATGACGACATTATGGACGCCGTAACAACGGGAACCTATGACGAGCTTCCCGATGCACTGACAGCGTATGCGGATAAATGCGCCACCAAGCAAATACTTACCGAGGGCTCTATTGATTTAAGCGCAAAGCTCACTTCTCTTGAAAATGAAATTGCCGCACTCACTGCGCAAAATATAAACTATTCAAGTGTAAAAGCACCCAAATCCGGCTACTATATAAACACCATAGACGGCTATGAATCAGCATTGAGTTACAAAGATGCGCTCTCGCTCACTTCACAGCAAATAGAAAGTGCTTTGAATGCAGAGCCTGCCGCAGTCTCCGGCAACTCTCTGGGCAAAATAGTCGAGAGCTATAAATGGTATATCGTCGGCGAAACAGAAAGCCAAAATTCTTCATATTTTAAAAACGGTGCAAAAATAACTGTCAACTTCCCAAAAGAGGGAGTAAATCATGTAACAATGCTCGTTGAAAAAGCCGATACGCAAGGCGATAAAATGACCGTTGTGTTAAGCTGCTCTTTAATGGACGAGACCTTTGCAAACATGAGAACAGAAGATATGCAGATAGTCACAAAATCGCACACGGGCTACCGCGTGCCGTCAAACGTAATTCGATTTGATGAGGATAATAATACAGGCATATACGTTCTCCGAGGGAAAATAATAACCTTTATCCCTGTGGAGATAATATATACGGAAGATGATTTTGCAATCATTTCGTCAAGCAGTTCAAACGGCAAATCCGTCAGACTCTATGACGAAGTCATTATCAAGGGAAAGGAGCTTGAAGATGGAAAAGTCATTAACTGAGCTTCGCTTTAAAGACATTGAAGAAAACTTTAAAGAGATAAACGACAAAATTGCCGAAGCCGCCGAAAAAAGCGGCAGAAAGCGAGAAGACGTAAGGTTTATGGCAGTTACCAAAACCGTGGAACCGATTTTTATAAACCATGCGCTCTCGCTCGGCATAGACCTGATAGGTGAAAACCGCGTTCAGGAATTTATGGGCAAAAAAGATGAACTGCATCTTGACGGAGTTGAAACTCACCTTATCGGTCACCTGCAAACAAACAAGGTAAGGCAGATAGTCGGAAACGTAGGCTCCATAGACGGCGTTGACAGTGTGAAGCTCGCAAAAGAAATTGGTAAGGTATCTGAAAAGAACGGCATTTGCACCGATATTTTGCTTGAAATCAACATAGGTGCAGAGGAAAGCAAGTTCGGTTTTTCGCCCGATGCGGTGATGCAGTCGGTCTGCGAAATAGCCGAAATCGGCGGCATTCACGTCAGAGGCCTTATGGCAGTGCCCCCAATTTGTGACAATTCTGTTAAAAATCGCGTCTTTTTTGAAAATATGCGCCAACTGTTTATTGACATTGGAGCAAAAAGAATACATAATGTTAGTATGGATATTTTATCAATGGGAATGTCCGGCGATTACGAGCAAGCCGTTCTTTCCGGTGCTAACATGGTAAGAATAGGCTCCGCCCTTTTCGGAGCAAGAAATTACAGATAACGGAGGATAAAGTTATGGGATTCTTTGACAAAGTAAAAAACGCCTTGACCATGTCGGAAGAGGAATATCTTGAAGATGTTGATATGGAGGATGAGGACGAATACGAAGCACCGAGACAGCACTCTTCACATCACGCAAAGCAGTATGACTCTTCTTCATCATCAAACGTTGTAGATATACGTTCTTCTTCTGCCGCAGCACCCGTCGGCGGTGCTTCAAAGGCACACGTTGTGTTCAAAAAAATAGACTCTTTTGAAGAGGTTGTTCCCGTTGCGGATATACTCAACGAGAAGAGAATAGTTATTTTAAACCTTGAGACCTGCCCCGACAATGATTCGAGAAGAATAATAGACTTCCTCTCAGGCGTGGCATATGCAAACAGCGGCACAATGCAGCGCGTTGCAGGCAGAGCATATATTGTCACACCCAACAATGTTCCGCTCTCCGGCGAGCTTCTTGACGAAGTAGCAAACTCCGCCGCACAGGGCAATATGTTTTAAAAAATAATTTTATATAAAACGGATATTCCGTACAGGAGGTTGTCTGATGTTAACACCGTCTAAAATAAAAAATCATCACTTTGAAGCGGCAGGCAAAAACGCTTACCGCGCTCAGTCTGTTGATGATTTTTTTGAAATAGTTGCCGATTCTTATGAGCAGATGTTCAAAGAGAACGGCGAGCTTGTAAAAAAAATAGGTCTGCTTGCAGAAAGAGTAGAAGAGTACAGAAACGATGAGGATAATATCCGCGCCGCTCTTCTCACGGCTCAGCGTATGGCAGACCAAATAATGCGCGAAACCAACGAAAAATCAGAAGCTCAGCTTGCAGAGGCCGCAAGCAGTGTAAAGAAGCAGGAGGAAGAAGCCGCATTAAAAGCTAAAAACCTTCTTGACAAGGCTCAGTCAAAGGCCGACCTTCTCATTGCCGAAACACAGCAAAAGGCTCAGCAGATGATTGAGGACGCAACCGTAGAAGCTAAAGAGCAGGCGGTTATCGCAAGAGACCGTATGATTAAAACCCAGGCTGCTCTTGACCTTATCGAGAAAGAAGCGGATAAATTTAAGCGCGAGCTTCTTGCACTTTACACAGAGCACATCGAGCTTATAAACAAAATTCCCGAAACTCAGGACGAACCGGAAGAAGAGCTGCCCGAGGAAATCGAGGAGCCTAAAAAAGAAGCAAAGATAGAAGAATCCTCGGCAGAAGCTGCCGCAGAGCCGGAGAAAGTTGCCGAGCCTGCAGACGAGATAACAGAGCCGGAGAAAGACGAGCCTGTTATTGAGCCCGAGGAAAAAGAAACAGAAGAAGAGACTACATATTCGGCACCCGAAGCTCAGCCCGAAGAGAGCACAAGCGAAAATGTTATAGAAGAGCCGGAAGAGGAACTCAGTGATTCCGACTTTGAGCGTCTCGGTCTTAAAACTCCCGAAACTTCGGAAGAAAAAAAGGACGAAGACAAAGAGACAGAGGACTTTAAAAATAAATTCAGAGACGCTTTTGCCGATATGCGCGAGCAGGTAAAGCAGCCCGAGGACGATGCCGAAGACATTAAGACAGAAGAACCCGCATCGGATAACGACGGCTTTAAGTTTGATATAAACTCTCTCAACTTCAATGATGACGACGATGACGAGAGCGACGATGAGGAATACTTCGACGACGAAGACGATGACGACGATTTTTATGATGATGACGATGACGACGACGATGATGAAGACGGCTTCTCATCAAAGCTCAAAGGCTTTTTCAAAAGATAATGTCGGCTGTTATATCAATTTTATCAATAGTTCTTTTAACCGCACTTGACCAAATAATAAAATATTTTGTTGAGCTGAATTTAAAGCCCGTTCAAAGCATATCTGTATTAAACAATGTGCTGGAATGGGATTATGTTCAAAACACCGGTGCGGCATTCGGAGCATTTTCCGAAAAAACCACGCTTTTATCGGTGATAACGGGCATAATAATTATTATAGGCATTGCGGCACTGGTTGCCAAAAAGATAAAGAACAAATACCTTGCGGTCACGGCGGTTATGATTATTGCCGGCGGACTTGGTAACCTTGTTGACAGAATTTGGCGCGGCTATGTGGTTGATTATATCAGGGTGCTTTTTATCGACTTCCCGGTGTTTAACTTTGCCGATATTCTTGTAACCTGCGGAGCGGCTATGCTCATGATTTATCTTTTGTGGGATATAAACAACGACCGCAAAAAGAAAAAAGCAGAGGAAAAGAAAAATGGATGAGCTTTTTTTCACCGCAGACGAAGCCCTTGCCGGCATAAGGATAGACAAGGCTCTTTCCTTAGTCTTTGAGGATTTCACAAGGTCGCACATTCAATCTGTTTTATCTGACGGCGCAGTTAAAGTAAACGGCAAAACCGTAGGCAAAAGCTGCAAGCTTTCGCCTGGCGATGAAGTTGTTTTTACCGTGCCGGAGCCGACTATTCTTTCGGCAGAGCCGGAGGATATTCCTCTTGACATAGTTTATGAAGACAGCGACCTTTTGGTTGTCAATAAACCGAGAGGCTTGGTGGTTCACCCTGCCCCCGGCAACGAGAGCGGCACGCTTGTGAACGCGCTGATGTATCACTGCAAGGGCTCTCTCTCCGGAATAAACGGAGTAATTCGCCCCGGCATAGTGCACAGAATAGATAAAGACACCAGCGGTCTTTTAATAGTTGCCAAAAACGATTTTTCTCACGAAAAGCTTGCAATGCAGATAAAAGACCACTCCTTTAAGCGGCAGTACCGCGCAGTTGTTCACGGCAATATAAAAGATGATTTCGGGACGGTTGACGCCCCCATCGGCAGAAGCACCAAGGACAGAAAAAAGATGTGCGTAACCGATAAAAACTCGCGACACGCAGTCACACACTATGAAGTGCTTGACAGGTTTGACGGCTTCACTTATATAAAAGTTACACTTGAAACAGGCAGAACTCACCAAATAAGAGTTCATATGTCTTACATAGGTCATCCCGTTGCAGGCGACCCTGTTTACGGCCCCAAAAACGGAGTGACCAAATTAAACGGTCAATGCCTTCACGCCGGGCTTATAGGATTTATCCACCCGCGTGACGGTAGATATATGGAGTTTGAGAGCGACCTGCCGGATTATTTCACGGCTTTTCTCAAATCCCTCAAAAAAACAGCAATTTAACCGGAGGTGTTATTTTGGACGCAGCTATCAAAAAGCAGTTGCAAATCAAAGCGTGCAAAGTACGCATGGGTGTTATCGAGGGCGTTTATAACGCAAAATCCGGTCACCCGGGCGGCTCGCTTTCTATTGCGGATATTCTTACCTATCTCTATTTTGCACACATGAATATCGACCCCAAAAATCCCAAGTGGGAAGACAGAGACCGTTTTGTTCTCTCAAAAGGTCATACAGCCCCCGCACTTTATGCGGTTTTGGCTCACAGAGGATTTTTCTCTGTTGACGAACTCAAAACTTTAAGAAAACCCGGCTCAATGCTTCAGGGTCACCCGAGCATGAAGCTTACACCCGGCGTTGATATGAGCACAGGCTCACTCGGTCAGGGTATATCAACGGCTGTCGGTATGGCTCTCGGCGCAAAGCTCGGCGGCAAATCATTCAGAGTTTACACGGCTTTGGGTGACGGCGAAATACAGGAGGGTCAGGTTTGGGAGGCAGCCATGTTTGCGGCAGCTAAAGGACTTGATAACCTCACGGCTGTTATTGATAACAACAATCTTCAAATTGACGGCTCTGTTGCAGAGGTAAACTCCCCCTACCCCATTCCCGAAAAATTCAGAGCTTTCGGCTGGAATGTAATTGAAATCTGCGCTCACTCATTTGACGAGATTGACGCGGCTTTCAAAGCTGCTTCGGAATTTAAGGGCAAGCCCACAGCTATTATAGCAAAGAGCATTAAGGGCAAGGGCGTTTCGTTTATGGAAGATCAGTGCTCATGGCACGGCACAGCTCCCAACAGTGAGCAATATGAGCAGGCAATGGCAGAGCTTCAGGCAGCCCTTGCGGAATTGGAGGCATAATTATGGCAGATATAATTAAAGTCGCTACTCGCGAGGCATACGGCAAAGCTCTTGTTGAACTCGGCGAAAAAAACGACAAAGTAGTCGTACTTGACGCCGACCTTGCCGCAGCCACAAAAACAGGTATGTTTAAAAAGGCTTTCCCCGACAGATTTTTTGATGCGGGCATTGCAGAGTGCAACATGATAGGCGTTGCGGCAGGTCTTGCCACAACGGGCTACACTGTTTTTGCAAGCTCGTTTGCAATGTTTGCCGCAGGCAGAGCCTTTGAGCAAATACGCAACACAATCGGCTACCCCCACATCAACGTTAAAATCGGCGCAACACATGCAGGTATTTCTGTTGGTGAAGACGGTGCAAGCCACCAGTGCTGTGAAGATATAGCTCTTATGAGAACTATCCCCGGTATGGTTATAATCAACCCTGCCGACGACGTTGAAGCCCGCGCGGCAGTTCTTGCAATGGCAGATTATGACGGCCCCGCTTACCTTAGATTCGGCCGTCTTGCAGTGCCGAGAATAAATCCGCTTGATTATGAATTTAAGCTTGGCAAAGGTGTTCAGCTTTGCGACGGTAAGGATGTTACAATCATTGCAACAGGTCTTATGGTCGGTGAAGCTCTCGCAGCAAAAGAGACTCTCGCAAACGAGGGTATCAGCGCAAGAGTTATAAATATGCACACAATAAAGCCGCTTGATAAAGAGATTGTCGCTGCCGCGGCAAGAGAGACAGGCGCTATCGTAACCGCAGAAGAGCACAACATCATCGGCGGTCTCGGCTCGGCTGTTGCAGAGGCGGTTTGTGAAGTCTGCCCCGTTCCCGTTATGAGAGTGGGCGTTGAGGATAAGTTCGGCGCATCCGGCCCCGCTGTTGAGATGCTTAAGATTTACGGTCTCACGGCAGATCACATCGTTGAAAAAGCAAAAGAGGCTGTTAAAGCAAAATAATGAATAATGCGGAGGATTGTCAAATGGAAAAGAAAAAATCTGATTTGACAAATCTCTCTCACGACAAGAAAGCTCAGGCGGGCAGCTCGCCCGAGCTTTCTTCTGTTTTTGAAGAGATGAAAAACGGCATTGATATTCAGCCGCTTGAAGATATTATGCCGGAAAAATTTATTGAGTTTGAAGACCACTGCGGAAATGACGATAATGAGGGCTTTGACACAAAGGGAAGCAAAAAGCGCATCAAAAAAATCAAGCTGCTGCGAATTGCCGTTGTGGCTCTCTTGGTTTGCGCGGTGGCACTCGGCTCATATTTGGCGCTGTTTCGCCTTGACAAGCTCTCGCACACCGCCGAAGCAATTTATCAAAAGAATTCTGCCGTAAACGTAATGCTTGAAAACGGCAAAACAATAGAACTCGGCCCCGTTAAGCAGGTTAAGCTCTCTGATGACGGCAAAACAGTTGTTTATTCTCAGGATACCTCTTCAAAAACCGGCAAATATGACATTCGCGTAATAGATTTGACAAGACGTTCTTCGGTTCAAAACAAAGGCTCGGTCATAGTCAGCGGAACGGACGAAAACTGGTCCTGCACAAATGACGGAGCATATGTTTTTTATGTTAATTCGGCCAACGGCTCCACAAAATGCTACGCATATGACACTAAAACCAAAAAAACGTTGCTCATCTCTTCCGGCGTTGAAGAGATTTACACTCCGCCTGTCGGCGACATCGTTTATTACACAAGGTCAATCTCCGGCAAGGAGGAGCTCTACCGAACCGCAATCGGCGGCGAGCCGGAGTTTATCTCTGAAATCTCTGCCGTAAGAGCGTTTAAAAACGAAGAAAAATCCGAAATATTCTTCACCGTTAAGGACGCTTCGGTGCAGAACGACATTGCCTATTCACTTTATAAAATAACCGCAGGCAACACTGCCGAAAAAATATCGGACGGCGTGAGCGAGGTTTATCTTGACGATTATGAAATCGGCGGCAACTTATATTATTTTGTAAAGAACACCGCCAAGCTCAACTGGAAAGACTTTGTCACAGACCCGTATGACGAATATGACGCACTGCTCCAAAAGCCCGATAAAGGCGATTATCTTGTCACAAAAGGTTTTATATTCAAAACAACAAAGGTTGATGAAACGGCTTATAACAACGCGCTCGGCACATATCAAAAAAAGCTTGTGCGCGATGATATAAGAGAGGCTCTCAACAAGCTTGATTTGGGGCTTGCCGTTTCGGCAGAATATAAGGTAAGAGTTTATGACGGCTCTGCAAGCAGAGAAATCGCAAACGGCGTAAAGCTCGAAAATCTGCTTGCATTTGCAAAAACGGGAGCACCGAGGGTTATATTTAACAAGACCGAAATTGACGCCTCAAAGCGCACAGATATGGACAAGCTCTATTCAATAGCCGCAAAAGACGGCACAGAAAACGCAATAGATTATGTTATAAACTCGCTCGGTAAAAAATATGAGACAACAAGCGGCTGCAAATATGCAAGATATGACGGCAGCAAGGTGCTAGAATATGATTTTGACCCGGGTTATGACGTGAGCAAAGCAACATTTTTATTTGCAAGCAGAGACGCTGTATTTGCCGCGGTCAAAGCAGAAGACACAAGCTTTGACCTGTTATTCAGCACAATATCAGACAAAGCAATAACCGAGAGCGCAAAAGTTGCCTCCGACATTACATCGTTTGAAGCATACGGCGAAAATGTGTTTTATATGGCAAAATCAGAGAACGGCAACGACCTTTATATCTGCGGCAAGGACGGAAAATCCAAAGCAATATGCAAAAACTGCGCTCAATATTTTATTGTTGACGACGGAAATGTTGTATCCTTCGGATATTCCGAAAACGCGCAGAGCGGCGCCGGAGGAAACGTGGCTTTATATTCAGGCGGTGAAAGCAAAACGATTGACAAGGATGTTGATTTAAGATTTTTCGTCACAGAGAAAAACAACTTTTCTTATATTAAAAACTATCAAAACGCCGCTGCTACAGATTCAGAGGCAACCGTCGGCGGAGAAATGAAAATATATTCTGACGGCAAAATAAAAGACATTGACTCCGGCGTGACATATATCTACGCCATAACATCGGATAAACAGTAAAACTTTTAACGGGACTGCGCTAAACACGTCAGTCCCGTTCGTTTTCTTGACAAAGTGCAGAAAAATATGGTATTATATACTATGCATAAATAAATTGTATTGCAAACAATTGTTTAATATCTGAATGTGTTTTGAAAGGAAGAACTCTATGATAAATTCAGATAATCTTTGCATGAGCTGTATGAAAGAGATCGGCAACGAAAAGCAGTGCCCCTACTGCGGCTTTCATGTTGACACTCAGCAGCCTGCCGATTACTTGCCCGTTCGCACTGTTATCGGCAACCGCTACCTTGTCGGCAAGCTTCTCGAATTTAACGGCGACGGTGCAACATATATAGGTCTTGACCTGACAACGCGAGAGACAATAAACATCCGCGAGTATTTTCCGATAGGCATTGCTCAGCGCAATCCCAGGTCTTTAACGGTTTCTGCCGTTGAGGGCAAAGAGAAAATATACAGCGAATATATGCAAAGCTTCGGCGAGCTTTGGCGCAAGCTTTTGAGGCTCAACGGTCTTTCGGCGCTTATAAAGGTCACAAATATAATAGAGGGCGGCGGAACTTGCTACGCAATAACCGAAAACATTGACGGTATAACTCTGCGTGAGCATCTTTTAAGAAACAACTCCTCCGGCTGTATTTCGTGGGAGCGTGCGCGTCCGCTTCTTATGCCCGTGCTCTCTACCCTCGGCACACTGCACAATGCAGGTATAGTCCACAGAGGAATTTCGCCGAGCACTCTTATCGTTGCGCCTGACGGTAAGCTTAAAATAACAGGCTTTAGCATAAGTGCGGTAAGGTCTGCCCACACAGACCTTAAAGAAGAGCTTTTTACAGGCTATGCCGCCTTTGAACAATACGGATTTGACGGCCACCAAGGCCCGTGGACAGATGTCTATGCTTTCGGCGCCGTACTCTACCGCACGCTTATCGGCACGGACCCCATAGACTCTAAAGAGAGAGTTACAAACGACCGACTGATGATTCCGGGCAGATTTGCCGAACAGCTGCCGGCATATGTTATTAACGGGCTCGTAAATGCTCTTCAGATACTCCCGGACGACAGAATAAAAACCGTTGACGAGCTTCGAGACGAGCTTTCTGCCTCGCCTAATGCAGTTGCGGCGGCAGATAAAATGGATATTGAAAATATTCGCTCCAATCAGCGCAGCGAAGTTTCAAAGCCCGAACCGTCCGAAAAACGAATTGAAGCACAAAAGAGGCATAACCGCTCAATGGTTATACTTTCTATCGCAACAATAGTTATAATTGCGGTTGTGGCAATAGTTGTTTTGCTGTTTATTTCAGACGGCAAAAAAAATGACGATTCACAGCAAAACACCGTTGCGCAAGAAATGGTTGAGACCCCATATTTTATAGACAAAGATTATGAGGATATAATCTCAGATAAATATTATTCCTCAAACTTCACTATCGAAAAACAGGAGTCTTACAGCAACAGCGTTGAAGAGGGCAAGGTTATAAGCCAGAACATCTCCCCAGGCTCGCAAATTCCCAAAATGAGCACGGTTATTCTCACGGTAAGCAAGGGCGTTGAAAATATTTCATTTCCCAAATCCGGTATTATCGGTTCTGACTATAACACAGCCAAATCCACGCTCGAAAAGCTCGGCTTCAAAGTCTCAAAAATCGAAAAAGAAAACAGTTCAAACTACACGGCAGGCATTGTGTACCAGGCAAGCCGCGATGCAGGCTCCCTTTGCCCTAAGGGTTCAGAGGTAATACTGACTGTTTGGGGTGAGCCCAAAACCACCACAACAGAGCCGACAAGTGAAGTTCCCTCGTCTCAGAGTGATGAGAGCACAACGGGCGGCATTTTGGGCAGAATAAACGGCCGCTTAAACAACCAATAAACTAAAACAACAAAAAGCAGTTATAAAGATAACGAACGGTTAATCTTTATAACTGCTTATTTTATTATTAAGCATCACATACTGCTTATTTTAAAAACACATTTTTGGCAAATCTTTTTGCCTTCAAAATCTGTCAGATTTTTTTCGCTTCCGCAGAAAATGCAGTTTGGCTTATACTTTTTTAATACAATCTGATCTTCATTCAAAAAAATTTCAACTCGGCTGTCTTCACCGAAAAGTTCAAATTCTTTTCTTATTTCCATTGGTAAAACCACTCTGCCCACAGAGTCCAAGCTTCTTACGATTCCGGTTGACTTCATAGAATTCCCCTCTTTGGTTGGTTATGTATCTTTATTAAATATATCATCTTTTGCCGTTCGCGGTCAATGTCATTTAATGAAAAATATTGCCGTCAAAACGTCTTGCTTTTGTACCATTTTTTTGTTTTACACGAGAAAATCTGAAAAAGAAAAATATATTTGACGAAAAAAATCACATATTGTATTATAAAGTCGTAAACTTTATTCTGCCAAACAAGAAAAATAGCTGCTGTTTTATTTTTTAACAGCAGCATTTTTTATATTCTCGCTGCTCCGCTGTCTCTTGCAGCCTGTGCGACTGCCGCAGCAACGGTTTTGCCTACTCTTTCATCAAAAGCTTTTGGAATTATATAATCCGGCGAAAGCTCTTCATCTGAAACAAGCGAAGCTATGGCTTTTGCCGCCGCAATTTTCATCTCTTCGTTTATGTCACTTGCTCTCACATCAAGAGCACCGCGGAAAATTCCGGGAAAAGCGAGCACATTGTTTATCTGATTCGGAAAATCCGAACGTCCTGTGCCGACAACAGCCGCACCTGCTTTTTTTGCAAGGTCGGGCATAATTTCGGGTACGGGGTTTGCCATTGCCATAACAATGGCGTTATCTGCCATAGAAGCTACCATTTCTTCGCTCACACATCCGGGTGCTGAAACACCTATAAAAATATCTGCGCCTTTAAGAGCGTCGGCAAGCGTGCCGCGTTTGTGCTCTTTGTTTGAGAACTCTGCAATCTCTTGCTTTGCGGGGGTCATGCCCTCGTTACCGAGGCAAATTATGCCCTTGCGATCACACATTATAACGTCTTTTATACCCATAGATATAAACAGCTTTGCAATGGCAACACCTGCCGCACCTGCGCCGTTAAAGACAGCTACGCAGTCTTTTATATCTTTTTTAACATATTTAAGAGCGTTTATAAGTGCCGCAGAGCAAACAACCGCCGTGCCGTGCTGGTCGTCATGAAAAACGGGAATATCAACTCTCTCTTTAAGCTTGCGCTCTATCTCAAAACAGCGCGGAGCGGCAATATCTTCAAGATTTATGCCGCCGAAGCTGCCCGAAATCATAGCTATTGTATTAACTATCTCGTCAACATCCTTTGAGCGTACGCAGAGCGGAAAAGCGTCAACCCCTCCGAACTCTTTAAAGAGCACGCATTTGCCCTCCATAACAGGCATACCTGCCTCGGGTCCTATATCGCCGAGCCCGAGAACGGCAGTGCCGTCTGTTACAACCGCTACAAGGTTGTGGCGGCGTGTAAGCTCATAGCTTTTATTTATATCCTTCTGAATTTCAAGACAAGGCTGTGCAACACCCGGCGTGTACGCCAAAGAGAGCGCGTCTTTATTATCAACCTTTGCCCTTGCGACGACCTCTATTTTTCCCTTCCATTCATAATGACATTTGAGGGATTCCTTTGCATAATCCATTTTTAATCTATCCTTTCTTTTGCCGAAAGCTCGGCTTAACCTGTATCGGGTTATTACTGAATTTCTTCCCACGACTTGGCTCTTTCAACGGCTTTGATCCAGCCCTTATATATTTTATCGCGTGTGTCCTTATCCATTTCGGGCACAAATACACGGTCAACCTCTCGGTTTGTCTCTATCTCTTCAAGGTCCTTCCACACTCCGACAGCAAGACCTGCAAGATATGCCGCACCGAGCGCGGTAGTCTCTACGGTTTTTGGTCTGTTGACATATGTACCTATCATGTTGCTTTGTATCTGCATCATTATATTGCTTACGCTCGCACCGCCGTCAACACGAAGCTCCGCAAGCTCTATGCCGCTGTCCTCATCAATCGCCAAAAGCAAATCTTTAACCTGAAGCGTAATAGCCTCAAGCACAGCCCTTGCGATGTGAGCTCTGTTTACGCCGCGTGTAAGACCGACAATGCAGCCTCTCGCATACATATCCCAATAAGGTGCACCGAGACCCGTGAACGCAGGCACAATATAAACACCGTTTGAGTTTTTAACGCTCTCTGCGAGCATATCGCACTCTTTGGCTTCGTTTATGAGCTGAAGCTCGTCTCTGAGCCATTTTATAACAGAACCTGCGTTAAACGCGCTGCCCTCTATCGAATATGTCGTTTTGCCGCCGAGCGACCATGCAACACCCGTTAAAAGGTTGCACTTTGAGTTGACCCGCTTTTCACCCGTGTTCATAAGCAAGAAGCAGCCCGTACCGTATGTATTCTTTGCCTGACCGGGCTTAAAACACGCCTGACCGAACAGAGCCGCCGGCTGATCGCCTATTGCCGAGCAAATCGGCACGCCCGTTATGCTCTTTATGCCTGCTACTTTTTCGGACGCTATATAGCCGTAAATTTCGCTCGAAGACACGGGCTTCGGTAAAATACACATCGGTATATCTAATTTTTCGCACAAAAATTCATCCCAGCAAAGCTTATCAACATCAAAAAGCATGGTTCTTGAAGCATTTGAATAATCGGTCACATGAACCTTGCCGCCTGTGAGATTCCAGATAAGCCACGTCTCTACCGTGCCGAAAAGGAGCTTACCCTCTTTGGCTTTTTCTCTTGCGCCCTCAACATTGTCGAGTATCCACTTTATTTTGGTGCCGGAGAAATAAGCGTCAATCAAAAGCCCCGTGTGCTCGCGGACATAGTCTTCAAGTCCCTGCGCTTTAAGCTCTTCGCAAAGCTCCGCAGTTCTGCGGCACTGCCAGACTATCGCGTTATAAATCGGAAGTCCCGTTTCTTTATCCCAAATTATTGTAGTTTCTCTCTGATTGGTTATACCTATCGCCTTTATATCTTTGGGGTCAAATTTTCCGCTGCCGAGAACCATTGAAATCGACTGTAGCTGACTGCCCAAAATCTCCATCGGGTCATGCTCTACCCAACCTGTTTTAGGGTAAATTTGGTTGAACTCATACTGAGCTTTTGCAACTATATTTCCATTTTTATCAAAAACAATTGTTCTTGAGCTGGTTGTTCCCTGGTCAAGTGCCATTACATACATAGATACAGCCTCCCAAAAGAAAAATATATGATAACTCACCCAAAAAGCCTTGTTATCTAAAATAATTTTATACTTATTAAACAAAAAAGTCAACTGTCAAAAAGGTCTTTTTAATGCAATTTATACGGAATTTATTGCATAGCAAAAAGCGGCCTGCGACAAGCGCAGACCGCTTTAAATCCTTACACATCTTGGGGAATATGAATTTGCTTTGCATATACAGCGCAGCTCTGCCTGTAATAAGGCCATACATAAAGAGCGGGAAGCAGTGCCGCACAGCTTAAAAACCACGGCAAAAAGCTAAGCTTAAACGCTGCGGTTCTTTTTAAAACACCGTTAGAGGCAAGTCGGCTTAGCTTTATCACTTCTCTGACCTTGAGCGTGGGATTTGCCGCCATGATATACGGCGCCAAAAAATATTTTTGCAGCACTATAAATAAAAACACCGCACCGAGTATAACCGCCGCCGCGCCGCCTGCCACGGCACAGATAAAAAGATTAAGCTCAATGCCGCCGTTCATAGCGAGAATCGCAGTGCATATCAAAACCGCAGTGCCGGGGAACAAAAACGCGGCAGTCCACAAAAGTTTTCTGAAAAAAAGTGCAAAATAAAGCCTTGCGCTCAGTGCGGATTTTGACGGTTTAAACCAATAAGCCGCCTTTGCGCCCCTGTTTTTTTTGCCGTAAAAATTAAACCATGCACAGCTGCCTGCCGCAAATGAGGAATAAGTAAACAAATTTATAACCAGCAGCACCGCAATCACTGCCGCGCTTATAACCGCACCCATACTGCCGGAATATTTATTCACAAAAAAGTTTGCCGCAAACGGCAGAAGAGAAAAAATCAGCAAATTCAAAATCATTAACAGCATCAGTGTGCGCGAGCCTTTGCCTTTTGTGCCGAGAATTTCTTTACTTATGTTTTTTATCTGCGAGTTCTTCAAAAAAATCACATCCAATCCTTTTGAAATGAGGATTGGACGTTTGTTTTTTATTTATTCACTTTTTTGGGAATTTTCGGACGCAGTGCTTTGCGGATAGTCAAATGTCTGCATAAATCCGCCCTGCTCGGTTGAGGACACATCTCCGCCTATAACCGCGCCGTCAAAAACAAGTATGTTTGCCCGTATGCAGTTGTTATCTGCGGAATAGCCCGGGTAATTCTTCACTTCATAAGTCCACTTTTTTGCCGTTTTGCCGGCATATTTTGTTAAATCAAAGCCCTGTGAAATCTGAAGCTCGTTATACTGCCGATATGTTTCGTCAAACTCCGCAGGTATAACTACCTCCTCAACCGCCGAGGGGTCCTCGTTAATCTCCCACCCGAATTGAGAAAAGAACGCCACTCTCTCCTGCTCATTTGACGCCTTGCGGTTTATTCCGCCGTCATTTATAACGGGTGCGTTTTTGCCCGTGAAAAAGAATATAAGCGCAAGTGCCGCAACAATCATTGCAAGCAATATAATAACTCTTGTTTTGTTGGCTTTAAGAGAAAAAACAAACATAAATACCCTCCCGTGCACAGCTGTAATAATGTTTATGCCGCCGAACGTGAGGATATTCTGAAATCATTATTTTATTTTCATAATTATGGGCATGATGCCGCTGTCGGTAATGTCGATGACTGCAAAGCTGCCCTCGCGCACACTGCCGGGGTTCACAAGGTATAAGCCGCCGTCATAACTTGTAACAGGGACATGCGTATGACCGTATAATGCAATGTGAGCACCGTGTGATTTAGCCGCCGAAATAAGATTTTCTGTTGTATACTTCACATTTTCGCGAAAACCGTGAGTGCAGTATATCTTTTTTCCGCAGACTTCGTCGGTAAAATTCAGCGGCAGACTGCTGCCGAAATCGCAGTTGCCCCTGACCTTTATAACGGGAGCTCTGCACTCGACGGAATCTATATCATATTCGCCGTCGCCCAAAAAGACTATGAGCTTAGCCGTGGGCTGAGAGTCGATTGCACGCCTCAATTTATAAACATCACCGTGAGAATCCGAAAGCACCAATACACGCATTCATATGCCGCCTTTAAAAATAATATACATAATTATATCACTGCGGAGGTGAGTTGTAAATGCAGAACATACCCAAAGATATTTTTAACATTTTAGGCTCGGATGATCCTCAAAAGCAAAAGCAAACCGCAATGCAAATGCTCTCGGGTCTTGACGAAAATCAAAGCAAAAAAATCAAAGAAATCATGAGCGACCAAAAGAAAATTTCGGATATTTTATCGTCACCCGAAGCACAGCAAATTCTTAACAAACTGAAAGGCAAATAAAAATGGACAGCTTGAATGATATTCTCTCCTCCCTCTCACCGGATGATATTAACTCGCTGAAATCAATGGCGGAATCAATATTCGGCTCTCAAAATGAAAAAGAAACTGCCGCGCCGACAGGGCAAAGCAGTGGATTTGACTCGATAAACCCGGAAATGCTCATGAAAATAAGCTCTGTTATGAATATGATGAATAATTCCGCAGACAATGAAAAATGCCGTTTGATAGAGGCTCTCAGACCTAATTTGAGCAAAAAAAGGCAAAAGAAAGCGGACGAAGCCATGCAGATGCTAAAACTTTTAGAAATTTTGCCGATTATCTCTGAGCTCACAAACGGCGGTGATAACAAAAATGGCTGAAAAAGATTTTAACGCCATGCAGGCACAGGCAATAAGATATGCAAGAGAAATGCAGCGGCGCGCCATGCCGCAGCAGCCGATTGCTCCGTCTGTTTCGCCCCCTCCGCCCCCTCCGAAGCCAAAAGAAGAAGCACCGAGCCGCGACTTTGCCGGGCGCAAAGAGCCGCCCTCGCCGTTTTCGCCTATTTCAAATATGATAAACTCGCTTTTCGGCAATATTTTAAAAGACAGGGATACGGTACTGATTCTTGCGCTGATTATTTTGCTTGCCTCTGACGGAGCGGATAAAATGCTGATACTCGCACTGCTCTATATAATAAGCTGACACGGCAGACCCTTGACAAATAGATTATAATATATATAAGCTATTTTAAGGAGGATCTACCGTGTCTTATATTTACAAAACAAAGGGTACCTGTGCCTCCTCTATTGAGGTTGAGCTTGATGGTGATGTTATTAAAAGCGTTAAGTTCACAGGAGGATGCAACGGAAATCTTAAAGGAATTTCAAAAATCGTAGAGGGCATGACCGTTGAGCAGGTCAAAGAAAAATTCACAGGCATAACCTGCGGATTTAAAAAAACTTCCTGCCCCGATCAGCTTGCAAAAGCTGTTGAAGAAGCATACGAGAACGAATAATCAATATCCTTTAAAAATAAAAGCTATAATTCGCATCGCGGTTGACGATTGTGAATTATAGCTTTATTATTTTGCTTAATATGTGCCTACTTCGTTATAATACACCGACAAAATCAATTCATAGAATGATTTTTCTTCGATATAAAACTCTGCATATCCGTCTTTACCCTCAACTATTTTGCCGGGTACGGAGCAATTTTCAAACTGCGGCGACGCACCTGCGACAAAC
Source organism: uncultured Ruminococcus sp. (assembly GCA_900539465.1). GTDB lineage: Bacteria > Bacillota > Clostridia > Oscillospirales > Acutalibacteraceae > CAG-488. The sequence continues at coordinate 48,771 of UQCF01000008.1, read as the reverse complement.
CTTGTTGCAAAATAAGACGCTTTGCTAAGTCCTACGTTTGTGTAGGCATATTTCATTGCGGTGTTATAAATATCGGTTACAGAAGACGGATTTGCTGTGACCTTTTTTACTGCGGTGCTTGTGAACTCTCTTACATACTGGAGCTGGCGCTGCATTCTCAAAAGGCTCGCATCAATTCTGTCTTTATTTCTGTATCTGACATACTTCATGGCGTTCTCGCCCTTGAGCGTTACCGTTTGACCCTTTTTGAACGGGCCGACAGTCTCAAGCACTTCAACCTTAACGCCGCCGACTTTATCGTTCAGCACGGATATACCGCTCATATCAAGCGCCGCATACGAATTTATCGGTATGCCGTACATGATTTTTCTGACGCTTGCAATTACGTTTTCGCAGCTGGTTTCGCCGCCGTCGCCGTAAGCATAAGCAAGGCATATCTGCGTGTTTTCGGTTCTGAGATATGAGCCGTTGGTTGCGTAAATATCTATGGGTGCCACCGTGTCACGCGGAATAGATATGAGCTTTGCCGCACCCGTAACGGTATCAAACGCAATAACCATTATGGTATCTGCCTGACCTGCCGTGCCGATAACGCCGTTTTGGTTGATTTCTTTTTTATCAACACCGAGGCAGGCAATAGAAGTGATATTTTCGTTGAGCCTGTATATTTTGCCGTTATATCTGACGGTTTTGCCGTCGTCCTCGGTTTCGGCTTCTTCAACGGTCTCTATTTTTGTGTCGCTGTAATCAAGCAAATCTTTTTTGCCCGAATTTATCATTATGATAAGTGCAACGGCGCCGACCAAAATCAAAAGCAAAATAAAAAGAAGTATGCCGAGCACAATCTTTTTTGCGGTGCTCTTTTTCTTTTTTCTTTTTTTGCCGTGATGGCTGTGTCTTTTTTCGTCCGAATGATAAGTGATTTTTTCATCCTGCTCATATGCTTCACTGTCATTAAGATAAGAATATTTTTCTCCGAGTTCCTTTATCTTTTCGTCAGCTTCCTGCGCCGTCATTGGGTCTTTGATTTCGGAAGTATAGTAATAATCCCTGTCTAAAGAGCCGTGCGACGACGAATGATGTTGACCGTGCGACGAATGATGACGAGACGAGGACGAGCTGTGATGATATTCCGAAGAAGATGAATGATGGTGATGATGATTTGACGAGCTGTGGTGGTGATGGTGATGCCCCGAAGAGCCGCTGCTCGAACTGCGGTAACGGTCATCTGAATTATTGTGTAGGCTCATCTTTAATCAACACTCCATTCACTAAATACCTGTAACTCGGCTTGTTTGCCACACAGGTGCTTAAAGTAACAATTTTATCTTCCGGTTTTAAAACGATGTCTCTGGAATTAAAGAGATTAAACTTCGGGTTCATAATGCTGTACTGATAATCTTTTATCTGACTTTCATCAGAAAAATCAAAAGCTGTGGTAATTCTGCGGTTGTCATATTTCAAAGCAGAAACAATTCTGTATGTCAGCTTGCGGTTCGGAGTATAAATATAAAAATATTCGTTATTATCAAAAAACTCTTTGTCCTCAAACTCATGGAGCATACAGAACATCGTGTCGTTTCTCATGTTGTGACCGTAAACAAGCGTAACAGGGTCGGAAAAATCTTTGCTGTTGACCTTGTTTGTAAAAATAGAGCCCGCAAAAAGATATTTTTTATAGATAGAACGGCGAAGATAATAGTCATCCTCTTCATTCTGAACAATCGGGTAGTCTATTTTTGTGTTCGGCACATTTATCCATGCGTAAACATCCTCGTTGATTGCTTGAAGCGAGGCAAAATCAACGGGGTTTTCCGCATAATGCGGCTCTTCCTTTTGCTCAACAACATAACTGTCCGCAACGCTGTTATAGGTGTGCTCTGCCATGTAGTTGTTGTAAAACACCCACACAAGATAAACAACGCCCGCGGCGCTTATGAGAAACAGAAGCACAATTAAAATTATGAGCAAACGTTTTTTAAGCTTGCTTTGCTCTTTTTTTTCTTCCATAAAAATCTCTCCGATAAAACAAAAAAGCTCCGTCTAAAATAAAACAGAGCTTTGTTGCCGTTGGATTAAAAACTTATTTTACTTTCTTTGAAAGTACTATACCTGCTGCAGAGCATGAAACTACTGCTGCAATAGCGCCAACCTCTGCCATCATTGAATAGCTGGTGCTGGGAGATTTGTTGCTGTTGTTCTTATCCTTATCTTCATCCTCTTCAGGTCTTGCGGCAGGACTGATTGCTGCGAAAGCACTGAGAGATGTTGCGCCTATCATAAGAACAGCGGCAAGTGTAGCAATTATCTTTTTCATTATAATTTACTCCTTTCAACCATTATAAACTAACTTTATACGTATTTATCATAACATAATTTTTTGTTTTGTCAACAGTTTTGGCTCAAATTCGGCTCAATATTTCTGTAATTATCATATTAGAAATTAAAAAGCCTTTTGCCGTTAATCTGAAGCTTTTATTGTCGGCTTCGGCATAGCCCGCCTTGACAAATTCAGAAAAGAGAGGTTCAAATTTTGCAATATCAAAACCCGCGAATCTGTCTTTTATCTCATCAAAAACAATGCCTTCGCAAAGCCTTAACCTAAGCATAATATATTCCTGCAAATCTCCGCCCGTTCCGTCCTGCACAGGTTCGCAAACATTTTCAAAAGCAATTAAATCTCTGCCGTAATAAAATCTTTTGCCGCCTAAAAAAGAATGGGCAGACGGGCCTATGCCGAGATAATCCTCGCAGTTCCAATACTTTAAATTATGTCTGCTCTCATAGCCTGGAACGGCAAAATTTGATATTTCATACTGCTTAAATCCGCCGCGGGCAAGAGAATCAACCGTTTGTAAATAAAAATCCGCAGTCAAATCGTCGCTCGGCAGCGGAAGAGTGTTTTGCTTTTTATAAAAGAGCGTGCCCTCCTCAATTTTTAGCATATAAGCACTGATATGTTTTGCGCCGGAGGAGACGCAGTATCGAAGCGTTTCCTTGAGGCTTTTTTCGGTCTGATTCGGTATGCCGAGCATAACGTCGAGCGAAATATTATCTATGCCGCCGGCAATCGACTGCGATATGCAACTGTCAACGTCGGCAACCCCCGCAATCCGCCCGAGTGCACGGCGTTCGCCGTCATTTGCAGACTGCATACCGAGAGATATTCTGTTGACGCCGACAGAATTTATTTTTTTGAAAAAATCTTTTTCTTTAAGGCTCGGGTTGCACTCAACGGTCACTTCATCTGCCGCACCAAAATTTTTATCAACACATTTTATAATTTTGCACAGCCTGTCTGCACCGATAACAGACGGCGTACCTCCGCCGATATAAAGAGTATCTGCCGCCGCACCGATTTTTTCTGCCCACGCTTTAATATAAGTTTTAAGAGCCGTAACATAATTGTCAAAATCCTCTTCACCCGCGCGGCAGGAATAAAAATCGCAGTAAGGACATTTGCCGCGGCAAAAAGGGATATGTATGTATATGCCGATTTTTTGCACGGTGCTCCCTCCGAAAAAAGGAGCCGCACATCTGTGCAGCTCCTGTGTTTTATAAAGCTTTGATTATCCCTCTGTCTGAGGAGCCGCTGCATCGTCTGCATTGAGAGCCTTTGCGGTCTCGCTGCGGCGCTCTGCAAGCTCTTCATACATTCTCTTACGGGTTTTATCGTCAATGTTATAGAAGAACTTCGGAATCATGCCGCAAATACCGGCTGCTGCGGGAACGAGTGTGCAAGTAAGGAAGAGCAAATACTCGGTTCTTGCGCTCTGCTGACCGGGTTTAAGACCCTGTCTGTATCCGATAGCCTGAAGAAGAACGGTGTTGATAACCGCACCCAAAGAGCCGATAATTTTACTTGCAAGGCCTTTAACAACACCCGTGATGCCCTCTGTACGGTAGCCGTACTTCCATTCGCCGTAGTCGATAACCTCGTTACCGATTTCGGTGGGAATAACCTTACGCAAAGCATAAACGCCGTTCCAGATAGTTTCACGAACCATGAATGCAATAAGCATAGTCCATGTCTTTTTATAATTTTTGTTGATTGAACCGAAGATCCAAACTGCAAGCAACAGGAAGTTGCCGAAGTGGTCGCCGAAAATCCACAAAGCTTTGGTAGAGAACTTTTCTCTGAGTTTGGTAACGTAAGCATAGCTCGCATATGTAACAAACATGCCGGGAACACCGACAACAAGCTCTGCGGAGCTGAAGTTAAGTACGTTAATATAATACAGCGTGATGCTCGTACCGGTGCTGCTGAATGACGCAAGCATATCCGAAAGCGCAAGCAACATAAGCGGTTTTGACCTGATGATTGAAGTGAGAGTTTCTTTATAGTTCGGTTTTTCGACAGACTGAAGAACTCTCTCTTTGTAAACAACCGAGAAATAGAATGCAAGCAAGCTCGAAATAGCAGATGTAACAACACCCATTACAACGAAAAGAGTTGACATCTTGATCTTCATAACACCTCTGTTAACAAGGTCTATAAAGATTGTAACAGCCTGTTTCGGAATATTCTCAACAAGGCTCGAGATAAGGTTTGCCTGATTGATGAGTCTTGTTCTGTCAAGAGTATCCGGTGTGATGGTTGCGAGAATACCTGTTTTTGCGATGTTATAAAGCGACGTCGCAAGGTTCGTGACCATCTGCAAAACGAAATATGATATTATCTTAGGCATATAAGAGGCTGATGCCCCCGGGAAAAACACCGGCATCGCCCAGTAAAGTATGCCCAAAATAGCACCCGGTCCTGCGTACATGATAAGATAAGGCTTAAATTTGCCGAATCTCGTATTTGTTCTGTCAACAATAGCCGCCAGGAACAAATCGTTGATTACGTCCCATACGCTTACAACGGCACTGATGATAGTCTGCCATCTCAAAGCGATAACAAGAACGTCGGTGATGAAGTAGGTGCCTTTACTACCGAGGTTAAAAGACTGGGCTATGTCGTACAAAACATATGCCGTTGTCTCTCGGCTGCCGACATAGCGCCTGTTTTTAGGCATCTGCCGGTTGGCTTTCTCCTCTTCGACTACTTCAACCTGTTTGGTTTCCTTCGCCATATTCTTCCTCCTTGATCAGGAAAACTTATAGTAAACCCGATAATTGGTGACCATGAAATTATAGCACATTATTATGTCACTTTGCAATATATTTTTACAATCTTTTTAAAAATTTTTATTCATCAAGCTTAAGCACTGCCATGAATGCCTCCTGCGGCACCTCCACAGTGCCGAAATGGCGCATACGCTTTTTGCCTTCTTTCTGTTTTTCAAGCAATTTTTTCTTTCTGGTGATGTCGCCGCCATAGCATTTTGCCAAAACGTCTTTTCGCATTGCTTTCACCGTTTCGCGCGCGATTACCTTGCCGCCGATGGCGATTTGTATAGGTATTTCAAACATCTGACGCGGAATATTATCCTTGAGTTTTTCGGCAATTTTGCGTGCTTTTGCATATGCCTTGTCCGAATGTATTATAAAGGAAAGCGCGTCTATCGTGTCGCCGTTGAGCATAACGTCAAGCTTAACAAGGTTTGAACGCTGATAGTCGGATATTTCATAATCAAACGAAGCGTAGCCCTTGGTTCTTGACTTTAAAACATCAAAAAAATCATAAATTATCTCGTTGAGCGGCAAAGAATAGCTTATATCGACTCTTTCGGGCGTGATGTAATCCATGGTTTTAAATACACCGCGCCTGTCCTGGCAAAGGTCCATAATCGCACCGACATATTCCTGCGGAGAGTAAATATGCGCGTTCACAAGCGGCTCTTCGCTGTAATTTATATTTGCCGGGTCAGGATAGTGCGTGGGGTTGTCTATCTCTACAACGCTGCCGTCGTTAAGATGTATTTTATATATAACGCTCGGTATCGTGGTGACAAGGTCGAGGTTATATTCTCTTTCGAGCCGTTCCTGTATTATTTCAAGGTGCAGAAGCCCCAAAAATCCGCATCTGAAGCCAAAGCCCAGAGCACCAGAAGTCTCGGGTTCATAAGAGAGTGACGCATCGTTAAGGCGAAGCTTTTCGAGTGCGTCGCGCAGATTCTCATAATCCGCGCCGTCTGCCGGATATACTCCGCAGAAAACCATGGGATTGACTTTTCTGTAACCGGGCAGAGCCTCTGCCGCAGGTCTTGAAGCGAGCGTTACCGTGTCGCCGACTCTCGCGTCGCCGACGGTTTTTATCGAAGCGGTTATATAACCTACTTCGCCCGCGGTGAGCTGCTTTGCGCTCTCCATAAAGGTTGCGCGCATATAGCCGACCTCAACAACGGTAAATTCCGCGCCGGTAGCCATCATTCTCATGGTGTCACCCGGTTTTATGCAGCCGTCCATTATACGAACATATACTATAACGCCCCTGTAGCTGTCGTATATCGAGTCAAAAATCAACGCTCTGAGCGGTTTTGAGTCGTCGGAATCAAGCGGAGCGGGTATATCTTTAACTATTCTTTCAAGAACCTTGTCAACGTTAAGCCCGGTTTTAGCCGAAACACGCGGCGCGTTTTCGCAGTCGAGGCCGATTACCTCTTCTACCTGCTCGGCTACGCCCTCGGGGTCTGCCGCAGGCAAATCTATCTTATTTATAACGGGCACAATCTCAAGGTCATGGTCAAGTGCCAAGTATGTATTTGCCAAGGTCTGCGCCTCTATACCCTGTGAAGCGTCAATAATGAGCACTGCGCCCTCGCAGGCGGCAAGCGAACGCGAAACCTCGTAGTTAAAGTCCACATGACCGGGAGTGTCGATTAAATTAAGCTCATATGTTTCGCCGTCCTGCGCTTTGTAGTCGAGCTTTACGGCGTGAGCCTTTATTGTAATTCCTCTTTCGCGCTCCAAATCCATATTATCGAGAAGCTGAGCCGTCATGTCGCGTGGTGCGACCGACTGAGTAAGCTCCAACATTCTGTCGGCAAGGGTAGACTTGCCGTGGTCTATGTGCGCTATTATAGAGAAGTTTCTTATGTTTTTCTTTGGTACTGCCAATTTATCACCCCGAAAAATTTCTGCCTATAGATTATAACATACAGAGCGCGGCATTGCAAATCTATAATTATTTTCTTTTTAAGAATTAAAAATTACAAAAATGTTATTTTTGCCCTCGTTTTAAGCCATAAATGTAACCATTTGTAACTTTTTAGAATTTTCACAAATAATTATTCTTTTTCAGAAATAAACGACCGATAATTTTGCTTTTCGCCGTTTTATCGCAGCCGTTTTTTGTGGATTTTAAACAAAAAATTGTTTTGATTTTATTTGACACATCGTAACAGTTTCACTATAATAGCCGATGTTGCAGACAAAATAGTAATGTCAGGCAACAAAAATGCAGATTAAAACAACCTGTCAAAGCGGATTTTCCGCTGCAGAAAAGGAGTTTATTACAATGAGAAACAAACTTAAGGCACTGTGGGGATTCATTTATGAATCACGAATAAAAGCGGCAACAACCGTTATGTGCCTTGCTCTTTGCGCCGCAAACCTTATAGTCACCGTTTCGGGTGCCAACACGGTTAAGATTTATGTAAACGGCGAAGAGCACGAAATATCCACACACCGCACCTCGGCAGAAGATATTCTCAACCAGAGCGGCATAGAGTATGACGAAGAAACCGATTTTATAGACGACAGTCTTCTCGAAAGCTACGGCATAATAAGCCTTGAATCGGTCAGCGACGTTACAATTATCGACGGTGACAAAACCGTATCATACCGCGGTCACGGCCTTGTAAGCGACGTTATAAAAGAAGCCGGCATTGAAATGGGCGATTATGACGAGGTTGAGGGCTGCTCGCTTAACGATTATGTTACAGACGGACTTGAAATTAAAATCAAGCGCGCGTTTTCTGTTACAATTTCGGCAGACGGCGATCTCACAACCGTTTATATGTGCTCCGGCACGGTTGCAGATGCACTCAACAAGGCGGTTATCACATATGATGACGACGATATAATCTCTCATCCTCTTGACGAGCAGATAACACAAAACTCAACCGTTAAGCTCACAAGAATAGAATATGTTGAAAGAACCGACACTCAAGAGATTAAATACTCTGTAAAAGAAGAAAAAACAGCAACCCTTAACAAAGGTCAGTCAAAAATCAAGCAAAAGGGTGTAAACGGTGAAAAGACTCTCACCTACACCGACAAATACGTTGACGGCGAGCTTTCGGAGTCAACCCTTAAAGACACACAGATAACCAAAGAAGCCGTTGAAGAAATAAGACTTGTAGGCACAAAGTCGGTTGCACAGGCGGCGTCGGCAGGCGTTAAGGCAAGCGGTGTTAAGCTTGCAAGCGGAGTTAAAACAATATCCGTAATCGCTCCCCCCTCGTCACTTGAGCTGACGGCAAACAACACCCCCGCTTCTTATAAAAAGAAATACGTCGGCACGGCTTCGGCATATTACGGCGGCGGCAGAACAGCCACCGGCAAAGCGGTAAAACCCGGCTATGTTGCGGTAAACCCCAGACAGATACCCTACCACACAGCAATGTGGATTGTATCTAACGACGGCAAATTCGTTTACGGCTACAGCTTTGCGGAGGATACCGGCGGATTTACAAAATGGACCGGCAACCGCGCCACTCTTTGCGACCTTTATATGAACACTTACAGCGAGTGTGCACGCTTCGGCCGCAGAGGCGTAACTATTTACGTTCTTTAATTAAATAAACACCCAAAGGGCTGCCGACGTGCAGTCCTTTTATTATGGCGTTATTAAGACTGCAAGGGCTTGACAGCGGTATCATTAAAATTATATAATATTTCGGCGGGCTTTTCCGCATAAAGATTGAAATGAGGTTTTAAAAATGAAGTATGACGTAATAATTATAGGTGCGGGTCCCGGAGGAATATTCTCTGCCTATGAACTTACTCATAAAAACAAAGACCTTAAAATTGCCGTATACGAAGCAGGTCAGCCGCTTCAAAAAAGGCGCTGCCCCATTGACGGCGAAAAAGTAAAAAGCTGTATCAAATGCAAAACCTGCGCTATTATGAGCGGTTTCGGCGGTGCGGGAGCATTCTCTGACGGCAAATATAACATAACAAACAATTTCGGCGGCACTCTTCACGAGCACATCGGCAGCAAAAAAGCCATTGAGCTTATGAAGTATGTTGATGAAATAAACGTATCGCACGGCGGCGAGGGCACAAAAATGTATTCGACCGCAGGCACCAAATTTAAAAAATTATGTATTCAGAACAAGCTCCGGCTTCTTGACGCGTCCGTTCGCCACCTCGGCACGGATATAAACTATGTTGTTCTTGAAAACATATATGCAGAGCTTAAAGATAAGGTTGATTTCCACTTCAACTCCCCTGTTCAAAAAATCGAGGTTATCGACGGCGGATACAGAATCCACAGCGGCGACAGCACGGCAGACTGCAAATACTGCATAGTTTCTGTCGGCAGAAGCGGCAGCAGCTGGATGGAATCCGTCTGCAAAGAGCTTGACATACCCACAAAATCAAACAGAGTTGACCTTGGCGTAAGAGTTGAGCTGCCGGCGGTTATCTTCTCTCATCTCACAGACGAGCTTTATGAGAGCAAAATCGTTTACAGAACAGAAAAGTTTGAGGATAACGTCAGAACCTTCTGCATGAACCCCTACGGCATAGTCGTTAACGAAAACACGAACGGAATTGTTACCGCAAACGGTCACAGCTATGAGGACCCGTCAAAGCGCACCGAAAACACCAACTTCGCGCTTCTTGTTGCAAAGCATTTTTCAGAGCCGTTTAAAGACAGCAATGAATACGGCGAAAGCATTGCCCGCCTTTCAAACATGCTCGGCGGCGGCGTTATAGTTCAGCGTTTCGGCGACCTTGTGAGAGGACGCAGGAGCAACACCAAAAGAATTGAAGAGGGTATGGTAAGACCCACACTCTCTGCCACACCCGGTGATTTGAGCCTTGTTTTGCCAAAGCGTATTCTTGACGGAATTATCGAGATGATTTATGCTCTTGATAAAATCGCGCCCGGCACGGCAAACGACGACACACTTCTTTACGGTGTTGAAGTTAAGTTTTATAACATGGAGGTTATCATTGACGATAACCTCGAGACCAAATACAAAGGGCTTTATATAATCGGCGACGGCAGCGGCGTTACGCACTCGCTCTCGCACGCGTCCGCAAGCGGCGTTTATGTTGCACGCAGAATTGCCGAGGGTGAATAAATCAAAGCATAAAAAAAGCAGATATAAAGATTTAACCGTCTTTATATCTGCTTTATTTTTATAAAAATATTACATGCCTACCGCTTTTCTCAATATCATAAGAGCGTCAAGGCTGTTGATTTTTCCGTCGCTGTTCATATCCGCATATTTTTTGTCGTTCGCGGGCAAGGTTCTCTCGCCCACGGCGTGCATGAGCACCAAAAGAGCGTCGTTGGAATTTATTTTATAATCGCCGTTCACATCGCCCATTGACCTTTGCGGCTTTGCGGACTGCGATATTTCTATTTCATAGCTGTCACAGGCATAGATGTTATCCGAAAGATAAACCTCCAGCTTGTTTTTGCCGACGTAGAATTCGCCTTTCACGGGCGAAACAAGTATATTCGCAACAACAATACCCTTTGAATTTTTGGTTTCTTTGTAGGCAATCGTCTTTTTGGTTTTGTCACTGTATGTTACCTCAATAACAAGACCCGACATGTCTATCATTCCGCGTTCGGGATAAAGTCCGCTGCCGGCATTTTTGAGAAAGCTTATTTTTTTGCCGGATTCCCACTGCCAGTAAATTTCTTCTTCTTCGCCGGATGCCTGCCAAATTCCGTAATCCCAGTCACTGCCCTTATAGAATGTTGTTTTTGAGGGCGGTGTTAATATTTTAACGTCCGTCACCGTAGCTTTTGCATAAGCAAAGCTTGAGCATATACCCAATGACATTGCCAAAGCCAGCACTACGCACAGAAATCTTCTTAAAGTTTTCAAAAAAAGTCCTCCCTTAAATTACTAAGACTGAATTTATCTTATTTTTATTATATATTTAAGAGATTTAAAAGTCAACCGAATTATAATATATCGGCTCTCATTTTTGAAACATATGCTCCGTCTCTTTTAACAAATCCGAGGCTGCCGTAATAACAGCGGCAAATCAGTTCACGGTCTTTATCGGGCATATCCTTGCACATATTCCGAAACTCTCCCTCGCTTATACCGAAGGATCTTTGCGCCGACGGCACACAGAGCATTGCCTGCAATTTTCTTACGTCACCGATAAAATTAAGCGGTGCAAGCTCCTCTTGACTGTATAAGCCGAGGTCTTTGGCAAACGAAGCGAATCTATGCTCATTTTCGCAAAATAAATCCTCCGAAAGCTCCGAAAAAGCCGCCGCAACGCTCGTGAGCATGGGAATACCCCAAGAGGTAAAAAAAGACGCGACGCGGTAGCAATCGGACTGCCACGAATACTCAAATGAATTTATAAAAGCCGTGAAAGCCGCATACATCGCAGAGCATAAATTTTCGCGTGCGGATATTTCTCCCCTGTATGAGGGAAGAATATTGTTATATATCTCTCTGACAGCCGTCAACGCGATTTGCGAAACGTATCTGTTGTTTGATTTGACGGCGCTTTCAACGCCCATGCACATAAGCGCAAGCGCCTCATATGCGATTTTGCCGGAATTTGCGGCAATAATAAATTCGGAGTCAAGTATGCAAATCTCCGGCATCTTCTTATACAAGAATATATCGAGTGTATCATACTCGGTGAGCTCTGTCGGTGCAACCTCAGGCAATGCGGCATAAGGTATATCGCTGATATTTGACACTGCCGCGGCACAGTCAAGCGTTTTGCCGCCGCCCAAGGCAATTATTATATCCGGCGTATTCTTTTCTGTATATTCGCGGGTGAGCGCAAAAAGCTCGGGTGCGCTGTCGCTTATAATTATTTCTGCTTTTGTTTCGTCCATTTCAAATTTTCTTTTTATTTTTAAGAGCGAGCCCGTTTTCATGGGAGCTCCGCCGTTTGAAATTATTAAAACACTTTTATAATCGCCGTCATAAATTTTTTCAAGCGAATCCATACCGCAAAAAAGTTTTGACGGAAACTTCATATCATCCATAAATATCCTCCATATTCTAAAAAATCCGGCACAGAACACTCTTTTGCCCAAAATATACGACACATCTTTATATTTGTCGTTTTCGGGCAAAAAAACCTTGATAGTTTATGTATTTATTGGTATGATATAGTTGTATTTTCTAATTTATAATATTGCGGAGGACATATTGATGGCTGTGGGCAAAAAGAAAAAGGCTCTTGTTATAGTGAACCCCAAAGCGGGCAGAATAAGGGTCAGAGCTCAGGTTTTGGACCTTACAAAACTCAGTATATGCGGAATTGAGCCGACAATGTGCGCCACAACCGCACGCGGCGACGCAACAAACTATGTAACCGATATGGCAGAAAATTATGACATCATTATCTGCCGCGGAGGGGACGGAACTTTTAACGAAGTTATCAACGGCGTTATGCGTTTGCCGAGAAAAAAGCCGATAGGATATATTCCCTCCGGCACAACAAACGACCTTGCAAAAACGCTCGGCATACCAAACAACACACGCCGTGCACTCGAAATAATCATCGGCGGCCACAGCAAGCCGCACGACCTCGGTTTGTTTAACGGTGAAAGATATTTTTCATATATAAGCTGCTTCGGCGCATTTACTCGCGCGTCTTACAGCACTCCGCAAAGCAAAAAAAACGCAATGGGTCACGCGGCTTATATGCTTGAAGCAATCAACTGCATAAAAGAAATAAAGCCCATTCACGCGCGTGTTGTCATTGACGGCGAAGAGCTTGAGGGCGACTATGTTTACGGTGCGGTCAGCAACTCAACCTCTGTTGCAAAGGTTATGAAGCTTGACCCAAAAATAGTAAAGCTTGACGACGGAAAGTTTGAGGTTATGCTCGTTAAAAACCCAAAAACATTTAACGGATGGAAAGATACGCTAATAGCCGCAAAAACCATTAACTATGACAGGTGCGACTCCATAATATTTAAGCAGGGGAAAAAGATAGAATTTTTCTTTGATGATGAAATTGCCTGGACAGCGGACGGTGAATACGTAAACGGCGGCACGCACACCGTTATAGAAAATGTTAACAAAGCAATAAATATTTACAGATGACTTGACAAATATTTTTTAAGTGGTATCATCATTTAAAACAAAATATAAACTGCTTTGACGGGAATGAGTAAGCACAAAGCAAAGCGCAGAGAGAGGGCGGCAGGTGTAAGCCCCCGAGAGTGATGTGCCGAAGCCCTCCCCGAGCACCGTACCGAAGGATTTAATATCTTGTAAGTCACGGCGTTTGCTCCGCGTTATGGGAGCGCGGTATGAAGAGTACCGATAAAGAGCAAAGCCGACGGCTTTGAATTCAGGTGGTAACACGGATATAATTTCGCCCTGAGCGCACGAAATGCGTTCAGGGCGTTTTTGATTTTATATTTTGCAAATAATATTAACATTGACATCATAAACAAGAAAGGAATGTACGCGCAATGAAAAAAGCAGAAAAATCATCAAAGCTTGATAACGTTTGTTATGACATAAGAGGTCCGATTATGGACGAAGCGGAGAGAATGGCGGCAAACGGAACAAAAGTTTTAAAACTCAACATAGGCAACCCCGCGCCGTTCGGCTTCAAAGCACCCAAAGAAATAACAGAAAAGCTTTCGCACTCGCTCGAAAGCACCGAGGGCTACTCCACATCAAAAGGTTTGCTCTCTGCCAGAGAAGCAATCGCCGAATACTGCACCCAAAAGAAAAATATTGCCGGTGTAACTCCCGACGACGTCTACACGGGCAACGGCGTCAGCGAGCTTATAACAATGTCTATGCAGGGGCTTTTGGACGGCGGTGACGAAGTGCTCGTTCCCTCGCCCGATTACCCCTTGTGGACTGCCTCGGTCACTCTTGCAGGCGGCAAGGCGGTGCATTATTTATGCGATGAAAAATCCGACTGGATGCCGGATATTGAAGACATAAAGAGCAAAATCACCATGAACACAAAAGGCATAGTTATAATTAACCCCAACAACCCGACGGGCGCGCTTTATCCAAAAGAGATTTTGCAAAAAATTGCGGACATTGCAGTAGAAAACGACCTGATTATTTTTGCGGACGAAATTTATGACCGCCTTGTAATGGACGGAGAAGAGCACGTCTCAATAGCATCGCTCGCACCCGAAACGCTGACGGTTACGTTTAACGGCCTTTCAAAATCACACCTTATCGCAGGCTACCGCTGCGGCTGGATGAGCCTTTGCGGCAACAAAAAAGATACGCGCGGATATATTGAGGGCTTAAACCTTTTAAGCTCTATGAGACTTTGCTCAAACGTACCCGCACAGTCCGTAATCGCAACCGCGCTGAAGCTTGAAAGCGAAACCAAAGCTCTTATTGCCCCCGGCGGCAGAATATATGAACAGCGCGAAGTAATTTGCAATGCGATAAAAGATATACCGGGTCTCAGCGCGGTTAAGCCGAAAGCCGCCTTTTATATTTTCCCAAAAATCGACACAAAGCATTTTAATATAACGGACGACGAAAAATTTGTGCTCGACTTTTTAAAGGAGAAAAAAATTCTGTTCACTCACGGCAAGGGCTTTCATTGGAATGAGCCCGATCATTTCAGAATAGTCTATCTGCCGGAAGAAAAAGTTTTGATAAAAGCCATGGATGCGCTCAAGGATTTTTTAAAAGCTTACAGGCAGCGGTAATGCCGTGCCGACCCGATTTTTGCAGGCAGCTTAAAAGAGCAAAACGGTTTGCTCCCCCTATAAAAGGCAAAGCCATAATCCGTTTTCGGTAAACATTGCCGTTTTCGGATTATGGCTTTTTATTCTGCTCTTCTTTAATAAATCGTATAGTAATCTTTTGCGCCGTAAAGCTTCAGCATAATATCGCTTGCGCTCTTAAATGCTTTTGTCAAAACCGAGTTAAGCTTATACTTTTTAAACGGGTGCTCCATGCTGTCCATATCGTCAAACAGCTTCAAATCATAAAGCGCGGTGTAGAGAGCCGCCTCGGCCGATTTTGCCTCATCATAGTCCCATACCTGCTTGTTATAGACCGTGAGCGCGTTGCCGTGCGCCGAATCCAGACGTTCTCTTTCGTCATCGCTCAGGGCGGCAAGCTTTTTGTCGTTTACGTTCTCATCGTAAATTTCCAGCATTCTTCTGAGTGCTTTTGAATCTCTGTAAGCATTAAACTGCGGATAGCCGCCGTTATTGACCCTCGCGTCCGTAATATCTTTGTTTATAACAATTTGAACGCAAAGCTCTATAACGTCTTTTGTGGAGGGCTGAAGTTTTAAGTGGCTTTGATTTCTGACAAACCATGTCCTGTCGGGGAGAGTTGCCGTGCCTGCGTCAACCTCGCGCTCGGGCGAGATGTAGCTTTCGTCTATCGCCGGGCTGTAATCCTGCGGCAAGGTTTCGCCAAAGTCCGCAAAGGTTGCACCCATCGACGTTGACTCGGCTTGAATTATATTGTCGGAGCTTTCGTTCCAGTGGCTTGTAACAGACGGCAATGCGAGATTATAACCGCTGATAACAAAAATATCCATTCCCTCATCGCTGAGCTTTTTAACGGTGTTGCGGGCATTTTTTTGAATTTCATAATATTCATCTGTTTTTGCTTTGAGCTTCAAATGAGCCTCGTCCGAAATATATTTCTCTGACATTTTTTCATGCTCGCTGCTCGGCACAAGCGCCCACATGGACGGGCAGTTAATCAAAAGATTGTTTAAAACCTCTTTTACGCACCTGTTGAGCGTATAAGCCAAAAGGTCGCTGAAAAATTCATTGGGTACAGCCCTTGTTACAAAATTCAAAAGGTATCCTGCCCATTCCATTCCCTCATCGGCAAACTGCGTGAGCAGCGGTATCATTTCGGAATAAAACAGTTCACTGTTATCAAGGCTCAAATTCACATCCATAAGGTCGCTCAAAAGATATGAGCCGTCCAAAGCGGCGGCGGCAAAAACAATTCTGTCAACATCATCGGGGTTGCAGTATTTTGCAAGATATGCGTTGCCTATCGTTCCGCCGAGAGAGACAAACACAAAGCTCACTTTGTCATGCCCGGTCTGCGCCTTTACCATTTGAACATATTCGTTTAGCTTTTCTGCGGTTTCGAGAGTATCTCCAAATGAGCTGTATGCAAAATAATATGCATGGTCATAGCCCGCTTTTTCGCAGTAGCTTGTTATATCTACCTGCGCTTTTATCATATCAAATTCGGTCGGGTATTTATAAGACGGCAAAACATTGCCGTTTTCGTCTTTTCTGTAGCCCTGCATATAGCCGTAAGATTTATCGGGCTTTGTTTTTGCAACCTCGTCCGAATACCAATATTCATCGGTGGCAACATTGTTTACTCTTGTTGAGTCGGGATTAAAATAATGCGACTTAAAGCAGTCTCCGAAAATTTTAACAGCCGCGTCGATAAAAATATCCCTGTCTCTCTTTATGACAGAAAGCACAAACGGAGCAATAAGCTCGGGAAGTCTGGATTTCACAACGTCCATATCAAACATAAACTGAAGATCCATTCCCTCTACTATCGGAAATCCCTTTTGGGTCAAAAGGTCATTGCCGTTTTCGTCCTGAACATATACCTGAGACTGCATGATTCCCGGCACAACTATCAAAGGCGAATATTCACAGTCTCCGCCGCAGTGAGATACACATTCGGTGCTGTAATCGGGAACAGTCTGCGCCGCGCAAACCGCAACGGGAGCGGCGGCAATTACAAGTGCAAGGATAACGCTCAAAAGTTTTTTCATAATGACCCATCCTTTATTTGCATATTATAAAAATGTTATCATTTAAGAAATAAAAAGTCAACAAATCGCCGCCTCTTTATTTGACAAGAGGCGTTTTAGTTGCTAAAATCTAACATAAGCAAACAAAAAGAAGGTCTAAAAATGACAAACGAAAAATACGCGGTATTTCTTGATATAGACGGAACTCTTTACAGCTCCGGCATCCCCGAAGAAAATAGAATTGCAATTAAAAAAGCGCGTGAAAACGGTCACATGATTTTTATAAACAGCGGACGCGCAATGGGAAACATCGGCGATGAAATCCGCTCGGTTGGCTTTGACGGCTACGTTGCCGGCATAGGCTGCAACATAATATACGGCGATGAAACTCTTTTGAGCAAAACCGTTTCTTTTTCTGATGCTGCGTGGGCGATAGACCATTTCGGCAAAACAGACCGCACCGTTGTGCTGGAGGGAGAGAGGCTCCTTATTTCAAACCATAGATACGAGCGAGAAGACATCGCCTTTGTTAAAAGCTCAGAAGAGCTTAAAGAGCGTTTTAAAAATGAGAGAATTACCAAAATTTTTGTTCCCCATGTTTTGGAAAAAGATGAGTATGATTTTTTGAGCAAAAAGTTTTTGGTTTATCAGCACCCCGGCTATGCTGAATACTCACAAAAGGGCTGCACCAAAGCAACGGGAATGGAGATTATTTTGAAGCACTGCGGAATTGACAGGGCGCACAGCATTGCCATGGGCGACAGCTCTAACGACACCGATATGCTGAAATACGCGGGCATTTCGGTTGCAATGGGCGACGCAGAGGAGGAAATAAAAAGCATTTGCGATTATGTATCCTGCCCTGCCGCAGAGGGCGGAGTTGCCAAAGCGCTATATAAATTTTTAAACATATAAACAAAGATACACACCCGGGCTTTCGGCTAAGGTGTGTATCTTTTATTTTTATCTTGATGGTAAAATAACCGTTGCTTTAAACAAATCGCCGTCTATCGAGATAACGAGCTTTCCGCCCTGGAGGGAGCACAGCTCTTTTGCTATCGAAAGCCCAAGCCCGTTGCCCTCTTCTTCGCCTCGCGAAGCGTCGCCGCGCACAAAGCGTTCGGTCAGTTCTTCCGGCGAAATATCAAGAGGGGCTTTTGAAATATTTTTAATTTCAAACACACCACTGTCGTTTTGCTTATAAACGCGGACATAAACCCTTGAGCCGGGTGCGGAATATTTTTTGGCGTTAGAGAGCAAGTTTTCAAGTATTCTGTAAGTGTGCGGGCCATCGGCAAAAATGTTGACCGTTTCGCCCTCCTCATTAAATCTCAAATCAAGATTTCTGCCTTCAAACTCCGGCGTATATTCCACAACCGCCTGCACCGCAAGCTCTTTCAAATTAAGAATCGTTTTATTCAGTTTAATATTTCCGGTAGAAACCTTTGAGGCTTCCACAAGATTTTCTATAAGCGATTTCAGGTTCTGCGATTTTTCATCAAGCACATTTATATATTTGAGTGCATCCTCATCCTTTATGTCACACTTTTTAAGAAGGTCGACATATGAAATTATTGACGTGAGCGGCGTTTTCAAATCGTGCGAAACATTAGTTATCAGCTCCGCCTTTGTTCTCTCGTTTTTCACAGCCTCGGCAACAGCCTGCTGCACTTCCGCATTGGTCACGCGCAGAGATTCGTTGAGCGTTTCGATAAACTCCGGCACTCTTTCACCGCCGAATTCCGCGCAGGTTCTTTTTTGCGCGGCGACTATAACCTTGTCAAGGTCTTTGAATATTCTTGCGGTGCAAAACGCGCATATATCCATAACCGCAAGGCAGCACGCCCAAAGCGGCCAAGTTCTGAAATTGACGGCAAGCAAAACGCTTATAATATTAAACAAAAGAACCGCCGCTAAGAATATACGGTATTTATTTTTGCCGAAACAGCCGGGCTTATATTTTATTATTCCGCCCGCCAGTGAGAAGAACTTTTTAATTTTTTTGAAAAGCCAAGCCAAAGCTTTGTAAATTATAAATGATTTAACCCATGAGCCGGAGTGCTTTTTGATTCTTGCAAGGCTGCAAAGCCATTCGGCAAGCACAAGCCACAGCGCCGCAAGCACAGAACCGAGTACAAGATAGACCCATTTTTTTGCATAGAGCAAAACTTCCGCATCTTCTCTTATCACGGCATAATCGGCAAGGAGGAAAAACGCGTAGCAGATTGCCGCAATTATTCCGCCTGAAATGACGGTATGAATATCACCCGGAATTTTATCTATAAACGAGAGAGCTATACCGTCTTCACCTATTTTGTGACCCGAGAGATTCAAAAGGCACACGAGAGCCGAAACCGCCAATATAAAGCTCACAAGCATTAAAATCGCGTCCGGGAAGATGTTTGCGCTTTTGGTGCCGTTATAAATATCATAAAGAGAGCCTATCTCATCGCCCTGTTCGATACCGTCCGCAATATAGAACGCCGCCGTATCGCAGGAGGAAAGATAATCGTCGCCCAAGTCGAAGCCCTCGGTAATATATTCGCCTTCCCCTCTGAAATAATATGCCTTGTGTGTTGCGACGGCGGCAAGCTCCGCATCGGGATCTGCCATATTTGTGGCAACTTTATCGCCCTTTCTGGCATAATATTTTAAGTTAACCGTTTTTTCAAGCTTCGCCTGTGCGTTTGACTTTTCGCTGTCTGCTTTGTAGGCTTTATTTTCAACGGAGCTGTCAAATTCACTCTCGAGAAAGTCTTTTTCTGTCTCGGCATCATTCAAAAGGTTCTCGTTTCTGATATAAATGTCAAAGGCTTCGCCGTTGACATAATATTTTTTGCTAAAAGAAAAACCGCCTTCGGTGAACGCCGTTTCACGCACAAGATTTTCGTACTTCAAAAATTCCCGACCGTCGGCGTAGTTCAGTATTTTCTGAACCGTCTGCACAACCTTCGGTGCATAGGGGTCAACGGGATATTTTTGGTCTGCCGCATCCGTATCGGGTATGTTATACGAATAATTGCTGCTCAGCCCGTAGGCTGAATAAGCATACGCATCGGTCTTATAATTTTTTGCAACGTAAGTGAGTTCGTTTTTTATTATGCGCGCTTTTTCGTCAAGGTATTTATTAAGAGCCTCGCTGACATAGCTTTCGCGGTTTTTGCTAAGCTCCTGCGAAATCACGGCTCCGTCCGCCCCTGTCAGGCTCTCTATTTGCGCCGCCGTATCCTGAATATAAAGCCTGACCGCTTCGGTTTGCGAAAATTCGGGCTTGACGCTGTTTTTTGCATTGTCCTTAACAGCTTCCGTACCGAAAAATCTGACAAGCGTTACTGCGTGTGCAAGGCACGTTCCGCTCAAAAAAATCATTGCGGCGCCGATAAGCAGGCACAGAGCCTTTACCCACGGTGAATATTTACTGTTTTTCGATTTTGTAGCCAAGACCATACACCACCTTAAGATATTTTGGGTCTTTGGGATTGATTTCTATTTTTCCGCGTATGTTCCTTATATGCACTGTTACCGTTCTCTCAACGCTGAAGGCAGGCTCTTTCCACACCGCCTCATAAATTTGCTCGCTCGAGAGCACCCTGCCCATGTTTTGCATGAGAAATTCAAGTATGCCGAACTCCCTTGCGGTCAGCTTCACCGCAGTGCCGTCAACGGTCACCTCTTTTGTTTCGGTGTCTAGTGCAAGTCCGCCCGTGACAAGCTGGGTTTCTTTTATCTGCATACTGCCGAGCATCGCATAGCGGCGGATTTGTGATTTTACTCTTGCCATAAGCTCCAGCGGATTAAACGGTTTTGTAACATAATCGTCTGCGCCGAATTCAAGACCTGCGATTTTATCGGTATCCTCGCTTTTTGCAGAGAGCATTATTATCGGAAAATTATAGCTCTCCCTGAGCTTATGAGCGGCCATAAGGCCGTCGAGCCGCGGCATCATGATGTCAAGTATCATGCAATGAATTTCATTGCTCTTTACACAGTCGATAGCCTGCAAGCCGTCATAAGCCTTCAGAACCTCATAGCCCTCAAGCTTAAGATAGACCTCGATCGAGTCCACAATCGCCTTGTCATCGTCACAAATCAATACGCGGTACATAAAACCATCCTCTCTTCGGGCGACTCTCTCGCCCACCCGTCATCTATATTAAAGCAGTTCAATGCAAAAAAAGAATTTAAGAATTATAAAGAACTCATAAAGAACCTCTGTTTATAATAGCATATCACAGCCCAAAAGCCAATACAAACAAAAAATCGACGTGTCCGCCGCAGACTAAAGAGCAAAAAGAAAGCCATAATTCACAAACGGCAGCCGGGTTGTGTGCCAATCGTGAATTACAGCTTTTAATATCTTATTATTTGCGCCCTTTTGCGGCAATGATGTGTCTGCTCCGGGCAAAGACACATTTTGCGCGGCTAAATGCGGCAGCCATTGCCATTGTTCAAATCAAGCTCTTTCATGTAGCGTTCCAGTGCGTTCTGCCATGTTGGCAAGCGTTCAAAGCCCGCGTCATCAAGGCACTTTTTGCTAAGTCTTGAATTGAGCGGTCTTTCGGCGGCGCACTTATAGTCTTTTGTAAGAATGGGGATTATTTTTGTATCTTTCCCCGCCGATTTCATTATTTCTGCGGCAAATTCCGCCCAAGAGCAACAGCCCTCGTTTGTGCCGTGGTATATGCCGTATTTTTCGGTAACAACCATGTCGCAGATAAGCCTTGCCAAATCCGGCGTATAGGTGGGCGAACCTATCTGGTCGCTGACAACGGTCAAAGTGTCGTGACTTTCCGAAAGTCTGAGCATTGTTTTAACAAAATTGCCGCCGTTGATACCGAAAACCCATGAGGTTCTGACGATAAAGCTTTTTTTGCAATATTTTTGAACCTGCTTTTCGCCCTCAAGCTTGGTTTTGCCATAGACATTGCACGGAGCCGTTGGGGACGACGGCTCAAACGGAGTCTCTCCCTTGCCGCCGTAGACATAGTCGGTGCTGATATAAACCATTTTGCAACCGAGAAATGCACAGGCGAGAGCAATGTTTTTGCTGCCGTCAACATTTACCCTGCGGCAAGTTTCTTCATCGTCCTCTGCCCTGTCAACGGCAGTGTATGCCGCGCAGTGAATAACCGCACTCGGCGAATACTCTGTTATGGCTTTTAGGGTTTCTTTTTCATTCGTAATATCAAAATCGTCTTTATCTGCGCCGAGGCAGTCTATGCCGCGCGAGCGCAGCTCTTTTATAACGTCATAGCCGAGCTGACCGTTATAGCCCGTAACAAGTATCTTCATCATATTAGCCTTTATAAATAAATTCAACATCGCTGTCTTTAAGAAGCGGTGCGTTAATGTCTTTTTGCGAAAGAATGGGATTTTCTATATCCCATACAACACCGAGCTCGGGGTCGTCAAAGCGAACGCTTCTGTCATTTTCGGGTGAATAGAATTTATCCACCTTATACATGACCTCTACATCGGGCGTTCTTGTAACAAAGCCGTGCAGGCAGCCTGCCGGGATGTAAAACATCTTTTTGTTTTCTTCGCTGAGCTCCACCGCGACCCATTTTTTATAGGTCGGCGAGCCTTTTCTTATATCAACCGCAATGTCGGTGATTGTGCCCTTGAGGCAGGTCAAAAGCTTTGCCTGAGCCATGGGATTTGTTTGGCAGTGAAGCCCTCTGAGCGTGCCGACCTGTGCCGAAAACGAGCGGTTATCCTGTATAAACTCGTCCGATATTCCGAGTTCTTCGAGTGTACGTTTTGAGTATGACTCCATAAACCAGCCGCGGTTGTCACCGAAAACCTTCGGCGTGAGGACCACAGCTCCCTCAATTTCTGTTTTTTCAAGTTCCATTAAGATTTTTTCTCCTTATTTTCCTCAGGCTGTTCCTTGCCCCAGCGCGGTCTTTCGCCCGGTACGGAGGAATAAAGTATTTTACCCTCTGCAATGCGCTGAAGGTGTCTGCCGTAAGAGGATTTGCCATATTTTTTAGCCGATTCGATAAGTGCTTTTTTGCTTATCCAGCGGTTATTATAAGCGATTTCTTCGGGGGCGGAAATGATTATGCCCTGAAGCGTCTCTATTGTTTTAACAAAGTTGCACGCATCAGAGAGGGAATCAACCGTTCCCGTATCAAGCCATGCAAAGCCGCGGCCCATGAATTTTATATCAAGGTTGCCGTTTTCAAGATATATTTTGTTAATATCGGTTATTTCAAGCTCGCCGCGCGCGGAGGGCTTTAAGTTTTTTGCATACTCAACAACCTTGTTGTCGTAGAAATAAAGACCCGTTACCGCATAGTTTGACTTGGGATTTTCGGGCTTTTCTTCTATCGAGACGGGCTCACCGTCCTTACCAAACTCAATTACACCGAAAGCCTGCGGATTTTCTACATAATAGCCGAAAATGGTTGCCATCTTTTTGTTTTTTGCGGCCTGGCGCAGCATATGACCGAAGCCGCTGCCGTAAAAGATGTTGTCGCCGAGAACCATGGCAACACTGTCTTTGCCGATAAACTCCTCACCGATTATAAACGCCTGTGCGAGTCCCTCGGGTTTTTCCTGAACTTTATACGAAAGCTTCAAGCCGAACTGATGTCCGTCGCCCATGAGAGATTCAAACTTCGGCGTATCCTCAGGTGTGGAAATTATAAGTATCTCTCTTATGCCTGCAAGCATAAGGGTTGAAAGCGGATAATATATCATAGGTTTGTCATAGACCGGCAAAAGCTGTTTGCTGGTCACCATGGTCAGCGGATAAAGCCTTGTGCCGGAACCGCCCGCCAAAATAATGCCTTTCATATTATTCTCCTTTTTTCTTTATTATAAATTTAACATTTTTGCATTAATTACGGTATGTCTAATGATAATACAAATAGAATTTGCCGTCAATACGGTTGGCAATTTTTTCAGAAATTTTTAATATTTGCCGCAATTTGATTGTAAAACTTTTACAAAAAATCTTGACTAAAATGTTGATTTATTCCCGTCAAGGTTAAACTGTACATATAAAAAATGTTATATTTGTGTATTTTAAAGTGTACAAAAATATCTATAATATTTGATAAAAGAGGTGAGCCAAGGTGAAAAAGACAGCGGTAATCAACGACATTTCGGGTTTCGGCAAATGCTCTATGACTGCGGCGATACCCGTTATTTCGGTCATGGGAATACAGGCTTGCCCGCTGCCGACGGCGGTATTGAGCAACCAAACGGGCTACCCCGAATATTTTTGCGATGATTTTTCAGACAGAATGGAAGACTACATCGCTATGTGGCGAAAGCTCGGTTTAAGCTTTGACTCTATTCTCACGGGTTACATTGCAAACGAAAAGCAGATAGAAATAATAAACGGATTTTGCAAAGAATTTAAGAAGAAAAATACGCTTCTTGTGGTTGACCCGGTAATGGCAGACAACGGCAGTGTTTATGCAACACACTCGAAAAAGCTTTGCGACGGTGTTAAATCGCTCGCCATGCAGGCGGATATAATCACGCCCAACCTCACAGAATTTTGCGTTTTGACCGGCTGTGATTATAAAGAAGCAGAAAAAAATGCCTATAAAGAGAGCATGAAAGATTTTTTGCAAAAAAATGCAAAAAATCTTATTGACGGCGGCATTAAACACATTGTTGTCACAAGCGTGCCTTATATTGAGGGCAAAATATCAAACTGCATTATAGACAAAGACGGTATAAGAACGGTATCTTCTCAGGATTTCGGCGGAAGCTACTCCGGCACGGGCGATTTGTTCTCTGCCGCAGTGTGTGCAGGCGTCACAAAAGGCGAAGATATTTTTGACGCCGTGAGTAAGGCCGTCAGATTTTTGGAATGTTCAGTAAAAGCAACTGTTATGGAGGGCACTAACCCAAACGACGGAATTTGCTTTGAGCCGTTTTTAAAACTTCTTTGAGGAGAGAGAGAATGAAAAATCAAAAGACTAAAAACATTGCACTCACCGCAATTTTTGCCGCGCTCGTCGCTGCGCTTACAATGGTGCATCTGCCGCTTCCGAGCGAAGCGGGCTATGTTCACTTCGGCGACAGTATGATTTATCTTTGCGCGAGCTTTTTGCCCGCCCCGTATGCGCTTGCGGCCTCTGCAATCGGCGGTGCTCTGGCAGACTTAACCTTTGGTTATTTTAACTGGATACCCTTTACCTTTGTGATAAAAGCGGTCAATGCCGTGCCTTTTATAATAGCAAACAAGATGATGAAAAAGCATAAAGATAAAATCGTCTCATGGGTAACTGTTCTTATGACCGTTGCCTCGGGTCTTGTGACTCTTGTGCTTTACTTTTTCGCGTCATGGGTCGTTTACGGTAATGCGGCAACCGCAGCAACGGATATACCCGGCAGCATAGTGCAGGCTCTCGGCAGTGCGATAATATATATTATTGTCGGTGCAGCTCTTGACACTGCAAAAATCAAGAAAAAATTTTTTAATAAATTTTAATAAAAAAGAGGATGAATAACGATGGCTGATATAGTTTATGATTTTGAAGGCGGCCTTTATCTTAACATTACAAACGATTGCCCTTGTGACTGCGTTTTTTGCATAAGGAACAAGGTGAATGAAATAGGCACAGAAAACTCTATGTGGCACGACAAAGCGCCGAGCTTTGACGAAATTAAAAAGGCAATAGATTCTGTCGATATGTCGAAATACACAGAGGCCGTGTTCTGCGGCTACGGCGAGCCGACCTGCGCTTATGATAACCTTATAAAAAGTGCAAGATATATAAAAGAAAAATACGGTCTTAAAATCAGGCTCAACACAAACGGTCTCGGCTGCCTTGTGAACGGCCGCGACATCACAAAAGAGCTTTGCTGTGTTGTTGACACGGTTTCAATCTCGCTCAATGCGCCCAACGCAGAGAGATACCTGCAAATCACAAGAAGCAAATTCGGCATCGGCTCTTTTGACGCAATTATAGATTTTGCAAAAAAATGCGTCGAATACCACGACGATGTAAGAATGACGGTTGTTGACATTCTTAAAGACGAAGAGATAAAAGAGTGTGAAAAAATCGCAAAGAACCTCGGCGTAAAATTCCGCTCTCGTGAATATATAGACTGATATGAAAAGAACGGTATTCAGCGACATTGACGGTACGCTCTTAAACTCCGAACAAAGAATAACGCAAAAAACAAAATACGCTCTCGGCGAGCTTAAAAAGAATGGTATTCCGTTTGTTATAGTCTCCGCAAGAAGCCCGGGCGGGATATTCTCCGTGATGAAAGATAACGGCATAAATTGCCCCATAATTTCTTTCAGCGGCGCACTGATAATGGATGAAAACAGAAAAATTCTTTATCAAAACGGATTCTGCAAAAGCGACGCCCGCCGCATATTAAATTATATTGAAAGCGGTTCTTTTGATGTTGCGGTCAATATATATTCCCCTGCCCGGTGGATTACAAAAGACCGAAGCGACCCGAGAATTGTGCGCGAGGAGCAAACCGTTAAAATCTGCTCCGAAGAGGGTACGCTCGATATTTTGGACGGCGATGAAATATGCAAAATTTTGTGTATCGGTGAGCCGAATGTAATATCCTCTCTCGAAAAAAGCTTAAAAGAAAATTTCTTTGATTTTGAAATTGTGCGTTCGGCAGATTTTATGCTCGAAATAATGCAGGGCGGAGTAAACAAAGCCGAAGCGGTTAAAAAGCTCTGTGAAATTTGGGGAGTAAGCCCCAAAGACGCGGCGGCTTTCGGCGACAATTATAACGACCGCGAGATGCTGCTCGCAGTCGGCAACGGCTACCTTATGGATAACGCGCCGACAGAGCTGAAAGCACAAATCAAAAAGCACACAAAAGACAATAACCGTGACGGAATATATTACGCTCTCGCAGAGCTCGGGTTTATAAATAAATAAAAGCTGTAATTCGCAGACCGATGTCAAATGCGATTACAGCTTTTTGCTATTCTATAAGAAGCTTTGCTATTTTCATTTCGTCGTCTTCGCTCTTCACAGAGCCGAGACCCAAAAACTTTTTCTCGGGCGAATACACTCTGAAAAGTCCCTCGCCGTTTAAATCTCTTATGCGGTTTTTAAGCAAAGCACCGCCGTTCATAAAACGCTTTGCCTGCGCCTCGCTGACGGTGAGTGCGCCGTACTCCGTAAAAAGCGAATCAACGCTCTTTACCGCCTCATGCAGTCTGCCCTCATCTTTAAGCTTTTGAAGCTCCTCCAAAGTCACGGAATCCGCAAGAAAAAATCCGTTTGCGCTCGTTCTTCTGAGCCTTTTGAGCACCGCGCCGCAGCCGAGCTTTTCACCTATATCGTTTGCAAGGGAGCGTATATATGTGCCTACGCTGCAAGAAACCGCGACGGTAAAAATTCCGTCCTCCGGTGAAGCAGAAATCACTTCTGCGGAATAGATATTTATATTTCTCTTCTCACGCTCAACACTTATGCCCTGCCTTGCGAGCTTATAAAGACGTACTCCGTCCTTTGAAACGGCGGAATACATCGGCGGCAGCTGCTGCGTTTCGCCCACAAATTCTTTGAGCACTGCTCTAAACTCATCTTCGCCGATTTTTTTATCATCTTTTGAGAGCACATTGCCCGTGACGTCATAGGTATCGGTTGTCACGCCCAAAAGAATATCCGCTTCATATGCCTTATCGTGTGTGGGAATAAAATCGGAAAATTTTGTCGCTCCGCCGAGCATAACGGGCAGAACGCCTGTAGCCATGGGGTCAAGCGTGCCGGTGTGACCGGCTTTTTTTATGCCGCAAATTCTGCGAAGCTTATTCACGGCAGTAAAAGAGGTTATGCCCTCCGGCTTATCCAAACATATAAATCCCGTCATATCAAATCCGCCCATATAGAAGAATCCGCATCGGACGGCATACGCCAGTCACCTCTCGGCGAAAGGCTGACAGAACCTACCTTTGGCCCGTCGGGTATGCAGGAGCGTTTAAACTGGTTTGAGAAAAATCTTTTTATAAATATTTTGAGCCAGTTTGAAAGCTGTTCTTTACTGTAAACTCCGTCAAAAGCGCGGCAGGCTATATACAGGAGCTTCTCCGGTGAAAAACCGAAGCGTATAAAATGATACAAATACAAATCATGCACCTCATAAGGGCCTAACTGCTCCTCGGTCTTTTGGGTTATCTTGCCCTGCTCGTCCGGCGGCAAAAGCTCGGGACTTACGGGGGTATCAAGCACGCGCTTTAAAACGTCGGAGGTTCTCTCATCACTGTTGTCGGCAACAAAAGACACAAGGTGGCGCACAAGCGTTTTCGGCACGCCGCAGTTGACCGCATACATACTCATATGGTCGCCGTTGTATGTGCACCAGCCGAGTGCAAGCTCGCTGAGATCGCCCGTACCTACAAGCAAAGCGCCCTCTTTGTTGGCGGTGTCCATAAGAATTTGCGTTCTCTCGCGTGCCTGAGTGTTTTCATAGGTTATATCGTGAATATTTATATTGTGGCCTATATCCTGCATATGCTGTATGCTCGCAGGCTTAATATTTATCTCTCTGAAATCCGCACCAAGGCATTTTATAAGCTCAACGGCGTTGTTATATGTCATATCTGTTGTGCCAAAGCCGGGCATGGTTATGCAAATAACATTTTCTTTGGGGAGTGACAGCTCCTCTGCCGTGCGGTGAGCCACCAACAGTGCAAGCGTGGAATCAAGACCGCCCGAAATACCTATCACAAGCTTTTTAATGCCCGTGTGAAGCATTCTTTTTGCAAGGCCGGCACACTGAATCTCCAATATTTCGGCGCATCTTTTTGATTTTGTGTTTTCATCGTCGGGAACAAAAGGATGTGCTTCGTAAAATCTGTCTGTTTTCTTCTCGTCAATCGGCGAAACTGCGGCACTGACAAGCCTGTAATCGTTCTTTTTAACATATTCTTTCGCATTGTCGCTAAAGCTGCTCACGCGGCGCAAAGCGTTCAGTTTTTGAACGTCAACGCATGCAGAGATATATGTGCCCTCGCGTTTAAATCTGTCTGATTTTTTGAGAATACCGCCGTTTTCGGCAATCATGCAGGAGCCGGAGAACACAAGGTCGGTAGAACTTTCGCCCACCCCTGCGCTCGTATAGGCATAGGCGCAAATACATCTTGCACTCTGCTGTTTAACAAGCTCCGTGCGGTAATCGTCCTTGGTGGTCACCTCGTCGCTTGCAGAAAGATTGAGTATAATATTTGCTCCGCAAAGAGCCATTTCGGCAGACGGAGCGGCGGGAACCCAAAGGTCCTCACAAATCTCTATGCCCATGACCGCGCCCTCGCCGAGGTCAAACAAAAGCTTGCCGAACGGCACGTCTTCGCCGCAGAGCTTAACGCTCTCGGCACGGCAATCAAGCCCCGAAGAAAAACGGCGTCTTTCATAAAACTCGTTATATTCGGGGATATAGCTTTTCGGCACAACGCCGAGCAAATGCCCCTTTTGCATAACCGCCGCGCAGTTATAAAGGTCAAAGCCCCAAAAAAGCGGTAAGCCTGCGACTATAACCGCGTCACTCTCAGCAAAAGAAGCCATAAGGTTCTTTAAAGCCGCCTCACATTCATCTATGAGCGTGCTGCTGCCGAAAAGGTCGCCGCAGGTGTATGACGACAAGCTAAGCTCCGGCAAACATATAATTTGGCAGCCGTCGTCTGCCGCTTTTTTTATAAAAGGCAATGCGGAATTTAAGTTTTTCTTAGGGTTCGCGACCGTTACCGGCGGGCTCACCGACGCTATCTTTATATATCCGAGTGACGGCATTTATATCATCTCCAACAAAATATCATGGTTATTATATACTATTTTGCTCACCAACTCAACATTTATTTTAAAAGCCTGCCATTTACAGGTTTTTTGACCAAATTATGTGCAAACAGGCGATACATACATAAAAATGTCGAAAATGATAGTGCGGATTACACAAAACTCTTTCATTTGTTTTGTTACTAAAGTAAAATTTTATAAACTTTTGGTCAAATCATTGACTTTGTTCTTGATTTAATATATCATTTTAGGGTAACTTGTTGTCTTAGAGGTGTCTCAATGCGTGACGGCATAAATTATGACGCGCTGATTTTAAAGGCGCGTGGCGGCGACGAATCGGCAATGACCGAGATAATCGAAAGCCTTATGCCGAGTGTTGAGGCAGTCGCAAGCGAAAAAGAATGCGGAGGTTCCGCAACCAGACATGACCTTATTCAAGAGGGTATGCTTGGTGTTTTTAACGCTGTGCTAAGCTATGACAAAGGGCGCGAGGCATCGTTTGCGACATATGCGAGAGCCTGCGTTCAAAACAGCATAACATCTGCCGTCAGGGCTCAGAGCCGCAAAAAGCACAAGCCGCTTAACAGCTATGTGCCGCTTGAAGATGTTGAGCTTAGCGACCGCCTTGCCTCAAGCAACCCCGAAGCGGTTGTTTCTTTGCGGGATGACGTTTCAAACATCATGCACTGCATAGACTCGGATTTAACCGAGCTTGAAAGGAACGTCTTAAAAAGCCGCATCGCAGGCAAAAGCCACGCGCAGATTGCCGCAGAAAACGGCATAAGCGTCAAATCGGCAGGCAACGCACTTTCGCGTGCACGCAAAAAAATAAGGTCAGCAAGAAGCATTTAATACGTCCCATCCTCAGTCAGGGCATTGTCAAACTCAAACATTACATCTGATAATGGGCGGTGCAAATCCGCAGGGGGGCACAATATCATTATTTCTAAGCGAGGTAAAACACTATGTACGAAGACAAAACACTCATCTGTAAAGAGTGCGGCAACGAATTTGTATTCACAGCCGGCGAGCAGGAATTTTATGCTGAGAAAGGCTTTGTAAACGAGCCTCAGCGCTGCAAGGCTTGCCGTGACGCACGCAAGAACGCAGCCCGCGGCGAGCGCGAGCTTTTTGAGGCAACTTGCGCATCATGCGGCGGCGTAGCTAAAGTTCCGTTCCGTCCGAGAGAAGATCGCCCTGTTTATTGCAGTGAGTGCTTCGCAAAAATGAAGGAAGAAGCATAATTTAAATACATATTTATTTAATTTTGCACACCGACGCTCCGTTCAAAAACGGAGCGTTTTCCTTTGTGGCAATAAACATCTTCGCCGAGAATAGCATTATGTCGTAAGCTTTCACCTCATCAGTCACTTCGTGACAGCTTCTCCTCGAGGAGAAGCCGATTGTAGCCTTCGCCCTGGGGGAGAAGGTGGCGCAACGCGCCGGATGAGGGCGAGTCTTACCGTTAGCTCACATCAAATTCAAAGAATCGGCGGCATGAGGGCATGCCGCCCTACGCAAGAACGGAAGTATCATATAAGTCGGTGTGCCCACACACCGCCGCCGGCGGCATCAATTTGCAAGACTTCTCCCTCGGCACTTGACGGCAAAGTCTTTTTGTTGTATGCTGAGATATAGAATATTTTTATGAAATGAGGGATAATATGTCAGTTAAAGTTATATCGCACAGAGGTGCAAACAAAGTTGCTCCGCAAAACACCTTGCCCGCATTTGAGAAGTCGCTCGAAATCGGTGTTGACGGCTTTGAGACAGACGTTCACATAACGGCGGACGGTCACCCGATAATTTGCCACAATTATGAAATAAACAAGACCTCAAACGGCAAAGGCACCATATCCAAAATGACGCTTGAGCAAATAAAGCAATACGATTTCGGCTCATACTTCGGCAAGGATTTTGAAGGTGTAAAAGCCCCCACGCTCGAAGAGTTTTTGACCCTTTGCGAAAATGCGGAAATAGAGATATTAAACATTGAGCTGAAGCCCTCAAAAGAGAACGACATGACCGTTGTTAAAAAGACAATAGACATGGTAAAGGATTTTTGTCTTTTTGATAAACTTATTATTTCTTCATTCAGCAGCAAAATGCTTGTTGAAGCCAAAAAATATGACAGAAATTGCCGCACCGCATACCTTTACAGCCCCGACAAGCGCGAGACATACTCAATGTGGTACAGAGCCGCGGAGTTCGGCAAAGAAATCGGCGTTTCTGCGCTGCACCCGCACAAGTGCTTTGTCAGCAAATACTACGTCAAAAAAGCTCATGATTTGGGCATTAAGGTGAATGTATGGACGCCCGACAAAGACAGTGACTTTAAACGTCTTATAAAATGCGGTGTTGACGGTCTTATAACCGACTGCCCCGAAATTGCAAACGAATGTATTAAAAAATACGCAGAATAAAAAAACGGACTTTGCCGATTTTGATTGCGGCAAAGTCCGAAAATTTATTTTTTTCAGTTCATGGGGTTGTTGAAGTTGTTGGGGTCGTTATAACCGTTGGGGTTATTAAAATTATTCGGGTCGTTGTATCCGCCGGGATTGTTGAAGTTGCCGGGATTCATCATGTCACTGATTTTGTTAAGATCGTTCTGCATAAGGCAATAATCAACAATGGCAAACCCAAATATGCCGAGCAGAAGATAAACCAAAGACCTGTCTTCATGAGGAATACCCATATTTTGGCAGCCTTCTGTGAGCTTTTTCTCGGCAAAATAGAAGCCGAGGAACGGCAGGAAAATCATAAGCACTATTTCCAGCACGCCGTCATCGTTTCGGTCTTTTACGCTGACGGATTCACGTCCGAGCTTAACAGCCCAAAAGATGGCGTATATGCCGCAGGTCACAATAGAGAGTATGACACAAGTGGCTATGCTTCTTTTTTCAATATTCATATCGTTCACCTCCAAGCACAATATATCATAACTTGGTTTGATTTGTCAACATTTGCGGGTCTTAAACAATCATAATCGGAGAAAATTATGCTTTCAACACCTAAAAAACGAATTTTAATATCTGCCGCACTGACTTTAGCCGTTATTTTGCTTGCCGCGGCGGCAGGGTTTATAATGAAAAATACGAGCCTAAGACTTTTTTGCGCGTTTAACGCTCTGACGCATTTGCGCTGCCCCGGCTGCGGCAACACGCGCGCGGTTTTGGGAGTTTTGTCGCTCGACTTTTCGGCAATATACCAATACAATCTCATGTTTGCGCCGGAGATGTTTTATGTGGCGTGGGTGTGGGCTTTTTGCATAAAAAATTATGTCAAAAACGGCAAATTCGCTTACCGTTCCCCTGCCGCCTCATTTGATATATCATTTTTAATTATTTTGATTATTTGGTTTGTTGTGAGAAATATTTTGAAGATATAAAAGGGTCTGACGCACTTAGCGCAGGCCCTTTCTTTATATCAGCCAAAATCTTTAAGGTAAAGCTTAACTCCTTTTTCTGTTTCCTCCGGATTTCTGCTCCAATCAATTGAATTATATGAAACCCACCAGTCTTCACTGCCGTTTGGCAAAAGCAGCTTTAAAATAAATGCGTTGTTTTCTTCATCTATTATTACCCTGTCATATATTCTTTCAACAGTTCCGTTAGCTGTTATTTCAATGCTGTCTTCGCTCAAAATCGAATACATTATTTTATTTGTTTCTTCGTATCCGTTTGAAATATGATAGTGATACGACTCATAATATCCGTCACGCAACGTGTGGACATTATATTCAAATGTGCTATCAGCAATTACATAACCGCCGTTGCCAAAATCATATGACTTTATCATTACAAATTTGTTTTCAATATCCAAATCATAAAAGCCAAATGTTGAAAGTGTTTTTTCTGTGTATCCGCAATATGTGCACACATGGTCTACAAAATTGTGCTCCAAAGGCTCACCCTCTGTCGCCCGGCATACAGAACAGGTTTTAGGTGCTGTGCAGGTTGCGTCCATCCACGAATGACCCAATGCCGTGCCGCGTGTTTCGCCGCACAGCGTGCAGGTTTTAGGCGTTGTGCAGTCAGCCTCCTGCCATGAGTGTTTACATGAGCTGCATGACGCCAAAAGTAGCATTAAAACAGCAGCCATAATCAAAGCAAAAATCCTTTTCATTTATTACCCTCCGATTTTTTATTTTCTGTGCACCTTACCTCTCATAAATATGAAGTACACTTCATATATTATATATGTCTACTTCCTATTTGTCAAGTGAATTAAGAAGTATAATTCCTATTAGCAGAGCATTTGGAGGAATTACAGTGCATATATTAAATCTTGCGGAAATAGGTAACAAACTACTTGATATAAGAAAGAAAAAGGGAATGACCCAAAGCGAGGTTGCCGAAAAAGCCGGACTTTCGGACAGAGCCTATGCCGACATTGAGCGCGGCACGGCAAACATGAAAGTGGAAACCGTTTTAAGGCTGTGTCAATCGTTAAATATTACTCCGAACGATATTTTGATTGACGATGAAACACCCACGCCGACCGGTGTGGAGCTTATGGTAAAATTAGATTCATGTTCCGAAAGCGAAAAGAAAACCGCAATTAAACTAATGGACGTATTTATGAATTATTTGAACAAATGAAAAATCGGCTGTTGCAAAGAAAGAAAGCTATAATCCACGTTGGTATGTTTGATTACCGATTGTGAATTATAGCCTTTTTCTTTTTTATTTTACTCTTTGATCTGCGCTAAATGCGGCAGCCCCTTAATTACATAAATTTGAATGTGAGAATCTTTTTGCCGGTTATCTCAAACTCCGCAAATCCGTCGCCGTCAAGAGTGAGAGGAGCAACGTCTTTTTCTTCAAGAGAAACAAGCTTTGCCTCGCTCCACTTTTTGCCTGAATACTCGGGCAGTTCAAACTCTGTGAGCTGTCTTTCAACAGGCGACTGAGTTTTTTCTATCGGAGCAATTCCGCCGTTTACTCTTATCTTTGCGGTCTTTGCGCTGTCGGAGGGGTTAAACAGACGAACTATCCAGCCCTCGCCGTCCTCGCTTCTCTTAACCGCGCTGACAGAGAGCGTATCGTCGCTAAGCTCAATGAACGAATGCTCAAGAGCATTTTTGCCGTGGTCTGTGGGAGCAAGCTGTGCGGCGGAGAAGGTGAGATTGAAGTTGTCGGACTCTGTCCAGACCTTGCCCTCCTCCCAATCGCCGGAGTGAGGCATAAACGCATAGCGGAAAGTGTTTTTGCCTATGCACTGCGAGCCTTTATCCCAGCCGCTGTAATCCTGCATATCCGAAGTTACGCAAATTCTAAGCGGGAAAGAGCGAAGAAGCGAAAGATACATTGTGTTGCACTCATCATCTGCGGCTTCGTATGCTTTGAGGCCTGTGTTGAGAAGCGCAACGCCCTGCTTGCCGTCAGAAATATCAACAAATGAATTCATCGGATGCTCGGTCATGGGTATCTCGTCATAAAGAGAATAATCGGGTCTCTTTATCGGGCGTTTAACAACGTCAAACTGACCCTGAGCATGAACAAACTCTGCCTTGATATTTGTGGGGAATGCAACCTGGAAGTAATGGTCTTCGGACTGATTGTCAACGGTTGTTTCAACCTCAAGATAGCGCGAGCCTTTTTTGAGGGTGACAATATTTTCAATCTTAAAGAGCTTAAGGTGTGAAGAACGCGTTTTTTCGTCCATATTTCTGCCCTCGGGGAGTGCCCAGTCGATAACAACCTTGTAAGAAGTCTCAAGCTCGCCCTCATGAAGAAGGGTGATTTTTGCACTCTCGTTAAGAGTTGTGAAAGTCTCGTCGTTTTCGGGTACAATGTGCTCCCAGGGGTTGCCCGTTTCGCCCGTGTCTTTAAAGTAGCCGAGAGAAGTGAAGAGCTTGCCCGTGTCTTTTTCGAGCACGTCGTATGTTCCGTTCGCGTTGATTGTAACTCTGAGATACTCATTCTCCATAGTCTGAGCGTTTTTCTTCATTGTTACGGGGTTCTTTGCACGGACATGATAAAGCGGCTGCATTTTAAGTGTTTTATAGCCCATTGCAGGCACGTCTTTAACATCAAGCATAATTGTGTACTGCTGAGTGTGAAGAACGTTTGCAACATCGTTGGGGTTCTGAATAATCTGAGCGTTGTTCATGTTTGTTGCAAGTATTTGATATTTAAGCTCATTGCCGTCTGCGTCAACAATCTTAAAGCTGTCCGCTTTCCACTCCGCAGGCAGTTCAACCGAGATTTTGACCGCTTCGCTTCTCTTTGTGGGCGCGGGGTTAAAGATTACTATTGCAGCGTCGTTCTTGTCAAAAGAACCGAGGTCAATGTCGCCCGCAACGTCCATAAACGCACGTTCAAATACGCAAACAGAAAGCTCTCTTGACTGGCGGAAGCGTGAAATTACATCTTCATAAACAATGTCTCTGCCGCAGGCACCGATGCTGTCGTGGCCGTGGTTTTGAAGAAGATAGTTATATGAAAGGTCAATGAAATTCTGAGGATACGGTGCGCCGCAGAACGATGCGAAAACAGCCATCGGCTCCGCATAATTTGTGAGCCTGCGCTCGGTGTCAAAGTTGGTCTGCTTGATGTATGTTCTTGCAGAAATTATCCATCCCATCATTGCGCTGACGCTGCCCTTGGTATAAGGCTCGCGCATTTCTCCCTTGATAACGGGTGATGACGGGTCAAAATCATCTATAATGCCCTGTTCCATCTCTTTGAGTGTGCTGTGGAAAACGTGGGCGTTCGGCAATGCCTCGTCAAGATCCTTAATCATCTGAACCTCTCTTGCGTCGGGGCATGAGGAATCGTGACCTACCGACCAGAAGCGGTGCGGGGTTGTCCAGTCATTATCCTGCTCTTTTATTGCCTGCTCGCCTCTGGGCTTGATATTTTCTTTATGATACTCATAAAACGGGTGGGCATACTGATAGTCAAGTCTGCCGTTTTCGGAATCTATAAATTTAAAAGCACCGTTGTTGTCGTTCCAAAGCATATCGCGGTTATTTTCGTTGGACTGGTTGAAATATACCGGTCTTTGAACAACATACCAGATGTTATATCTCGGGCGTTTGCCGAGACGTGAGCCGTAAATTCTTGTGCCGTCCGGGCTTTCCCAATAAAACTCCGATTTCGGGGTGTTATATTCGTTTACACCTCTGTAAAAGGAAGCAAAGTGAATATCAAAGCCTGCATAAATCTGCGGAAGCTGAGAAATCTGACCCCAGCCGAACGGCGAGTAGCCGGTCTTGCTTATGCCGCCCATCTCTTTGCCTATTTTGTGACCTAAAAGCAGGTTTCTTATGAGTGATTCGCCGCCGACGCAAAATTCATCGGGCAGGCAGAACCAAGGGCCTATGCCTATTCTGCCATCTGAAACATACTTTTTGAAAAGCTCTTTTTTCTCGGGATAAACCTCAAGATAATCCTGAACGGGCATGGTCTGCGAGTCAAGATGAAAATGTCTGAACTCGGGATATTTTTCGAGTATATCCATAAGCATATCAAGCATATAGCCGAGCATATACTGCGTTCTTCTTGCGGAGAAACGCCACTCTCTGTCCCAGTGAGTGTTTGAAATAAAATGGCACTGTATCTGTTTATCTTTTTTATCCATCAGCTCATTCTCCTTTTATTCTCTTCATTATATCGCCGAAATTCTTTTCATAATATGTGCAGACCGCTTTTGTGCCGCTCTCTTCTATATTGCCGCCGGCAATACCTATTGTGGTGTAGCCCGCAAGGCGAACGGAGCAGACGCCTGCGCCGCTGTCTTCAATGCCGAGAACATGGTTTCTGTCTGCAAAAGCCTCGCCGAGCCCTACGATTGAAGTCTCGGAATAAAGCCACGGGTGCGGCTTCGGCGAAAGCTCACCCAATGTGCCGACAGAGCCCTTACGAAGCGGAAAGCCTGCAGAAATAATTGCATCATAAAAATCTTTGGGGTCGCCCATGCCGAGGGTTTTGAATGCAGAAAGAATCTCCGGCCAAGCCTTTTCATAAAGACCCGAGGTAACAAGACCTATTTTAACGCCCATGCCCTTAAGCTCAAGCAAAAAGTCTTTTACACCGACTGTGGGAGTAAACGCACCCTCTTTGCCTCTGCCGGCCATAATTTCTTCCATCTCTCTGTGGGTGTGCTCAAAATAAAAATCTCTTGCCTTGTCAAGTGAAGCGCCGGGGCAATATTTATCAATGCAATACTGCAAATGCTCCGATACGCTGTGACCCGAAACAAATGGCATATCCGCATCCTCAAGCTCAAATTTGGGGTTGCCCAAAAGGCTTGCAATGCTCATTTGAATTATCCAAATCCAAAACTCTTCGCTTCTGACCGTTGTGCCGTCAAGATCCATAAGCACCGCTTTAACCGGCATCTCAAGCTTAACGGGCTGAACGGGGTAATAAACCGGGTATGCTATTGCAGATTTTACGCAAGCGAGCGTTTTATCGCCGAAAGATACAAATTCAACCTTTTCATCGCCTGTTGAAACAATCTCTTCAACGCCGTTTTTGCCCTTAACAAATCTGCCGTCCTCGGTCTGCGAGAGCAGATGAAATCCGCTGTCGGGGCCGACCGTGCCGAGATCGGGAATTAAAATTTCTCTGTCTAAAATCATTTTGCCTGTCCTCTTTCTGCTAAAATTAAAATTTATGGCAATAATAAAATATTATTTAACTGCACCCGAAAGCTTAATGCAGTATGCATCTTTGCACTTTAAATCGTCAGGGTTTATCGGAGGGAATGTGAGTTTTACTTTTCCGCCGCACTCCGACACCGTGACATTCACATCGCCGCCCAAAAATTCTGCCTTTATATCGGGGTTATAGCAAACCTCGTTAAGCACAGCTTCGCCGAACGGGAATTTTAAAAGGAACGCATATACATCGGAGCCTTTGCGCGTATATCTTATGTTTTCGTCGGAGCTGTTTGAGTATTTAACGCTCGAATAAATTCCCTCGCCGTTGACCTTGAGCCAATCGCCTATGTCAAGCAGCTTTTGCTGCATGATAACGGGGATTCTGCCGTCCGCAGTCGGTCCTATATTTAAAAGGAAGTTACTGCCGCGGCTGACAAGGTCAATGAGCATATGTATAAGCTCTTTTGAAGAGAGATAATCCTCGGGCTTTTCAAAGCGGTTCCAGCCGAATGAGCCACCTATGCCTCGGCACTCTTCGTTGGGTCTTTCATAAGAATCCATCGCAAGTATGCCGCCGGGCGAGCTTTCGCCGCCTATGTAGCCATACTCTGTTGTGAAGTTGCCGCCGAGCCTGCCCCTTGTCTCTTTGCCCCAACGGTCATTGGGCACTATTGTGTCTTTAACAGAGGATTCGTTATAAAGCCACTGTAAAAATTCCGTGCTGTGCCATACGGAGCTTTCGTGCTCCCACTCACCGTCGGTAAAAAGCGTGTAAGGCTGATATTTTTCGACTATCTCTTTGAGCATGGGTATCAAATGCTTAACGGCATATTCCTCCGGGTCTTTGAGATAGAGCGGGTGATACCACTCATAAACCGAATGATAAACGCCGAACTTAACGTCCGTCTTGCTCAAAGCGTCTTTGAGCTCGCGGCAAAAATCTCTGTGAGGACCTACGTCAACGCTGTTCCAGCACGGTGTATAATCGCTTTTATACATACAAAATCCGTCATGGTGTTTTGAAACGAGATTTATGTATTTTGCGCCGGAGCGCGAGAAAAGCTCCGCCCATTCGCCGGCGTCAAAAGCCTCTGCGTTAAACATCGAAACAAAGTCTTCATATCTGAAATTTTCACCGTAAGTTTTTTTGTGAAACTCACGGAACTGCTTTTGTATATCGTTTGGATTGGGGCAGGTCAGCGCCCACCAATACCACTCTGCATACTGACCCTTGGGCGCAAATGCAGGCACCGAATAAAGACCCCAGTGGATGAATATACCGAACTTTGCATCGGCAAACCACTGCGGTACGGGTCTTGAGTTCAAAGACTCCCAATTGTTCTCATATTTCATGCTTCCACCTCCGGGCATTACTTTGTATATACTACCACACACGCACTCTTTAAGTAAATACATTTTTTGCATTTTTTTGAAATGATTTTGTTGACACATCAATGCACCGTGAATATAATTTTAACTAAGCTTATTTTACTATTCTGAAAGGCTGTGGATATATGAAAAATCGCTGTTCCGGCGTGCTGATGCACATAACTTCTCTCCCCGGTCCGTTCGGCGTCGGCGGCTTCGGCACAGAGGCGCGCGAATTTGTTGATTTTTTAAAAGAATGCCGCTTCGGCATATGGCAGGTTTTGCCTTTTCACCCCGTTGACGAGATGAATTCGCCCTATAAAAGCGAAAGCGCCTTTGCGGGTGAGCCGATGTTTATTGACCCGAGAGAACTGAAAGAAGACGGTCTGCTCTCTGAAGCCGATGTCAGAAAATGCGTATATTCCTCTACACCCTACACAGCCGACTATGAGTTTGCGAGAAAAGAGAAAATGAATATGCTCAGAACCGCTTTCAAAAACGCAGGCGAAAAAGCAAAAGAATTTGCCGAGTCTTTTTGCCGCGAGCATTTTTGGGCGGAGGACTACGCACTGTTTAAAGCCGTTAAGCAAAAAAGCGGCGAAACACAGTGGTGGGACTGGCAGGAGAAAAATAAAAATTACACTGCTTGCATAAAAGACAAAGATAAATACAAAGATGAGATGACATTTTGGCTCTTTGTTCAGTATGAATTTTTTAAGCAGTGGCACTCGCTCAAAAAATACGCAAACGAGAACGGAATAAAAATTCTGGGCGATATGCCGATATATGTATCTATGGACAGCGCGGACGTTTGGAGCAACACCGAGCTTTTTAAAATAAACAAAAAAAGTCTTTGCCCCGAGGAGGTTGCAGGCGTACCTCCCGATTATTTTTCGGCTGACGGTCAGCTTTGGGGCAATCCTCTTTATGACTGGGAAAGGCTCGAAAAAGAAAACTATCGCTGGTGGGTTCAGCGGCTCGGCGAAGAGCTCTCTATGTATGACAAAGTGAGAATAGACCACTTCAGAGGGCTTGAATCTTACTGGGCTGTGCCGTTCGGCAGCAAAACCGCCAAAAACGGACAGTGGAAAAAGGGGCCCGGCATGAAGCTGATAAACGCGTTTAAAAAAGAATATCCGAACCCCGATATAATCGCAGAAGATCTCGGCTATTACAGTGACGACGTCGCACGTCTTTTAAAAGAGAGCGGCTTCCCCGGTATTCGTGTGATACAGTTTGCTTTTCAGGGAAATGCTGAGAGCGAGCATTTGCCGCACAACTATAAAAGAAATCTTGTGGTATACCCCGGCACACACGACAACAACACGCTTTTGGGCTGGCTTTATGAATTAAACGAG
The DNA here is from genome assembly GCA_900539465.1 of uncultured Ruminococcus sp. Classification (GTDB taxonomy): domain Bacteria; phylum Bacillota; class Clostridia; order Oscillospirales; family Acutalibacteraceae; genus CAG-488. Next base: position 7,885 of record UQCF01000008.1, on the reverse strand, counting down.
CAGGAACGCCGCAGAACGCTCGACTACTGCGGCTTCAGAGGCGACGACTGGGGCGTGGGCGGATACTCTGCGCCCGCATGCCGAAGAATAACAGAAACAATTTGGTCTTCGGTTGCCGACACGGCGATAATATCCTTTCAGGATATATGCGGCTTCGGCAGAGACGCGAGAATGAATATTCCCGGTGTTGCAGAGCTTAACTGGCGTTTCAGAACCACCAAAGATACCATAGACAACGCAGACAAAGAATATTTCAAAAAAATCAACAGACTTTACGCAAGAGGATAAAATGAAATTTGATGTTATAAAAAAGGATGTCGTCACTTCTACCAACACGCTTTTAAAAGAGATGGCGCACTCCGGCGCAAAAAGCGGCACGGTGATAATCGCAAACAAGCAGACCGCAGGCAAGGGAAGAATGGGCAGAAGCTTTTATTCGCCCGAGAACACCGGGATTTATCTCTCTGTTTTATTAAGAGAACCGTCCCTCTCCGAGCCTACGCTTTTAACAACCGCCGCCGCAGTCGCGGTTATGAAGGCAATTTCTCGGACGACAAAAAAAGAACTTCAAGTCAAATGGGTAAACGACATTTTGCTCGATAACAAAAAAGTGTGCGGAATATTGACCGAGGGCGAATTTTGCGAAAGCAGGCTTATGTTTGCAATAGTCGGCATCGGCATAAATGTTTCAACGCAAAATTTCCCCGACGATATAAAATCAAGAGCCGGCAGCATTGCCGCCGACGGCTCTTTAAAAGACGAGCTTACACAAAATCTGCTCTTTTATTTATCGCAGGAGTTTGAAAATGCCGACAACAGAGAATTTCTTGATTACTACCGCAAAAGGTGTGTAACCGTCGGCAAAAACATAAAAATAATATCCCCCGGCAAAGAACCTAAAGAGGCTTTTGCCGAGGGCATAGACGATTGCGCCGCGCTCATTGTGCGATATGCGGACGGAACAACAGAAAATATATCATCGGGAGAAGCGAGCATAAGATAATTAAAACTTGCCCCTTAATTCAACCACTCTGCCGATTATTGTTACGGGAATTTTTGTGATTTCTTCCGGAGTAAAAATCATAACATCATAATTTGTGTTAAAAGGTACAAGCGAAAGGCTTGTATCTTTTTTTATTACTTTTTTAACGGTTGCGTCCATTGAGTTGACGAGAACAACCGCTATGTCGCCGCTGTCAACATCGTTTTGTTTTCTTACAATAACAACGTCTCCCTCGCAAATTCTCGGCTCCATGCTGTCACCTTTTATTTTAAGAGCAAAGAACTCGCCTGTTGCCGCAGTCTCGGGTGAAATTTCTTCATAATCGAGTATCTCCTCCACAGCTTCAACGGGTATGCCTGCGCGCACATATCCGAGCACGGGGATTTTTACCCCCTTTTTCTTCTCCGGCGCACCTATGAGTTTATCGACCGAAACGCCGAATATTTCAGAAAGCTTTTTAAGGCTTTCGGTGTCAGGTGCGGTTCTCCCCTTCTCCCACTGGCTGACTGCGGTTTGGTGCACGGAGCATAGCTCAGCCAAATCTGCCTGGGTAAGATTTTTTGAAAGTCTTAATTCTTTTATAATGTTCATATAAGCACATCCCAATATTTCGCTGCGTATATTATGAGCTATTCTATTAAATTTGTCAAGAGATTTTATAAAGAAAATAGTTTTTCTAATATTTGTGCTTGACAAACCGAACATATGTTTCTATAATAATAGCTGTGCTATTCAAACAGCCGCCGATAAACAAAATATTTGTGTTTATCATTTAATCGGCGGTCTGCCAAAGGAGGTGCATAAATGAACAGCATAACAGACGAGCTTATATCTTTGGAGGAGGCAAGATTTGCTCTCAACTGCATACGCCGTCACGGATTCAGCACCGAAGAGGCGCTCGAATCAATAGACAAGCTTGTGTGCAGAAAAAGGACGGTCACCATGGCATATTTGGTCGATTATCTTATAAAAAACCGCCTGACGCATATGCAGGCAGAGGTTATACGCCTTTGCTGCCTTGAAGATATAAGCGCGGCAGAAGCGGCAACGCGTTTGGGGATGAGCGTGCGCTGCATATACGCTGCCAAAACAAAAGCAAAAGAGATTTTAAAGGATTATTTAGAGGTGCTTGTGATGTATTTCAAAGACCTTGAAACAAGTGAGATGTCTCCGCTTTATTTGGATGAAGCCTTAGATGTTTTAAAGGCTCAAAAAAGGAGCAAGGGGAATGTAGCGGTTTTGCTCAAAGATCTGCGTTTGTCGCACGCAATAGAAACCGAGCAGTGTGCAAAGTTTTTAAACATAAGCGAAAAAAAGCTTTCTGACACGGAACAGGGAAAACGATCGCCCACCATAAGCGAAATAGAAAAATACAGCCGCTTAACGGGCGCAGAAATAATTATAAAAATATCGAAAGGGAACGGGGAAATAACATGGACAAATCAATAACCGAACTTAGCACGGATTATTTTAAAGCGGCGGCGGATATGGACTGCCTTATTAAAAAATGTACGGCAGAAATAAAAATTGCCGCCGAGAAAAAGGACTTCAGAAAAAGCTATCTGCTAAAGCAAAAAAGGCTTGTGTTTTATGCTCAGAAAAGGGACCTTTTAACAACCGCCTACAAGCTTCAGAATTATTACAGAAAGGAGAAATCTTGGCTTGAATCAGCTTGAATTTAACGTAATCGGCAACAAAATAACCGCCGCCAATCTTCCGGATATTACAAGCGGCAGCGTGAATTTTGACAAATGCAAATTTACCTTTGACTCACAGTGGAACAATTTTTCTAAAACCGCAGTGTTTATTTGCGGTGTGCCGAACGGCGAATACACGGCGGCAATCGTCGGCGGAGTTTGCACCGTTCCTAAAGAGTGCCTGCAAAAAAGCGGACTTCTTAAAATCGGTGCTGTCGGCATTAGTGAAGACGGCACTGTTATATCCACAAATATTGCCGTGCATAAAATAACAGTGGGTGCAAACGAATCGGTGCAGATAACTTCCTTTGAAAATTCAGACGGCGGCGAATTAGACTCAAGTGAAGAGATGACTTTTGAAGAAGAAATTTCAGACTGGGCAGACGATATGTACACCGCAAAAGAAAATGACATCGGCTCGCTCGATTATGATGCGCTCAAAGCCGCTGACGAGAACTATCTCACCGCTCAATTTTCGCTTCTCGCACAGAAATATCCCGACTATGTAAAAGAAACCTCTGCCGGAGAAGATTCTTACGGCAAAAATATTCCCGTATTCACATTCACGGGCAGGAATTTTGACAGAACAATATTTGTAACCGCCAACCACACCCGCGGCACATATATGACATTGGCGGCACTCGGCGGATTTTTCGGCGCTTTGTGCAAAAGAAATTCGGAAGATAAAAATTTGAATTTTCTTTATAACAAAGTCAAATTCATTGTTTTGCCCGCCGCCGCACCCACGGCTTACGAAAACGAAAACGGACTTAACAAAAATAACGTAAACATTGCCTGCAACTTTCCGTTCAAATGGGATATTTGCGGCAACGAAAACAAGGGAACCGCAAGTGCGAGCGAAAAAGAAACCCTTGCGGTTATGCAAACACTCGAGAATGTATCGGGTGAAAATATTATCGCTGTATGCGATTTTATATCAAAAAATATTTCGGCAGAAAAAAATATTTTTTATGCTCCGCATAAAAACTCCGACGAAGAATTGCTTCTGAAAACCGCCGGAAAATTCGACTGCCTCCACAGTGACGGCGGCGAAAAAAATTCTACGGTTTTAACACCGGACAGTTCGCCGTGCTTTGCAAACTTTGCGGCGCAAAATTATGAAGCGAGCTCATGCTCGGTTGTATGGAAAGACGACCTCACTTTGAAAGCCGTAATGAAATACAGTGAATTTATCGGCAATTTGTTTTTGACTTTTGCAAAAAGGTGCAAGGCAAAGGGCGAAGTAAAACCCGAGCCTTTTACAAAGCACATTTATTGGCGCAAAAAAAGCGAAACCGATGTTATATCGCTCACTGAAAATGTTTCGCCCGCATATATTTCTTCATTTTCTCTTGAGCCCGACTCACCCTATAACGTCACCATGAACGGTTATGTAATTTTAAAATCCGAGAGCGGCGCGTCCGTCACAATAAGACCTGTTTTATATCAGCAAAACGCAGACGGCGCAGACCTTTCCGCAAGGCAAAATTCAAATGAATTTGACATTTCGGTTCCGATTTTATCGGGGGTCAGCGTCATACCGCTAAACAGCGTTATTCACTGCACGGGTAGCTGCAAAAATTTTGACGGCGACGGCTTTCCGCAAAAGCTCGGCTCGTTTATAGCCGCAGCCTGCACCGAGGGCAGCGCGCAGATTATCGGCTTCTCTTATACCCTGTGCGCCGTGCCGTGCGGCGCGGTGACAAGTGCCGAGGTCTTGACTCCGAACGGGCTTGCCTCAGACTTCGGTGACGAAAGCACTGCACCTGTGTTTACAATAAAATACCCTATCGGATGATTTTTAAAAGAAAGGAGATAAAAAATGAGCACTATAAGCAACTTGATTTTTAAAGACAAATACAACTACGTTACCTCGCCTTACGGCAAGAGAAGGTCTTTCGGCACATCTGCCGGGGTCACTTCAACATTCCACTACGGCACCGATTACGGCACAAACGGAAAGAAGCTGCCGCAATACGCAATAGAAGACGGCACGGTTTTATCCTGCGGCACCGCAAGCGACGGCGCGAAATATATTTGGGTCTCATACCCTCGCACGGGCAAAAAGCTTTTGCATTATCATTTGAGCGAAATATGCGTTAAAAAGGGGCAATCCGTAGTCAAAGGCACGCTGCTCGGCAAAACGGGGAAGACGGGCAAAGCAACAGGCGTGCACCTTCACCTCGGCGTTAAAGACCTTAAAACAGAAAAATATGAAGACCCCGAGATTTTTTCAAAAAATTATGTTGCGCCCACGATTTTCAGACCCGGCACTTATAAAGTTGACGCGGCGGTTCTGAATGTCAGAAGCGGAGCGGGAACGACTTACGGCGTCAAAACATTTTCGCAGTTCACAGCCAATGCACGCGCACAAATCAAAAAGCTTAACGGCGGCTCTGCCTGCAACGGCTATGTAAACGGCGTAGTCTGCACTGTTTCAAAAGTATCAAACGAATACTGGGGCAAAACGCCGTCGGGCTGGATCTGCCTTAAATACTGCACAAGAATATGAACACTGAAATCACTGTATCTTTAATATCCTTTTTAGGCACACTGCTCGGCACGCTCGGCGGAATCATTGCCTCCGGCAGGCTGACAATTTACAGAATATCGCAGCTCGAAAAAAAGGTGGAAAAGCACAACAATCTTGTTGAAAGAATGGTAAAGGTCGAGAACTCGGTAAAATCCGCACATCACAGAATTGATGAACTAAGGAGGGAAAACGATGAAAAAGATAAACCTTAAAAGTGTTGACAAGGCAACGTGGATTCGCACGGCTGTACTTTTGATTGCTCTTGTCAACCAAGCACTTGTAATATTCGGAGTGACCGACAAAGAGACAGACATCGACTCGCTCACACATTACGCCTCGTATTTTTTGACGGTGGCAAGCTCTGTATGGGCATGGTGGAAAAATAACAGCTTCACCGACACGGCGCAAAAGGCAGACGCGCTTCTGTCTTCGGAAGAAAACGCCAAAGGTTAAAAAATATAAGCAATCGGTTCTCGCAATTAAAGCGGGAGCCGATTTTGCTTTATAAAATGTCTCTTGACAAGCGACTCAAACAGTGTGATTATTTGTATAATGTATTTATCAAAATTTTTCGGAGGAATTTATATGATAGGTGCAATTTTAGGGGACATTGTAGGTTCGAGATTTGAGTTTAACAACATTAAGTCCAAAAAATTTAATATGTTTGAGAGCAAATGCACGTTTACGGACGACACTGTTATGACGCTGGCGGTTGCAAAAGCATTGATGAAATTTGAAGAAATCACAGACATCAATAAGTTTAAAAAAGAGCTTATTGCCGCAATGCATGAGGTGGGCGGCAAATATCCACACTGCGGCTACGGCGGCAATTTCGCAGTGTGGATTGAAGAAAAACTCACAGAACCGTATAACAGCTGCGGCAACGGCTCTGCAATGAGGGTTTCGCCCGTCGCTTGGTATGCAAATTCACTCAAAGAATGTGAAGCCTTGGCGGCGGCAAGCGCAGAAGTGACGCACAACCACCCCGAGGGCATAAAAGGTGCGGCAGCGGTTGCAGGTGCAATTTATATTGCGAGAACAACGCGCAGCATGGCAGAAATCAAGGAGTATATAAAAAGATTTTATACAATAGATTTTACGCTCGACAAAATTCGTGACAGCTACGGCTTTTATGAAATCTGCCAAAAATCCGTTCCGCAGGCATTGCAGGCTTTTTTTGAGTCAACAGATTTTGAGGACGCGATAAGAAACGCAATTTCAATCGGCGGCGACAGCGACACAATCGCCGCAATAACCGGCTCGGTTGCCGAGGCATACTACGGAATAGACGAAGAAATGAAAAAATCCGCACTTTCTTTTTTAGACCCGTATTTATTAAATATTGCAAAAGAATTTTGCGACAAATATAATTGACAGGTAAAACACCTTGCAGTAAAATAATCACGTTGATTTTGTAGGCAAAGCGGAGATTTATATGCAGGAATTTTTTGAAACACATTCGTACCTTACTCAAATATTCGGATTTTCCGCGATGGCGGTCGGAATAATAATGTATCAATTTAAGAAGCACCGAACAATAATGGTGCTGATGACGCTATGCTCCGCCCTTTGGTGCCTGCACTACACAAGTATGTGGCTTTTTACCCCCGTGGCAATGAATTTTTTGAATGTTGTAAGAAGCTATGTTTGCAGCCTCAACAAAGAATGGGTTCATTCAAAGGCTGTTCCGATTGTTTTTATTGCAGTTTCACTTGTGCTCACTATTGTCACATGGCAGGGAGTTTGGGGAATATTGCCGTTTATTGCGTCAATATTTGCCACAATCGGCGGCTGGCAAAAGAATCCGCAGATTTTAAGGATTATGACTATACCCGTCTGCCTTTGCTGGGTGACATTCAACCTGATAAACCGGTCTTGGGCAGGTATGACAAATGATTCGTTATCTCTGATATCGCTTATTGTCGCACTGACAAGATATAAAGTCGCCCAAAAAAGAAATTAAAAGATACCGATGTAAGAAGAGACCGCCCGTTTGCAGGCGGTCTTTTTTTATAAGAATAAACAGTGGATTTACCCACCTATAGCGGTGTGCATATCGTTTCCGCTGCGCTCATGCCGCCCTACGCGGAGCCTTGCCGAGAATAACATCAAACCGCAAAATTTCACCTCATCAGTCACTCCGTGACAGCTTCTCCTCGAGGAGAAGCCAATTGTAGCCTTCGCCCCGGGGGAGAAGGTGGCGCAACGCGCCGGATGAGGGCGAGTCTTGCCGTTAGCTCACATCAAATTCAGATAATCGGCGGCATGAGGGCATGCCGCCCTACGCAGTGCCTTGCCGAGAATAACATCAAACCGCAAAATTTCACCTCATCAGTCACTTCGTGACAGCTTCTCCTCGAGGAGAAGCCGATTAGCCGCACATTGCCTCCACTTTAGGCGAGGTGGCACGGCGAAGCCGTGACGGAGGGGTTAAAGTTCATCAAACGCAGAAAATTTACGGTAAGCGGCGGCATGAGGGCATGCCGCCCTACGCGAGAGCGAAAGCGCCGTTGAATTTTGCATGAATAAACTATGGTGCAAATCCGAGAAAGCCCCTCAGTCACTTCGTGACAGCCCCTTTATTTGGCGCGCTGCAAAGGGTTCGAATCCCCCTTAAGCATAAAAATAAAAGCAACACCCACGGTGTTGCTT
>UQCF01000007.1 GCA_900539465.1 uncultured Ruminococcus sp. | reverse complement strand
TGTGTAATACTGTGCCTCTGTTGACTCAAGTGCTGCCTTTGCTGCCGCTTTGGCTATTTCAACGCTTGTGTAATCGGCTTCTTTTTCTTCGAGATTATCAATAGCGTCGAGAATAGCCTGTGCATAAGCGTTAACTCTATCTTGCTCATCTATTGAAAGGTCGTAATCAACCGCATTTTTAGCATCGGTTACTCTCTTCCATGACTCTGCTGTATATTTTGAGGAATCTGCCGGGATTTTAGCTATTGCCTGAGTTACGCAAGTGTAATCCGCGCCGTTGGGAGTCAGATTCTTGACTGCGTTTTCGATTGCGCTCGCGTATCCGTCAACAGCTGTCTGGCGGTTGGTTTTAAGACCGTAAACAACTGCATCCTTAGCAGCTTTAACAGCTGCGACAGAAGCTGCCGTGTATCTGCCGCTGTCAAGGTCCGAAGGAATTGAAGCGAGTGCGGCTCTGACTTCTGCATAGTCTGCATCACCGGGAACAAGAGCGTTTGCAGCAGTGTTTATAGCGTCTGCATATACTTTGACTTCTGCCTGCTGAGTTATGTTTTTGCTCCAATCGACTGCGTTTATAGCATCTTTAAGAGCATTTATCGTCTCATCGGTATAATAAGGAACACCGTTATGAGCATTTGCAAAATCTTCGCTCTTTTTGATAAGAGTATTTGCATTTGTTATAGCTGTGTTTACGTCGGTATAATCCGCACCGACATATTCCATCTGAGCAATGGCATCAAGAATTGCCTTTGTATAAGCGTCAACTCTTGCCTGCTGGTCTAGTGTGAACGTACCCGCCGGAACCGCAAGATATGCGCTCATAAGTCTGCTCATTGAAACTTCTGTATAATAGCTTTCGTTGTTTATATAAGTCTCTGCCTGTGCCTCTGCCGCGAGGAGCTTTGTTATGTCTGCCGGAGCAATTGTTCTTGCATTGTAAGCATCTGTAATAGCTTTTGCATAGGCATCAACAGTTGCCTGCTTAGAAATGGGAAGACCTTCTACTACCGCATTCACTGCGCTGACAACATTGCCCCAGTTTGAATAAAATTCATTGGCTGTGAAGCCGTAAGAATCTTTATAGAGCTTTGTTATTCTCTCGTTCTCTGCGTTCACGGTGGCGATTGCGGCTTTAACTGCCGAATAATCTGCCGTTATTTCTTTAAGGTTATCAATAGCTCTGTTGAGAACCTCTGTCGCAGTATCAATCTGTGACTGGTATCTTGCGTCAAGACCGAGCTTTGAAGCGAGGTTTGAATAAGCATTGTCAACCGCTGTAAGATCCTGATAATTGGATCTTTCGAGAGCGTCTGCCCTTGCGATTGCTTTTCTTGCCGCTGTGAGGTCGGCAGCTTTGTACTGAACATTATCAAGAGCTGTGTTAAGAGCCGCTGCGGCTGTGTCTATTTCGCTCTGATACTCTATTGTGAGCGCCTGACTGATAAGCGTGTTGAGCTTTTTATAAGCGTCGTCTATCGCTTTGAGTGAAGCGTCGGTAAGATAATTTACATTGGTGTTTCTAAAGGAATTATATCTTGCGGCAGCTTCTGTCGCTTTGGTATAATCCGCCGAATTCTTTTTGAGCTTATTGATAGCCGTCTGAATAGTGATAGCGTATGCGTCTACCTCGGACTGCTTATCTTTTTTAAGGATTGTTGTGAGAACATATTCGCTCTCTGCGCTGTCGTATGTGTAGCCGCAGGCCTTAACAGCGTCGTCAACAACGCTCCAGTTTGAATAAAGCTCTGTGGGAGCGAGATCGTAAGATGATCTTGCGTCTGCAACCAAACCGTTGATTATGCCGACCTTCTCGTTGGGAGCCGTGTAATCCGCATCGGCAAGCTCTAGAGAATCAAGAGCATTTTTAATGTCGATTGCTATTTGGTCGAGCTTGGGCTGATAAATAATATTATAACCCTTCTGATATTTTGCAAGAGCCGCTTCAAGCTTTGCCCATGAAGCGTTTGTATACAATGTTTTATCAAGTGCGTTTGCTCTGCCCACATAATAGTCTGCCTCTGTATAATCGGCCTCTTTGAGAACAAGGCTGTTATACGCCGCCGCAAGGTTTGTTGCAGCTGCCGTGATATCGGACTGTGTGGTGTTGGGCTTTGCGAGGATAGACTGTGCATAGTTATATGCACCGATATATCCCTGCCAGCCGTCTGCATAATACCACTCCTGCGGGTTGTAGCCCTTGCCGTCGTTAGTGCCGGAGGCTACAAGATAGTTTGAGGGGTCGGTATTTTGTGAACGCTGAATATTTGAACGGAGCGTTCCCTTATTAAACACGGTTACAACAACGTTGAACGTGTGTCTGAGATAAACCGCAGAAAAATCGGCAGGAGTATGATAATCTATAAGCATTGTGTATGTAGACGTTGTATCAGATGATGCGCTCGCCTGTGCGGGACCCGCACCCGAGAAATTCATAAGATAGGTTTCGCCTACATTCTGAATCTTGGTTGTTGAACTTACAAGACTCAAATCCGTTGAAGTGCTGTTGCTGACGAGTCTTTTTTCTTTAAGCTTGCCGTCGTATGTTTTAATACTGCCGGCATATTCGTATATACCGTTTGTAGAAACAGTAACTTTCTCTTTGCTTTTGCCTGCAACCTTGGGAATATAAGTCTGCACGCGAAGGTTCATATCGGCAAGAGTTGTGTTTGCGCTCTTATCCATATAAACATGAGAAACAGGTCTTACGGAATCGTTGCCAAAACCTACGTTAAAGGTTTTTTCTGTTCCGCCGTCGTCCTCAACGATAAGCATATTGCCGTAATTGCTTGTGGGGGTATCGCCGTCAAAGTTTGCGCTTTTGCCGGTTGATCTTGATTCGTTATAGGTCGCCGCGCCGAGAACAAATGAGCTGAAATATGCTCTGTTTTTTGTATCATGTATACCGAGAGCGTTTACCCAAGTTCTGCGGTAGGAATAAATACCTGCGGGCTGAACGATGGACTCAACATATGAGTAACCGGTTGTTGTGAACACTTTGCCGGAGTTGTATGTTTTGCCGGTCTGTGTGTCTTTATAACTATACTGATAAGAAACGGTAAATACCAATGTGCTGCCGACAGCCGCCGTTGCGCCGTCTGCAACCGTCCAGGTGTAAACGCCGTTGTTAACAGCCACCTGTGAGAATTTAACCGAGGCATTGTCGCATTTGATTGAAAGAGTATTTATGTCAATTGCAACGCCGGGAGTAAATGTAATGGTGGTGGATGTGGGTGTTTCACCCGCATATGCCGCCGCAACATATTTGAATGACGCCTTCGGTATGCCCGAGGGTGTTGCCGCAATAATTACCGAATGTGAATCATCCGGAAGTTTAAAGGGTGATGCCGTTGAATATGTTACTCTTGTAACAGGTGTAACACTAAGGGTCGCATTAGGCCGTATAAGCGTGTCGCTTTGTGCGGTGTTGATTGTGTCGTCTTCCGAATCAACAGTCAATCCCGTATCGCCGATTGCAAAGCCGTATACGCTCATCGGAGCGGCGGTAAGCAGCATGGCAATAACAAGAATGATGCTAAGCACGTTTTTGGTTATGCGCATTTTCAATATCCTCCTTACAATAGTGTTAACAATGAAAACGGCACAGATATACCATCAACATTATTATACGTATTAAGGATAACATTACAGTTTCAAAATGTCAACAATAAAAGAAAGGTTTGATGCAAAATTTTGTGTACTTTTTTCGTTAATTTTAACAATATATGAGCTAAAACGCTGTATTTATTCTTTATTTTTGTATTACATTATATTATGTACAAAAAACTACACAAACCGTTGCATCAAAACCTATCTCTGAAATTATAAATTTATTATCATGGAACATCTGATTCCGTGAAAGCAGTAGAAGAGGACAAAAATATATTGCGGCATAGAGCAGATACAATTTTATATCGGTCCCAAATTATAATTCAATCTATCATGCTAACGTCAAAAAGGCACCTCATCGGGCGCCTTTTAAATCATTTTTGAGTGTATTCAAATTTTCCGTCATTCTTTTCTTCCAATGCTTTTATGATGTGATATGTATATTCGTTATACGGCATCGGAATTCCGAGCTCTTTACCCATGCGAACGAGAGCGCCGGAAAACATATCAATCTCAGTATGTCTGCCTGCGTCCAAATCCTGCAAAGTAGAATATCTTGCCGACGGCGAAATAAGATTGACTTGTTTAGAGGTATCTTCTGCCTTGCTCATATCAATTCCTTTGGCAGAGGCGACAGCCTCCAGCTCATCTTTAAGACCGTCGCTTATGGCTTTCATGTGCAAACTGTCTTTATAACAGCCCACTCCCGCCCCTACGACAGCCTGCGGGAGGTTACTGCACACATTGAGCCTGAATTTGCTCCATATTTCCTCACGAATATAATTTGTTACGCGATAGCGAAGACCCGCGTTCTCAAAAAGCTCGCCGACGGCTTGAACTCTGTCGCTTAAAAACGGTGCGGAGATTTCTCCGAATATAATGCCGATAGTGGTTTCGGGGTCAAAATGATAACCGTCGTCTTCTTTATGAGAGGCAATTTTGATTAGCGAATACAGCAAATTGCCGTCCCCGATTTCCGATGCGATTATTTCTTCGCTGTCTATGCCGTTCATCAGGCTCATAACAACGGTATTTTTGCCGACAACAGCCTTAATGTCTTTCAACGCTCCTTGCAGTGCGCCGTATTTCAGTGCAACAATCAAAAGATCTGCTCCGTAAGCCTCCTGCGGTGTCCACACCTCGGGGTAATACACGCTGTCGTTGATACGGCAGCCTTTTTTCAGCCGCTGAGCCCGATTGCCGTCTGCAACAACGCCTAATTCAATACCTTTCACCTTTGAAAGACCCCAAATTATATATGACCCGACAGCCCCCGCGCCGAGAACGGCTACTTTTTTTATTTTCATCTTTATCGCTCCGATTTCTGCTTTGACTTTATAACAAATCAATTATAGCACCGATAATTTTGTATATCAACATTCTTTGAACGTGCGTTTTTGATAGTGCTGAGCATGGCAGAACCTCGGCGTTCGCGGACTTCGTCCGCTCGGCTAAAGGATTCATTTTTTTATTTAAGGTTCAAATCCTTTATTTTTGCAATAAAAAAAGACACCGCATTGGGTGTCTTTTTTATTGGCAGCGGTATAAGGATTCGAACCTTAAATAACGGAGTCAGAGTCCGGTGTGTTACCGTTACACTATACCGCTATGCACATCGCGTTTGCTATTATAACACGATTTGCAGAAATGTCAATACCGAATTTTGACTTTTTTATAAATTTAACGCTTTATCGGCAAAATTTATAATATCGTCCATTACCTCGTCACGGTTCGTCTCGTTTAAAATTTCATGTCTTGCGCCGGGATAAAGCTTGATTTCTGCCTTATTATGCCCGGTTTCTTTAAGAATATCATAAACTTTTTTAACTCCCCTGCCGTAATCGCCGACAGGGTCGCTGTCACCTGCAACCAAAAATACAGGCAATTCTTTCGGCACGGATTCAAACCACTCTTTTTGCGATACATAGTTTAAGATACTGAAAAGGTCATGGTAGCCCGCGGCGGTGAATAAAAAGCCGCAATACTTATCTTCAAGATAGAGGTCGACCTCATCCTCGTCTCTTGTCAGCCAATCAAAATCTGTTTTCCCCTGAAAATTTTTATTATATGTGCCGAAAGCCATTTTATCTATCAGTTTGCTCCTGTGCTTTTCGCCTTTAAGCTTTGATACGGCGGTCGCAACGGCTTTGCCTATGCCTGCGGCGGGGTTGGGTCCGCCCGTTCCGCAATATACGGCGGCGTCAACATCATGGTACTTGCCGGTATATGCGCGGCAGACGAATGAGCCCATGCTGTGACCGAACATAACAAGCGGTACACCCGGGCATTCTTTTCTTGCAAGCTCGGTGAGCTTGCGCTGGTCTTTCACAAGATTTGCCCAGCCGTCTTTTTTGCCGAAATAGCCGAGCATATCATCGTTTTTTACGGATTTGCCGTGACCGATGTGGTCGTTTATAAACACGGCATAGCCATGCTCGCAAAGCTTTTCGGCAAATCTGTCATAACGAACAGAATGCTCCGCCATTCCGTGTGCCATCTGAAAAATCGCCTTAATATTCGATTTATCCTCCGGCAAATGGCAGCGTACATATACTTTTCCGAGACCCGATACCGATTCAAACGAAAATTCTTTTAAAACACTCATACCTATGCCCCTTTCTTTATTTGGTATTATAACATATTACGGTAATAATATAAAGATATTTAAGCAAAAATTTAACTTGATATTATTGAAAAATATGTGCCGCTATGATATATTTATCAAAATGTATTGTTGGAGATGATATATAATGAAAACAAATTTCGGATTTATCGGTCTCGGCGGCAGAGGTCAGGGTATGCTCAGGGAATTCCTTGGCGTTGAAGGAGTGCGCGTCACCGCCGTGTGCGACATCTATGAGGACAGAGCACAAAAGGGCAAAGAAACAGTCAAAGAAGTCTCCGGCGTAGATGCAGACGTTTATCTCGACTATAAAGAGCTTTTAAAAAGAGACGATATAAAAGGCGTTGTTATATGCACAACGTGGATAACCCATGCAATGATTGCCGTTGATGCGATGAAAGCCGGCAAGCACGCGGCAATGGAGGTCGGCGGCGCGGCTTCTGTTGAGGAATGCTGGCAGATGGTTCGCACAAGCGAAGAGACGGGCAAAATCTGTATGATAATAGAAAACTGCTGCTATGACAGGAACGAAATGGCCGTGTATAACATGGCAAAGCAGGACGTTTTCGGTGAAATAGTTCATATAGAGGGCGGATACCGTCACGATTTAAGATCTGAAATCTGCCATGGCAGAGAAAACCGCCACGGCAGACTTGCAAACTTTATGAACCGCAACGGCGAGCTTTATCCCACGCACCAGCTCGGCCCCGCCGCAAAACTCATTGACATTAACCGCGGCAACAGATTTGTTTCGCTTTGCTCAATGGCAAGCAAATCCAGAGGCCTTAACGAATGGCTCAGGAAGAACGAGGTTGAGGGTTATGACATCACAGAATATCCTTTTGCAGAGGGTGATGTTGTAACAACAATAATAAAATGTGCAAACGGTGAAACAATACTTTTAAATCACGATTGCAGCCTGCCCAGACCTTATTCAAGAAACTATGTTGTCGAGGGCACAAAAGGTGTATATCAAGAGACAAAAGAGGGCAAAAGCGACATTTATCTTGATAAATTCGGCGACGAAGAGCCGGAGTGGAGATGTTTCCAGGACGAGCTTCGCAAAGAATACGAACATCCGCTTTGGAAGCAGTATGAAGAAGACGGCATAAGAGTGGGCGCACACGGCGGCATGGACTATCTTGTGCTTTGTGCATTTGCAGAGAGTGCAATAAACGACGCCGAGCCTCCCATAGACGTGTATGACACCGCCGCATGGATGGCGATAACCGCTCTTTCGGAGCAATCGGTTGCTATGGGCGGTATGCCCGTGCCCGTGCCCGACTTCACAAACGGCAAATGGATAAACCGCGAGCCTTTCCGCAGAGGAAAATTCTGCCTTAACGCCGTATGCGAAGAATTTTTTGAATAATTTTAAAAAATCACTTGATTTAGCGAAGATTATATGTTATCATTAGTCTCGCTTTTGGGGGCGTAGCTCAGCTGGGAGAGCGCTTGAATGGCATTCAAGAGGTCATCGGTTCGATCCCGACCGTCTCCACCAACAAAGCCTTGACAATTCGTTGATTCGGCGTTTGTCAAGGCTTTTTCTTACGTATAAGGAGAATTGATATGCAAAAGAAATATCATTCCAAACACAAACTCAGCTCATTTCAAATTATAATTTTAGGCTTTGCGGGCGTCGTTTTGCTCGGTGCGCTGCTTTTGATGCTTCCGATATCGTCGGCTCACGGGGCGGTAACGCCCTTTAACGAGGCATTGTTCACCTCCACCTCCGCCGTTTGCGTGACCGGTCTTGTTGTTAAAGACACGGGCAGCTACTGGTCTGTTTTCGGTCAAAGCATCATAATTGTGCTGATACAGATAGGCGGTCTCGGCGTTGTGACGGTTGCGGCGTCCTTTTCTCTGCTTGCAGGCAAAAGAATCTCTCTGATGCAGCGCAGCACCATGCAGGAGGCAATCGCTGCGCCCAAGGTCGGCGGCATTGTGAAGCTCACAGGTTTTATATTAAGAGGCACCTTTATAACAGAGCTTATAGGTGCGCTCGCTTTGATGCCCACGTTTTGCAGAGACTACGGATTAAAAGGGATACGCTTTGCGCTGTTTCACTCAATATCCGCTTTTTGTAATGCCGGCTTTGACATTTTCGGCACAGAAAACAATAAATTTGTATCGCTGACCGAGTATTCGGGCGACCCGATTATAAACACTGTTATTATGCTGCTTATTATAATCGGCGGCCTGGGCTTTTTAACATGGGAAGATATAGGTACGCACAAATTTCATATAAGAAAATACAGAATGCAAAGCAAAGTAATTCTTGCCGTAACCGCTGTGCTTATAGCTGTGCCTGCCGTATTCTTTTTCTTTAACGATTTTTCCGGTTTTCCTTTAAACGAACGAATTTTTACATCGCTTTTTCAATCGGTAACGCCGAGAACGGCAGGCTTTAACACCGCTGATCTTGCCGAAATGAGCAGTGCTTCTAAGGCAATTATGATATTCTTGATGCTTGTCGGCGGCTCACCCGGCTCCACCGCCGGCGGAATGAAAACGACCACGTTTGCAGTACTTGCGGCAAATGTATTTTCGGTATTCAGAAAGAAAGAAGACGCTCACATTTTTGGCAGAAGAATAGACTCCGGCATAATCAAAAATGCCGCCACAATACTTGTGATGTACTTAACTTTATTTATGACGTCCGGCATTGTTATAAGTCTTTGCGAAAAGCTGCCGCTTTCCGTTTGCCTTTATGAAACCGCTTCTGCGATAGGCACGGTAGGCGTCACCTTGGGCATAACCCCCTCTCTGGGCGTTATTTCTCAAATTATTCTTGTGCTTCTCATGTTTTTCGGCAGAGTCGGAGGGCTCACTATAATTTACGCAACCCTCTCTCCAAAAAATCCAAATCAGTCCAAGCTTCCGTTAGAAAAAATAACCGTCGGTTAAGGAGGATAATCCAAAATGAAGAATGTTTTACTTATAGGCCTCGGCAGATTCGGCAGACATATTGCCATACATCTCGATTCGTTCGGTCACCAGGTTATGGCTGTTGACATAAACGAGGCGAGAATAAACAAGGTTCTGCCCTATGTCACAAACGCGCAAATCGGAGACAGCACAAATGCGGAATTTCTCGACTCGCTCGGCATAGGCAATTTTGACGTTTGCATAGTAACGATAGGCAGCAATTTTCAAAACTCGCTCGAGACGACCTCTCTCTTAAAAGAAATGGGTGCAAAATTTGTTGTTTCACGAGCTGAAAGAGATGTTCAGGCTAAATTTTTGCTTCGCAACGGCGCAGATAAGGTTGTCTACCCCGAAAAGCAAATGGCAAAATGGACCGCGATAAGATACACGGCGGATCACATACTCGACTACATCGAGCTTGACGATAAGCACGCTATTTTTGAGGTTGAGGTGCCGCGCGAATGGGTTGGCAAAAGCGTAGGTCAGCTCGATATTCGCAAAAAATATGATATAAACATTCTGGCAATCAAAGAGAATGGTTCCTTAAGCGCGTCGGTTTCGCCCGAAACACATCTTGCCGAGGGCTCTACCCTGCTTGTTATAGGCGAATATAAAGCTCTTCAAAAATGCTTCAGGATATAAAGGCGAGCCATGAAAAAGCTTTTAACTTTGTTTTTGACATTTTTAAAGATCGGCGCATTCACCTTCGGCGGCGGATATGCCATGACTGCTTTGCTCGAAAATGAATTTACGGAAAAGAAAAAGTGGCTGGGCAAAGAAGAATTTATTGACGTTGTCGCAATAGCCGAGTCAACACCGGGACCGATTGCCGTAAACTCTGCAACATACATAGGCTACAAAACGGCAGGCATTCCCGGCGCGGCAATTTCTACTTTTGCGGTGTGCATACCGTCGTTTTTAATAATATTTGTCATCTCTTTATTCCTTGATAAATTTTTGTCGTTTAAATATGTTGCTTACGCCTTTAAAGGTATTCAGGTGTGCGTGGTTTATCTTATTTTTTCGGCAGGATTAAGAATGTTAAAGAACATAAAGAAAAATGTTTTTAATGTTTTGATTTTGGTCTGCGTCGCCGCTTTGATGATTGCATTCTCCGTTTTTTCGGTTTCTTTTTCTTCGATATTTTATATTCTCATCTGCGGCTGTTTAGGGGTATTCGCTTATCTTATTGAGAAGCTGCGCCAAAAAGGAGAAACGAAAAAATGATATATTTAAAATTGTTTTTATCGTTTCTTATGATAGGTACGGTGTCTTTCGGCGGAGGCTACGGCATGATTTCGCTCATACGCGAAACGGTACTTAAAAACGGCTGGCTCGGCGAGGGTGAATTTATGAACTTCATCGCCGTGTCCGAGTCCACACCGGGGCCGCTTGCAATAAATATCGCAACCTTTGTCGGCTCGTCTCAGGGCGGATTTTTCGGTGCTGTGTGCGCTACGATCGGCGTTGTTCTGCCGTCTTTTATAATAATTCTTATCATAGCCGCGATAATAAAAAATCTTCTGAACTACGGCGGTGTGAACGCATTTTTATCGGGAGTGCGCCCGTGCATAGTGGCAATGATACTTGCTACGGCTGTGATAATGGCACTTGACACTTTATTCTCATTTAAAGCTGTCGGCGGCGGATTTTCGCCGAATATAAAAAGCATTTTGCTGTTTGTGTTTTTAATATTGTTATCGTCGGTATATCGCCGCATTCGTAAGAAAAACATATCACCGATATTTATGATAATTTTATCGGCAGGCTGCGGAATAATTCTTTTCGGTGTGCAGCCGCTTTCTTGACTGAAGTACCGCGCTGTACTAAAGTATAAAAAACGGAGGTGCTGTTGTGAAAAAAAAGATATTGTTTTTTTCGGAATCTCTTGACGGCGGCGGAGCGGAAACCGCCCTCAACAACATAGTGAAATATCTTGACAAAGACGCATTTGACATAACCGTCGTATCCGAAACAGACGGTGAAAGATTTACCGAAGAAATAAAAAAGAACAGCCGCCACAAATCTTTTACGCATAAAAGCTCTTCGCCTGTCAAAAACTCTCTCAATAAAGTAATTATAAAAGGCTCGCTGCTACTGCCCCCCTCGGCGGTAAAAAGGCTGTACATCCCCGGAAAATACGATATAGAGGTTGCCGCCTGCGAGGGATTTTCAACAAAAATAATTGCAGGTTCACAGAATAAGAACAGCATAAAAATTGCCTATGTTCACACGGATTTTGTCAACAATCCTTGGAGCATAAGCGTTTATAAAAATGAGGAAGAAGAAAAAAGCTGTTATCGAAAATTTGATAAAATAGTTTGCGTATCCGAGACTATACGCGAATCGTTTATAAAAAAATACGGTCTTGCGGAAAAAACCTGCGTCATTCACAACATTACAGATGACGAGCGCATCAAAAAGCTCGGAGAAGAGCCTGCCGATTTCACGCCAAAGCACCGTCCTTTGTTTGTGCTTGTCGGCAATTATCTGCCGGTCAAGGGCTATGACAGACTTATGATGGCTTGTGCAAGGCTCAAAAATGACGGCTATAAATTTTCTGTTTTGATAATGGGCAAAGCATATCAAAAAGAGCCTACCCAAAAGCTGTGCGATGAGCTTGATTTAAACGATATGTTCACTCTTGCGGATTTTAGGACAAACCCGTATAAATATATGAATTCGGCAGACGCCTACATCTGCTCGTCGCTTGCGGAGGGATATTCGACCGCCGTAACCGAGGCGATAATCTCGGGGCTTCCCGTTATCACGACAGAGTGTTCGGGAATGAGAGAGATTTTCGGAAATCTTGAGTGCGGCATAATATGCGAAAACAGCGAGGACGGGCTTTATTTTGCACTGAAAAAAGTTCTTGACAAGCCCGAGCTTCTACAAAAATACAGACAAAACGCAGCAAAGCGCGCCGAGTTTTTCAGCCTCGAAAATTCCGTGAAAACAATTAACGATTTTTATAAAAGTCTTTAAAAAGGGGATGTTAAAAAGCGAAGACCGTATAAAACCATATAAATTAGGGGTTCTGCAGGATTAAGACCTGTAAGAACCCCTTTAATTTATTCCCAATAATATACGGAGTTTTATGTTTTATACTACGAACAAACTTCGCCGCTCGACGTATCTTTGCACGCCTTCGGGTAAACAAAATCAAGTCCGACGCCTTGATTTTGCTCAGTTTGTCCGTTCTTCATCTTTTTTCCTATCCCCTAAAATTCTGCTGTAATATTTCGTTTTTGTTTATCTGTTTATATGTTCAAAAGTTATATCAATTCTGTCACCGATATTAACCTTGCCCACGCCGAAAATCTGCGTCTCAAGCTTTCCGCCGAAAGGTGAGGTCCACTCCTCGCCTATTGCCGAAATGCCGGTCATCATTCCGAGCACCGAGCCGGCGGTCGCCGCGTTGCAGTCTGTATCAAGACCGGTTTGAACCGCTCTGCATATTGTTTTGCCGTAATCGCCCTCGCCGTAAAGAAGAGAAGCAATTACAATCTCTGCATTCGGCAGCACATGGCAGCCGTAGGTGTATTCATCCCAGCGCGAAAGTATTTTTGAAAAGCATTTGCTCTCGTCAACTCCGCCGTCGTAATCATCTGTTATAAGGCGTACGCTCCTGACAAAGCGCGATTTTTGCGGAATAAATTTGAGAGCCTGCTCTATCGCCTCGCGCATATCGTTTTCAACTGCGGCAATCGCAATCAGTGCGGCAAAATACATCTCGCCGTATATGCCGTTTTTGGTGTGTGAAATAACCGCGTCGCGGTATGCCATGTCTGCGGCGGTCTCGGGGTCGCCGGGGTTTATATAGCCGAAATAATCCGCTCTTATCTGCGCGCCTATCCATTCGCGGAACGGATTTTTATACATTGCCGAAGCGGGCGGAGTGAAGCCTTTTATAAAATTGCAGTAAGCCGTTTCTTCCGCGGTATAATAAGCACTTTTCGGCTGTTTCTCGGTCCAAAAAGCCGCAACGTCGCGCGGCTTAAAATCTCTGCCGTATTTTGTGATAAGCTCCTGATAAAGCACTGTGTAGTTTGTGTCGTCGTCCGACGGTACGCAGTCAATCAAATCGGCATAATGGTCATGGTCAAAATTAAATCTCGCGCGGCGCAGCATATCCTCGGGGATTTCGCTCTTCTTTATATAGCGGTGCATCGGATAATTGCCTGTTTCTTTTAGCAATCTGTTAAGCTCGTCCGTCTTTATGCCCTCAATGGATTTGCCGAGAAAGCAGCCGCATATTCTGCCGTACCATGCGCCTGCGATTTTGCTTTGAAGCAGGGATTGGTTAGGCTCTTTTTTGTTCATTGCCGACGGATCTCTGCTCTTTTTGATTTCGGCAAGATCGCTCGGCTCGTAAAATTCATAATTTTCTCTCATCGGCGCATTTGTGACAATATCAAACAGAATATCGCCGAGACGTTCTTTATATTCAAAGTTTTTTAAGCAGGACGCGGCTTTGAAAAGCTTTTCATACTCCTCAACGTCTTTGCCCTCCTCCAATGACTGATTGTATTCGGTCATAAAAAAGTCTGCATAAGTCTCCCACAAACGGTCTTCGGAATAATCGGGGTGAATAAATGCCTTTCTCTCTTCTCTCACACCCTCGTCAACGCCGATTGCAAGAGCGTCCAGCGTGATATTGAATATTTTTGAGAGCATTATAAGATTTTCAAGAGAGGGCTTTGAATTGTCGCTCTCCCACTTTTGAATCGACTGGCTCGAAACGGAGCACTTCTCCGCAATGCTCTCGCGTGAGAGTCCGTGTTCGGTTCTGTATTTATAAATTCTGTTGCCTAAAGTCATAAAATCGCCTCCGACAAAATTATATCAAAGCTGAATATTTCTCGCAACAAACCGTCGGTTGATATTTAAACAACCGGCGGTTGTTTTTCATATATTTCCAGCAGTTCTTCATCTGAAAGACCCGCATTTTCGTCTTTATCGCACCAATACCACCAGCGGAGCTTTTTGGGGTCGGCCTTTTTGACAGTGGCATAATATATGGCACATCTGAACTGATAAAGCAATTCTTTTTCTGCCACCTCTCCCCTTTCGAGGCTGAGCTTATAATACATTTCCTCCGCGTCCTTTGCGCGAAGCTCGCCGACGGTGTTAAAGCCGAGCTCTCTCAAAGCCTCGACCGCCTCTTGCTCTATGCCGGGCACGGTGCTTATATCGCTGCCGGGCGACGGTCTTTTATCTTTTTTAAACAGCATTTTAATTCCTCCGGGGCTTGACATTTTATTACAGTCATTTAAAATATATCTGTATTTTAACACCGCTCGCGGCTGTTTTCAACACTAAACTGAGAGGTTACACCCATGAGAATGAGAAGAAAAAGAAATCTTGACCAAAGGCTTGCGGACTGCAAAGACAAGCTGTTTGAAATAATCACGGACGAGCTGAACTTTGAAAAGGCAATTCAAAACAAAGAGTATCTCGACTTTTACAAAATATTCGGCAACGGCAACCCCACCGTACTTGAAATAGGCTGCGGAAAGGGCAAATTTGCCTGCGAGTATGCAAAGGCTCATCCCGAGCAAAATGTTATTGCCGTTGAGAAATACGGCAACGTAATTGTTGAAGCCTGCGAAAGAGCGATTGAAGATGGAATAGATAACCTCTATTTTATAAAGGGCAATGCAGAATATTTGCCGAAGTATATTAAGGACGGTTCGGTTGAGCGCATATTTTTAAATTTTTCATGCCCGTTCCCCAAAAACAAATATGCAATTCATCGCCTTACGCATCACCGCTTTCTCTCAATTTACCGTCTCTTGCTGTGCGAGGGCGGCGAAATTCACCAAAAAACAGACAATATGCACTTTTTTGAGTTTTCGATAGAAGAATTTTCTCAAAACGGCTTTGCGCTCAAAAACGTGTCGCTTGACCTCCACCGCAGCGGGTTTGAAGATAACATTATGACTGAATACGAGGCGCGCTTTTCGTCTATGGGCATGCCGATATACAGACTTGAAGCTTATATAAAATAACTTTAATTTTTTTATTCAAAGGTCTTTATTATTGCCGCAAAATGTGGTAAAATATCTTTATTATGTGTTACTATGTAAAAATACGAGGAGTGAGCAAATTTGTATATAGCTATAATGGGTTACGGCACAGTGGGTTCCGGCGTTGCCGAAGTAATAGCAAACAACCACGAAAGCATAGTTAAAAAAAGCTCGCAGCCCGAGCTTGAAGTCAAATATATTCTTGATTTGAGAGACTTCCCCGGCGATGTCAACGAAAAAAAGATGATAAAAGATTTTAATATCATTTTAAACGACCCCGAGGTTGCGGTTGTTGTTGAGACAATGGGCGGTCTTCACCCTGCATATGAGTTTGTTTCGTCTTGCCTTTCGGCAGGCAAAAGCGTTGTTACCTCTAACAAAGAGCTTGTTGCCGCAAAGGGCGACGAGCTTTTGAAAATCGCAAAAGACAAAAATGTAAACTTTTTGTTTGAGGCAAGCGTAGGCGGCGGTATTCCCATCATAAGGCCGATAAGCCAGTGCCTTGCGGCAAACAGAATAGACGAAATCGCAGGTATTCTCAACGGCACAACAAATTTCATCCTCACAATGATGATTGATAAAAACATGAGCTTTGAGGACGCATTGAAGCTTGCGCAGGATAACGGCTATGCCGAAAAAGACCCTACCGCAGACGTTGAAGGTCATGACGCGTGCCGCAAAATCTGCATACTTGCCGCCCTTTGCTTCGGAAAGCACGTTTACCCCAAGGACGTTCACACCGAGGGCATAACAAAAATTACGCTTACGGATGTTGAGTACGTTCGCTCATGGGGCGGAGTAATAAAGCTTATCGCAAGAGCTTCAAGAGTAGGCGAAGATAAAATCTCCGCAATAGTCAGCCCTGCTCTCGTCAAAAACAGCAGCCAGCTTGCAGGCGTTAACGATGTATTCAACGCCATTCTCGTCAGGGGCGACGCAACCGGCGACGTGGTATTCTACGGCAAGGGCGCCGGCAAGCTCCCGACCGCCAGCGCGGTTGTTGCAGACATACTTGACTGTGCACGCCACATGACCGAGCGCAAAGATTTCGGATGGGAGAGCGGAACCGACAACTACGTTGTTGACTATACTGAACTTGAGACCGCTTTATATGTAAGAGCAGAAACAAGCGACAAAGAAAAGAGCGAAAAAGACATAGTCTCGGTATTCGGCAAAGCCGAAATTCTCGAAAGAGCCGGCGCACCCGAAAACGAAATTGCCTTTGTAACTCCTTGGGCAAGCGAAAAAGAGCTTGAAGCAAAGCTCAAAACCGTAAGCTCTTTGAACGTTCTTTCAAAAATAAGAGTGGTTGATTATTGATAAAGCATTAAGAGAGGAATTTTTATGAGTTTAATTGTCCAGAAATTCGGCGGCAGCTCTGTTGCAAACGCCGAGCGCGTAATGAATGTTGCTAAAATAGTTACGGATACGTACAAGCAGGGCAACGACGTTGTGGTTGTTGTTTCCGCACAGGGCGACACCACCGACGATCTTATAGAAAAAGCAAAAGAGATAAGCCCCAACCCCACAAAAAGAGAGATGGATATGCTTCTCTCAAGCGGCGAGCAAATTTCGATTTCGCTTCTTGCTATGGCGATACAGTCCTTGGGCTTCCCGGCTATATCGCTTCTCGGCTGGCAGGCAGGTTTTTCGACTAACTCCGTCTACTCTGCCGCAAGAATAAGAAAAATAAACAAAGACAGGCTCCTCACAGAGCTTGGCAACAAAAAAATCGTTGTTGTGGCAGGTTTTCAGGGGCTTAACGACACGGGCGACATAACAACGCTCGGCAGAGGCGGCTCCGATACAAGCGCAGTTGCCATTGCCGCCGCGCTCAATGCCGACAAATGCCAGATATTTACCGATGTTGACGGCGTATACACCGCCGACCCGAGAAAAGTCAAAAACGCAAAAAAGCTTGCCGAAATAACCTATGACGAAATGCTTGAGCTTGCAACGCTCGGCGCACAGGTTCTTAACAACCGCTCGGTTGAAATGGCAAAAAAATATAATGTTGAGCTTGAAGTTATCTCAAGCCTTAATCCTATCCCCGGCACAATAGTCAAGGAGGTTACTAAAATGGAAAAAATGCTTGTAAGAGGCGTCAC
Organism: uncultured Ruminococcus sp.; assembly: GCA_900539465.1. Lineage (GTDB taxonomy): Bacteria > Bacillota > Clostridia > Oscillospirales > Acutalibacteraceae > CAG-488. The sequence goes on along the minus strand of UQCF01000007.1, from coordinate 115,460 downwards.
TAAAGACAATGACGTCGCCCGTATATCAATAGTCGGTCTTACCGACGTACCCGGCATTGCTTTTAAAATATTCAGCAAGCTTGCCGCTAAAAACATAAACGTAGATATTATTCTTCAGTCCGTCGGCAGGAACAACACAAAAGACATTGCCTTCACCGTTTCTAAAGACAATGCTCCCATAGCAATAGACGCTATAAGAGAGCTCGCTTTTGTAGGCGATGACACTCCCATCACCTGTGACACCGACGTTGCAAAGGTTTCTGTTGTCGGCGCAGGTATGGAGACTCACCCCGGCACCGCTTCTAAAATGTTTGAGGCTCTTTTTAACAGCGATATAAATATTCAAATGATTTCCACAAGTGAAATAAAAATCTCCGTGCTGATTGATGCAAAGGACGCAGACAGAGCCGTTGCCGCAGTACACGAAGCTTTTCTCGGTGCATAATTCAGAGGGTAAAAAGATGAAAATTAAAGCTATAATCACACGCACGGTTTGCGCCGCTTTGATTGCCTCTATGGTCTTCGGCGGCACAGCCTGCGGCAAAAAAAACAATGATGAGGATAATAAATCCTCCGAAAATTCTTCGTATTCTCAGCAAAGCTCCGAACAGAGCAGCACAAGCTCTGCCAAGGGCAACATAAACCCTCTCACGGGCAATTACGGTCTTGCGTCTTCGGCAGTAGGTAAACGACCGATAGCCGTTGTTGTTGAGAATGCGCCCGCCGCGCGTCCTCAATGGGGACTCTCTACTCCGGATGTGCTTATTGAAGGTCTTGTAGAGGGCGGCTACACAAGAATGCTGCTTCTCTATTCGGATGTTGACTCTATTCCCAAGGTAGGTCCTATCCGCAGTGCAAGGCATGACTTCGTTGAGCTCTCGGAGTGCTTTGACTCAATCTACGTTCACTGCGGCTGGAGCACATATGCAAAAGCCAAAATAGAAAGTGACAAGGTCAACAACCTTAACGGAATACAGGGCTATGCAAAGCAGTTCTTTTACAGAGATTCTTCGAGAAAATCAAAGGGAACGGAGCACACCGGCTATTCTAAGGGTGAATATATAGACGCGACAATCGGCTCTCTCAAATACAGAACCGACGTCAAGGGCGCATACAAGAGCGTGCTTCATTTTAATGACCCCGAAACGGCGGTTAAGCCCGCGGGCGGCAGCTGCACAAGCGTTTCGTTTATGTATTCAACCGTAAACAAGCACGTTATGACCTATGACAGCAGCAAGGGAGTTTATTTTGACGCCCTTAACGGCAGTGCGAGAAAAGACGCGGACGGAGTGCACCTCAACTACAAAAACATTCTTGTTCTCTACTGCGATGTTAAATCTATGGGCGACTCCAAGGGATGCATAGACATGGCTCTTGAAAAGTCAAACACAGGCTATTATATTTCGGACGGCGGATATGAGCATGTAAGCTGGACTAAAACCGGTTCGGCATCATCATCTAAGCTTGTCATTAACAACATGAGCGGTTCTGCCATAAGCCTTAACGCAGGCAACACATATATCGCACTTGTTCCCTCTTCGCAAAAGAGCGCAACGTCAATAGCATAAGGGGGCACGGCAATGAATTTAAAAGGCAGAAACTTTTTAAAGCTTCTTGACTACACGCCGGAGGAAATTGAATATCTGCTCGACCTTGCGGCAGAGCTTAAATACAAAAAGAAAAGCGGTATTCTTCACGATGATTTTAAAGGCAAAAACATTGCCCTTATATTTGAAAAAACGAGCACCAGAACACGCTGCAGCTTTGAAGTTGCGGCACATGACCTCGGCCTCGGCTCAACCTATCTTGACCCCTCGGGCTCGCAGATAGGCAAAAAAGAGAGCATTGCAGACACTGCCCGTGTTCTCGGCAGTATGTTTGACGGCATAGAATACCGCGGATACGGTCAGGAAATTGTAGAAGAGCTTGCAAAATATGCAGGTGTGCCTGTTTGGAACGGTCTCACAAACGAATTTCACCCCACACAAATCCTTGCCGATTTTCTCACAATCAAAGAGCATTTCGGCAAGCTCAAGGGTATAAACTTTGTCTATATGGGTGACGCCCGTTATAACATGGGCAACTCACTCATGGTCGGCTGCGCAAAAATGGGGCTTAACTTCACCGCCTGTGCGCCGGAGAAATATTTCCCTGACAAAGCACTTATTGACGAATGTCAAAAAATTGCAGCCGAAAGCGGTGCGGCTCTTCGTTTTATCACCGACCCTATGGAAGCCACAAAAAATGCCGACGTCATATACACCGACGTTTGGGTATCTATGGGCGAGCCGGACGAGGTTTGGAAAGAGAGAATTGACGACCTCGCACCGTATCAGGTCAACAAGGATCTTATGGATAATGCCTCTGACGGGTGCGTATTTATGCACTGCCTGCCGGCTTATCACGATATGAAAACCACCGTCGGCAAAACGGTCGGCGAAAAATTCGGAAGAACCGAGATGGAGGTTACGGACGAAGTTTTTGAAAGTGAAAAATCAATCGTCTTTAAAGAAGCGGAAAACCGTATGCACACCATAAAGGCAGTCATTGCCGCAACAATATAACGCTAAGGACCGTCCTTGGCATGGCCGATTAAAATTTTGATTTTTATACCATCAAAGTACATTTGCATAAAATTTAAAAGGGAGCCGATGAAAATGGAAAAAACTTTGATTTCTGTTATTGTTCCAATATATAACAGACAAAATGTATTGTCCAGAACAATTGAAAGTTTAACTCAACAAGAGTATAACAATCTTGAAATAATTCTTGTTGATGACGGTTCAACAGATGAATCATTAATTTTATGTAATGAATACGCTCGCCAAGACGATAGAATAAAGGTGTTCACTAAAAAGAACGGTGGAGTATCTTCCGCCAGGAACTATGGCTTGTCAAAAGCCTCAGGAGAATATGTTTCTTTTATTGATGCCGGTGACTATATCAAACCGAATTTGTATTCGGATTTAGCTGCTTATTTTGGTATGGATTTGATAAATTTTTTCTATTTTATTACAAGAGGTAACGGAGTGGAAAATGAAGTTCATACAAATTTTGGCCCAATAAAAAAATTTGACCGTGCTTTTGTAACTGATACAATTTTACCGTGCTTTTTGAATTTAAAAGAAAACGAACACCAAATGTCATTGTGTTTTAGCGTTTTAAACTTGTACAAAAAAAGCATAATAGACAAGTATTTATTAAGATATGACGAATCTTTGAAAAAATGGGAAGATAAAAAGTTTCTGATATATTACATTGATCATTGTAACAACGGGGTGTTTGTCAACAAATGCTATTATGTATATGATTGTGATCCTAACCATTCTCACTTGTCATCTCTCTATTATCCGGAAATAATATCTGAAACCGTAAAAAATTTATCCGAAAGAGAAATGTATTTTGCAGGCAGATATACCTTTGATACAGATTATTTTTATAGGTATACTGCTAATATCTTTTTAAATTTGTTTATCGAAGTAGTTACACACGAAACAAACGAGGATGCGTATGAGTTTATCAGTAAAAACTTAGATAGCCCTCTACTTATTAAAGTCTTTTCTAAGTACTCACCTCCCGATAACAGAACTAAAAAAATAAAAAATCTTATAAATACTCATAATGTTTATCGCTTGATAAATGAACTCAAAAAGTATAATTCCGCTAAAAATAAAGTTAGTCTAAAAAGCAAAATTATCTGTAAGTTGTCAGCCATAAAGCATAAGCTAAAGAATAAATAGGTGCAAAAGATTTTTAAATAAAGTATAGTGTTAGATTATAATACTGAAAAACCGCCGAGAACTAATGCTCCCGGCGGTTTTCTTTCGGCAAGGCACAAGGCTAATGTCCTTTGTGCTTTGCCTTCTTTTTTTGCTGTTTCAATAAAAACAGGCGTTCCTCGCGCTCATTCTTTTGGGCGCGATTATTTGTTTTTTTATCCTGCTTATACTGCTCCTGCCACAATTTCAAGGCCTGTTGAGACTTTGTGCCTATCCCCTCTTTTTGCAGTTCTTTCTTTACTTTTCTCTGCATAACCTTGGGGTTTTTCTTAGCTTCTTTCACGGCAAAAGACACAGCCGGGCTGAAGTTTAGGCTGTTATAGTGTTTCAGTATAAAATCCAGCACTTCGCCGTCTTTCGGCTCTGCTCCGAAAATCACTTTTGAAACCGAAAGCGAGCCCTCTTGCGTTTTTTCAAACACACCGACCCAAAACGGTTCGTCAAAAAACACCGTCAGTCTTGTAAAAACTTTGCCCATAACAATCCCTCCTTAAAGATTGAAATGAGCAAAGAACGGACAACCCGGAGGGGCAGGTTACTTACCCTGTAATAACAGGACGGCCGGGCTACCTACCGGCTCTTGCGCAAATGCGCGTTGCGTTTTTATCTTTGCTTTATATAATCAAACCTCACGGTTTAATTAACGTTATTTTTCTCCGTCAAAATTTTGCTTTTTGCCCGTGTGCTTTTCGCCAAGGCGGTTCGCCCAGCTTTCGCAATAGAGCTTATAATAAGAGACATTGTTCTTTTTTCTGTAATTTGCAAAAAAATTGCACCAAATAAAAGACGGGATCGCAACGACGAGCCAGTACAAAGGTCCTAACATAAGGCACTGAAAAGTGTGGCCGTATTCGTGTATCTGCGTGTTATAAAGCCACTGCTCTTTGCCCTTTTCTTTGCTTGTATCTCTGATAAACACAAAAAGCCCGAGCGAAAGTCCGCCGAAGTTGCCGGGGACATATGTAAACCAGTTATAGCCGTATCTCTCTACCCTGCACTTTTTTAAATATTTGAACACAAGGCAGCATATGCCGCCGATAAGATTTACCGAAAGCCCCCACGTCCACTGAACAAAATAAAAAAGGAATTTTTTCATTTTTTTGCACCTCCGCAATTTCTGTAAAAAACATTAACATATTATTTACGGCTCGTCAAGTAGCGCAATTTTCTTTTATAAAAACTCTATGAAAAACTCTTTAAATGTTATATAATATAGGCGAATTATTTTTATAGGAGAGTTAATTATGCCGGACTTTTACAACAGCATTCCCATAACGACCACAGCAAGAACAATTTGCGAAACCATCGGCGCACCGTGCGAAGATGCGTTTGACAAGGTGAATCCCGTACTTAAAGCATTGATAAACAAAAAGCTGCCCTCGGGCAAGGCAGACAGAGTTGTTCTTTATAACCCCGACGCGGTCGCACTTTGGCTTTATAAAAAATATACGTCCCTTTTCACCGATGCGGTGCTGGAATCCGATGTTGCACTGCCGATGCTCTCTGTTATGCCGAGTGTTACCCCCGTGTGCTTTGCCTCTATGTACACAGGCGTTATGCCCGAAATACACGGTATAAAAAGTTACACTAAGCCCGTGCTTAAAACAATGACAATTTTTGATATGCTCATAAAAGGCGGCAAAAAGCCCGTAATTATCTCTACCGAGGGCGACAGCATATCCAAAATCTTTTTGGAAAGAGATATGGACTACTTTATTTATGAAACCGAAGAAGAGGTAAACAAAAAAGCCTTTGAGGTTATAGCCGAAGACAAATACGACCTTGTTGTTATATACAACGGCAACTATGACGGCACCATGCACAAATTCGGCCCCGAATCAAAAGAAGCCATGACAGAGCTTAAAAAGAACCTTGAATATTATGTTGAGCTTGTAAAATATGTCAAAGAAAAATGGGCGCATCACAATGTTGTTTACGGCTTTCTGCCCGACCACGGCTGCCACGAAGTTGACGGCGACTGCGGCGCACACGGACTTGATATGACGGACGATATGAACATCATTCATCTCTACGGCGCATTCTCGGCAAAATAAGCCTTTAATTTGCGCCAAAAACATTGACAAAAGGCTGCAAAAATAATACAATAAAGATTGTTAATTTTTTAATTAAGTGACCTTTCGGGCGCTTAATGACCAGGAGGTTAAAGTAATGGGTTACACCATCGGTCAAAAGATTATAAAGGCTCATATGCTCTCGGGTGATATGATACCCGGCAGTGAAATAGGCCTCAGAATCGACCAGACCCTCACTCAGGACGCAACAGGCACAATGGCATATCTTGAGTTTGAGGCAATGGGTATAGACAGAGTTAAAACAGAGCTTTCGGTTGCATATATCGACCACAATACTTTGCAGACAGGCTTTGAAAATGCGGACGACCACCGCTTTATCGGCAGCGTTGCCAAAAAGAGAGGTCTTCGTTTTTCACGCCCCGGCAACGGAATTTGCCATCAGGTTCACCTTGAGCGTTTCGGAGTACCGGGCAAAACGCTTATCGGCTCTGACAGCCACACCCCCACGGGCGGCGGAATAGGCATGCTCGCAATGGGCGCAGGCGGTCTTGATGTTGCGGTTGCAATGGGCGGCGGCGCATACTACATCACCATGCCCAAAATGGTAAGAGTAAACCTTTTAGGCAAGCTTCAGCCGTGGGTTGCGGCAAAAGACATTATTCTTGAAGTCCTCAGAATAATGTCTGTAAAAGGCGGCGTAGGTAAAATTATAGAATACGGCGGAGAAGGCGTTAAGACCCTCTCTGTTCCCGAGCGTGCAACCATAACCAACATGGGTGCGGAGCTCGGCGCAACAACGTCCGTCTTCCCCTCTGATGAAATTACAAGAGAATTTTTAAAGGCACAGGGCAGAGAAAAAGACTGGACAGAGCTCAAAGCCGATGATGACGCGGTTTATGACGAGGTTATTGATATTGACCTTTCAAAGCTCGCTCCCCTCGCGGCAATGCCCCACATGCCCGATAATGTTAAGAGCGTTAAAGACATCGGCAAAATCAAGATTGACCAGGTTTGCATAGGTTCGTGCACAAACTCATCACTTCTTGATATGCTCAAGGTTGCGGCAATTCTCAAGGGCAAAACAGTCAGCCCCAATGTCAGCCTTTCTATAGCTCCCGGCTCAAAGCAGGTTCTCAACATGCTTTCAAGGTGCGGCGCTCTTGCCGATATTATTGACGCAGGTGCCAGAATACTTGAATCTGCCTGCGGTCCGTGCATAGGCATGGGTCAGTCACCAAATTCAAAAGGTGTTTCGCTCAGAACCTTTAACAGAAACTTCGAGGGTCGCTCCGGCACAGCCGATGCCGGCATTTATCTCGTCAGCCCCGAAACCGCGGCAGTATCCGCGCTCACAGGCGTTCTCACAGACCCGAGAGACTACGGCGAAGCTCCCGAAATTGAAATGCCCGATGAATTTATCATCAACGACAACATGATTACAATGCCCGCTTCTCCCGAAGAAGCAAAAGATGTTGAAATAATTTACGGTCCCAACATCAAGCCTTTCCCGACAACCAAGCCATTGCCCGAGGAAATAAACGCAACGGCAGTTCTTAAAGTCGGTGACAATATTACAACAGACCACATTATGCCGGCAGGCGCAAAGATACTCCCCTACCGCTCAAATATTCCGTACCTTTCAAACTTCTGCTTTAAGCAGTGCGACGAAAAATTTGCAGAGCACTGCAAACAGGCAGGTGACGGAATTATCATAGGCGGCGCAAACTACGGTCAGGGTTCTTCGCGTGAGCATGCTGCTCTTGTTCCGCTTTATCTCGGCATAAAGGCAGTTATAACAAAATCTTTTGCAAGAATTCACTGCGCTAACCTTGTCAATGCGGGCATTATTCCTTTCACATTTAAAAATGCCGACGACTATGACAAGATAAATCTCAATGATAAGCTCAGCCTCCCCGGCATAAGAGAAAAAATCGCAAACGGTGAAACAGCAATTCTTAAAGACTTCACAACAGGCGAAGAATTTGAGCTTGACTATCAGCTTTCAGACAGACAGGTTAAGATAATTCTTGCAGGCGGTCTGCTTGACTACACAAGAGAAAATTCATAACACGGAGGAAATTTAAATGACCGAAGCACAGATAAAAAATGCAGTCGAAAAATTTGAATCTCTTATAAGAGAACAAAGCGACCGCTCTGATACAATAAAAGCACAGGGTGATTTTGTTGATTACTCAAAGCTTGATAAAATTATTATCGGCGTATGCGGCGGCGACGGCATAGGCCCCATCATCACAAAAGAGAGCGCAAGAGTGCTTGAATATATGCTCTCGGATAAAGTTAAGGCAGGCAAAATCGAGTTTAAAGTAATTGACGGTCTCACAATAGAGAACCGCGTTGCCGCAAACAAGGCAATCCCCGACGATGTTATGGAGGAACTCAAGGCTTGCCACGTTATTCTCAAAGGCCCCACAACCACTCCCCAGGCAGGCGACCCCTGGCCGAACATTGAGAGTGCAAACGTTGCAATGAGAAAGGCGCTTGACCTTTTTGCTAACCTCAGACCCGTTAAAGTACCCGAAGAGGGCATTGACTGGACCTTCTTCCGCGAGAACACAGAGGGTGCGTATGCGGTAGGCTCAAAGGGAGTTAATGTAACAGACGACCTTGCGGTTGACTTTGTTGTTACCACCACCGAGGGCTGCGAAAGAATTGCAAAGCTCGCATATGACTATGCAAGAAGGAACAAGAAAGACCGAGTTTCTATCATAACAAAGGCTAATATTATAAAAACAACCGACGGTAAATTCCTTAACCTTTGCAAAAACATAGGCAAGGATTACCCCGAAATCACCACGGACGAGTGGTATATAGACATCACAACAGCCAAGCTTATCGACAAAAAGCGCCGTACCGATTTCAAGGTATTTATTCTTCCGAACCTTTACGGCGATATTATTACAGATGAAGCTGCGGAGTTTCAGGGCGGCGTAGGCACGGCAGGCAGTGCAAACATCGGCAAAAAATATGCTATGTTTGAGGCCATTCACGGCTCTGCACCCAGAATGATTCGTGAGGGCAGAGGTCAGTATGCCGACCCGTGCTCAATGCTCAGAGCGTCTGTTATGCTTCTTTCTCACATCGGCGAGCAGGAAAAGGCAGACCTTCTTGAAAGAGCGCTTGACATCTGCATGTATGAAGAGAAAAAATATCAGATTACCGGCCGTGAAAACGGCTGCACCTGCAGCGAATTCGGCGACTATGTAATGGCAACCGTTAAAAAGCTGTGTGAATAATTTAAGGAAGTGAGCCTTATGGCTAAACCGGATAATATTTCAATGTCGGTAATAAAAAGGATGCCACGCTATTACCGCTTTTTAGGCAACCTTAAAAATAACGGAGTCGAAAGAATATCTTCTAAAGAATTATCCGAAAAGATGGGATTCACCGCCTCACAGATAAGGCAGGATCTTAACTGCTTCGGCGGCTTCGGACAACAGGGATACGGCTATAATGTAGCGCAGCTATACGGTGAAATAGGCCGTATTCTCGGCATTGACAACGGATACAAGACTATCATAATAGGAATGGGCAACCTGGGCAGAGCCATTGCCGCTCATATGAACTTTTCACAAAGAGGCTTTGACCTTATAGGAATGTTTGACAGCGACATAAATCTTTCGGGTGAACTTGTGAACGGTTCTGCAATACGCCCGATGGCAACGCTTAAAGATTTTTGCGAACGCTATTCACCAAAGGTCGCAGTTCTTTGCGTGCCGGAGGAGGCGGCAGAGACTGTTGTATCGATGCTTGTCGATTATGGTATAACAGGTTTTTGGAATTTCAGCCACTATGACATTGTCTCGCATTTTCCGGGTACGGTTTGTGAAAATGTCCATCTTAATGACAGCCTTATGACGCTGAATTATCAGATAATGCACGAACTTAATAAAGAATAAAACATTGCCCTGAAACAAGCTTTGTGTTTCAGGGCAATGTTTATACAACACAAAAGCTATAATTCACACAACTTACAACTGTATGAATTATAGCTTTTTATATTTATCCCAGACCGAGCGGACGTATTGCGTCCTTAATAGTCTTTTCATATGCTTCTTTGCCGTATTTATCGACCTCGGCTTTGTTCTTGTCGCCGTGGGTCAGACAGCCCGCGCCGCCGATACATCCGCCGCTGCAAGCCATGCCCTCAATAAAGTTGGCGTCAAGTCTGCCTTTAGATGCCATCATCAGCGCGGCTCTGCAAGCCTCAATACCGTCGCACGGAACAGCTTTGAGTGAAAAATCTTCAATTCCGCGTTCCTTAATCGCTTCTGCGACCGCATCGGTAAGTCCGCCGCTTCTGGCAAATATTCTGCCGAAGTACGAGGCATTGTCGAGCACATCCTCGCCAAGTGTTGTAATATCAATATCCTTGCTGTCAAACAAAGCCTGAAGTTCTTCAAAGGTTATTACGCTGTCAATCCACGGTGCAACGCTTTCTTTTTGAAACTCCATTTTTTTAGCGGTGCAAGGCCCGATGAATACAACCTTTGAGCCGGGCGCAGTCTGCTTGATATACTTTGCAATAGCCGCCATAGGCGAAAGATTGTGAGAGATTTTATCCTTGAGAGTCGGGAACTGCTTTTCTATATAGTCCACAAATGCGGGGCAGCAGGAGCTTGTGAGAAAACCTTTTTCCACAAGTTCGGCGGCTTCGGAATCCGCAACCATATCTGCGCCGAGTGCGGCCTCGATAACATGATAAAATCCGAGTTCGCCTATTCCTCTTATAACCTGACCGAGCTTTGCATATTTGAACTGGCTTGATATACTCGGTGCAACTACGGCATATACTTTGTATTTTTGATTGTTTTCGCTCTTTCTTATCATGTCGATAACATTGAGCACAAAGGATTTATCACTGATTGCGCCAAACGGGCACTGATATACGCACGCACCGCAAGAGATACATTTATTATTATCGATATGTGCGCTGCCGTCATCTGCCATTGATATGGCTTTTATTTTGCAGGCATTCTCGCAAGGTCTTTTGCGGTTTATGATTGCGGAATAAGGGCAAACCTGTGCACATCTGCCGCAATTCACACATCGACTTTTATCGATATGCGCCTTTTGATGCTCGTCAAAAGAAAGCGCGTTTCGCGGGCAAACATCTTCGCATCTGTGTGCAAGGCAGCCGCGGCAGCCGTCGGTGACGGAATATCCGCCCTCCGGACATTCGTCGCAGGCAATGCTGATAACCTCTATAACATTGGGGTTTTCTTTATCTCCGCCCATTGCAATGTTTACGCGCTCCGAAAGAATTGCGCGCTCTTTATAAACGCAGCATCTCATTGTCGGGGTACTGCCGGGGATTATTTCTTTTGGTATCTTATTAACATTTTCGAGCAAATCATCGTTCCACGCGTGTCTCGCAACAGAGCGAATTACTTTATAATTAAGATACTGCACCTTTGTGTCAAATTTTCGCATAGCTTTTCCTCAAATCAAAAATAACTTACTTTAATTTTTTTACCCATTTTTGTAAGGCAAGTCGCCAGTTCATCGACCAGCCTCATTTTAATATTGAAGTTTATCGGTAGATTGGGGTTCTGATGAGCGGGATTTACCGCTCTGCCGACAAAGAAATTGATATCGGTCGCTTCTTCAAAAAGAAGCCTTGCTATTTGTGAAGCTCCGTCTTTTTTGTAGCTCCACTGTTCATAAGATTTATTGTCTTCAAGATAATTTTTTGCGTACTCCAGCACGCGGTTTATTGTTATAACACCCTCTGTTACAAGGTCAACGCCCTCAATCTCTGCAATCGGAGGAATTTCGGGGTCAACAAAATCAAGTTTCGGAATAAGTGGTTTGCCGAGATACTCTGCTGCGATTGTAGATGTTGAGCCGCCGCAAACTATGTGCTTGCCCTCTTTTGCAAAAAAGAGTGACATCATTTTGTTACAGTCGTCCCTGTTTGACGGAGGTCCGATAATTATATTCATCGGTTCTCTCGAACGTATACGCACAGTACATACCGTTGCGTCGTCGCCGGGCTTGCCGTCATAGAGCTTGTTACATTCATCGAGCAATATCGTTGTAAGAGTTTTGGCGGTAAAGCCTGCGTCCCAAAACATCTCCATAAACGAGATTATATCCGCACGCTTCCAGCCAAAATTATATATTCCGCCGACTCCCGCGTGTTCAACGCCGTCGCTCATTGCAATAAAAACGTCGTTTTCTTTAAGCGCAACATCCGAGCGGCATACCTTTTTTGAGCCTATGAAGGTTTCTGTGATCGGGTAATCATAATTTTTACCGTCTCTGAGAAGTATTACCGAGGGGTTATCATACTGAATTATCTCTGCCCTCACGTTGTTCACAATTCTGATTATTGTGAATGTGGAATACGCAACTCCTCTGACGGAACATACCGGCAGTGTCGCGACTATTGTCTCTACCGCGTCCTCAAGCTTTAAGCCGGAGGCAAGCATGGTAGAGATAATCTTCGATGTAAGGGTCGAAAGTATGCTCGCCTTAACGCCCGAGCCGAGACCGTCTGCCAAAACGATAACGGTTGAGTTCTCATCTTGCTCCACAACCTCAACATGGTCGCCGCAAAGCTGTTCGCCCTCATGTTTTATGCTCATGTAACCGATGTCGGCACAAAGATTATTCATTCTCCTCATTGGCTATCGACTCCTTAAGCTTAGTGAGGGCTATTTTGGTTTCTGCCGCCGTTTCACCGAGAAGCGATGCAATCTCTTGAACTATACGCATCTGCTTATCAACAACCTTGTCGGCAATGTCTGCCGTCTGTGCGGCAATCTCTTCTTTTTCGCGGCGCTGTGTTTCTTCATCCGTAACGTCGCGCAATATAGAAATGAGCATATGCGACGATTTATCATAAACTATCGTCTGCTCAAGATATTTGTCATACTCCGCATAATAATCACGCTTGTTTTCGAGTCTTGTTCCCTTTTCAAGAACATTCAGGAAAGGCAGCGGATCCATAATTCTGACAACAAGGTCGCCCAAAACATCTGAACTTGATTTAATTCTGAGCATTTTCATTGCGGCTTTGTTTATCTGCTGAACCTCAAGCTCTTCGTTGACAACAAGTATTCCGTTAGGCGTGTTACTGAGAATGTTGTTTGAAAAACGCTCGGAACGCTCCATAAGATACGGCAGACACATGCTCACATCCGCCTTGCCCTGATAAACGGCAATAGCCTTTTCGCGGCAGGAATCATATCCGCATGAGCCGCAGTTCAGCTCATCTGCCGGGGTGTTTTTGCCCATTTTATGAAGAATTTCTTCTATCTCTTTTTCGCCGGGCATAACCTTTTCGCAGCCTATGTATGATCTGCTCTTATAAAGCGTGTCCTTATCCGGCTGGGGCACGTCAAAATCTTTTTCGCCGGCATAATCGGTTATAGCCTTATAGTGACGGACGGGAGAATTTCTGTATTTCTCCATTACGGGTCCGCCTATGCAGCTGCCCGGGCAAGCCGACATCTCGATAAAACATCTGCCGACATTGCCTGCTTTTATATCCTCAAGTGCCGATTTGCAGTTTTCTACACCGTCAACCGTGAGATATGTGTATTCTTTATTGCTGCGCTCCATTGTTTTAAGAATACCGCCGACGGTCGGGAAAAGCCTTGCGCGGCTTTCGGAAACATTTTCGTCGGCATTCGCAACAATTATGCCATTGCTCCTGAGCATTGAGGCAAGCTCTTTAAAATCCATAACCGCGTCAACAACGCCGTTTGCCGCCTCGTCTTTTTTAGAAAGGCACGGCCCGATAAACACGGTTTTGGCATTGGGGTATCTGCGTTTAATATCAAGGCAATGAGCCTGCATCGGCGAAACAACCGGGGCAAGGTATTTTGCAAGCTCCGGATAGTGTTTGCCTATGAGCAAATTCACAGAGTGACAGCAGGAGGAAATTATAACATCCTGCTTACCCTCTTCAAGCAGGCGGTCGTACTCTCTTTTAACAAAAGTAGCACCCACCGCAGTTTCTTCTGCGTCGGTAAAGCCAAGCTCTTTAAGCGCAGTTTTGAGGGTGCTCATACAAGCGCCCTCAAAATATGCTATGAATGACGGAGCTACGCTGGCTATAACCGGCTCCTGACCCGAGAGCAAGACCTTAACCGTCTCGCTCTCGTCAACTATTTCTTTTGCGTTTTGCGGGCATACAACAAAGCATTGACCGCAAAGTATACATTCGTCATTTACTATGTGCGCCTGGTTGCCCGAAAATCTTATGGATTTAACCGGGCAATGGCGGATGCACTTATAGCAGTTTTTACAATTCGACTTTTTCAGCTTCAAAAATTCCGCCATCGTGTAAAACTCCCGTTTTTAATTATTTTACTCTTTTAAGAACTTCTTTTGCGAAGAAATCGTCTACAGTATCGGGTGATACCGAAAAATCTTCATCATCAATTTTTACGTTAACGCCCGTTTGGCATTTGCCCATGCAGAATGTACCGGCAAGCTCGATTTTATCCTGCAAATTGTTTTTTGATACAAGGTACTGAAGCTGTTCAACGACCTGACGTGAACCCTTTAAGTGGCACGAACTGCCGATGCAAATTGTAATTTTCATAAATTTACGCTCCTATTATTCATAATCAACGACATTGACCCAGTTGAGGAGGAATTCTCTCTCTTCGGGTCTGCCCTTTACGGACTGGGATGCTGCTACAATGGGAAGCCATTTTTGGATATACTGCTTTGCTGTGTCACTCTTTTTGCAGAACAAATCGAGATATGCCTCTGCGCCCGATATATCGCCGCTGAGCCAAAAGAGAAGATAAGTTCTTGCAACATCTGCGGATGCATTGCCCTGTGTTGCGTGTGACCAGTCGATTATATAAGGTGTGCCGTCATCTCTGATGATGATGTTGGAGGGGTTGAAGTCACCGTGGCACACTTTTTTGTGCTTGGGCATACCCTCAAGGCGGGTATGAAGCTCATAGCGAGTTGTTGCGTCAAGGTCTGTCTCGTTTATCTTGCGGTTCATCTTGTCTTTAAGCTTTGTGAGCAGAGGGCAGGTCTTTGAATGAACCTGCATCTGAATATCTACAAACTGCTCAAGATATTCATTCTTTTTCTCCGGGTATTTATCCATAAGCTGCTGCAAAGTAACGCCGGGAATATACTCCGAAGTGAGCGCCCATTTGCCGTCCATCTTTGAGACTTCAAGGATTTTGGGAATGTTGAGACCCGTCTCTTCAATTCTTGCCTGATTGAGAGCCTCGTTGAGAACATCGGCTTTTGAATAATTCTCGTCAAAAACCTTGATAACGGTGTCGCCGTCACGATAAACGGTTTTTGATGTTCTGACAGCTATGATTTTATCAGCTTGGATTTTCATACTCTTTCCTCCTTGCCATAGTATGCGTTAAGGTACATCTGCTTAATTTCGCTCATGAGCGGGTAACGCGGGTTAGCGCCTGTGCACTGATCGTCGAATGCCTGCTCAACCATATCGTCAAGACGGTTAAGGAAGTCTTCCTCATCCGGAACATAGTCGCGGATTGTCTTTTTGATGCCGATATAATCTTTGAGTTCGTCTATCTTCTTGATGAGTCCCTCAAGCTTTTCGGTGTCATTCTTGCCCTTTACGCCGAGGTAATCTGCAACCTCTGCATAGCGTGCAAGGGTGTGGGGGTGGTCATACTGTGAGAATGTGCCCATCTTCGTCGGAACCTCTGCTGCATTAAAGCGAAGAACCTCGTCTATCATAAGTGCGTTGGCAATACCGTGAGGAAGGTGGTGGAAAGCGCCGAGCTTATGAGCCATTGAGTGGCATACACCGAGGAACGCGTTTGCAAAAGCCATACCTGCCATTGTTGCGGCATTTGCCATTTTCTCTCTTGCAACGGGGTCATTCGGTCCGTTGTCATAAGCTCTGGGCAAATATTCAAATATCATTTTAAGCGATCTCAAAGCAATGCCGTCTGTGTAGTCGGTAGCCATAACAGAAGCATAGGCTTCGAGTGCGTGAGTAACAGCGTCGATACCCGATGCAGATGTGAGTCCCTTGGGGGCATTCATCATCATATCTGCGTCAACAATAGCCATGTCGGGCATAAGCTCATAATCAGCAAGGGGATATTTTGTGCCTGATTTTTCATCTGTGATAACCGCGAAGGGAGTAACCTCGGAACCTGTACCTGCCGATGTGGGAACGGCGATAAAATATGCCTTGTCGCCCATATGCGGGAAGGTGTAAACCCTCTTTCTTATATCAATAAAGCGCATTGCCATATCCATGAAATCCGCTTCGGGGTGCTCATAAAGAACCCACATGATTTTGCCTGCATCCATTGCAGAACCGCCGCCGACAGCGATAATAACATCGGGAGCGAAAGCAGTCATGAGTTTTGTGCCCTCTTTGGCACATGCAAGAGTCGGGTCGGGAGCAACATTTGAGAATGTTGTGTGCATGATGCCCATTTCATCAAGTTTCTTTTCAATCGGCTTTGTGTAGCCGTTATTATAAAGGAAGCTATCTGTTACGATAAATGCCTTTTTCTTATTCATAACCTTACCGAGTTCATCAAGAGCAACCGGAAGGCAGCCTTTTTTAATATACACTTTCTCGGGTGCACGGAACCAGAGCATATTCTCTCTCCTCTCAGCAACGGTCTTTATATTTATAAGGTGTTTAACTCCGACGTTTTCGGATACGCTGTTGCCGCCCCATGAGCCGCAGCCGAGCGTAAGTGACGGAGCAAGCTTGAAGTTATAAAGATCGCCTATACCGCCCTGAGACGAGGGTGTGTTGACAAGAATACGGCAGGTTTTCATTCTGAGCGCAAAAGCGTCAAGCTTTTCTCTGTGGTTGACAGCGTCAAGATAAATTGACGATGTGTGACCGTAACCGCCGTCGGCTATAAGATGCTCTGCCTTATCAAAAGCGTCGTCAATATCTTTAGCCTTATACATTGCAAGTACGGGTGAGAGCTTCTCGTGAGCAAATTCCTCAGAAATATCTACGCTCTCAACTTCTCCGATAATGATTTTTGTCGAATCCGGCACTTTAACACCTGCCAAAGCAGCTATTTTAGATGCAGGCTGACCAACAATTTTAGCGTTGAGTGCGCCGTTTATGATTATGGTCTTACGAACCTTTTCTGTTTCATCGGGGGTAAGGAAATAGCATCCTCTTGCGGCAAACTCTTTTTTAACCGCGTCATAAACCTTTTTGTGAACGATAACCGACTGCTCCGATGCGCAGATCATACCGTTATCAAAGGTTTTTGAATGAATAATGCTGTTGACTGCAAGAACTATGTCTGCGGATTCATCAATGATTGCGGGTGTGTTGCCTGCACCTACGCCGAGTGCGGGCTTGCCGCTCGAATATGCAGCCTTAACCATGCCGGGGCCGCCTGTTGCGAGGATTATGTCTGCCTCTTTCATAAGAGTGTTTGTCATATCAAGTGAGGGAATATCTATCCAGCCGATAATACCCTCCGGTGCGCCGGCTTTAACCGCAGCCTCTAAAACAAGCTTTGCGGCGGCAATGGTGCTTTCTTTAGCTCTCGGATGAGGGCTGATTATAATGCCGTTTCTTGTTTTAAGAGATATAAGAGTTTTGAATATTGCGGTTGAAGTGGGGTTGGTTGTGGGAATAACCGCAGCGATAACGCCTATCGGCTCCGCAATTTTCTTCATGCCGTATGCCGAGTCCTCTTCGATAACTCCGCAGGTTTTAACGTTTTTATAAGCGTTGTAAATGTGCTCTGCGGCATAGTTGTTTTTGATAACCTTATCTTCTACCACGCCCATGCCTGTTTCTTCAACAGCCATTTTTGCAAGGGGGATTCTTGCTTTGTTGGCCGCACTTGCAGCCGCCAAAAAGATTTTGTCCACCTGCTCCTGGGTATAGACAGAAAATTTCTTCTGAGCCGCTCTTACCTGAGCGATTTTTTCTTCGAGTTTTTCTACACTGTCTACAAGAGTGTTCTTTGTTTCTTCCATATCTATTACCTCCGTTTGAGATTGATAATATTTTAACAAACATTTCTTTGAAAGTAAAATATAAAATCCGCATAGCGATATATCTGTTATGATATATGAAAATTTTTCTTAAAAAACCGGGTAATCTCCTGCGGCAAGCTCTCTTTTAACATTCATCAGCTCGTCAATAAAACGCTTGTCAAGCTCGCTTAACCGATACTCTTCTTTATATATGAGCACATCTTTATATCTTTTATTTTCGCTTGGCATGGGTCTTTGAATAAGAGAAAACCTCTCAAGCAGCTTTTGCGGCACCGGCGACACACGCATAAACGCGTTATCCATTTCGCTGAGAAGCTCCATCTGACTGCCGCGCTCAAAAACAAAAATATGCTTGTCGGCATTTGCGTCTATTTCTTCGCGTCTAACCTCACTCATCGGCAGCGACGGAACATACGGGTCGGCGTGAACAATCTCGGTAAGACCCGAAAGGTCGCTTTGACCGAGTGTTTCCTTTTGTGACAACGGATTGCTTTCGGACATTATAACCATAGGCTCAAACTCGCATACAAGCTCACCGTGAAGCCCTTTTTCTGACAGCATGGATTTATAATATTTGTCATACGACAGCTGATAGCGCAGTATGCCCATATTGTATTCTGAGCCGAGAACATTTTTCACTGTACGAAGTGCATTGGTTTCTTTATAAAAAATTTCTGTTCCGTGCGAACGGTCAAGGTTTTTGGCAAAGCGGGCAAAAGCACAGGAAATATAATCCGCCCTCGGCACGGATATTGAAAATCTGCTGCACTGAAGAGCGTCTTCTCTGAACATATTTTCAATCGTATCAAGCTGAGAGAGTATTTTTTTTGCGTAGAATAAAAATTCTTCGCCCTCACTCGTAGGTATCATTCCCTTCGGAGTCCGTTTAAACAGCACAACGCCGAGGGATTCCTCAAGCTCTTTTATTCCTCTGCTGAGATTTGGCTGACCCATATATAAATTTTCGGCCGCCTTTGTTATAGACGAGGTTTTTGCAACCTCAACCGCATATTTAAGATGAAGTAAATTCATCTTTATCACTCCTCATATCCGACAAGCTCCTGCCGCGTTTTATAATAATATCCGTTGCGCTCAAGCAGCTTGGAGGCTTTGAGCACCTTACCCATTCCTTTTATAACGCAGTTTTGCGGATCATCGGCAACAATGGTTTTGATGCCCGTTCTGTTCTCTATAAAATGCTCTATACCCGTGAGCATTGCGCTGCCGCCCGTGACAATTATTCCCGTGCGCGAAACGTCTGCATTAAGCTCCGGCGGAGTGTTTTCCAACACCGACCTTATGCCCTCGGCTATTGTCTCAAGCTGCTCTCTGATGCTGATAAAAACATCGCTCGATGTGACCTCAACGCTTTTCGGCAGATTTGTTACAAAATCTTTGCCTGCCGCTCTTACGGCAAGCTCGGCCTCAAGTATTTTGGTGCAGCCGATGTTTTTCTTTATGCTCTCTGCCATAATTTTGCCTATTACAATGTCTTTTTCTTTTTTAAGATAATTTATAATAGCGTCGTCAAAGGTATTACCCGCTATTTTAAGCGATTTTGAAACACAGACCATGCCCCTTGCAATAACGGCTATGTCGGTGGTTCCGCCGCCTATATCCACAACCATGGTACCCTTGTAGCTGTTTACGTCAACTCCTGCGCCGATTGCGGCGGCAAGAGTTTCGTCTATAATGCAAGCCTTTGCCGCGCCTGCCGATGTTGCAAGGTCAAGCACCGTTCTTTTATCAACACTGTTTGCATCACTCGGCATACAAATGAGAATATTAGGTTTTAAAACTTTATTTTTGCATGCCTTTTGAACATAGTAGCTCAAAACGCTCTGCATTGTCTGAAAATTATATACGCTGCCCTCTTTGACGGGTCTTATAACATCTACCCAGTCGGGATTTCTGCCTGTCATTTCATACGCTCGTTTGCCTATTGCGCTTATTTTGCCGGTCTGAGCGTCATATGCGACAACCGACGGTTCGGACGCAACTATTCCCTTGCCGCGAACATAGACCGCCATGGTATTTGTACCCGGGTCGAAGCATATTGCGGTTCCTAACATCTTTTTCACCTCTCGCGGTCTTTGTTTCTTTTTCTTGTCACGGCGCAGCTTAAAACGCAAACCTCTTTTGCGCCCGCAAGATAAAGCATCTTGCCGCACTCGCTCACAGTTGCGCCTGTGGTTTTTATATCGTCAATAAGTAAAATTGATTTGTCCTCCAAATCCGCGCCGTTTCTGACAGAGAATGCGCCGAGCAGATTGCCGCTTCGCTCAATTCCCTTTTGCGACATTTGCATTTTGGTTCTGTATATCTTTTCGAGCACGTTGTCTTTATAAGGTATTCCGCTCTTTTCGCTTATGTATTGCGAGAGCAGCTCGCTTTGATTGTAGCCTCTTTTGCGCCTGTCTTTTTTATGGAGCGGAACGCAGAGTATAACATCAAACTTCTCGTCTTTATATCTTTCAGACAAAGTTTTCAGCATATATTCCGAAAAAGCTTCGGCATATTCTTTTCTCTGTGAAAACTTCATTCCGGTCAATGCCTTTTTAACACTGTCTTCATAATAAAACGGTGCCGCGGCAGAGTCATAATAAAGTATGTTGCTTGTGCATGAGCAGTTATCTTTTGAGCAGCCGCACTTTTTGCATATTTTGCCCGTAACATACGGCAAAGAATTTTTGCATCTGTCGCAGGTCTTTTCTTTGTTCCAAAAAATCAGCTCGGAGCAAAAGATACACCTTTGAGGCCAAAGAATTGCCTTTAAGCTTTCTGCCAAAGAAGAAAAGTCAAGCATCGTTTTCTTCATCCTCTGTCAAAAAGAATTTAAGCGCGGAGTAGCGTTTTGACCTTGTGTTGTTCTCAACCATGTCGCGTATCTGCTTTTCACTGCCGACCATAACCATAAGCTTTTTTGCTCTGGTAACGGCGGTGTATAAAAGATTTCGGTAACAAAGCTGCGGAACAACGCCCATAACGGGTATAACCACGGCGTTGAACTCGTTGCCCTGGCTTTTGTGAACGGTTATCGCATACGCGTGCTCAAGCTCCTGCAAATTATCGGTGCTGTAAACCGCCTCTTTATCGTCAAACCAAACGGCAAGGCAGCCGTTTGCTTTATCTATTTTTTTGACCGTGCCTATGTCACCGTTAAAAACGCCCGTACCCTCTTCGCTGTCTTTGGTCCAGATAATGTTGTAGTTGTTTTTTATCTGCATGACCTTGTCGCCCTCTCTGAATATGCGTGAGCCGGATTGCAGCTCTTTTTTTTGGGGTGACGGCGGATTTATCACAGCCTGAAGGCGTTTGTTGAGGCTGACGGTTCCCGTTTCTCCCTTTCTTGACGGGCAAAGCACCTGAATATCGTTTATCGGCGAGTACGAATACGCTTTCGGAAGTCTCACGGTGCAAAGCTCTGCAACCGTGGCGGCAGTGTCGTACGCCGAGTTTCTTTTCATAAAGAAAAAGTCGTTGTTTTTATCGTGAAGCTCGGGCATCTGACCCGAAACAATTTTGTGGGCATTCGTAACAATTCTGCTCTTCATCGCCTGGCGAAAAACCTCTTTAAGCTCCACAACAGGCAGTACGCCGGAGAGTATAAGGTCATGCAAAACACTGCCTGCGCCGACTGCCGGCAGCTGATCCGAATCGCCGACCATTATAAGGCGGCAGCCAAGCGGAAGTGCGTCAAGCAAACTCGCAAAAAGCGATATATCAACCATAGAAAGCTCGTCCACTATCACCGCGCCTGCTGAGATGGGATTTCTCGCATTGCGTGAAAAATAAGGTCTGTCGTGCTTGTCCCATTCCACCTCTAAAAGGCGGTGAATAGTCTTTGCCTCTTTGCCTGTTATTTCGCTCATTCTTTTTGCAGCTCTGCCCGTGGGCGCTGTTAGGGCAACATCTATGCCGTCCAGCTCAAAGAGCTTAAGTATGCCGTTGAGAGCGGTGGTTTTGCCCGTTCCCGGTCCGCCGGTAAGAATAAGTATTCCCTTATTTGCGGCGGTTAAGATAGCCTCTCTCTGCTTGCTTTCGTAGTGTATATTTTCTTCTTTTTCTATTTTTTCTATATCTTCCTCTACGGTCACGCGCCCCGCCGGAGGAAATTTTGTCATAACAAGTATTCTTTGCGCGGCAAGCTTTTCTGCCGAATATATCTGCGGCAAAAAAAGAAATTCTTTGCCGTTCATCATTTGAGAAATGAGCCTGCCCGACTCTACCAAAGCGTCTATCGCGGCTTCTATTGTATCCTCATCGGCTTCAAGCAATCCCGAGCTCGGGGCAATAAGCTTTTTGCGCGGAACACAGGTATGACCGTTATTGAGATTATATTTTACAACGTGGACTATGCCCGCGCTGACTCTGTATGCCCTGTCGGGAGGCTCGGGTAAAGCGGAGGCTATTGCGTCTGCCCTCTCAAAGCCCATGCCGACTATATCGGAGCACAGTGCATAGGGGTTTGCCTTTATCATATCCACGGCGTTTGCACCGTAGAGTTTATAGGCTTCAAGGCACTCGTGCGTGGTCATGCCAAAGCGTTCAAGACTTATCATTATCTGCCGCACGGCGAATTGCTCGTTAAAAATTTTTGAAATATCCTTTGCTTTTTTCAGCGATATTCCCTTTATATCCGCAAGCCGTTCCGGCTGATTTTCGAGTACGTCAAAAGAGTTTTCACCGAAACGCTCAATTATCTTTTTGGCAGTTGCGGGGCCTATTCCCCTCACCGCGCCGGAGCTTAAATATCTTAAAAGATCGGCCGAAGAAGACGGCATGCTTCTTTCGCAAAGCTGTGCTTTAAACTGCTTACCGAAAGTCGCATGGTAACCCCATGTACCCCTGAGGCGCACAGACTCTCCCTCAGAAAGTTCGGGTAAAACGCCGACAACGGTCACATACTCGTCGTCGGCAAAAATATCCATAACGGTGAAGCCGGTATCCTCGCGGCGGTATGTAACATCTTCGACTACGCCGCAAAGTTCTTCAAGCTGTGGATCCATTATTTTTCCTTTCCCATAACGGCAGGCAAAAGCTCATCGGGAGACAAAAGCTCCATATTGCCGCACTTGTTCATTATATCAAGGCAAAGCGTTTTTTGCGCCTCGGTCATACCGAGGTCTAAAACTATAATTTTGCCGCGGCAGCAGTCGCCGAACAAAGCTCTTCGCATATGAGCGGAATAAAGGAGCGTGCCTATATCCTCATCATCTGCATAAGCGGGAACGGCAATGATAAATCTGCCGTTGTTGCCTGTTTTAAAAACATATAAAATTATTATATATGCGCTTGAAATTACACCGATAAAAACGAAAGCGGCTGTTATGCCGTACCATATGCCTTCAAGCATATATATCACCTCGGTAGCATTATATGCTGCAGGTGAAATAAAGTGCGGGCAGGTCTGTAAGCCGGGTTCTGTCTTTTAAGGCAATCATCTGTCTTGGCTTTGCGTTGCCGCAAAGCTCACGCCACCCGTCGAAACGCGCCGAGCAAGCGATAGTTTCTGTCGGTGTTGCTTCGGATAGGGTTTACAGGGTCTGCGCGGTTCCCCGCCGACCGGTGAGCTCTTACCTCGCCTTTCCACCCTTACCGCATAAATGCGGCGGTATATCTCTGTTGCACTGTCCCTAAGGTTACCCTCGGCGGCCGTTAGCCGTTATCCTGCTCTGTGAAGCCCGGACTTTCCTCACACATAAGTGCGCGACTGCCCAACCTGCCCGTATAAATATTTTAATTTAATTGAAAGCGTATGTCAACCGATTAGAGCCAAATATATATTTCGGCGCATCAAAAGGCTTGCTTTATTTTATTATTACGCCCGTAGTCTGCTCTCTGCCGCAGGGTAAAATGACCGGTGTTGCAAGAGAGTAAACGTCGGTACACATACCCTCAAGAGAATAAATTTCTTTTGCACGCTCGCTCAAAGAGTCTATATCCGAAGCTTTTGTCACTATCGGAAGTGCCGCCTTGCCTTTTGCCTCTTTTAATATTTCTTTTCCCTTATCGTTCATTGCAAGAACTTTTATATAAGGCGGAAGTCCGCCGCACTGCTCTTTTGTAAAGCCCAAAAACGCCGCAAGAACTATTCTTCTTATTCTCGCATGGGGATAGCGCCTTGTTTTCGCCATTGAGAAAAGATCCTCAAGCGTACCTGCCCTCAATGCGGCGTCGTGTATGCGGTTTTCCATACCCTCGCTCACATCGGGAGTTTCGGCAATGTCTTCGGCTCTGAGCTGACGCATACAGCAAAGTATACTGAACTCAAGCTTTGAATAGGGTGTGGGGCCTGTTCTTTTATCTTCTTCTCTTTTAAATATATCAACAACACTTTGCGGAACAAATCTTGACCAGCTGCTGTCATCGGACAAAATCATTTTTCTTATCTCGGAGGCACTGGCAAAGTTTTCACTTCTTATTATGCTGTCGTGTGCCGCGCCTTTTCTCTGCACCGTTATCATCTGCGCTTTTTTATCGCACTTTGAGTTTGCGATTATGTATTCGACGCCGAGAGTATTATTCGGCTCGTTCAATATGTCATAATATATATCGCCGTGAAGCGTTCTGACCGCCTCTGCCCTTGCGCCGGCAAAGCTCATACCGATTTCAAGATTATCTTTCATTCTGTTTATAACGGCTCTGTCCTCAAGCACCTCTGCAGTTTTTGTGAGAATGTCTATATCTCCGCATTCACTGCCGAAGCTTATGTTATCGACGCAGCCGAGAGAGTTCAGTATAGACACCGCACCCGCGGCAAAATCCTGCGCGCGTGCAATGCTCCAGACCGTCGGCAATTCCAGAACCAGGTCAACACCGTTTTCAACCGCCGCCTCCGCTCTTGCCCACTTTGATAATATGGAGGTTTCGCCCCTTTGAACATAGTTGCCGCTCATAACAGCGACAACATGATCTGCACCGGTAAGCTCCTTTGTTTTTTCAATATGATACTTGTGACCGTTATGAAACGGGTTATATTCCGCTACAATTCCTGCAATTTTCATTTCGTCCTCCAAAAAGTTTTAAATTGCTCTTGCAAAAGAAAATCTATAACTATATAATATATCATATGCGGGCAAGATACAAGTAAATTTTAGGAGGAATTACAATGAAAATTCTCGTTATCAATGCGGGAAGCTCATCTCTTAAATATCAGCTTATTGATATGGATGATGAGAGCGTTCTCGCAAAAGGTAACTGCGAACAAATCGGTACCGAAAGCACATTCACTCACAAGGTGCCGTCGGACGAGAGCAAAAACATAAAGGCTCTGCCCTATGAAATGCCTGACCATGCAACAGCCATTCAGGTTGTTGTCAAAACACTCACAGACCCCGAGCACGGCGTTATCTCTTCTATGGACGAAATCGACGCTGTCGGTCACCGCGTTCTGCACGGTGCGGAAAAATTCAGCGGTTCGGTGCTTGTGACGGACGATGTTGAAGAGGCTATTAAAGAGTGCTTTGAGCTCGGGCCGCTCCACAACCCCGCAAACCTTACAGGAATCAAGGCTTGCCAGAAGATTATGAAAGGGGTTCCGCAGGTTGCCGTTTTTGATACGGGATTTCATCAGACAATGCCCGATTATGCATACATGTATGCTTTGCCTTATGAATACTACGAAAAATACGGTATTCGCCGCTACGGTTTTCACGGCACATCACACCGCTTTGTAAGCAAAAAGGCCATTGAAATGCTCGGCAACCCCGAGCACAGCAAAATAGTTACCTGCCACCTCGGCAACGGTTCTTCTATTTCTGCAATAGTAGACGGCAAGTGCTTTGACACAACCATGGGCGTCACTCCCCTTGAGGGCATTATGATGGGTACGCGCTGCGGCTCTATCGACCCGGCAATTATCCCGATAATAATGAAAAAAGAGCATCTCACCCCCGACGAGATTGACACCGTTATGAACAAAAAATCGGGTATGCTCGGCCTCTTCGGCACAAGCGACAACAGAACCATCGAGAGCGAAGCAAAAAAGGGTAACACGAGAGCAAAGCTCGTTGAATCCATGCTTTGCCACCAGCTCACAAAATACATAGGCGGCTTTGCCGCTGCCATGGGCGGACTTGACGCAGTTGTTTTCACGGGAGGTATCGGTGAGAACAATCCGCAGTACAGAGACCGCGTATGCGACAAGCTTGCATTTATGGGTCTTAAAATCAACTATGAGTTTAACGACACATTGAGGCACGGCGCAGAGGGTGAAATTTCTACCCCCGATTCAAAAATAAAGGCGTTTGTCATCTGCACAAACGAGGAGCTTATGATTGCAAGAGATACAAAAGAAATAGTATCTGCGCTTTAATCAAAACAAATCGTCACATCCGAGCAGCCCCCTGCACAAGATGCGGCGATTTTTTTAGGAGGACACAATGAAAAGACTTGCTAAAATAACGGCTGTTTTTCTCTCTGCCGCGCTCATTTTTTCGTCTTTGATTTTCTCGGCAAGTGCCGAGCCGGTCGCCCAAAATGACGGAGCTATAACAGACGAGGATTTTTTGAGTGTCAAGGGCAAAAAATACGTCAACCGCAAAGGCGAAACGGTCACACTCTGCGGCACAAACCTCGGCGGATGGCTGATACAGGAAAACTGGATGTGCCCGACCGAGGCGGAGGGTGCAGACGGTCAGTACAGACTGTTGCAAACACTTTATGAAAGATTCGGCAGGGACGAAGCCGAAAGGCTTATCGACATATATGAGGATAACTGGATAACCGAATATGACCTTGACATTATAAAGAACCTCGGCTTCAACTGCGTGAGAGTACCGTTTTGGTACAGAAACTTTCAATCCGACGATAACGGAACGTGGATAAGAAACGAGCAGGGTGAAATAGACCTTTCAAGGCTTGACTGGATAGTTGAGCAATGCGGCAAACGCGGAATTTATGTTGTGCTTGACCTGCATGGCGCGGTAGGCTTTCAGGGCTACAACGACCACTGCGGAATACCGAAAGACGGCTCAATGAAAAGTGCGTTTTTCGGCAAAGACGAGCAATCGGTCAAAAACCGCAGGCTAACCGCCGAGCTTTGGAAAGTAATTGCCGAGCATTTTAATTCAAACCCGGTAGTTGCCATGTACGACCTTTTGAACGAGCCGATGTGCGATTACCCGCTGCTTCAGATGGATCATGTGAAAATGTGGAACGCTCTTGATGAGCTTTATGATGCGGTGCGCGAAAAAGACAGTGAGCATATCATAACAATGTGCGTCACATGGCAGGCTTTTTGCATACCGAACCCGAGGCTTTACGGCTGGGAGAACGTGACGTATCAATATCATATCTATGTTCAAAATAAATTTCTTTATTTCTTCGGGGTGCTGGGCACTGTCATTTTAAATCACGGCGTTCCGACCTATATGGGTGAATTTAAGCCTACAAAATCTGCCACATGGGATTTTGTTTTGGGGCTTTATAACAAACTCGGCGACAGCTGGACAACATGGAGCTATAAAGGCAATTGGTGCAGCGACTGGTTTATTGTCGGCTACGACTATGATATAGGCAATGACCGCGAGCATGAAATAAACGTAAACGTTGCGACCGACTCTAAAGAAGAAATCGAGCGCAAATGGGGCAATATTTCTACAAAAGGAAATGACGCATTTGTTTTGCAGCCCACGGCTCAAACGCAGAGCGAATATGCAAAGCAAGCAATAAACAAATAAAAAAGATTGGGGTCTGTCGCATTTAGCGCAGATCCCATATTTTATTTTTGTCACATATTAAAGGGTAAGGCGGTATGCCAACACAGCCATTGGCAACATCAATGTGCAAAATTTCGGAATTTTCGGCGGCATGAGGGCATACCTCTCTACAAAGAAAGCCGAGCACCGATGTGCCCTCCGCCGCAAAATTGCCGCATAAAAGTCCGGCGGCTTTTATGCGGCAATACTGTTTTGCTCTATTTTAATTTATCGGTATCAAATTCTGCAATAATGCAATATTTACCGTCCGTCTTGTTCCTGTTAGAGAATACTATCGGCTTTCCGCCCTGCATCGGGTTCGGCGAATAAAGCGAAACGGTATATGTTCCGTCGCCATCCGGCAAATTTATCTCGGTAGAAAACGAACGTGATTTATTCGGCAAAATGCCTTTGAGAGTATAGGCAAGCATTGTTTCGGACACTATGTTGCCGTCTTTGTCGCTTATCACAACCGACGGGAACATATCGTAATAAAGCGGTGCAACGCCCTTATTTTTGACGGTGAAGCTTATTTGAAGCCTGCCTTTTTTATGTTTCACGAAGCTTTTTGACACCGTGTAATCATACCCGAGCGAAGAGGATAGTTCATCAGCTGTTTTTTTAGCCTGTTCTTTATCGTTTACTCCCTCAAGGTCAAACGCGCTCCACATCATCATCCAGCTTGCATGAGTTTTTTTGACGCATTTATAATAGTCCTGAGCGTAATCAGCACCTTTTTTTGCCTTGTTTTCGTTAAGAATGGGGATTTGTGCCTGTGGATAAATTTCACCGCCGATGGGTCTCTCTTTCCAAACCGAGTCAAGCTTGCTTTTTTGAAGTTTTGTTAAAAAATACACGCCGCTCTTGCCTATTGTTTCATGAGTGAAAGCATCGTCATGAAAGCCTAAGTCATAATTGCCCGATGTTTTGCTGTCGGGGTAGCGAGCAAGAATAGGTGTTTTATCAAACGCTTCGTCATAAGCCGCAAAAATTCTGTTTTGCTGCTCTTCCGATGCCATTCTGTCATTAAACGGATATGTGTGCCACTCGCCCCACTGACCCAAAAGCCCCGCGGTAATATATGCAATGCGAATGTCGCCGTCATATTTTTCGCCGAAATGCTTCACAAAATCGCAAAGCACGTCTATGAGCCTGTCGTCTTTATAATCGGGAACAATACAGTCGTAATCCGCAAACAGTCTGTCGTCATACAGCATTTTTTTAACGCCCATATCCCATACCCAGTCGGGCACGGCACTGCCGTCCTTTTCATTCTCGTGACCGGGGTAGTTGAGATATACTCTGAAAGCCGCCTGATTGCCGCGTGAAGAAATTTCATCCAGCTTTTTTTCTATCGGCGACCAGTCAAAAACACCTTTTTGCGGTTCAAGTGAAGAGAAGCTTACATAAAACCACTCCATGCTGTAATTATCGTTGACGGGAGTTTCACTTTCAAACGGCATAAGCCCTTTATAAGGCTGAGCCGTCAGTGTTTTTGAATAAGAATTATACTTATTTTGAACTCCGCCGCTGTAAAAGGCAAGAGAAACCGATATTATTACGGCAACCGTGCTTAACAGCGCTATTATCTTTGTTATAAAATGCAAAAAAAACGCCTCCCATAAAAAATACCTGCCACAAAGCTGTGACAGGTATTATTTTAATGCATTTCGAGTGCGTCGTCAACCGCAATTATTTCTCCGTTTTTAATATACACTCTCGGC
This sequence comes from uncultured Ruminococcus sp., assembly GCA_900539465.1. Classification (GTDB taxonomy): domain Bacteria; phylum Bacillota; class Clostridia; order Oscillospirales; family Acutalibacteraceae; genus CAG-488. The sequence goes on along the minus strand of UQCF01000007.1, from coordinate 86,241 downwards.
ACGCGCTTGTTTATATCACACAAAAGCTCATAATTGAATCTGCCCGAGAGATCGCCTATCTTCTCTGCGGTGATGCTGTTTTCTCCGTCACTGCCCATGAGTATGACTTCATCGCCGCGGCTGACTCCGAGACCCGTCACGTCAACCATAAACTGATCCATACAAACTCTGCCGATTATTTTTGCAAAGTGACCGCCGATAAGCACCATGCCCTTGTTGGAGAGCGTTCTCGGGTAGCCGTCGCCGTAACCGACGGGAATTGTAGCAATTTCGGTCTCTTTATCAGTCACATAAGTTGAACCGTAGCTGACGGTGAAGCCTGCGCCGACTTTTTTAACATAAGCCACATGGCTTTTTATACTCATAACCTTTTGAAGCTTGATGTTCGTTTTGCTGACCTCGTCCGACGGTTCAAGTCCGTAGGTTATAATGCCGCAGCGAACCATATCAAACAAAGGCTTGTCAAAGTCTACAATACTTGCCGAGTTATAGCAATGAACTATCGGCAGCGAAACGCCCTCGCTTTTAACTTTGGCTACAAAATTTGTAAAACGCTCAATCTGGCGGTTGACCGAGGCTTTGTCTTTTGAATCCGCACAGGCAAAATGCGTAAACATTCCGTCTATTTCAATGTTATTGAGCGCAGCAATTTCTTTTATGATTTCTGCGCTCTCATCACAAGGCTGAAAGCCTATTCTGCCCATGCCCGTGTCTGCCTTTATATGAACACGAGCTTTTTTGCCGAGCTTTTCTGCATGAGAATTTAAAAGCTTTGCCGTGTTCAAATCAAAAAGTGCAAGGTCAATATCGTTTTCTATCATTCGGTCAAAATATTCTTCAAACACATAACCTAAAATAAGTATGGGGTTTTTAATTTCTGCCCTGCGAAGCTCCAACGCTTCCCCGGGTGTGGCAACGCCAAAGGCATATACGCCTATCTCGTCAAGCGCCTTTGCGGACCTTACCGCTCCGTGGCCGTAAGCGTCTGTTTTAATAATAGCCATCAGCTTTGCCGGTTTCATTCTTTCTAATGCCTGAGATACATTTGAGCACATTGCGTCAAGATTTATCTCTGCATAAACTCTGCTGGGTAACATAAGCGTGCCTTCTTTACACTATTTCTTGAAGCGGGACTATTTCGATGCCCTCATCGGTGAGTGCCTGTCTGATTTTTTTAACAAACTCAAGCGCCTTAACGCCGTCGCCGTGAACACATATTGACTGCGCCTCTATCGGTATCTCTTTGCCGGTTATCGCGGTAACCTTGCCCTCTTTAACCATGCCGATAACTCTTTTGAGGCTCTCGTTTTCGTCTGTGATAACCGCGCCGGGCTTTGTTCTTGCCACAAGTGAGCCGTCCTCTTCATAGGCTCTGTCGGCAAAAACCTCTTTTGCACAGCGAAGACCCGTGTCTGCCGCCGCTTTGAGCATCTGACTGCCGGAAAGCCCGAGAAGAATTATATTCGGGTCGATTTCATATATTCCCTCGCAAATTGCCTTTGAAAGAGCATAGTCCTTGCCTGCCATGTTATAAAGTGCGCCGTGCGGCTTAACATGAGCAAGCTTTACTCCGTTGGCGGTGCAAAAAGCATTCAGCGCGCCGACCTGATACTGAACATAAGCTTTTGCATCCGAGGGTGAAACATTCATATTTCTTCTGCCGAAGCCCATAAGATCGGGAAAGCCGGGGTGTGCGCCGACCGCAATACCGTTTAATTTTGCGCTTTTTACGGTTTTATCCATCACTACGGGGTCGGAGGCGTGAAACCCGCAGGCTACGTTGGCGGAGGATATGTACTTGATAACCTCCTCGTCCATGCCTATTTTATATGCGCCGAAGCTCTCGCCGAGGTCGCAGTTGAGGTCGATTTTTTTCATAAACAGTCCTCCGTTCAAAATTTGAGGTCGCAGTTTTTAACGTCTGTTATAAGCATATGACCCGGTGCGTGCGTTATGCAAAATGACGGTTTTGTATTCATAACTATCGACTGCGGAGTAACGCCGCAAGCCCAGAAAACAGGCGTTTCGCCCTCTTTAATTGTGACACTGTCGCCGAAATCGGGTTTGTTTATATCTTTTATGCCTATCGCGGCAGGGTCGCCTATATGAATGGGTGTGCCGTGAACCCTCGGCATAGAGGCGGTGATGTTCACCGATTTTACAATCTGGTCATACGGCAGCGGCCTCATGCTCACAACCATTTTGCCGCTGAAAATGCCTGCCGGCTCGCACTCAATATTTGTCATATACATGGGCACGTTTCTGCCCTCTTCTATATGTCTGACGCTAACGCCCGATTCGAGCAGCTCGGATTCAAAAGAAAAGCTGCAGCCTATAAGGAAAGCAACCAAATCGTCGCGCCACAATTTTTCAACATTGGTGTATTCGCCCGTCATAACGCCGTTTTCATACACTCTGTATTTCGGAATGTCGGAGGCAATATTGCAATCCTTCGCTATTTTTTTAAGATACATACTGCCGACGTCGCTGACCTCAAGGATGGGGCAGGGTTTAGGGTTTCTCTGTGTAAAGAGCAAAAAATCATATGCGTATTCTTTTGGCAAAACGGCAAGATTCGCCTGCGCGTATCCTGCACACATGCCCGATGTCTGCCCCGTTATTTTTTCTTCTCTTATAAGCTTTCTCACTTCATAAGGTGACATAGCGGAATAATCCATATTTTCACTCTCCTGCTAAAAAATTCTGAACATAAGCTTTTCGTATTCGCGCTGTTCCGCTTTATAGAGCTTCTCTGCCTCTTTGGCGGTAACCTCTTTAAAATAAACGGTACTGCCGCTTTTGAGCTGAACGAGACGCGGAATATCAACAGAAACGACGGTAGCGATTTTTGCGTACCCTCCGGTAGTCTGCCTGTCTGCAAGCATAATTATCGGCTTACCGCTTGAGGGCACCTGAACGCTGCCGAGAGCAATTCCGTCGGATACAATATCGACCCCGTTGATGTTTTCTATTTTTTCACCGTCGAGCTTAAAGCCCATACGGTCGCAGTCCTTTGTAAGCGTATACGGTGACGAAAGGAATGTATCTATGCCTTTTTCGGTAAAATAATCGTCCTGCGGCCCGAGAATCACTCTTATCTCGGCTTCGGACGAAGAAAAATCGTCCGGCTTAATTTTTTTAACTTTTTTGCGGTAATCTATCGGAAAATTATCGCCTGTTTCAATTACGTCGCCCGCCCTGAGCGCTCTGCCCTCAAAGCCGCCTATTTTGCACTTCATATTTGTTGAGCGGCTGCCCATCACAAGCGGCACGTCAACGCCGCCGAGAAACGCTATATATGCTCTGCTGCCTGTTTTTGCCGCACCCATTTTAAGCACATCTCCGGCAGAAGCATATACAGTCTGATACATATTTATACTCTCGCCGTTAATGGTGGGCGTAAAATCGCCGCCCGTTATGGCAAAAACCGTATTCTGCGTAAACTCTGCGGTTATACCGAGCATAGTCATCTCTAAAACCGCAAGGTTTTCTATATTGCCTGCGAGAATATTTGCAAGCTTATACGAACGCATATCAAGCGCACCCGAAACCGAAAAGCCCGATGCCTGGTAGCCGTATCGTCCGCAATCCTGCACAGAGGTCATAAGACCGGGGGTAATTATTTTTATGCTCATTTTGCCGCCCCCTCTTTTCTCACAGTGCATTTATATTCATTTTTATCTACGCTCTCTTTTATTCTGTTAAATTCATCTTCATCAACCGAAAAGAATTTAATATAATCACCTGCGCTGTATAAAAAAGGCTGCTCACGGTCGGGGTCATAGGGTTTTACGGGAGTTGTGCCGATTAATCGCCAGCCACCGGGGGAAGCGAGCGGATAAATACCCGTCTGAGCGCCGCCTATGCCGACCGCTCCCATGTGAATTTTGGTTCTCGGATTTTGAAGTCTCGGTGTTTCAAGCCTCGGGTCCATACCGCCGAGGTAAGCGAATCCCGGCAAAAAGCCAAGCATATAAATTAAATATTCCGCCGAGGAATGAAGCTTTATAACCTCTTCTTCGCTAAGACCCGTATGCTTTGCGACATCGGGCAAATCTTCGCCGTATTCTCCGCCGTAAAGAACCGGAATTTCTATAACCGTTCTTTCGCTCTGCGCCGCAGCAGACACGCCTTTTAAAACACTTTTGAGCTTTTTGGTGAGCTTTTGAGACGATATGAGCAACGGATTATAATAAACGGATAAAGAGCGAAATGTCGGCACAGTCTCTACAATGCCGTTGATATTTTTTTTCTTTATCGCAGCATCAAAGGCTCTTATAAGAATGTTGACGCTGTCGCTTATTTCTTTTGAAAATTCCACAATAAGTGCAGAATCGCCGCACTGCAAAAAAACAGGTTCATTCATTTGCCGAGGTTCCGCCTTTCTTTAAAATCAGAGTAATACCGATAAAGCGGCCCTCACCGGAAGACCGCTTTGTTTGAATTGATTATTTGGATGTTTCGTTTTTGATTTTTTCGATATAAGCATCCTGAATTTTATTAAGAAGCTCGGGAGCTTTGCCGCCGACGGGCTTGCCGTCTACCTCAACAGCCTGCATGCAAAGCGAGCCTGATGATGAAACGATGATTTCGTCCGCATCCATAAGTTCATCAAGAGTATAGTCTCTCTCTTCAACCGGAATACCGAGTTTGTTGCAAAGCTTGATGAGATTCATTCTTGTGATGCCGGGGAGAACAAGATTATCAAGCTGGTGAGTGATAAACTTGCCGTCTTTCAAAATTGAAACATTGCTGTGAGCACATTCTGTTACAAGGTCGCCTCTGTGGAAGATTGCTTCGTCGCAGCCTGCTTCAAGAGTTTTTTGCGAAGCCATAACGCTGGGGATAAGGTTAAGGGTTTTAATATCGCAATGGAAAAATCTTGTATCTTCAATTGTTATAAGTTTGAATTTCTTTTTGATGTCATTCATCTCTTTGGGTACACAGTAAACCAAAAGGTTAGCCTTGGTTTTGGGGAAGACATGATTTCTTATGCCTGTTCCTCTTGTGCTCTGCCAATAGACAAACTGGTTGGGATTATCTACCTTGCTTACGCAATCATTAAGGATGTCTGCAAGCTCCTCTTTTGTGCAGGGAGGCTCAATGCGAAGCTTGCGGCAGCTGTTAAAGAAACGGTCAATATGCTCTTTAAGGTCAACAATAACGCGGTTGATTGAATATGTAGCGTCATATACGCCGTCGCCGAAATAAGTGCTGCGGTCGTTCATCGGTATTGTCATTTCATCGATAAGGCCGATTTTGCCGTTGTAATAGCCGATATCTTTCATCATGGATACTTCCTTTTAATATAGAGTAATCTATTTGATTCTATGTAATTATAAACCTGCATTTTTTATGTGTCAACGTATTAACTTATAAAAATTATGTATATTTATAAGATTTTTTTGTATTTTTTTAACGATTTACCGCGTCACCGTATTAAATTGCCGATTTTGCAATGATTTTTTGCCCTATAATAAATTGCTATCCGTTTTTGCTAAAATTATCATCTGTTTTTCATTAAATCTATTGTAAAAAAAATACTTCTATGTTAGAATTATTGTTGTCTATATCAATTTTAACAAGGAGGCAATACAAATGAGTTTTCCTGTTGCAGTTCAGCTCTATTCTGTCAGAGACAATATGGCTGAGGACTTTGAGGGAACAATTAAAAAAGTTAAAGAAATGGGCTATGACGGCGTTGAATTTGCCGGACTTTTTGACAAGTCGCCCGCAGAGGTCAAACGGATTTGTGAGGATAACGGGCTTGTTCCCGTTTCGGCGCACGTCAGCTATGATGTTATTGCAGCAGACCCCGAAAAGGTTATAGGCGACTATGCTAAGATAGGCTGCAAATATATAGCTATCCCCTATGCCGTTGAAGAACGCCGCCCCGGCGCAAAGCTTTTTGACGAAACGGTTGAGGGCATACGCAATTTTGCAAAAATCGCAAAAAAGCACGGCATGACGGTGCTTTATCACAACCATGATTTTGAGTTTGAGAAAGTAAACGGCGTTTACAGCCTTGACCTTCTCTACAGCACTCTTACGCCGGACGAGCTTCAGACCGAGCTTGACACCTGCTGGGTAAATGTCGGCGGAGAGGACCCTTCGGAATACGTAGTAAAATATTCCGGCAGAGCACCCGTTGTTCATCTCAAAGATTTTGTTATGAACGGCAAGGGCGCACCCGAAAAGCTCTATGACCTCATAGGCATAGACGACGGCGCGCAAGAGGAAGAGGACGATGATGATGGATTTGCCTACAGACCCGTAGGCTACGGCTGCCAGGACATACCCTCAATATTAGAAGCCTGCAAAAAAGCCGGCACTTCATGGGTGGTTGTTGAGCAGGATCAGCCCTCGATGAACAAAACTCCCCTTGAAAGCATCAAAATGAGCATTGACTACATTAAAACCATAAATAAATAACAAACGGAGGAAACAAAAATGGGAGATTCCATACTCAGCCAGTTTACACAAACTGTTACCAAAGAAAAAAAGAAAACAGGAAAAATTTTTAAAGTAGGCATCATCGGCACCGGTTGGATTGCCGGAGCACACCTCGAAAGCTACCTTGAGATGGACGACGTTAAGATTGTTGCGGCGGCAGACCTTATCCCCGGCAAGGCAGAAGAATTCATGGAAGAATACGGTGTTGAGGGCGTTCATTTTTACCCCAGCCACAAAGAGATGCTCGATAATGAGGAGCTTGATGCGGTCAGCATCTGCACATATAACAAAACCCATGCCGAGTGCGCTATTTATGCACTTAAAAAGGGCGTAAACGTACTTCTCGAAAAGCCCATGTGCGTCACAACAGAAGAGGCTGTTGACATAATCAGAGCCGAAAAAGAAAGCGGCAAAATCCTCTCAATCGGCTTCCAGCCCCGCGGCGACGAAAACATGAAAATGATTAAAAAGATTGTTGAGTCGGGCGAGCTTGGCGAAATTTATTATATACAGACAGGCGGCGGACGCAGAAGAGGTATTCCCAACCGCACATTTATTCAGGAGAAAACTGCCGGTATAGGCGCAATGGGCGACATCGGCTGCTATTCACTCGATATGGTGCTCAATGCTATCGGCTACCCGAAGCCCCTCACCGCAAGCGGCTACACATCTGCTTTCTTCGGCCCGAACCCCATGTATAACGACCCTGAGGAGGCTGCGAAATTTGATGTTGAAGACTTTGCGGCAGCATTTATTCGCCTTGAGGGCGGCATAATTCTCGACTTCAGAATTGCATGGGCAATGCACCCCGACACCCCCGGCGACACAATCATCTTCGGCAAGAAGGGCGCACTCAGAATCCCCTCAACAGAGTGTTGGAATGGCACAACCGGCGGCCCGATGACGATTTATCACGATGTTGCGGGTGAGCAGGTTGAAACGGTTATACCCGTTATAGAGCCTGACAAAGACGACAAGGGTCTTTTCTACAAAAAGGTTCGTGCCTTCCTCGACGCTATTGCAGAGAGCGGCGAAGCTCCCGTTCCCTCAAGCCAGATACTCTATAACCAGGCAATCATTGACCACATTGTTAAATCCGCTAAGCTCGGCAAAGAGGTAGACATTGTTATCCCCGAAATCTGATTAAAATAATCATCATAAAAAAATCCTTGAAGCACTTAACGGTACTTCAAGGATTTTTTATTTAGAGCGAACATCTTTAAGCGATTCAAGTTCCGTTTCCGGCTCCGCAACAGGAGCTGGAGGCGGAAATTTCTTTTTCATTTTTTTGCAGTATAAAAGAGTTGCCAAAAGTGCTATGAGGTTTACCGCAATCCATCTTATATAATCCGCATAACCCGAATATTCTTCTCCGCCGATTCCTGTGAGAATAAGATTAAAGGTTATCATATTATAAATAAACGTTGTGAGAACACACGGCCAAACTGTGCCGCAGACGAGCCTCACATAGCCTTGACGGAATGCAAACAAAAACTGCGCTATGAAAAAAAGCAGCATCAGCAATGCCGTTTCTCCCCTTTTTTCGCTGTTCATAAAAGATTTTGCCGGCAGCACCATAAACCACAGTGCAAAAAAGAGCGACTGAACCGTGTTGCAAACATAAAAGCTTGTCTTTTTTCTGAGCACACCAAAGCAAAGTCCGCGGAAATAAACCTCAAAAAACAGTGCCCTGAGCGTACAAATCAAAGCTCCGATAAGGGTCCATGCAAGTAATATGACGTTATCGGCGCGTGAAAGAATTAAATTTATGTGCTGATTAAAGCACACAAAATCAAAATACGGTTCCGTTCCCATTCCGCCGAAGGTGCAAAGAAGAAATTCAGGCACAATTATCAAAAGGAACGAACCGACCCATATTAGGGCAGGCATTATAACCTCCCACCATGTGCTGTTTATAACGCCGAGAATGCCAAAATCGCTCAGTGCCCAGCAGTGTTTTCGGTTAAACAAAACCATAAAAATTATGCCCGCCAAATATGAAATAAACGAGAGAGTGGGGTACTCAAATTCACCTATAAAATATTCATATATTCGCACAATCATAAGACCGATAAATATATCGACCATGTTTTTTGTTTCGGAACGTAATTGTTCTTCCAAAGCACACTCCCCTTTCTTAACAAAGAGTAAGGCTGTCTCATTCAGATGCAGACAGGATATTCCGAAAAGCGACAGACCTTTCGGAATAATCCCAAACACCTATATCGGTGTGTTCCTGCGCTGAACGTGACAGCCTTTTAATAAATCAAATCATCAGCCGTTCATCCAACCTTCGGCGCCGCTGGAGGCGATTGAATCAAATCCGTGTTCAATGTCGCCGCTGCCGCCGCTGTCGCCGCCGCTGACTGCCTCGGCGTCGGTAAGGAAAGTCTCTGTATAGAATTTTTTGAACTTGAGTTCCGGTTTTTCATATACCATAAAATATTACCTCCTTACTTTCAGCCCTGATAGCTTGACGGGTTTTTATGATAGTTGTAGAACTTCTCTGAAACGTCGCTGTAAATGATTGATACATTGCCGTCGGCATCTGCAACCTTAACATATCCGCGTGCATAGATATAATCGCCGTAATTGTCAAGGTGACCGATTGAAAGAGTATAAATACCCGATTTATTTCTTCCCTTTGCCGTGCTTGCTTTGACGCCGCTTGTGCCGATAACGAACTTGCTTGTATCGGCTGCAACAGAAGCGTTATCTGTGAATATTATACCGTGCTGAAGCACTGTGTATTCGGAGCTTACGCTTCTTTCTGCATAAACGGTGATCCAATCATACATTACATTGTACTCAACCTTAGTAACTCTTATGCCTGCCTTTACGCCGCTTGAAGACGCACCATATACAGCATTGAGAGTTTCATCGGCATGAGCTTTGAAGCTGTAGCTTCTGTAATAGCTGACTATCTTACCATTGCCGTCTATCCAATAGCTGAACGCCTTGCCGTTTGAGTTTGTGGCAGGTGCCGTAGCTGTAACTGTTGAATACTGACGGTAAGAGCCGCTTGTGCCGTTGATAACAATTGTGTAAATATCAGGACCGACATCATATGTTGCATAAACCTCAATATCGTCCGTGCTGTTTACATACTCTGCTTTTGTAACATCTATTGACCATGATTTAAACTGATAGCCAACAACAATTGTCGGTGAGGGCGGAACTATTGCCTGACCTACTGCAACATTTTGCTCGTCAATAAGCTCTTTGTTATAGCCGTAGAACTTGACAATGTGGTAGCCTGATGTGTTTTTCTCCCAAACTGCGGAGTATGCTCTGTTGCCGGTTGAGCCGGCTGCAATTGTTACACTGCTTGCCGTGCCTGTAATATCGGTACCCGACCAACCGAGGAAGCGGTAACCCGATTTTTTAGGTGTCGGCAAAGTGATTGCAACGGACTTGATTGTGTATGATGTGGGTAAGCTGCCCGTAACCGTACCGCCGTTGAGTGAAATTGAAATACTGTAATCCGTAAGCTTCCACTGTGCGGTGTATACTCTGTTACCCGAAGAGCCTGCAGGAATTGTAACATTAGTCGAAGCCGAAAGAAGATCTGTACCCGTCCAGCCGAGGAATGTGTAACCTGTCTTCGTGGGATTCTTAAGAGTAATTGTCTGATCTGCGGTGTAGCTTGTCGGGTTACCGGAGACTGTTGCTCCGTCAAGTCCGTTATAGCTTATCGTATATGTCTGCGAAGTCCAGTTTGCAGTGAAGGTGACGTTACCCATGCTGCCTGTCGGAATTGATGCGTTTGTAAGCTTGCCGTTTACGGTGAGCTTAATTGCGCCGAGCTGTGCTTCGGTGAGTCCGCTGTAAGCGAGAATGTATACGATGCAGTCCGCAGTCGGTGTGTAAGATGAAGCGGTCTGGCTGTTGAGATATGTTCCGTCAAGTGAGAATAATCTCCATCTCAAAAGATCTGCCGATACGCCCGAAACGGTGTATGTAACGCCCTTTCTGAGAACGATGGGAGCGGCATATTTTGAATTCGGATAGGTCGAGCTGCTTTCAACTGCGCCTGTGCTTGCGTTAATAAAGCCGTTGCTCCAAGTGAAGTTTTCGTAGCTCTGAGTCCATCCGCCAAAGCCGTAGCCCGCCTTGCCGGGGTTAAGTATGTTGATTTTTGAATTCTCCGAGGTGTAAGATGTGGGGTTATCGCCCGAAGTCTTACCGCCGTTAAGGTTATAAGTGATGCTGAAGCTTATCGGCTTCCACTGGGCAGTGTAGGTTCTGTCGCCCGTTGAGCCCTTAGCTATTGTTACATCCTTTGAAATACCTACAATTCCGGTACCTCTCCAGCCGAGGAAAGTGTAACCGATTCTTGTGGGTGCAGGCAATGTAATTGCATCACTGTCAACAGTGTAGCTGACTGCGCTTGGTGTGAATTTTGCATTATCAACGCCAAAGTAGCTTATTGAATAAGTTATAACACTGAAGTTTGCTGTAAATGTCTTGTTGCCCGTTGAGCCGGAGGGAATAACCGCATTCTTGGTGGGCTTAGAATAATCCGTACCAGTCCAGCCGGTGAATGTATAGCCCGTTCTCTCAGGGTTATAAAGTGTTATTGCACTTGAGCTTATGGTGTATGATGTCGGGTTTGCATAGTCTGTTGAACCGCCGTTGTAATTGTAGGTTATTGTATAGACCGTTTCGCCCCATACAGCCGTATAAGTTCTGTTACCTGTTGATCCCTTAACAATGTTTACAGTCTGGTATGTGAAGCCTTCTTCAAGTCCTGTGCCCTCCCAGCCCTTGAACGAGTAACCTGTTCTTGTCGGGTTATTAAGGGTGATAGAATCTTCAACCGTGTAGAATCTCGGGTTTGCTGTTGCAAGCGTGCCGCCGTTGAGGTTATAAGCTATTCTGTAATTGATGGCAGTCCAGTTAGCGGTGAAGCTCTTGCTGCCGCCGCCTGTTGTATCAAAGCTTACCTTTGTGGAGGTTCCGCTTATTCCCGTACCTGACCAGCCTGCGAACGTGTAACCGAGCTTTGTGGGGTTGATAAGCGTTATCATACCGGAGTTGGTTACATAGCTTGTGGGGTTGCTGCCGTCGGTTATTACGCCGCCATTGAGGTTATAGGTTATGATGTTGCTGCTCTCTGACCAGTTTGCGGTGTATTCTCTGTCGCCCGAAGAGCCCTTGGGGATTTCGACCGTCATTGTTGTACCGCTGATTCCCGTGCCTGACCAGCCCGCAAATACATAGCCTTTCTTTGTAGGATTGATAAGTGTAAATGAATCTGTTGAATAGCGGAAAGTTGTCGGGTTTGTGCCGCTTACAGTACCGCCGTTAAGGTTGTACTTAATGGTGTAAACGCCAAGCTCCCAATGAGCTACAAACTCTTTGTCGCCTGTGGAGTTTGTGGGTATTGTGACCGACATTTGAACCTCGTCAAAATAGTCACTGCTCCAGCCGAGGAAAGAGTAACCTGCCTTTACCGGTGAATAAAGGGTTATCGGTGCAGAGAGGTAAGTGTATGTGCTCGGGTTTGCAACAGTCTGTGTGCCGCCGTCAAGGTGGTATGTGAGGTTATATACCTCAAGCTCCCAGTTAGCTTCATAGTTTCTGTTGCCTGTTGAGCCTGTCGGAATTGTAACCGATGTTGAAAGGCCTGTGCCGGAAATTCCCGTACCTGACCAACCTGTGAACTTATAGCCCTCTCTTGTGGGATTATTAAGAGTAATATCAGGCGAGGTTATTGTGTAAGTAGCCGGGTTCTCTGCGCTGAGCTTACCGCCGTTGAGAACGTAGCTTATGGCATAGCCGTCAACGCTCCAGTTAGCGGTGTAGGTTCTGTTGCCTGTTGAACCCTTGGCAATTGTAACCGTTGCTGTAAGAGAGTTGAGATCCGTACCCGTCCAACCGGTGAAGACATAACCTGCTCTTACAGGATTGTTAAGAGTAAATGTTGTAGTCTCAACATTATATGTTGTGGGGTTCTCTTCATCAAGCTGAGCACCCGTGCCGAGTGTGTAAGAAATTGTGTAATCAATCGCAGACCAAATTGCTGTGTAAGATCTGTGACCTGTTGAGCCCGTGGGTATTGTTACATACTCTGTAACACCGCTGAGACCCGTACCGGTCCAGCCTACAAATCTGTAACCTGTTCTGCTCGGTCTTGCAAGAGTTATCGGGTCTGAATCAACCGAATAGCTTGTCGGGTTAGAAGCGTCGCCTATACCGCCGTTGAGATTATAAGAAATGGTGAATGTCGATATATCCCATGTTGCGGTGTAGGTTCTGTTGCCTGTTGAGCCCTTGCTTATAGTTACGTTTGCTGAAACACCGTCGATGTCCGTTCCCGTCCAGCCTGCAAATACCGCGCCGGATTTTGTGGGATATGCAAGTGTAAAGGTATCTGTTTCAACCGTGTAGCTTCTCGGGTTAAGAGCCGAATTTGTGCCGCCGTCAAGATTATAGGTAATCGTGTAGGTGGTCGGAGTCCATGTAGCCGTATAAGTTCTGTTGCCGAGTGAACCCTTAGGAACTGTAACTGTGGCAGTAACGCCGCTTATTCCTGTTCCCGTCCAGCCGCTGAAGGAGTAACCTGTTCTTGTGGGATTGTTAAGTGTAAAGGTTGCGGTATCTTTAGTGTATGAAACCGGGTTGCCCGAAACACTTCCTCCGCCGAGGTTATAGGTTATTGAATATACCGTTTCATTCCAAACCGCTTTATAGGTTCTGTTGCCTGTTGAGCCCTTGGCTATTGTAACGCTTGAGCTTGTGTTGCCGTCATAAAGCCAGCCGACAAAATCATAGCCGGTCTTTGTGGGATTATGAAGCGTGAATGTATCTGTTTCTGCTGTGTATGTTGCGGGGTTCTCTTCGCTGAGAGTACCGCCGTCAAGGTCATATGTGAGCGTGTAGGTGTTTACATTCCAGCTTGCGGTAAGCTTCATGTTACCTGTGCTGCCTTTTGCGATTGCTACGGTGCTCTGCTGACCTGAAACAGAAAGTTTAACAGAGTCAATAATTGACTGATTTGTGTGACCCTTATATGCAAGTATATAACCTATGCAATCTGCAGACGGTGTGAAGTTTACGGTGTTGACCGTAGCTTTAAATGTGCCGTCAAGGTTATATGTGAGAAGCTTAAGGTCGCTGATTCCGCCCGAAGAAGCAGTGCTGAGAGAATATGTTTTGCCGCTTCTGAGAACTATGGGGCTTGAATAAATAGAATCGGGATAAGAGCTGTTTGAGCCTAAATATCCGGTTGACAGATCTGCATATGTCGACTTCCAAGTGAAGTTTTCATAAGACTGGCTCCAGCCTGCAAAGGTATAGCCTGTTCTCAAAGGTGCTCCGATAGTCTGTGCATCATCAACCGTGTACTGCGTCGGAAGACCTGTATCCGTACCGCCTGCAAGGTCATAGCTTATGCTGTAAACCATTGTTGCCCAGTGAGCAGTGTATTCTCTGTTGCCGATAGAGCCGCTCGGTATTGTTACCTTAGTAACGTTGCCGCCGAGGCCTGTACCCGACCAACCTGTGAATCTGTAACCTGCCTTTACGGGAGTTACAAGTACAATAGCTTCGGAATCGGGTGTGTAAGATGTGGGATTGCCCTGAACTGTTTCAAACTTACCGCCGTCGAGAACATAAGATATTGTATATGTTTTCGGTGCCCACGTTGCGGTGAAGTTCTTGTTGCCGTGATCGGATGAAGTGATACCCGATGTCATAGCAGGATCTGACTCAATACCGCTTTCAAGATCTTTCTTGATCCAACCTGCGAAAGTATAGCCCTCTTTTACGGGGTTGATAAGCGTGATCGTGTCGCCTGTGTTATATCCGTTCGGGTTAGAGCCGTCAACGGAGCCGCCTGCGAGGTCATAGGTTATAACATAACCGTTGTTTGACCAAACTGCGGTAAAGGCTTTGTTGCCGTATGAACCCTTTGCGATAGTAACATTGAGCACTGTGCCGTTGTAGTAGTTACTCTTCCAACCTGCGAAAGTATAACCTGTCTTTACAGGGGCATTGAGCTTAATATCTGCCGACTCAATGTTGTAGCTTGTCGGATTAGCCGCCGATTCGCTGCCGCCTGCAAGGTCATAAGTAATCTTGTAGTTTATAATGCTCCAGCCTGCGGAGTAGCTGCGGTCGCCTGTTGAACCCTTTGAAATTGTTACTGTTGCAGTGTCTGTTACGCCTGAACCGGTCCAGCCTGTGAAGTTGTAGCCTGTTCTTGTTGCGGGGTAAATCGTAACATAGTTGTCATAAGTGTAGCTTGACGGGTTTCTCGAATCATTTGTACCGCCGTTAAGAGTATAGTCTATTTTATAATCAATAGCTTTCCAGTGAGCGGTGTATGTTCTGTTGCCGTAGCTGCCTGTTGCAACTGTTACGGATTTTGAATATGCAGAAGCGGAAATTCCCGTTCCTGACCAACCCTCAAACTCGTAGCCTGTTCTTGTCGGGTTTTTAAGTGTGAATGCAGCTGATTCAATTGTGTACTTATACGGATTTGCGCCCGTAACGGTACCGCCGCCGAGGTCGTATTTGATGGTGTATTCTGTGGGGTTCCACTTAGCATAAAGCTTGTGGTCAGCCGCGATTTTTACAAGCGTTGTATCTTTTACAAGGCTTGATGAAGTGTAATCGGGGTTAGAATACCATGTTGCCGTGTAGCCTGTTCTCTCTGCCTTTGCGAGAGTGCCGTATGCTTTGTCAAATTCAACCTGTTTTGTTGCAGGTGTAACTGTTGCATCCGAAGCAACTGGGTCAAATGTGACTGTATAAAGCGCATTTGTCCACTGAGCGACGAACTCACCGTCTGAAGCAACATTCCACATAAACTGACCGCCTGCGGTGTAAGAGTCACCGTCATTAAGCTTCCAGCCCATGAACATATAGCCGGTCTTTGTCGGAACCTCAGAGGGCATTGAATATGTTTCGCCGTATGTTGCGGTGAGATATGACGAAGCGGGTTTGAAGCTTGAGTCGCCGCCGTTTACATCATATGTTACATTGTATTTGAGAGCTTTCCACTGAGCGGTAAATGTACCGTCCGATGACCAGTCCCATTTAATTTTTTCACTTGATGAGTAGGTCTTATCCGCTGCATCAAGATACCATCCGTCAAAGGTATAACCTGTTCTTGAGGGATAGTTTGAGGTTATTTCATATGTCTGACCGAAGTTTGCCGTGCTGCCCGAGCCAGTGTTGGGTGAGAAGCTTTCGCCTGTTCCGGTTTCATATGAAACAGAGTAGCTGTTGGGAACATAATAGAATCTCCACTCATAATTCTCTGCCGCCGCTGCAGCATTGTCAAAAGATTCTATGCCGGAATCAATCAGAACGCCGTTTGCATAGCACTCAAATTGGCTTGCAAAAGTATAGCCGTTAATTTCAACAGCATTCGCTGCAAGGTTGTCGTTATATGTGTAGGTGTAGCTGTCTTCGGAATATATCAGACCGGTGTTATCGCCGTAAGTCCAATAATGCTTAACAACCGCTGTGCCGGTCTTGAGCTTAATTGCACCCTCTGCATCTTCAAGTTTATTGGTAGCGTCGGAAATTGCCTCGCCGTCGGCACCCGGATTGCCGAGTATCTTCGCCGCCTCAACAACGGCTTTCTGATATGCATCCCAGTCGGAATCCGATGAGAACCAGTTTTTCTGATATGAAACTTTTATCGAGTCATTAAGCTTTGCTCGAAGGTCGTTTTTATTAACATTTACAACGTTAATAAATACTTTCATTTGAACCGTATCGGTTCTGCCGGATTTTGCACCCTTTGCATTGCCGATAACAGGAATTTCTGTTTCGGAGTGAGACGCTGCGGGAAGCGGGAAGTTGAGTTTTTTTGCATCTACACTGTTGTTTGACTGATAAAGTCTTTGACCGCTGTGCATAGAAAGCTTGTATTTGCCATGACCGGCTGTTGTAACTGTGTATGTGTTGCCGTTGTTATATTTTGTATAAATATTGTGATTATCGGCATCGCATGTGAATTTGTACACACAGTTTGCAGCAACGCTGTCATCGCCGAAATAGAAGCTTGTTCCGACTCCGTCCGAATAATCCTCTGTTTGGGTTGAGTCGTTAAGGTCAAAGCCTATCATGAGGTTAGGAATCTGCGAGAAGTTGTTAACACGGCTTCGGTCAGCATAAAGGTTGCCTACGTCGCCTGTTGTGTTTGTGACTTCACTGCCGCCGCTGGAGCTTCTGTCGTTCCAGGCGTAGCCCGAACCTGTTACTCTCGGGTTGCTGTCGGCTTTTGTAAGCTCTGTGCCCGAATACGGTGCGTACTCATAACCGTTTGCGTTATTTGTTGTAATGCTGTGAAGACCGAAAACATAAACAGAAGCAACTACTCTCATCTTTGAGTGAGCCCATGTTGTGATGTTTTTAGTCGTCTCTGCAAATGCACCTGCCGCAAGCGTTGAAGTTGTGCCTGTCGGTGTTTTGTATACATAAGAATATGTATAGGAGTAATATGTTATATCTTTGTAGGTGTATGTTGCAGTCCATTTTATAAGGACATATTCTCCGTTGGTAAGTGCCTGACTGAGCTGACCACCGGACACCTGTGTAGACAATGTGCCCTCTGCGGTGTTGGTAACACCGAGGTTGATGTGGTTAACCGACGCTGCACCCTCTTCTACCGAATATGTAAGCGAAACGTTAGTCGCACCCTCACGGGAGAAGAATATGTTACCTGTCGTTTTGTTCGACTGTGCGTTCAGCGCGCCGTTAACTGCATTTTCTCTGTCTATATAATATTGGAAGCTCTGGTTATCGTCTTTTGAAAGATAAATTGTTTCGGGAGCATAGAAATAGGCGAACGTAACATCCGAATCCTCTTCAAGCTCAACATTTATCTTTTTCTTTACACCGTTTGTAATATCACTCTGAGTAACGGTGAAGCTGTCGGTCTTTGTGAGATAACCGTTTCTCTTGGCTGTGTAGGTGTAGTTACCTGCGGGAAGTATGTAGTAGTTATCGGCATACTCGCTTGTAACAAGCGTGCCCGAAGCGTTATATACTTTAACATCGGTGTCACTTGAAGGAGTTATAAACTGAACCGACGCCTGCTTGCTCTCGGTCTTCTCAACAAGGAAAGGCTGAAGGAAGGTTATACCGCCGTCACCCGTAAAATATACACGGACATAGCTGTTGATTTTTTCTTCGTATGCGTTGAGGTCAAACACAACCGTACTGCCGGAGGCAGAAACCTTTTTGGTCTCGATAATAACGCCGTCCGCAACAAGTCTTGCCTTGGTTGCGTCTTTGCAGGTTATTTTTATCTGGTTGGTCTTGCTGTCAACGCTTATGTTTGAAATGCTCGGGTAAGCACCCTGTGCGGCAAAGCCGTTGCCGAGCTCGTATGAGTTCTTTGCATTTTTGGCGCTGCAGTAAAAACGTCCGTAGAACATGCTGTTTCTGACATTGTTCTGACCTACGGTAAGCTGTTTGCCGTTAAAGGTAACTCCCGACATCTGAGTATTGGAGTTATCATCCATCAAAAGGAACTGTGCGTTTCTGTCGCAGTCCGAATACTCATGTGCGTCATCCTCGCAGAAACCGTATACGTTTATACCCTGAGGCGCAAGACGCTTGAGAATTTCATCATAAACATATCTGCGGTCGTTTTTTGTTCTGGAGTCTGCCGTGTTTACAAGCTCCATACCTACAACGCCGCGCTCGCCTTTATCCCAACCTTCTCTGTTGGGGCAGTAGGTCTGGTAGATAGAAGTAAATCTTTCAAGCCATGACTCGTTATAAACAAGCGCAGAATCATTACCCTCAGCCCACTCACCGACATGGTTGATGTGGGTGAAGCCGTTGCCGTTATAGCTCTTTACAACAGCGGACTCGGGCCATGAAGTGTTCATCTCAAGGTCGCCGTGACCGACATCTGCATAGTAGCTGTTGATGTGGCACTTGTTTGTAGAAGCACCGTTGAGCTCAATGCCGTAAGGAACTTCGGTCATGCCGTATCCTCTCGGCGTGCCGTCAACGGGTTTCGTACCGGTAACAATCGCGTTGTACTCTTCCGAGCCGAGCTCGTCAACGTTACCGTGAACAAAGTACTGATAATCGAACCATGTAAGACGGTGACCGCCGTCCATCCAGCTGTAGTTAATCGTACCATGGTCCGTAAGTGAAAGTGCGTCGTAGCCGAGCTTATAATACTCTCTGATCATATCATTAAGCTCAACGTCACCGTCGCTTCGCACCGTGTGCACGTGTGTGGCTGCCTTATAGGTCTTTATTGTAGACCAATCAATGTCGTCATAGGGGCTTGTGATTTTAAAATCATAGTCACCTATAACATCGTCGGAGACGGCAAAAGCCGACATGCCGACGGACGCAACGCCCATGATCATCAAGACCGTGATGAACACAGACAGCATCTTTACAAAGGCTTTCATACTATCACTCCTCATGCCATAATTTCTCCAATTATAGTTGCTATAATTATATACTTAATAAGTCAAAAAAGTCAATAGACATCTGCCAATTTTACGATGTGATTTTCCTGTTTTTTATAAAATCGGCGGTATTTTTCCAATATACAAAAAAAGCCGAAGCGAACATCAGCCGCTTCGGTTTTTAAAATCATTTATATATATCTTTATTTTGCAAAGCCTCTCATTTTTGCAAGGTCGCGATAATTTATGAGCTTTATACCGCACGCGTCAATGTGCTGCTTCGTCTTGGGGTCGGAGAAAAGCTTATACTCCCAAACTCTTCTGTGCCATGAGCCGGTTATCGCTTTCAGCTCGTCACTTTCAACTGCCGGGTGAATATATGTCTCTGTAACACCGGGTTCAAACGAAGAGTAGAGAGAATATATATACTCACGGAAGTTTTCGTAGCTGTCTCTCTGCGGACCGTTCCAGTCGCCGGGCAACAAATAATCCGGCATTGCAACTCCAAGGCTTTGACCGAGTTGTGAAAATCCTGCGATAAACTGTTTAACCATTTCTCTGTCAATGTTAATGCCGAGCATATCATTCTCAAACTGAGCCTCTGTGAAACTCATGGGAAATCTGAACGGAAGGCCGTATTCCGCAGCAGTCATTATCGCAAGCTTTGCGAGCTCTGTTCTGCCCGTTTCTATTCCGTAGAGTGAGCCCATGTGATTATCAAGATGTGACGGTTCAAGACCGAGATTTTTAAGATGGTCTATCTGCGCCTTTATCTCTGCCTTGACCTCTTCAAGGTCTGCGCTCTTTTCAAACTCATCGCTTTCGGGGTGCATAAAGCCGTCCTTATCCAAAAGACTCTTGCCTCCCCTGCCAACGGGCATCCATCTGTAGCAATTCCATTCACTTGTTGTTGTGAGGTGAACGCCTATTGCAAACTGCGGATTTTTCTTTGCGAATTTAACTGCCTCGCCCGCCCACGAGCACGGTGCCATTATTGTTGACGAGGTTATTCCGCCGGATTTAAACAGTTCTTCAATCGCCACGTTGCCGGAGTGGCACATGCCGAAATCATCTGCATTTATTATTAAATATTTATCCATAGAAAAGCTCCTTTGTTTTTCTTTAGCATAAACATTATATTACATAATAAATGTCACGTCAACAAAATAAATATAATATAAAAAAGCAAAACAGATCCGACGCATTCAGATGCGTAAGCGTTTTCTTTGCCTTAAAAAGCACTGTTATACCGCGAGTGGGCAAAAGAATAAAAATTTTTTCCGTCACATAAAAATAAGGCTACAATACACATTCGGTTTCTTCTTTGGTTACCGTTTATGAATTATAGCCTTTTCTTTATTTATTTTTTGTCTGCGCTAAATGTGACAGCCCCATTAACATCAAGTGAAATCAATATCTCGCAAGATAATTGTCTATCTCCCACTGTGAGATGCTGGTACGGTAGCCGTCCCACTCTTTGCGTTTTGCCTCAATAAATTTTTTGAACACATGATCGCCGAGTGCTTCTTTGCAAAAATCGCTTTTTTCAAGCTCATTGACGGCTTCTTCCAGACTTCCGGGGAGAGAATCAATGCCGTCAGCTTTTCGTTCTTCGTCCGACATGTCAAAAATGTTTTCGGTTATCGACTCCGGCGGAGTGAGACCCCTCTCTATTCCGTCAAGACCGGCAAGCAGGCAAAGCGCCATTTCAAGATAAGGATTGCACGACGGGTCGGAGCTGCGAAGCTCTACCCTTGTGCCCATGCCTCTCGCAGCCGGAACACGAATAAGCGCCGATCTGTTTGAAGCGGACCATGCGATATAAACCGGTGCCTCATAGCCCGGAACCAGCCTTTTATATGAGTTGACAAGAGGATTGTTTATAGCTGTTGTTGCCTTGATGTGCTCTATTAATCCGGCAATGAAGCTGAGTGCGGTTTTTGAAAGACCGTATTGACCGTTAGGGTCATAAAAAGCATTATTGCCGTTTTTATCAAACAAAGACATATTTGTGTGCATACCCGAGCCGTTTATGCCGTAAATCGGTTTCGGCAAAAATGTTGCGTAAAGGCCGTGCATCTGCGCGTACTTTTTAACGACATATTTAAAAGTCATAACATTGTCGGCTGTTTTGAGTACGTCGCCGTATTTAAAGTCTATCTCATGCTGACCCTCTGCCACCTCATGGTGCGACGCCTCTATCTCAAAGCCCATCTGCTCAAGTGCAAGGCACATATCTCTGCGGCAGTTTCCGCCGAGATCAACAGGGTCAAGGTCAAAATATCCGCCGTTATCCTGCGTGTCGGTTGTCGGCGCGCCTTTTTCATCGGTGTGGAAAAGGAAAAATTCACACTCGGGCCCTACATTAAAGCTGTATCCCATATCATTTGCCTTTTTTATGGCTCTTTTGAGCACATATCTCGGGTCGCCCGAAAACGGAGTGCCGTCAGAGCAATAAACATCACATATAAGCCTTGCAACAGAGCCGTTCGCGTCCGTTCTCCAAGGGAATATAACAAATGAATCATAATCGGGATAAAGATACATATCCGACTCTTCTATTCTCACAAATCCCTCTATCGAAGAGCCGTCAACCATGCACTTGTTATCAAGTGCTTTTTCAAGCTGACTTAAAGTTATGGCTACGTTTTTCATGCAGCCGAGAATATCGGTGAACTGAAGTCTTATAAAGCGAACGTTTTCTTCGTGCGCCATTTTTAATATATCTTCTCTTGTGTACTTGCTCATAAACGCATCCTCCTGATTAAATAAAGCGGCGCACTGCAAAGCCGATACGCCGCCGTATGATAAAGATTATGCCGACAGTGCCGTTGATTATTATTAAAAATCAAACAACGCTGAAAAGAAGGTCGCCGTATGTCGGGAAAGGCCAATACTCTCTGCCCACGAGAAGTTCAAGCTCGTCGGCAGGCTTGCGGACATCTGCCATCGCAGGGATAACAACGTCTCTGTAATAATTTGCGCTGGTCTGCGCGTCATCTGACGGAACATTTTTAAGTGCGGCTTTAAGTGCGCCCACAGCCTTATACATTTCAGACTCTTTTGCCGATACATCTGCAATGAGTCCCTCTTCGCACTCGCTTGAAAACGCGGGATTTATGCTCTTTTTAAGTGACGCGGACTCACAAAGTTCGTTGAGATACTCTACAACAGCAGGAATTATCTCTTTACTTGCGATGTGAAGCATTGTTATGGCTTCTATGTTTATTGTCTTTGAATATTCTTCAAGAAGAATGTCGGTTCTCGAAACAACCTCAATCTCGCTGAAGATGTTGTGCTTTGTGAAGAGCTTAACGTTCTTATCATCTTTATAATGAGGAATAGCGTCCGCAGTTGTTTTGAGGTTGAGAAGTCCTCTCTTCTCCGCCTCTTCAACCCACTCGTCGGAGTAGCCGTTGCCGTTAAATACTATTCTCTTATGCGCAACATATTCATCTTTTATGAGCTTTCTTGCGGCAGTCTCAAAGTCGCTTGCGTTTTCGAGTATATCGGCAAACTGTGAGAGTGACTCTGCAACTATTGTGTTGAGAATGATGTTCGGCTCTGAAATTGAGAACGTTGAGCCGAGCATACGGAACTCAAACTTGTTGCCCGTGAAAGCAAAGGGAGATGTACGGTTGCGGTCTGTATTATCTTTTTTGAATGCAGGCAAAACATTAACGCCTGTGTCAAGAGTTGCGTCTTTTTCGGAATGATAGGGCTTGCCTGCCTCAACGGCGTCAAGAACATTCTGAAGCTCTTCGCCGAGGAACATTGAAACGATTGCGGGCGGTGCTTCGTTTGCGCCGAGGCGGTGGTCATTGCCTGCGTTTGCAACAGAAATTCTGAGAAGGTCCTGATAATCGTCAACAGCCTTTATAACGGCAACGAGGAAAAGCAGGAATTTTGTGTTGCTGTAGGGGTCGTGACCGGGTTCAAGAAGATTTTCACCGCTGTCGGTTGAAAGCGACCAGTTATCATGCTTGCCGCTGCCGTTAACGCCGTCAAAGGGCTTTTCATGGAGCAGGCACGCAAGACCGTGCTTGTGAGCGACCTTTTTCATAATCTCCATAGTGAGCTGGTTGTGGTCTGTTGCAATGTTTGCGGTTGTGAAAACGGGTGCAAGCTCATGCTGAGCGGGAGCAACCTCGTTGTGCTCTGTTTTTGCAAGTATGCCAAGCTTCCAAAGCTCCTCGTTAAGGTCATACATAAAAGATTTAATTCTCGGTTTAATTGAGCCGAAGTAGTGATCCTCCATCTCCTGACCTTTGGGTGTGGGAGCGCCGAAAAGGGTTCTGCCCGTATAAATAAGGTCTTTTCTCTGATCGTAAAGTTCTTTATCTATGATGAAATACTCCTGCTCCGGTCCGACGGTTGAGAGAACTCTCTTAACATCATTCTGACCGAAAAGTGCAAGCACGCGCTTTGCCTGTCTGCTGACTTCTTCCATTGAACGAAGAAGAGGAGTTTTCTTATCGAGCACTTCGCCTGTGTAAGAAACGAATGAAGTGGGTATGCAAAGTGTGTTTTCTTTAATAAAAGCAGGCGATGTAGGATCCCATGCAGTATATCCTCTTGCCTCAAATGTGGCGCGAATGCCGCCCGAGGGGAAAGAAGACGCGTCAGGCTCGCCCTTTATAAGCTCTTTGCCTGAGAACTCCATGATAACGGTACCGTCCGGCTGGGGAGAGATAAAGCTGTCATGCTTCTCGGCTGTTATGCCGGTCATGGGCTGGAACCAGTGTGTATAGTGTGTTGCGCCGTTTTCTATAGCCCAGTCCTTCATTGCGCTTGCAACGACATTGGCAACGCCGATATCAAGGTCTTTGCCCTCGTCAATTGTTTTTTTAAGTGAACGGTAGATGTCTTTGGGGAGACGGTCGTGCATTACCGAATCATTAAAAACCATGCTGCCGAACATTTCCGGTACCTTGCTCATGTTAATTACCACCTTTAGAATATGTAAGAATAAAAAATGAGCGAAGCGGCTTTTATCGAACCGCTTCGCTCAACTTGCCTTAATTATATCACCGCTATTGCTTTTGTCAACAAAAAAGAGGGTGATTTTTTGTATCCTTTTACAAAATTGTTGTTTTGAACATACAAAGCTGACAATAAAGCTCTTTTTTGTGCAAAAATCGCTTAATCCGCCGTCATTTCGTCAAGAGTAAGGCCGTAGCTTTCGAGAAATTCCTCCATAAAGCAGTCAGCCTCCGGCATATTCATGTCGTCAAGCGACGCTTTGATGGTTTTTGCCGCACTGTCAAACTCGCTGTTGCCTGCCTTTGACTCTTCAATGCACTTGGTTAGCGCGCAAATCTTGTCTGCTGCTTTGACGAAGCGCCAAAGCTCTCTGTCTTCCTCCGCCTTTTTAAAGAACGGAGCATATTCTTCTTTAAGGTCGTCCGGCAGCATATCAAGCAGCACGTCGCCGGCATTGTCCTCAACCTCCTGATAAGCGTCGTGGGTCTTGCGGCTGTAATATTTAACGGGAGTGGGCATGTCACCTGTTATTATCTCGGGAGTGTCGTGATAAACACCGAGAACCGCCGCCCGCTCGGCATTGACGCTGCCGCCGAAGCGTTTATTGTGTATGAGTGCAAGCGCATGCGCGATACTTGCGACCTCAAGGCTGTGCTCGCTGATATTCTCCTGATGAGTGTTTCGCATCAAAGCCCAGCGGCTTATATATTTCATTCTTGAAAACATTGCAAAAAAGTGGTTGCGTTTTGCCATGGGTATCACCTCCCCAAAAGTTTAACACAACACCGCGGTATTTGCAAGTGAAGAATTTGTTTATAAGACTTTCAACGGTGCGTAGGGCGGTATGCCCTCATGCCGCCGGTTTGAACCCATCCGTCTTCGGCGTAAAGCACCGGATTCTCCCCTAAAGTGGAGGCGATATGCGCTTGCATACCGCTACGCCGCCGAAACACTGCAAAAAACCGTGTGAACGAAAATTCACACGGTTTTAAAATTATTTAAATGATGTTACCTTGCCCGTTGCGTATTGCAAAATCAAAAGAGCGTCGGTAGAATTTATCCTGCCGTCTGTGTTTACATCCGCCAGCAGCTTTTGCGTGTCGGTCAAGGTTATCATGCCTGTTGATGACTGCAAAGCGAGCAGTGCGTCGGCGGAATTTATCCTGCCGTCTGTGTTTATGTCACCTAAAATCAACTCAAATCTTGCGGTAACGACCATGTTATCCGTAACAATAAATTTGTACTGCAGCTCGGTTGAAATAAGCTTATCGCCGCTGTACCATCCCTTAAACATGTAGCCTTTATTCGGCAAAGCAGTAATCTGACAAAACTCACTCTTTGTGAATTTACCGCCGCCGAGTGCCATGCCCATACTTTCATCTGCACTGACGGTTATATTAAACTTCTCTGCGGTTTTGAAATCGACGGTTTCATCGCTTTGAATCGTCTCATTATTTGAATCAATTACCACAGCGTCGATTTCATCGTCAACTTTTTCTTCAAGTATGCCGGTGTATGTTTTTCCGTTCGACAAAGGCATATCATAATAGTTCTTACTTGTGAGCTTCTCACCTGTTGCGGCATCAACCTCTGCAAAGGAGCAGTTCAGCGTACCATCATCATAGCCTGTGTATTCAAACCTGAACTCTTCATCCTCCGGCAGGCAGAAGCACTTTTCTCCGTTGTCATTCACATAAACGCTGATTCCGTTTTCAATATACTGAACTTCATTGTTTATGATTGAACCGCAGAGATTTCCGTCAGAGTCATAAACCTTGACATTGACAGGGCAGTTTATCGTTGCAACTCTGTACTTTTCGCCGCCTGTCAACATTTTTGAAACAGCGGCATTTGCCTCGGCAAAATCACCGTCTAATGTTTTGAGCCATGCAAGAGTTGTTTCGGTATAGTGCGGAAGAAACAGTTGGTCTCCGTTTTTGATTGCAGTAAGCAGGTAATTAGGGTGAGAAGCCATTTTAGCAAGTACTCCGCTGAGAGCTCCGGCAATATCGGTCGCATCCGCTCTTGTCATTCCGGCATCTGCGAAATATATCATCAACGCTTCCGTTATCACATTATCCAAAACACTGCTTGTAACAATCAGGTTTTTTAGAATATACTTCACCGAAATTTGGTCGTAGATATAATCCCAAAAGTCTCTCTGCTGAAGGATTTCATCATATTTAATATTGCCCTTCAGCTTATAAACAGCCTTTGTAAGACCGTTTTGATAATTTGCGGCATAGTATTCGGGTGATTTTAGTCCGTCGGCAAGATATTTAACAAAATTATCCCAAAATACACCCTGAGAAATTGATTTGTTTTCGATAATTGAAACATCAATATGAGTAATTGAAATAAGCTTATAATTAAACTTAAACTCATAGAACTTGAAGTCTTCTTTATACGATTTATCACCTTTGCCTGTATATATCTTATCGAAATTATTGCTTACCTTATCGACAAGACTGCTGTATGCTTTAGGATTGTATGTCTCTTTTGAGGGAAGATAACAATCCTTGCCGTATCTTACATAGCTCCACGCCGCAGGAGCAACACGCGGGACAGGGTCGATTCTGTTCACGATATTAAAGATATTGTTATATGTTGCATTTTTCGCATTTTTGTCTCTTGTATTTCTAGGAGTTTCAAAGCAATATGCAAAGACATCGTTGGTGCCGTAATTATAATTTCTCAAATCATACCAGGTCGTTGTGCCGTCAAGAGTTTTGTTGTTCACATCAGCGGCAAGAAGGTTTGCCGTTGCGGCGGCACGGGAATAGCCCGTTATCCAAAACTTTATGTTCTTATTGAGCGTAACGCCGTCCTGATTTATGAACCTGATGATATTGTCGCAGACCTGCTGTTTTGCAACATTAAAGCCTGCATGGTTTGTGTCCGTGCCGACATTGAAGTTACCTGCCCATTCGCCCTCATATCCGCCGCCGCGAACGGCAACGGCAATTATGGAGGTATTGCCGATATTTTTATTTGAAACAACGCAGGCAATTGAATTCATTGTCGGGCTTTTCTGATATCCGTAGCAGCTCACAGCTTCTCCGCCGTCGTTTCCGAAACCTATGGTTTTGAGCATCGTTTTTGCTGATTCGGGGTTATTGAACGGAGCTCCGTCCTTAACCATCGCCGAGGTTGCAAAGCAACATGAAGCTATTGCAAGCTTATGATTATAGTTGTATGCGGACTGATTAAAGAAATAATCGGTATACTCAAAATTGCATTTCATCGCTACCTCTGAATTAGTCATTTTAAAAGGCTTGGATTCCGGGATTGTAGATTTTGGATTAAATTTAAAAGCCGGGATAACGCCCGTGCCAGTATCATAGACATAATAGTAGTAGTAGTAATTGCTGTAGTTCGCCCAACCGTCGTAATTGACAACCGCTACACGGTGGGAAATGCTAGGAGAACGCAGCCACCACCAAGAGGTTCCGCCATAGCTTGAACTTACATATAATCCCTGACACTTTGCATAATCCGTTCCTTTAAGCTGTCGTGCCGAATCATCGACACCGCTTGAT
This sequence comes from uncultured Ruminococcus sp., assembly GCA_900539465.1. Taxonomy (GTDB): domain Bacteria; phylum Bacillota; class Clostridia; order Oscillospirales; family Acutalibacteraceae; genus CAG-488. The sequence goes on along the minus strand of UQCF01000007.1, from coordinate 58,868 downwards.
GAACTGAAACCGTATGCGCTGTTTATTGCGTCATAATATGAGATTGGAAAGATTTTGTCGTATGTATTTGCACTGTCATATGTGCTTGAATATGGACTCTTATTTTCAAGGTGAGATGTTCCGATTTGTGATTTCTCTTCTGCAGAAAAAGCCGTGTTATAAAAGCTGCTGTTAAGCCACTGACGGAGTGAGCTTGTTACCCAATCCGAAGCATAATTCGCACAGCCTTTGCTGTTGTAAAGACTGCCGTTATAATAATAAATAAAACTCTGATAAGCCTGCGAATCAATAATTTGATTGCACATTACATAACCCTCCGAAGGGTCAAGAACACGCCATGTCAGAGGCTCATATTTAAAGTAATATACATTACCTGTGTAATACCCATTATCGTCTTGCCTTGAATTTGATGAGGAGGATGTATTTCCTGTATAATACGGACGGTATTGGTTTATTTTCACGGCACGGTATTTGCCGCCGCCGTAAGGAATATCCTTATAAAGCATCATTCCGTCAACAGGCTTCATGTTGCCATCGTCATAATCGCCTGTACCGGCATAGTAGTTGTAATCGCACCATACATATTTCTTGCCTGCGGCTTCTATCTTTGCAATGAGATTACTGTCCGTCACCTTGCTCTGCGGATACGAACCGTAGGTAATAATGTCCCCTACGCTGTATGAGCTGATATCCTTTGCACTCGCCTTTGGCGCAAGGTCGATTCCACCCATCGGCGCAATACCGATAAGCATGACTGCTACTAACACCGTTGATAAAATTCTTTTTAATGTCTTTTTCATTATTTTCCCTCCTGCGATTTAATAGACCTTTATAATTTTATTTCTTTTGGTTTATTTTGTCAACATTTTATGGCGAATGTCTAAGTTTTCGTGATGAAAGACTTAATTTTCGATTTTCGGCGATGTGCGGCTAATTGGCTTCTCCTCGAGGAGAAGCTGTCACGAAGTGACTGATGAGGTGAAATCTATCGGTTTGCTGTCACCAACGGCAGTACTTAGGCGCCCCTGTAGGGGAGCTGTCACGAGAGCGACTGAGGGGTTTTAAATAAACTTGATGAAACTTTAACCCCTCCGTCACGGCTTCGCCGTGACGACTCCCCCAAAGCGGAGGCAACACGCCACAGAAAAAAGCGGCAAAGCTAAATGCCTTGCCGCTGTCATAATTTAATACCAAATCCAGCCGAAAAGAAGAATTTTTATAAGCCACTGACCGAAGCTGTATTTCACCGTTACATTGCAGGTGTCCGACACCGTGTTACCGTTTGAATCCGTAACGGTGCAGGTTATTTTTGCACTGCCTTTTTTCAGTGCCGTAACCTTGCCGTTTTTATCTACCGCCGCAACCTTGGGGTTAGAGCTTTCGTATTTTACGGTATATTTTGCTCCCTCGTCGGCAGATATTTCCGGGCTGAGATTTGCCGATTTTTTATAATTCAATGTCAAATCCGCCAGTGAAACAGAATTTATATACGACTTTTTAACATTGATGTCAAAAGTCAGCTCCGAATCGCCGTAGAGCACCGTTACGCTCTGCTTTCCGACTTTGTAGGCAAGATTTTCTTTGCACATAAATCCGGATTTTATCTCTTTTCCGTTCAGCTTCAAAGCCATACCGTCAAGGTCGATAGAGTCGCCTTTTACATAATCCGTCTTGTTTGGCATTTTGACTATTTCGGGTTCGATTTTGTCATATACCAAAGCGTAAAAGCTGAAATGATCGGTTTCAAACCAAAGGTAATCACCGCTGCGATAGGCCTGCAAAACAGTCCATTTTCCGTTTTGCTCACGGCGATAAATTTTGCATGAATTGCCGTTCATATTTTCGGGGGCAGGGATTTTTACAGTTACCTTGCCGTTCGGCTGAACACACTTATCATCTTTGACAAAGCAAATATTGTAAAGCTCATACTGTTCATAAGGATTTTGCGGATTTAAAATCGGTTCGACCACATCGCTTGACGAAACACGGAATGCCTGCAAAACCGCCTCTTTGTCAATATTGCCATTTGTGATTACCGATATTCCGTTTTCGTTTACATATCCGTTATCCAAAGATGAGACAACCGTTGTGTATTCGGCATTGATTGATTTAGCAAGCTCTTCTACACGAACAACCATATCTGTGCTTTCCGCAAAAGCAAAACAGCTGTTCAATACCGTTCCCGCAGGTCCGAAAGCTTTAAGCAATTTACTTTCGCTCACGCCAAGAGCAGCAGAAAATGCGGTTTTATAATCAATATCAATAGCTTTTAAAACATTTAAAAGCGCATCGGATATACTCATACATTTTTGTTCAATGCTCAAATCAACATAATTACCGGTTTGCTTGTTGATTATCTTCGACAGAGTTTTGTCAACAAGCTCTGTCATTTCTTCTTTTAACATTTCATTTTCTTCAACTTTTTCTTTGACCAGCTCCGCAACATCAATATCTTTATCGTCTTTTGCGCCGCCGATAACGCTTTTTAAGCCGTCAAGAAGTATATCCGACGAGTTATAAAGGAAAGTTCCAAAAGATTGTGCGAAATTGTTTGAAACTGTAAAATATCCGCCTTTCGGCACTTCAAACAATATGTTTTCTGTTTCCTCCGAAAAAGAGTCCTGCTCATATGTAAACATTTTTCCTGTAATCGGGTCGGTAATCAGATGAAAGCCTTTATTTGCCGTATTTTTTATGCTCGAAATGCTTGACTTTTGTTTTATCTTTTTACTTCCGAGCCAGTTGCCGTCTTTATCAAAAATATCAACCGCACCCGTTATGTACTGTGAATTATACGCGTCAAACGATACGGTATATCCGCCGGTGTTTGAGTTATATTTTGCCGAGTAGTTGTTTACATATATGCCGTGCTGATTATAAATGTTTGTCTTTATATTTTTTTCAAATATATTGTCGGGATAAAACTCTTTCATTTTATCAATGGCGTAGGTATATGTTTTGGTATACTTATCTCTGACGGTTATGAGGAGTGAAACCGAAGTACCCGTTTTTGTGTCTGTAACCACGAGGGTAGATTGACCGATTTTAAGCCCTTTTATATTAACCGAGTAAACGGAATTTTCTTCAGTCATATTTGAAACGGATATAACGGTTTTGTCGCCGACGGTTACGGCAGGCTTGCCCCAGCCCTCATAGAGTGTATTGCCGCCGTCTTTTGTCATGGCAAAACGCAGATTTATGCTTTTACCGTCTTCAACACAAAGTGCAGGGTCATCTGCAAAGGTGAGGATAGATTCAACGATTGGTATTTTATTCCAATTTAAATCCATTACTTCGGATTTTAAATAGTTATCATAACCCACACCTGTGTATTTTTTAAAAGCATTGTCAAACTCTTTATAAGATATTATAACGTCGTCTTTATAATAGTTTTCACCAATATGGCTAACATCGCACAACGTGTCTAAAGTTTTTCCGTCTGTTGAAATATAATAGAATCTCCACCCATGATCTTCTGCCCCTCCTGAGCCAGCAATAGAAATAATTCCACTTTTATGAATCCTCATTTCTGAACGATATGATGCCTCTGCTAACAAATACACTTTGCCATTGCTATATGTATAAATTGCATTTGCAACCGATCCATTTTCATTTCCATATACCGCATTTAAATCGTCGCTACGGGAACATACAATAAGTTCATCGATTCCATTGTCATCAAGATCACAAAAACTATAATATATTTTATAATCTTTTGAGTATTCCATTCCATCACGAACAGAATAGCAGACAAACTCATTGCAATAGCCATACTCAGCACTAGAAAACCGAAAATACCAAATTTTTTCTTTATTCTCTTTTTGATGAAGATTCCATAATCCAGTATACTGATTCAAAACCTCTTGGTATAATTTTTGATTATTTCCCTCGTTAATCATATACCATTCTTTTACGCTCAAAAAGCCTTTTGGGTATGTAACGTTGGCGGTTATGTTTTTATCATAGTTCCCACCAAAAGAGGATTTTAATAGCTCCGCTTCTTTCCATTCATTAACATTGAGTAATTCAAAAGATTTCGTCTGATAATTATACTTCAAATTTATGTTTTCATTATCGTATCCATTGTCATTTTTTATTTTACAGTTTATATCTAATATTCCGTTTTCTCGATATAAAATATTTTGTATTTTATAATTTAGATCATCCATTTTTTGAAAGAAAGCGGTCATTCCACCAACCTTTGAAACCTGTTCTCTGGTTACGGCAACTCCTCCATATTCAATAAACAGTGATTTTGATTCGTCCCAATAAAAATAATAATCCTTTTCTGTTCTTAATGTCATATTTCCATTAAAATCCGTATGACCATCAAAACAAGTCATTGAAACAGTTAATGTATTTTCATCAAACTTTCTTTTTATTCCATAGCCCAAATTAGTAATATTGGTTTTTAAAAAACTCCCATTAATAACGGTATAAACATCCGTTATATAACCGTTACCATATTCTCTGTCAAGCATAATAAACTTTTTTGAACATATCGTATAAACATTTAAATATTTATATTCTACCTCAGTATAATACTCATATTCATTAATCAATTCTGTTTCTGTATCATTAACGAAATACAGTTCCGCCAGAGCAAAATTATCTTCGTCGTAACCAACTAGAACAAACATTTCATATTTCGAATCATTATCGAAATCATCGTATCGATATTCAACAATAGAATCTTCACTTATACCTTGAGACTCTTCAAAGTGTTTTAACATAGAGTTTTCCGAATAGTCAATATAGGCTTCGGCTTTGAAGTCTATGCCCGTCAACGGTGCAATACCGACAAGCATAATTACGGCAAGCAATGCCGACAAAATGCGTTTAAATACATTTTTCATTTTGTTTCTGTCCTTTCATAACCAAAATATAATCCGTGGATAAGCAATATAAATCAATTTTATATTGTCAAATTTTTGTTGTCAATATGTGACAATAATTTGCTTTTTAAAAAACGTGTCACACAAAACGAACTTAGGTTTTGAGTTGAAATTGTGGCAAATTTCATGTGTGAAAACGGTAAGGCTCGCCCTCATCCGGCGCGAAAGCTACAACCGGCTTCTCCTCGAGGAGAAGCTGTCACGAAGTGACTGATGAGGTGAAATCTCACGGTATGTTGTCGCTGACGGCGGTGTGCAGGCACACCGTCTACAGTGCTCAGCTTTCTGCGTAGGACGGCATGCCTCATGCCGCCGAAATTTTAATACGTTCAAACAACCAAAAAATTTTACCGTAATCCTCTTATTCATTTTAATCCCCCTTTTTTTAAAATATTTACAGTCCTTAATTAAACGTCAAATAGGACTGATATTAGTCCTATTGTAGCACACTAATACCATATAATCAAGTAAAAATGGACTAAAAACGGTTCTTTTTGAGGTGAGTATATGGAAGAGCAAAAAATTAAGCAGGACGAAATACACATTGGAAAAAACATTCGCGAAATAAGAAAAATGCGCGGCATGGGACAAACGGAACTGGTTGTTAAGCTTCAGCTGATAGGCGTTGAAATGACAAGAGAAACACTTGTAAAAATAGAAAGAGAGATTCAGCACATAAAAGCCACTCAACTGAGAGGAATAAGAGATGTATTATCCACGACGTATGATGAGCTTTTAAAATAGCAAAAAGCAGTGCGGCTATTGTGTAGGGCGGCATGCCCTCATGCCGCCGGTTTGAACCCCTCCGTCACGGCTTCGCCGTGCCGCCTTCCCCAAAACTGAGGCGATTGTGCGGTAATTTCATACATCCAAACATTTAAAATATAATTTTATTTGCATCGCCGAAAAAACTTTAAATTTGCATTATTATATGTTATAATATAGGGTATAAATTATTGCGGAGAATTAAAATGCTCAAAAAGAATGAAGAGATAACATTAAACATAGATTCCTGCACATCTCTCGGCAGCGGAGTGGGGCGGCACAACGGCATGACCGTTTTTGTTGCCAATACCGCCCCGGGCGACCATGTGCTTGCCCACATTATCAAAGCAAAACCGAACTATGCCGTCGGCAAGCTCATTAAAGTCATTCACCCCTCTCCCATGAGGACGGAGCCCGAATGTCCTGTTTCTAAAAGCTGCGGCGGATGTGCGTTTTCTCACATAAAATACAGCGAAGAATTAAAAATAAAGCAAACGCAAATCAAAGAAAATTTTGCGCGCATTGCCGGCATTGAGGCAAACATTAAACCGATAATTCCGAGCGTCAGCCAAAGCCGCTACCGCAACAAGGCGCAGTACCCCGTAAGAGCGGATAAATATAACCTTGCAAAAATCGGATTTTATTCGGAACATTCTCACAATGTTATCGACTGCTCGGAATGTCTTTTACAGCCCGAAGAATTTAAAACCGTCACCGATATATTCAGAAACCATATCAGACTTTTTAAAACTTCGGTCTATGATGAAAAAAGCAAAAAAGGTCTGCTTCGCCACATATACATAAGAAAAGCACCGTCAACAGGTGAAATAATGGTCTGTGCCGTTATCAACGGCAACGATCTGCCTTTTTCGGACGAGCTTTTGTTTGAGCTTAAAGACGCTTTGCCGAATCTTAAAAGCTTTATGCTCAACATAAACAAAAAAGATACAAATGTTGTACTCGGTGACAAATATAAAATTCTATTCGGCGAGCCGTATATTACGGACGAGCTTTGCTCGCTTAAATTCAGAATTTCTCCGCAGTCATTTTATCAGGTCAATCACGATACCGCAGAGCTTCTTTATGAAAAGGCGGCGGAATATGCGTGCCTCACCGGCAATGAAACAGTGCTTGACCTTTATTGCGGAACGGGCACAATCGGTCTGACAATGGCAAAGAAAGCAAAAAAAATTATCGGTGTTGAAGTTGTTCCGCAGGCTGTTGAGGACGCAAAGAAAAACGCCGAAATCAACGGAATAAAAAATGCCGAATTTATTTGCGGCGACGCTTCTTTTGCCGCAGATAAAATTAAAGAAGAAAACATAAAAATCGACACCGTTATTGTTGACCCGCCGAGAAAGGGCTGCAGCAAAGAGCTTTTAAACACCCTTTGCGATATTTCGCCCCAAAAAATAGTATATATATCCTGCGACAGCGCAACCCTCGCGCGTGACAGCAAAATTTTATCGGAGCTCGGTTATAATCTGACCGAAGCCACACCGGTAGATATGTTCCCGCGCACACCGCACTGCGAATGTGCCGCTGTGTTTGACTCGGTGAAATAATATACCGCGCCTAAATGTGCATATACATTAAATAAAACATCTTCGGGGAGAAATAAAATTGAAACTTTCTAAGATTCTTAACGGAATAATTTCGGCAGACAAAATAAAAGAGGACGCCGAAGTAAAAGATATTGTTTATGACTCGCGAAAAGCCGCCGAGGGCACGTTGTTTGTTTGCCTCACGGGCTTGAAGCTTGACGGTCATAAATTTGCCGAGAGCGCATATAAAAACGGCGCACGCGTGTTTTTGTGTGAAAAAGAAGTTGCGCTCCCCTCCGACGCGCAGACTTTTATTGTGGAGAACACGAGAAAAGCTTTGCGTCTTGCAGGCGATAATTTTTATTCGCATCCGTATGACGAAATCAAAGTCGTAGGCATAACCGGCACTAAAGGAAAGACCACCACAGCTCACCTGGTTAAAGACATTCTCTGCTCGGCAGGTATTCCTACCGGCATTATAGGCACTGTCGGCGCGGAATTTAACGGTGTTAAACTGCCTACCGAAAACACTACTCCCGAATCAATAGAGCTTCAAAAAATTATGCGCGCTATGCTCGATATGGGCTGCAAAGCCGTTGCGCTTGAGGTTTCGTCGCTCGGTCTTAAGCACGGCAGAGTTGACGGCATACAATTTGCCGCAGGTGTTTTTACAAATCTTTCGCCCGACCATATAGGCCCGCTGGAGCATGACTCTTTCAGCGAATACGCCTACTGGAAATCCGTGCTTTTTGAAAGATGCGACACCGCCGTTATGAATTATGACGACGAAGCATACACAATTATGAAGAAAAACTGCAAATGCAGAATTATATCTTACGGTCTTGACAGCGGCTATGACATAAGTGCAAAAAACGTTTCGCCGCTCAGAACGCGCACGCACATGGGCATTGAGTTTGACTGCCGCGCATTCGGCGACGATATGCACATAACCTCTCCCCTGCCCGGCACGTTTAATGTTTATAACATTCTTGCCTCGATAGGCGTTGCAGAGGCTTTGGGCGCAAATCTCGGCAATGCCGCAAAAGCGGTTGAAAATGCCAAGGTCAAAGGCCGTGCCGAAACGGTGAGAACCGACAAAGACTTTGATATTATCATAGACTACGCGCACAACGGTCTGAGCCTTAAAAGCATAATAGAAACTCTTTATGTTTATAAAGGAAGCGGCAGAATAATCTGCGTATTCGGCTCCGTAGGCGGCAGAACGCAGGAGCGCCGCCGTGAAATGGGTCTTGTTGCAGGCTCAATGTGCGATTTGTGCGTTATCACGTCCGATAATCCCGATTTTGAGGACCCGATGAACGTTGTGAACGACATTGCAAAAGCCGTGGACGAAGTAAACGGCAAATATATAAAAGAACCCGACAGAAAAAAAGCGATAGAAAAAGCTCTTGAAATTGCTAGGCCGGGTGATATAATTCTTTTTGCGGGCAAAGGCCATGAAGAATATCAGCTTATAGAGGGCAAAAAAGTACCGTTCTCGGAGCTTGAATGTATAAACGATTTTTTGCGGAGGAAAGAAAATGCTTGAATTCAAAGAAGAAAAAGACCTTAAAGAATATGATAAATTCATAAACGAAAGAAAAGGCTCGTTTATACAGTGCTCACGCTGGCCGCAGGTCAAGACTGCGTGGAAGCCGTATTTTTTCTGCGGCTTTAAAGAGGACGAGCGTGTTCTTGCCTGCCTTGTGCTTGAGAGAAACCTTTCGCTTTGCGGAAAGATATGGTATATTCCCGACGGACCCGTTACCGATTACTCGGACGAAGAAACAATCAGAGCTTTCACCGAGTTTATGAAAACACAGCTCAAAAAGCACGGCATAACCGCACTTATCACAGACCCCCATATTCCGCTTAGAATAAACGATGAAACAACCGCACAGGGTCTTAAACTCCACAAGCTTTTAATTGACTGCGGCTATACTCTTAACCATGACGCGGCAAGATACATCTACAAGTCGCCCATACAGTATATGATTCCGCTCAAAGACGAAAACGGCGAGATGTTCACCGCCAAACAGCTTTTGAAAAAGTGCGAAAAAGGCGTTCGCTACAGCGTAAGAATCGGTGAGTCGAGAGGTCTTGTCAGCCGCCGCGCATTTTATGAAGATGTTGAGCGCGATGAGCAAATTCTTGAGGACTTTGCCGAGGTTATGCGTACAACCTCCGAAAGAGACAGCTTTATAGAAAAAAATTCCGACTATATCAAAAAGTTGATGCGAGTATTCAGCGACTGCATGGATCTTACGCTTATCTATTATGATAAAAACGTTGACGCCACCCTTGAAGCAGACCGCCGTGCACAGCTTCAAAAAAATCTTGAAAAAATGGAGACTACGCGCGAGAGCATCAAAAACAGACTTGCAAATGAGAATGAAACGCTCAAGCAACAGTCCGAAAATTATAAAATCAGGCTCACAAAAGCGGCGGAATTTTCAGACAAAGATAAATTTGTGGTCGCTGCGGGTCTTACAATTCGCTACGGCGGCGTTGCAAGCTGCCTTTTCGGCGGAAGTATAAACGTTTTAAGAAACGAAACAAGACCCAGCCACTTTGTAAACTACCTTCGCCTTTGCGAAAGTATAGACCAAAAGTGTGATTATCACGACCTCGGATATGTGCTTGTGGATAACCTCAACATTCCCGATGATAAAACAGAACCGCTCGGTCTTCTTACCCCAAAAGAGAATTTCAAGGGTATCAATTCATTCAAAGCGAGCCTCGGTGCAAATCTTTATGAATTTCTCGGCGAATATGTTTTAATTAACAACAAACTTCGCTATGATATGTATGATAAACTTATACCGCAGGTCAAAAAATATAAAGTGAAGCTTCTCAAAATTTTAAGAAACGCAAAAAAATGATATGGAAAAAGTAACGTTTCTTTTTAAAGTAAAAAGACGTATTTATTTGACTTGCATAAAGATAAAGGAACTTATCCTTGATTTTCACTTTGCAAAAAGCTTTCTCGGCGGAACATATGACTCGCCTTTCAGGAAAGAGGGGCTTTACGGAACGCAAAGCACGGATTACAGGGCTTTAAAAGAAATTTTTAAATTTATTGATTTAAACGGTTTTAACAGCTTTGCCGACATCGGCTGCGGCAAGGGCAGAGTTATATATTATCTTTTTAAAAAAGGCTTTAAAGGCAAGATAATCGGCATTGACGCGAACAAAAAATTTGCCTCTCCCTTAAAAGCACGGTTGCAGAAAAGAAAAAACGTTGATATAATCATAGAAAAAGTAACCGACAGCGTTCCCTCTGTCGATGTTTATTATCTTTTTAACCCGTTTGACCGCGAACATATTCGCAGTTTTAAAAAAGCCGCCGAGCTTGCGGCAAAAAAAGAAATCATTGTGATTTATTGTTTTGACCTTTACGGCGATGAATTTTTTGACTGGGAGCTTCTCGGTCAAATGACGGTGGAAAGAAAATATCAAAAACCGTATCATATATCATATTTTAAATTTAACCCGAAGGAGAATAATTGGTATGAGTGACAACAAGCTTAACTCTCTCGGTTTTGATGAGGATGATTTTCTCTCAAATCTTGAATTTCTCAAGGCAAAATACTCGGCCTATGACGATGGAGACAGCAAAGAAGAGCCCGAAGACGAGAAAGATGCAAATAACACCCCCGCAAAAGAAACGGTAACCGACATTTTTACCTATGACCGCGGCAATGACGGCGAAGATTTGCCGACCCTCGGTGAAGACTCCGACGGTGATGATATATATTCGGAACATTCTTTTACTTTTGACGGTGAAAAAGAAAATTCCGATAAAATAAAATCATATGAAAACGATTTGTATGACGAAACCGTTATTTTAGATGACGGCGATGTTTTTTCATATGAAAAAGACGAGAAGGCAAGCGCAATCCCCGAAATTACAGATGACGATTCTCCTGCATGGTATCTCTCCGGCAGTGTTGATTACAGAGAAGAACCGGTATCGGAAGAACCTAAAGCACAGGAAGAAGCTCCGGCAGAAGAAATCGACGAGCCTGCCGAGGATATATATTCAACCGCTGACACTCCCGAAACGCTGCCGAAAGAAGACGATAACCCTCCGTCGTGGTATCTCTCCGGCAGCACAGATTATGACGAAGAGCCTATTTCAGACGAGCCCGAAGTGCAGGAAAAAGCTCCGTCAGAAGCATTTTATGAAGAAAGCGAAGAAAAAATCGAGGATATATACTCCGAGCCCACAGAAGAGGACGTTTCTGTGCAAGAAGACGGCGCAGACGAATTTTCGGATCTTGACGACGACAACGATATAAAGGTTATAAAGCAGGGTAAAAAATCCGCCTTTGTCTCTGCTCTTTTGGATGCGGCAAGCAAAGCGAATAAGGAAGATGATTTTTCCGATTCAAAACCGTCAAAAATAAAAATCAAAAAAGAAAAGGCGCCGAAAGCTCCTAAAAAAGCAAAAACCGAAAGAGAGAACGCGCCCGGCAAAAACTCAAATAACAAAAAACGTAAAATTATAACTGTTGTAATAGCCGTTGCCGTACCCGTTATAATATGGCTCGGTATGTTTTTAACCGATATTATCCTCGTAAAAAATTGGTACACACCGTTCTTCTCGGTTGAAGCTAAAACATATTCTGACGGAAGTTCGACCTATGTCGGTGCATTTTACAAAATCCAATTTCATGTTAACGAGGACAATACAGAAGAAATAGACCGCGAATGTTTGCCGTGGTTTGTAAACGGACCTAACGATAAATAATGTAATATTAAGAACTGTTGCATTCGGCGGCAGTTCTTTTTTACTAAAATTTAAAATTTTGGCGATTTAAACATAATTGTCTGTTTGTAATATTTATTACTGTTACATTCTAAGATTTCAAGCACAGATTTTCTTGCAAAGCTCGGTTTTTCAGGTTCAAAAAATTAGCTTTTGAGGCATAAATAATATTTTTTAGAAAATAATAATAGTAATTATTCTTAAAAAAGATATTGACTTGAATTTCAAGCTGTGATATAATCAACATTGCAACAGGGCATTCACTACTGACGGATTATGTGGGCAACCACAGGGGAATGAATGCCGACATCAGCCGACCGTCTGGGCAGCATCAAAATACGATGCTGCCCTTTTTTATAAAGAGCGGCATACAAGCTCATTATCCAAGGAGGAAAAGCAAATGAAAGACGCATGGAGAGGTTTTGCCGGCACAAAATGGCAAGACAATATAGACGTAAGAGACTTTATTCAGCAAAACTACACACCATATACCGGCACAGGCGACTTTTTGGCAGAGCCGACTGAAAGAACCGCTGACATTTTGAAAAAAGCAGAGGGTCTTATGGCTCTTGAGCGCGAAAAAGGCGGAGTTCTTGACATTGACACAGAGAACGCTTCGTCGCTTTTAAACTACGCACCCGGCTATCTTGATAAAGACAACGAAATAATCGTGGGCTTTCAGACAGATGCACCTCTTAAAAGAGGCGTAAACCCGTTCGGCGGTATAAGAATGACGAGAACCGCCTGCGAGGCATACGGATACAAGCTTTCCGAAAAAGTCGAGACCGAGTTTAAATACCGCACCACGCACAATGACGGCGTGTTCAGAGTTTATAACAAAGAGACAAGAGCCGCGCGTACCTGCGGACTCATAACAGGTTTGCCGGACGCTTACGGCCGCGGACGTATTATAGGCGACTACCGCCGTGTTGCGCTCTACGGTATTGACCGCCTTATAGAAGAAAAGCAAAAAGACAAGGACGAATACGGCAAGCTCGACATGGATGTTGACAACATCAGACTTCTTGAAGAGCTTTTTCAGCAGATAGCTTTTCTCGGCAAACTCAAAGAAATGGCTGCGCTTTACGGCTGTGACATTTCAAAGCCGGCAACAAATGCAAAAGAGGCCGTTCAGTGGCTTTATTTCGGCTACCTTGCCGCAAACAAGGAGCAAAACGGTGCTGCAATGAGCCTTGGCAGAACTTCCACATTCCTTGATATTTATTTTGAGCGCGATTTAAAAGAGGGCACCCTCACAGAGTCGCAGGCTCAGGAAATTATTGATGATTTTGTTTTAAAGCTTCGCATGGCAAGGCACCTTCGCACGCCCGAATATAACGAGCTCTTCGGCGGCGACCCGATGTGGATAACAGAATCTCTCGGCGGCATAGGCGAGGACGGCAGAACTCTTGTTACAAAAAACACTTTCCGCTATCTTCATACGCTCTATAACCTCAAGCCCTCGGCAGAGCCGAACCTCACGGTGCTTTGGTCAAAGAATTTGCCTCAAAACTTCAAGCATTTTTGTGCCAAGGTTTCTTGTGATACAGACGCTATTCAGTATGAAAACGACGACCTTATGCGCCCGATATACGGCGATGATTACGCGATTGCCTGCTGCGTTTCTGCAATGAAGATAGGCAAGCAGATGCAGTTCTTCGGTGCAAGAGCAAACCTTGCAAAGCTTCTTTTGATGTCGCTCAACGGCGGTATGGACGAAAACAAGCTTATTCAGGTAGGCCCCGTTCATGAGCGCTATGATGGCGAATATCTTGACTATGACAAGGTAACCGAGCTTCTCGATATTTACCGCCCGTGGCTTGCAAGAATGTATGCAAACACCATGAACCAAATCCACTATATGCACGATAAATACGCATATGAAAAAACGCAGATGGCTCTTCACGACACAGATGTTCACCGCTTTATGGCGTTCGGCGTTGCGGGTATGAGCGTGCTTGCCGATTCTCTCTCTGCAATTAAATATGCAAAGGTTCGCTGCATAAGAGACGAAGAATCGGGTCTTATAACCGATTTTGAAATCGAGGGTGAATATCCCGCATTCGGCAACGACGATGACCGTGTGGACTCCATTGCCTGCGAACAGATAACAAAATTTTATGAGGAGCTCAAAAAGCACAAGCTTTATAAAAATGCAGAGGCAACTCTTTCTATTCTCACTATCACATCGAATGTTGTTTACGGCAAAAAGACGGGTTCAACACCCGACGGCCGCAAAAAAGGCGAGCCCTTTGCACCCGGTGCAAACCCAATGCACGGCAGAGAGAAAAACGGCGCGCTTGCCTCGCTCAACTCTGTTGCAAAGCTGCCTTACAGCTGCTGCCGCGACGGAATTTCAAACACATTCTCAATAGTTCCGCAGGCTCTCGGTAAAACAGAGGATGAGAGAATAAACAACCTCACAAGCTTGCTGGACGGCTACTTTGCCCAAATGGCACACCACCTCAACGTCAACGTATTAAGCCGTGAAACACTCATTGCGGCATATAATAACCCTGAACTTTACCCGAACCTCACAATCCGCGTTTCGGGCTATGCGGTCAACTTCTGCAAGCTCTCGCGCGAACAGCAGAGAGAAGTAATTTCAAGAACCTTCCACGAAAGTATGTAAAGGAGAATAAGATGGATACAGTCGGCAAAATACATTCTTTTCAGTCGCTCGGCGCGGTAGACGGTCCGGGGCTGAGATGTGTTGTATTTATGCAGGGCTGCCCCCTCAGATGTATCTATTGTCACAACCCGGACGCACAAAGCTTTGCCGGCGGCGAAGAATACACACCCGAAAAAATGGCACAAAAAATTCTTCGCTACAAGCCGTATATAAAGGACGGCGGTGTAACCGTTTCCGGCGGCGAACCGCTTATGCAGCCGGATTTTGTGAGAGAGCTGTTTAAAATTTTAAAGCAAAACAACATTCACACAGCTCTTGACACCTCGGGTATAGGCGATTTTAAAAAAGCGAAATCGGTGCTCGAATACGCCGACCTTGTGCTTGCGGACGTCAAATTTTTAAGCGATGAGGATTATACCGAATACTGCAAAGCCGAGTTCTCGCGCGTTAAAGATTTTTTGGATTTAACTCAAAAAATGAATATTCCGCTTTGGATAAGGCAAGTGATAGTGCCGGGTATAAACGACAGCGAAAAAAATATCCTCTCCTTAAAAGAATTTCTCAAGAAATATAACAATATAGAAAAAACAGAACTGCTCCCCTTCAGAAAGCTTTGCCTGCCGAAATACGAAAACCTCGGCATGGAATTTAAGCTTAAAGACACCCCCGAAATGTCGGAGGATAAAATAAAGCAACTGCAAAAACTTTTATGATAAAATCGGTCGGATATTCTGCTGTCCGACCGATTTTTATATTTACATTTAATGGCTTTAGTATTATAATATTTGCTCGAAAAGGAGGATTGAGATGCTTTTTAAGAAACGTTCTTCCCCGCAGATGTCAGACACCTTGCGAACTGCGGTATTTATTATTTTATCAGGCGGATTTCAGGACGCGTACACCTACTGCTGCCGCGGCTCTGTTTTTGCCAACGCGCAAACCGGCAACATTGTGCTGATGAGTTCAAATCTTTTTAAAGGCGAATGGGCAAATTCCGTTAAATACATCATACCTATAATTTCTTTTTTGCTCGGTACGATAATTGCCGAAATAATTCACAGCCGGTTTAAAAAATATGAAAAAATACATTGGCGGCAAATTGTTTTGCTTATAGAGATTGTGCTGATGTTTTTCGTCGGCTTTATGCCGCAAAGTCTAAACTCCGCCGCAAACGCCCTTGTGTCTTTTGTTTGTGCGCTTCAGGTGCAGACCTTTCACAAGGTTCGCGGTCACGTTTATGCGAGTACCATGTGCATAGGCAATATGCGAAGCGGAGCGGAATCACTTTATGCTTATTTCAAGACAAAAGACAAAGTAATTCTTTATAAGTCTCTCACCTATTTTGCCGTTATCGCTTTATTTGCGCTCGGTGCCGGAATAGGCAGTATCATAACCGCAAAAATCGGTGAAAAATCTGTTTGGATTTGCTGCGGACTTTTGACAATAAGTTTTGTTATGATGTTTGTAAAAGACAGAGAAAAACAGCATTGAGCCAAAAATTAAATACGCATATAAATAAAGATGGGCGGCACTCGCAAATGAGTGCCGCCCGAAAAATCTTTATTGCTTATTTCCAGCCGATAAAGCCTTTAAGCTCGTCAAAATTTTTGATGATAAGATAAATATCTCTGAAGATATAATATATTTTATTCTTTATAAGTCCGAAAATGTCAGCTTTGACAACGGTGAGTTCTTCTGTGTTCTCTTTAAAATCGTCTGTTACGGTGTATGAGAAAGTTACAGAAGCGGAGGCATGGTCCGAAAGGTCTTTACCCTCGGAGTCATAATTGAAGATATACTCAAAATCGGTAGCCTCCAAATCAATTCCGCCGCCGCTGCGATACATAAAGTGCTCAACAGAGTCCCATCTGCCCCAGCAGTCGCTCCAGTCCTTGGTCGGGTCATAGTAATTTGAGAAATCCTCATAATCGCCGTTGTTGTGAAGCTCTATCCATGCGTCCTTGAGTCCGCAGCCGTAGAAAAGATACTCGTTTATGCCGCAATCATCCGAAAAGTGAGATGATATGTTGACGTCACCTGTTACAATAACGGGGCGATCCGTTCCGCGCGCGGTGATAAGGTCTGCAAGCTGTTTGAGATTATCTCTTCTTGCCTCGCGTGAGCCTTCGTCGCCGTTGGCATCTGCATGAATATCATAAAAATCAACATAAACACCGTCGGCAATTTCAATTACCGAATAAAGTATGCCCTTGGGGGTCATATCGTCGGCACCGTGGTCGATAATTCCGTAGGCCTTGTTCCACTTTATTCTTGTCTCGTTATAAAGCGGGAATTTTGAATAAAGGTTAAGTCCGTCGCCGCCGGGGATACCGCCCGTGTGGTTGGTCTTATAAGGGTAGTTTGTCATGGGCTTTACAAGAGACGAATGATAGCCGAAATCCTCCTGAACGGCAACGATGTCATAATCGCTTTTGTTTATCATTTCGCCTATAAGCTTCTGGTTGCCCTTGACGTCCTTACCGCCTTTGCCCAAAAGCTTGTTGAAATCGGGCAAACCCGCAACATTGTAGCAAAGAGCTTTGAACTCTTTTGCCTCATTCTCCTCAGCATCCTGTGCATAAGAAGAAACTGCCGTGCCGCCGATAATCATTGTGAGCGCAAGCACGATGCAAAGAATTGATCTTAATTTTTTCACTGTGCACAACCTCTTTTTTTATTTATTTGGCATAAGCTTTATGACCGCAATTTCGGGTCGGTTAAAAAACCTTATGGGGAACGGTGAATCCCCCAAACCGCTCGAAATAAACATTTTGCTGCCGTTAAGCTCATACAATCCCTTGGTATATTCCCCTCTTAAATCGGGAAAAAATCCGTCCTGCGAAATGACAGCACCTATAACGGGGAGTCTGAACATTCCGCCGTGAGTATCGCCGCAAAGAGAAAGGTCGATGCCGAAAGACGCAAAGCTTTTAAAATTCGGAATATGCGCGAGCAAAACCGAAAAGTTTTCATCATCTTTTTTAAAGGCATTTTTTAAATCAAATGTCGGCGAATAATAGACGTTATCTATTCCGTAAAGATGAATTTCGGTATTTTTTATCTTCAATACCTCGTTTTTATAGTTTAGCACAGTTACACCGGCATTTTCAAGTCTTTTGAAAAAATCTTCGTTGTCATCATGCTCGCCGTTTACATAAAAAACTTCATAGTCCTTCGCAAGGGAGCTTATCAGCTCAAATGCCGTCTCCTCTCCATCGTTCCCTCCGGGATATGTGAACATATCGCCCGTTATGACAATTATATCGGGTGATATTTTTTTGATCTTTCGCTTTATTGCGCTGTTGGCTTTGCCAAAGCTCATACCGTGTAAATCGGTGAGCTGAACTAATGTTATTTCGTCGTTTATAAGCTCGTCTTTAACTTCTGTTTTGCTGACTTTGAGCGTAAAATTATTAAACACCCACAGCAAAGCAATCAAGACAACGGCCGCAAAAAATCTTTTTAATCTGCGGCGATGTTTTTTTGGTTTTTTCATTCGGTTATCACCGGCTTATTTTATAAAATACCGCTGTTTCGGCTCAAGGGTTACATTCGGCATCTGCCGAGAAATTTAATACCGCACAATTTTATCACAAAAAAGTGCGGTCATCAAGCACACCCGTATCATCTGGATTTTTAAAAATCTCTCTGCATGTTGCCGCCGGAGAACAGTATGAGCCGAATGTACCCGACAATATTAAATATATAGCTTTCTCGGTTTTTCATGCCGCTTACAGGCTTTGATTAAAGCAGACTGCCGTGCTTTGCCCTTGACTCGCAGTATATGCAGCGGTATATGCCGTTTTCTTTGTCCGCAAGTTTAAATGTTTGTGTAAGCCCCTGCTCGGTAGAGGTTATGCACCTCGGATTTTTGCAGCGCATAACATTGCTTACGGTCTGCGGAAGCTCAAGATGTCTTTTATCTATAAGCTTGCCGTCTTTTATAACGTCAACCGTTATGCCGGGGTCTATATAGCCTAAAATATCAAGGTCAACATCTATTTCGGCATCTATTTTGATAATATCTTTTTTACCCATTTTTCGGCTCGGCACGTTTTTTATTACAGCAACCACACAGTCAAGCTTATCCAGCTCAAGATAATTGTATATCTTCATGCTTTTGCCGGCTTTGATATGGTCAAGCACAAATCCGTTTTTTATTGAGTCAATATTCATCATTCTACCCCCAAAAGCTTTAATATAAGCGCCATTCTCATATACTTGCCGTTGCACGCCTGGCGGAAGTACGCCGCTCTCGGGTCAGAGTCAACATCAACCGAGATTTCGTTGACTCTCGGCAGCGGATGCAAAATACGCATATCTTTTTTGGCAAGAGAGAGCTTTTCTTTTGTGAGAACATAGCTGTCTTTAAGACGAATATAATCAGCCTCGTTAAAAAAGCGTT
This sequence comes from uncultured Ruminococcus sp., assembly GCA_900539465.1. Taxonomy (GTDB): domain Bacteria; phylum Bacillota; class Clostridia; order Oscillospirales; family Acutalibacteraceae; genus CAG-488. Next base: position 39,856 of record UQCF01000007.1, on the reverse strand, counting down.
CTCTTTGAACCCTCGTCATATAAAGAACATCAAGCTCCGGCATTGTCTCTTCAAGGCTTGCGGTTTCTTTGAAATCAATATTGTTTTTATAAAGCACGTCGTTCTTTATATAATCGGGGATTTTAAGCTCATCCGGTGAAATCATAACAAACTTGACATTATTGTAGCGAACCATTGCGGAAATTAGCGAGTGAACCGTTCTGCCGAATTTCAAGTCGCCGCAAAATCCGATTGTGAGTCCGTCAAATCTGCCGAGCTCGCGCTTTATGGTCAAAAGGTCGGCAAGCGTCTGCGTGGGGTGATTGTGCCCTCCGTCGCCCGCATTTATAATCGGCACCGAAGCTTTCATAGAAGCCACAAGCGGCGCACCCTCTTTGGGGTGTCGCATTGCGATTATATCGGCATAATAAGAGACAACGCTGACCGTGTCCGCAACGCTCTCACCCTTTGAAGCGGATGAGCTGCTTGCCTCTGAAAAACCGAGCACATTGCCGCCGAGCTCATACATTGCCGCCTCAAAGCTGAGCCTTGTTCTTGTTGACGGCTCAAAAAAGAGTGTGGCAAGCTTTTTGCCGCGGCATTTCTCACTGTATTTTTTTGGATTTTCGATTATATCCATGGCGGTTGCCATGAGAGAGTCTATCTCTTCAGTAGAAAGATCGAGTATATTTATAAGGTTATTCATTCCGACCGTCCTTTAACAAATTTTAAGTGCCGTCTCAGCCTATCCAGCTCTCGTCTGAGGGATTGTTTCTGAATTTTATAAGTCTTTCAACATCTTCGGGTTTGATATAACCCGTCTGCGCCGCAACCTGTGCAATAACGTCAAAGTTTGTAAGGCTCACATTTTTAACATTCGCGGCGGCAAGGCGGTCAAGACCTTTTTGCATACCATAGGTAAAAATGCTGACTATGCCGAGCACCTCTGCGCCCGCCTCTCTCAAAACATTGACAACCTCAATTACACTGCCGCCGGTAGAAATAAGGTCTTCTATAACAACTACCTTCTGACCTTTTTCAAGCTTGCCCTCTATTTGGTTTTGTCTGCCGTGGTCCTTTGCGCCGGAGCGCACATAGCCCATAGGCATATCGAGTATTGAAGCGGCAATTGCGGCATGAGCTATGCCTGCGGTGCTTGTTCCCATAAGTACCTCGCATTCGGGATAATTCTTTTTTACGGTGTCGGCAATTGCCTGCTCAACAATTTTGCGCTGTTTGGGAGCGGTAAGTATTAGTCTGTTATCGCAATAAACGGGGCTTTTTATTCCGCTTGCCCATGTGAACGGATCGTCGGGTCTGAAAAATACGGCTTTGATAGCAAGCAAAGCTTCTGCAATAGTTTTTTCCATTTTAAATTACCTCTCTTATTTTTTTATGAACAAAATTCTTTAACGCATCTTCTGTATGCGGCAACGGGGTCTGCCGCCTGAGTTATGGGTCTGCCGACTACAATATAATCTGAGCCTATCTCCTTTGCCTTTTCGGGTGTTGTAACCCTGACCTGATCGCCTACATCGCCGTCCGCAAAGCGAACACCGGGAGTAACGGTCAAAAACTCTTTGCCACATACGTTTTTGACCTTGCCTGCTTCAAGAGGCGAGCAAACAACGCCGTCAAGCCCCGCCTCACAAGCATTGTGAGCATAGTGCATAACAACCTTATCTATCGGCTCTTTTATAAGAAGCTCGTTTTCCATTCTGCTTTGGTCGGTTGAAGTAAGCTGTGTAACGGCAATAAGAAGCGGTCTTGTGCCGTCCGGCCTTGTCAATCCCTCAAGTGCCGCCTGCATCATAGCCTCGGTGCCTGCCGCATGAAGATTGCACATATCAACATCAAGGTTTGAGAGAACTCTCATGGCTTTTTTTACCGTGTTCGGTATGTCGTGAAGCTTTAAGTCAAGAAAGATTTTGTGACCTCTGTTTTTTATCTCTTTGACAATCTGCGGACCTGCCGCATAAAAAAGCTCCATGCCTATTTTCACATACGGCTTTTCATCTTTAAAGAGGTCAAGAAAATCAAACACCTCTTTTTCACTGCTGAAATCACAAGCGATTATTACGTCTTTACCCATCAGTGAGCACCTCCGATTATATCTGTTAAATTGTTTATTGAATACTTTTCCATTACCCTTGGCAAATCTTCGATTATATTTTTGCAGGCATAAGGCTCTGTAAGATTAGCCGCGCCGACTTCGACCGCGCTCGCGCCTGCAAGCATCATTTCTATAACGTCCTCGGCACTGCCGACGCCGCCCATGCCGATAATCGGAATACTGACATTCTCGTAAACCTGATAAACCATTCTGAGCGCGACAGGGAATATCGCCTTGCCTGAAAATCCGCCCATTTTGTTTGCTATCACGGGCTTTTTTGTTTTCAGGTCAATTCTCATACCCAGCAAGGTATTTATCATGCTTATGCCGTCTGCTCCGCTTTCTTCGCAAGCCTTCGCAATTGAAACAATATCCGTAACATTGGGGCTGAGTTTTATAAAGACCGGCTTTTCGGTAACTGCTTTAACGGCTTTTGTCACCTGCGCCGCCGCCTCGGGGCTTGTGCCGAATGCCATGCCTCCGTTGTGAACATTTGGGCAGCTTATGTTGACCTCAAGCCAGCCGACCTGCTCCTCTTTATCAAGCTTTTCGCAGGTGTAGGCATACTCGTCAATGCTGAATCCGCTGACGTTTGCCATAACTTTTTTTGAAAAAACCTTTTTAAGCTTCGGCAGCTCCTCTTTTATAACCGCGTCAACGCCGGGGTTTTGAAGCCCCACCGAATTTATCATGCCGGACGGACACTCCGCAATTCTCGGCGTGGGATTGCCGAAACGAGCCTCTTTTGTTGTGCCCTTAAAAGAGAATGTGCCTAACATATTTATATCATATATTTCAGAAAATTCATAGCCAAAGCCGAAAGTTCCGCTGGCAGGGATAACAGGGTTATCTATCACGGTGCCGCAAAGGTTTATTTTTGTGTTTACCATACTATCTCCTTCTTCAAAAGAACGGGACCGTCCTTGCAAATTCTTTTGTTGCCGTATTTTGTTTTGCAGCTGCAGCCCATGCACGCGCCGAAGCCGCAGCCCATACGCTCCTCAAAGCTGAACTGACCCAAAGTCTCTGTTTTATTATAAATAGCCTTCAGCATAGGTTCGGGGCCGCAGGTGTAAAAATAAGAGTAATCACCGCAAAGGTAGAGTGCATCTGTGACAAAGCCCTTAACGCCCATGCTGCCGTCCGCAGTTGTGACAAAGGTTTCTATGCCGAGGGACTCAAACTCTTCTTTATAAAAGACCTCGTCCTTTGTGTTAAAGCCGAGTATTGCCTTAACATTTTTGCCCTGCTCCTTTAATTTTTTTGCGAGCATATACATCGGCGGCACGCCAACTCCTCCGCCTATGACAATGGGATTTTCTCCGCTTTCTGAAATGTCAAATCCGTTGCCGAGCCCCGTTAATATATCGAGAACAGCACCCTCTTTCATCTCTGACATTGCCTTTGTGCCCGCACCCACAACCTTATAGATTATCACTATATTGTTTTCATCGCAGTCGCACACCGAAATCGGACGTCTGAGAAAAAATCCGTCAAGCTTTATGTTTATGAACTGACCGGGTTTCTCTATCGCCGAAGCATCGCCCGAAAGGGTCATTTTGTAAACCGATTTTGCTATTTTTTTGTTTTCTTTAACTTCAAATAAGCCTTGCTTTAACATCGTCTTCCTCCTGCCAAACAATTTTGCCGCCGCACATAGTCATAAGGCATCTGCCGAAAACCTTTTTGCCCTCAAACGGTGTGCTTCTGCCCATAGACATAAACTCCGACGGGTCTATTACATATTCTTTATCCAAATCAAAAACCGTGAGATCCGCACTCGCACCGACTTCTATATCGCTGCCTATGCCGAAGCGTTTGTTGGGATTGTCGTGCATTAAAGCCAGCAGCTTTTCGAGAGTAATTTCTCCTTTTTTAACAAGCTCCGTGTAAAGAACGGGGAACGCCGTTTCCAGCCCTACTACGCCCATAAGACTGTCTTTAAGTCCCCTGCTTTTTTCTTCTGCGGTATGCGGAGCATGGTCGGTTGCAATCATATCAATCGTGCCATCTTTTATACCCTTTATCAAAGCGGCTTTGTCGTCTCTGCCCCGAAGCGGCGGATTCATCTTAAACCTGCCCTCTTCTTTAAGGTCGTCATCACAAAGAGCGAGATAGTGCGGTGCGGTTTCGCAGGTTATGTCAATGCCCCTGCTCTTTGCGTATCTTATAATTTCGACAGTCTCCTTTGCCGAAATGTGGCAAACGTGATACGGGCAGCCGGTCACCATGCTGAGCTCCGCGTCACGCTTGACGGGTCCCCACTCGCTCTCGGAGCAAATGCCCTTGTGAGAGTGAGAAGCGCAGTATTCACCGTCATGTATATATCCGCCGTGAAGGAGGCTGTTATCTTCACAGTGAGCGACAATAATTTTTCCGAGTGACTTTGCTTTGTCCATAGCCGCGCTCATCAATGAATTTTGCTGAATTCCGCGCCCGTCGTCCGAAAATGCAACGACATAATCTTTCATGCCGTCCATATCCGAAAGCCTCTCGCCCTTTTCGCCCACGGTAATAGAGCCGTAGGGCTTAACATTTATAACGGCGTCTCTCTTAATTTTGTCAAGCTCTTTTTGCAAATTTTCCGCACAATCCGGCACAGGCGAAAGATTCGGCATGGCGCAAACAGTTGTGTAGCCGCCCCTTGCCGCAGCCATTGTTCCGCTGCGTATCGTTTCTTTAAAAGAAAAACCCGGCTCTCTGAGATGAACGTGAACATCCGTGAGACCGGGGAAAATATATGTATTTGAAAAATCGAAAACACCGATACCGTCAAGATTCAAACCACTGTAAGAAATATCGGCAATAATGCCGCTGTCAACAAGCACATCTGCTTTTTGAAGCTTGCCTTTTATATAAACCGTTGCATTTTTTAATAAATATTTCAATGCGGTTTCTCCCTTCGTGTTGCTCTCAGTATTCTATCATATCGGCAATATAAAGTCAAACAAAATAAATCGTAAAAAAGCTCAAAATTTGTCTTTCTTTTCATTGACAATGTATAAAAAAATGCTATAATAAGGCTAGAAATTAAAAGGAGGTCATAATATGAGTTTAGCTAAAATAGCAGCATTTGCAGGCGGAGTACTTTTCGGCACGGCGGGCATTAAAATTTTGAGCAGTAAAGACGCTAAAAAGGTTTATACTCACACAACGGCTGCGGCATTACGTGCTAAAGACAGCGTAATGACCACTTACACCGTTGTTAAAGAAAATGCAGGCGATATTCTTGCAGACGCAAAAGAAATAAACGAAAAACGCGCGGCTCAGTCCGAAGAAGTTATTGAGGACTGCGAAGAGAAAAACTAAATTGTAAAAGAGAGGTCGCCGTTTGGCGGCTTCTTTTGTTTTGGAGGAATTATAATGAAATGTAAAATTCTTCATGAATCGCGCGGAAGAATAAGAGTAAAAATGCTTTGCGGGCATATGAACCTTGAAAATGCGGATATACTGCAAGCCTATCTTGAAGCGCTTGACGGCACAGAACAGGTAAAGGTATATGACCGCACTTGTGACGCGGTTATTGTATACACGGGCGAACGAGCCGCAGTTATAAAGGCTCTTTCGGAGTTTTCTTTTTCTTCATACCATGAGCTTGCGGACGCGGCAAAAACATCGGTGCGAAGACTTAACCGCGATTTTGAAGACAAGCTTGTTATAACGGTAGTACGAAGAGCCTTTTCAAAGCTTTTTATACCGTTCCCGTTGAGAATAGCTATTTCGGTGTTGAAATCCTCCCGCTATATTTTAAAGGGACTTAAAGCACTGCTCAAAGGCAAGCTCACGGTAGAGGTTTTGGATGCGGTAGCGGTAAGCACTTCGCTGATTATAGGCAATTTTGAGACTGCATCTTCAATAATGTTTATGCTCAAAATCGGCGAGATACTTGACGACTGGACGCATAAAAAATCCGTTGCGGACCTTGCGGGCGCGATGTCGCTGAATGTTGACAAGGTCTGGCTCAAAGCAGAAGAGCAAGAGATCTTGGTGCCCATAAGCACAATAAAAGCCGGCGACAAAATTGTTGCAAGAACAGGTAACATGATACCTCTTGACGGCAAAGTAGTAAGCGGCGAAGTTATGGTTAACCAGTCCTCTATGACGGGTGAATCTTTGCCAGTACGCAAGAGCGAGGGCAGCTATGTTTATGCGGGAACGGTTGCCGAAGACGGCTGCTGTGTTATTGAGGTTGAAAAAGCCCTCGGCAGCGGACGGTATGACAGAATTATAAAAATGATAGAAGAATCCGAAAAGCTGAAATCCGCATCTGAAAGCCGTGCTTCGAGCATTGCAGACAGGCTTGTTCCGTTCACCTTGGGCGGAACGGCGGCGGTTTATCTGCTCACGCGCAATGTGACAAAAGCACTTGCCGTGCTCATGGTTGATTTTTCGTGTGCGCTGAAGCTTGCAATCCCGATAACGGTAATTTCGGCAATGCGCGAATGCAGCACCTATGGCATTTCGGTTAAAGGCGGTCACTTTCTCGAAAAAATTGCAAACGCAGATACTATTGTTTTTGACAAAACGGGAACACTCACATACGCGGCCCCGAAAGTTGCCGACATAATAACCTTCGGCGGTAATGACAAAGACGAAATGCTGCGCCTCGCTGCCTGCCTTGAAGAGCATTATCCGCACTCAATCGCTAATGCGGTGGTAGAAGAGGCAAATGTAAGAGGTCTGCACCACGAAGAGCGCCACACCGAGGTTGATTATGTTGTTGCTCACGGCATATCGAGCACGGTTGACGGCGAAAGCGTACTTATCGGCAGCGCCCACTTCATTTTTGAAGACGAGAAATGTATAATACCCAAAGACGAAAAAGATAAATTCGACTCACTCACGGGCGAATATTCATATCTTTACCTCGCCATTGCAGGCAAGCTCTCTGCGGTAATATGTATCTCTGACCCGATAAAGAACAGTGCAAAGGACGCTATAAACGAGCTTCACAAATGCGGTGTAAACAAAATTGTTATGATGACAGGCGACAATAAAAAAACAGCCTCAAAGGTTGCCAAAGCCGTCGGTGTTGACGATTACCGCGCAGAGGTATTGCCCGAGGACAAAGCCGAATACATAAGAGCGGAACGTGAAAAAGGCAGATGCGTTGTAATGATAGGCGACGGAGTAAACGACACCCCCGCCCTCTCTGAAGCGGACGTCGGCATTGCCGTGAACAGCGGAGCCGCCATTGCACGCGAGGTAGCGGATATTACAATATCCTCCGATGACCTCTTTGCTCTCGTCACACTTCTCAAAACGAGCAAAGCGCTTATGAAACGAATAAAATTCAATTACAGATTTATAGTATCGTTTAATTCGCTTTTAATCTTGATGGGCATAACTCAAATAATTCCGCCCACCGTGTCGGCGCTGCTTCACAATATGTCAACGCTCGGCATCAGCCTTAGAAGCATGAAAAACCTTTTAAAAGAAGAAAATGATAAATAAAAAAGACTGCATCAAGCCACAAAATGTGATTTGATGCAGTTTTTTTAAAACATATTCCACGGGTAAATGCTCGGTGCCGGCTCGCTTGCGGATATTTCTTTACCCGTAAACGGATGCAAAAATGACAGACTGTAAGACCACAAGGCGGTTTTGCAGCTTTCGCATTTTCCGCCGTATTTTCCGTCACCCAAAAGAGGCATTTTTCTTGATGAAAACTGCACTCTTATCTGATGAGTTCTGCCCGTATGAAGTTTGATTTTTACAAGTGAATATTTTTTATCGCCGTCCGTGAGCGTCTTTTGAGTTTCATATTTCAAAGACGCTTTTTTTACGCCCTTTCGCATACGCTTAACAACAAATGATTTGTTTTTTGACGAATCTTTGAACAAAAGGTCTTCAAAAATTCCGCTTTTATTTTCGGGTTCGCCGCGCACAACGGCATAATATTCTTTTGCCATTTTTTCATCGGCAATAAGTGCGCTCATTTTGCCCGCCGCCGCGTGTGTTTTGGCAAACACCATAACGCCGCCGACTTCTTTATCGAGCCTATGCAAAGGAAAAATCTCGCCGTGCTCTTTTAAAAGCTCCGGCATATTCGCAGAGCCTCCGCCCTGAGAAAGCACCCCGACAGGCTTAATGCAAGCGATTATATGCTCATCCTCATAAAGAATTTTTATATCCATAATCAAAAGAATGTTGCAACTTTTTTCTCGGGCGGTTCGGCTTTTTTGAGAGACTTCACCGTGAGCACCGGACCTTTGCCGGCATAGAGCTTATTAAATTTATAGGCAATGTCGGCGGTTACCGTTACCCAGTCGCCGGAGCTGAGGGTCTGTGCAAGCGGATAAACGCAAACCATGCCGTAGTAGCTGATATCCTGCTCGCAGCACATCATAATATGTCTGCCGCCTATAAAAACGCCCTTGGGGATTTTTGCGTTTTTAGACACAATCATTTTAACTTCTACCGTTTTGCCGACATAGGTTTTTATATTTTCATTAAGGTCGCGGTAGAACCATGCATAGTCGTCATCGCCTATTTTGATTACGGGTGCATTGACATCAAACGGCATGGGGTCTTCAATATCGTCAAAATCGGCATGACCGTCGCAAAATTCATACACTATATCGCATCTGCGCGTTACGCTTCTTACGATTTTATGAAATTCCATTTTATCATAATCGTCTTTAAAACGGTTGAACGCTACCATCTCGCTGAAGTTTATTTTATCGACAACAAGATTTCTCATATTTGCGTTGTAGGTCATAAAAGTAGTCGCGTCTGCAAACATCATGCTCTGGTAAAGAGTCCAGTTATCGGGCACGGCCTGAACGAACGAGCTTATCGGCCACATTCCGTTATACTCGACTATAACACGCTCGGCGTTTGCCTTTTTTCTTAAAGCGTCAAGATTTTCTCTTGTTAAATCCTCTTCCGAGTCTATTGTTTCTATCTTTACATTTTTGCCGTAAAACTTTGACGGGTCATACTCCTCCTCGCCCTCTTCGCAAAGAAGCAGCAAGGTCTTTTCGCCGGAGTTAAAACGCTTGTCGCAAAGCGTGTCTTGTATAAAGGTTGTTTTGCCGCTTTCGAGAAAGCCGACAAACATATATACAGGAATTTCCATTCAAATCACCTCTTCAATCGGCGGAATTATAAGCGAAAAAGTTCTGCGAGAGCTTCTTCGTTAAGCTTGGAGCCGATAACGCAAATTCTGCCTATAATATCCGCAGAACCCGTGCGTACATCGGGTTCACCGGGAACATAGTCAAAATGTATCCACTCGCCGTTCTCAGAGGCAACAATGCCCTTTGACCTGAGAACAATACCGTATTTCTCTTCATCTGCGAGAGAGGAAAGTATTTTATTCATTTCCTCCTCGGTATATTTATTGGGAGTTTCTTTGCCCCAGCTTGTGAATATCTCGTCCGCATGGTGATGATGGTGATGCTCGTGTTCATGGTCGTGGTCACAGCAATGGTCGTGCTCATGATGATGTTCATGTTCGTGCTCATGGTCATGATGATGTTCATGTTCATGCTCATGGTCGTGGTCGTGATGATGTCCGCCGCAAACGGGGCATGTCTCTTCTTCGCTGAGCTTTTTAAGCTCCTCTTCAAGAGATATGTTTTTCTTTTCCATGGCTTCAAGCAGCTGTGCGCCGCTGAGCTTGTCCCACTCGGTGGTGACGATAACGGCATTTGCATTGTGTTCTCTTATCATCTCAACCGCTTTTGCGGTTTTCTCTTCACTGACAAGACCCGTGTGGCTGAGGATTATAGTCTGAGCGTGCTCTATCTGGTCGTTAAAAAATTCGCCAAAGTTTTTCATATACATTTTGCATTTGCCTGCGTCAACAACGGTTGTGAAGCTGTTGAGCTCAAGGTCTTTATCGCCCGAACCCTGAACGGCACGGATAACGTCGCTGAGCTTGCCTACGCCTGACGGCTCAATGATAATTCTGTCGGGAGCATACTCCTGTGTAACCTTGTTAAGAGCTTTGCCGAAATCGCCCACAAGGCTGCAGCAAATACAGCCGGAGTTCATCTCGGTTATCTGAACGCCCGCATCCTCAAGGAACTTGCCGTCAACGCCTATTTCGCCGAACTCATTTTCTATCAATACAAGTTTTTCACCGGCATATGCTTCGTTTATAAGCTTTTTAATGAGAGTGGTTTTGCCCGCTCCCAAGAATCCTGAAAAAATATCGACTTTTGTCATAATAAGTCATCCCTTAGAATAAAATTCAGCTTCTTCTGCTGTAACATACTGATTATACCACTAACCGGGGCAAAAATAAACAATAAAACCTAACAAATTTTGTTTGTATATATAGCAAAAAATCATTGTAATTTGTGCATAATTTCAGTATAATATTCTAAAAGAGAACGGAGGATTTGTTATGAAGAATAAAGTTAAAAGACTGCTTTCTGTCTTTATGTGCTTATGTCTGATTTTTTCTTTTTGCAGTATAGGCTCATTTGCCCAAAATAAAAATTCGTTTCCTGTGCAAACGTCCAACAATACAGAAGCCGCAAGCGAACTTGCATTTTTTGCATCATCCGACCCGACCGAATTTTTTGACTCGATGCTCTCACGCCTTACAAAGGTGATGTATAACCTTTTAAACGTATTTACCGAAAAAATTGTTGAAGCAATATGCAGTGCCTACCCCGACCCGAGCGATTGGGGAGGAGTTGACGATATAGACTCCGAATTTTTCCTCCCCGGGCGTGAAAAATACCAAACAAGCGCACAAGACGGCAATTATTGGTCGCTCGGATATGCAAGCAAAAGCATTTTGCCGGACGATGTCGCAAACGGCTCATACTATATCGGAAGAGACCTCACAAACCGCAAGGCAATAGGCGTTTATGACGACCAGCGCATCAGAGTAAGCGTTATTGACGACAACAGCGGTGAGGGTGCGGTTGTGCTCGGTGTTATCGACGCTCTCGGCGTAACCTCAACCGATGTCCGCTCAATAAGAAAAGGTGTTCTTGAATACTGCGAAAAAAATAATATAAAAGTAGCAAGTATAAACATCACCTCTACTCACGCGCACTCTGTTCTTGACACGCAGGGTGTAAGCACAGAGTTCTTTTATAAGCTCGCAGGCAACTTTATCAACAATAAATATCAAATCTTTGACGAACTTCCGTTTCTTGAAGCACCGACTTATTTTAAAGAATTTTTTATAAGCCGCTCAATAGAAGCAATAGAAGAAGCGTTTGAAAACCGCGAAAGCGGCAAAATGTATTTTGGCGAAACAGACGCTGGCAACTTTATTAGAGACAAACGCGGGCTCATTGCAAAAGAGGATATACCAAAAATCGCAACCCTTTATTTTGCTCCGTCAAACGGAGGCACGGCAACATATATTTCGGATATAAGCTGCCACCCGACATCTTTTGAAGCAAACAATTTATATGTAGGTTCAGACTATATTTATTATCTTGACCGATATATAAAAGAAAAAACCGGCGCTAACTTTATGATGGTTCAGGGCGCAGTGGGTCAGCTTTCGCGCGATAATATTGATGTTGACACTTCTGCCATGAGCGAATATGACGCGATGGGTGCCGCAACCAAAAAGCTCGGCGAAACCTTCGGTCAAATCATTATTGACGGCGATTATTCATATGAACTGCCGCCGATATTAAACGCAAAGCACAAAGAGTTGTTCATATCCCCCGAAAACAGCGTTCTTATTCTCGCTTGTGAAACAAAGCTTGTGAACAACAAGGTTTACAGAACGGGTGAAGGCGTGCGCGATGTTATAATGGCGTCAGAAATAGGATATTTGGAGTTTGGGCACAAAATCGGTTTTGCGATGTTCCCGGGTGAGCTTTATCCCGAAGTATTCTGGGGTACTGACATTACAAATAACACAAACTGGGACGGAACCGAGTGGCAATATGACAGCCTTAAAAATTCGGTAGACGGCGTTGATGTTTATGCAATCAGCCTTGCAAACGATGCGATAGGATATGTGCTCACAGACAACAATTTTGCATTTATGGGTCACATAATCGGCGACGGCATTGCAGACGAAGTCCTCTCGGCAGGCAAACACATCGGCTCATATCTTGTAGGCAACTATTTTGATTTGATAAAAGAATTTGAATAATCAAAAGCGGTGCATCTTAATCGGTGCACCGCCGTTTTATTATAAAAAAACGCCCCGAAACCGCTATGCGATTTCGGGGTAAACTTTATAGCCGCTTATTTATTCTCTTTTGCTTCGCGCTCTGCGTCAAGAATAGCCTTAACCTTGATGGGAAGACCGAAGAGGTTGATAAATCCTGCGGAGTCTTTCTGATCATATACATCATCTGCGTCAAATGTTGCAAAATCTTCACTGTAAAGTGAATACGGTGATGTTACACCTGCGTTAATCATGTTGCCCTTATAGAGCTTGAGCTTAACGTCGCCTGTAACAGTCTCTTGAGTTTTATCAACGAAAGCAGAAAGTGCCTCTCTGAGCGGAGTGAACCACTGACCGTAATAAACAACCTCTGCAAACTTCTGTGCAACAAGTGCTTTGTAATGCTGTGTCTCTCTGTCAAGGCAAAGGGTTTCGAGAACGTCGTGAGCCTTGTAAAGAATTGAGCCTGCCGGGTTCTCATATACGCCCCTCGACTTCATGCCGACAAGACGGTTTTCAACTATGTCTGCAAGACCTATGCCGTTTTTGCCGCCTATGTCGTTAAGAAGCTCAACCATTTCTACGCCGCCCATTTTTTTGCCGTCAACAGCAACGGGAACACCCTTTTCAAATGAAATGGTAACATATGTGGGCTTATCGGGAGCCTGCTCGGGTGATACGCCCATCTCAAGGAAGCCGGGCTTGTTATACTGCGGCTCGTTTGCGGGGTCTTCAAGGTCAAGACCTTCATGTGAAAGGTGCCAGAGGTTCTTATCTTTTGAGTAGTTTGTCTCACGGTTTATTTTAAGAGGAATGTTTCTTGCCTCTGCATATTCAATCTCTTCTTCACGCGATTTGAGATCCCAAATTCTCCAGGGAGCAATAATCTGCATATCGGGAGCAAAAGCTTTGATTGCAAGCTCAAAACGAACCTGGTCGTTGCCCTTGCCTGTGCAGCCGTGGCAAATAGCGTCTGCGCCCTCTGCCTTTGCAATCTCAACAAGTCTCTTGGCGATTATAGGACGAGCAAATGCCGTGCCGAGAAGATATTCTTTCTCATAAACAGCGCCTGCCTTGAGTGAGGGGAAAACAAAATCGTTGATGAATGTGTCTTTAAGATCCTCAACATAAAGCTTTGAAGCTCCGGTTTTGAGAGCCTTCTCCTCAAGTCCGTCAAGCTCTGTACCCTGACCGACATCACCCGATACGGCTATAACCTCGCAGTTGTTGTAATTTTCTTTAAGCCAAGGGATTATAATTGATGTGTCAAGTCCGCCGGAATAGGCAAGAACTACTTTTTTTATTTCTTTCATTGTTGTATCCTCCGTTTGTATAATTCATTGTTATGCATTGATTATACACCATTATACAAGAAATGCAAGTGTTTTCTGTATAATTATTCATTTTCGGCTGTTGTAACAAAGAAGCGGTCATGCCGCTTTATTTTTATGTCAAACCTGCCAAAAGCCTACCTTTTTCATAACCTTTCTGAGGGTCTTGCGTGCGGTATAAGAGGCTTTTTCGCTGCCCTTTTTTGCACACTCTTCAAGATATGCCTTGTCGTTTATTATGCGGTAATATTCATCCTGCAAAGGCTTGAGGTCGCTGATAACAGCCTCTGCAACGGCAGGCTTAAACTCGCCGTAGCCTTTGCCGTCAAACTCTTTTTCAATCTCGTCAAAGCTTTTGCCGGTGCAGGCGGAATATATGGTCATAAGGTTATTGATGCCGTCCTTGCCGTCGGCAAAATGCACTCTCGCCTCGGAATCCGTAACGGCACTCTTAAACTTTTTAACAATATCGTCGGGCTTGTCAAGTATGCCGATAGACGCCTTGGGGTTGCTGTCTGACTTTGACATCTTCTTAGTCGGGTCCTGAAGCGACATAATCTTGGTGCCGACCTTGCCGTAAAAAGCCTCCGGCACGGTGAATGTCGGCGAATAAGCCTGATTAAAGCGTTCGGCAATATTTCTTGCAAGCTCAAGGTGCTGCTTTTGGTCTATGCCTATCGGCACATAATCTGCCTGATAAAGCAAAATATCGGCTGCCATGAGCACGGGGTAATCAAAAAGACCGACATTTATGTTGTCTGCGTGCTTTTGCGATTTATCTTTAAACTGGGTCATTCTCGAAGCTTCGCCGAACTGTGTGTAGCAGTTAAGTATCCATGAAAGCTGTGAATGTTCCGGCACATGGCTCTGAACAAAAACAACATTTTTATCGGGGTCAAGACCGAGTGCGAGCAAAAGAGCATACATCTCTGTTGACTGCTTGCGAAGCTTTGCAGGCTCTTGCCTTACCGTGATGGCGTGCAAATCCGCAATGGCGTAGTAGCAGTCATAATCCTCGCTCATATACTTCCAGTTTTTAAGTGCGCCGAGGTAATTGCCGAGAGTCGGCACTGCCGTGGGCTGAATACAGCTTAAAACTATTGATTTCTTTTCGTTTTCCATATCGTTTTCCTCTTACTTATTCATTTCTTTGGCAACTTCACCGAGAACCTTAATACCCCTGTCCATATCCTCCATAGTGGGGGTGGTGAAGTTGAGCCTTATTGCATTTATCCTGTCATAATCATTAACCTTGAATGCCGAACCGGGAACTGCCGCAACCTTGTGCTCAATTGCTTTTTCGCAAAGTTTTATCATATCTATATTATCCGGCAAATCGCACCATACAAACAAGCCGCCCTGCGGACGAACATATTTTACTATTCCGCCGAGCTCCTCGTCTATTCTGTCGCACATAAAGTTAAGTCTCTCACGGTAACAATCTTTAATCTTTTTTATGTGAGCGTTTATATCGTATTTTCTCATCCATTCCTCAACAAGCATCTGGTTAAACATGGGCGTATGAACATCGCTCGTCTGCTTGCCTACGGTCATTTTTGCAACCACGGGAGCGGGACCGAGAACATAGCCTACGCGAATACCGGGTGCCATAACCTTTGAAAAAGAGCCGGCATAAATAACTCTGCCGTCCTCATCAAGACTCTTGATAGAGGGCACGTCTTCGCCGGCAACCCTTGTGTCGCCGTAGGGGTTATCCTCAAGAATCATGACATTATATTTGCGTGCAAGCTCATAAACAGCCTTTCGCTTTTCAAAAGACATTGTTACACCTGAGGGATTTTGGAAGTTGGGTATAACATAAATAAATCTTGCGTTCTTCTCTTCTTTAAGAGCCTTTTCAAGACCCTCTATGTTTATTCCGTCATCTTCAATTTCTACGCCGCGCAGCTTAACGCCGTATGCACGAAAGCAGTTGAGCGAGCCGATAAAAGAGGGAGTTTCCGAAATAATAACGTCGCCCTCGTTGCAGAGAACCTTTGTTGCAAGATCCATTACCTGCTGTGCACCGCTGGTGATTATGAGTGAGTCTGTATCTTTGCCGATTTTTTTGTCATTGTGCATCCAATCGGTAACACGCTCAATAAGGGGCTGATAGCCCTCTGTTACGCCGTACTGAAGTGCCTCGATAGGTCTGTTGTCAAAAATATCTTTTGCAATTTCTCTTATCGCGTCTATGGGGAAAGCGTCCGGCGCAGGGTTGCCTGCGGCAAGTGCTATCATGCCGGGAACAGACGTTGCCTTGAGTATTTCTCTGATTGCAGACGGCTGCAAGGAGGAAATTTTATCTGAAAATTTGTATTCCATTTCTGATACCTCGCTTTATTTTCTATAACGAAGATTATAACACACAAAATAAGCATTGTAAATATTTGTTTTATGTGTTATCATAGCCACAGACAAATTACTCGGAGGCTTATTATGTGCAAAAATTTCGACGCCGTTATTTTTGATTTTGACGGCACAGTGGCAGACACCGGCAAAGGGATTTTCGGCAGTATAAGATACGCCTTGAACGCCTGCTCCCTACCGCAGCTTGATGAGAAAAGCCTCAGAACCTTCATCGGTCCTCCGCTTCACGACAGCTTTAAAAGAGAATGCGGCGCAGACGACGAAATGTGCGTGAAGCTCGTTGCCAAATACCGTGAAAATTACGCCGTCAAAGGCATTTTTGAGTTTGAGCTTTACCCCGGGATGGAGGAGCTTTTAAAAAAACTCAAAGCGGAGGGAATCGTCACCGGCATTGCAAGCTCAAAGCCCGAGGATTTTATTAACATAATTTTAAACAATACCCGGCTTAATAAATATTTTGATTTCACATCAGGCTCCGACCCGAGGTATGTCGAATCCGACAAAACGGAAATTGTAAAAAAGTGTATCCGAAAAATGAAGCTACCTGAAAATTCAAAAATTCTGATGGTGGGTGACAGGTTCTATGACATAGTCGGCGCCCACAATGCGGGCATTGAATGTGCGGCGGTTCTTTTCGGCTACGGAAATCCGGAGGAATTTAAAAAATACAAAGCAGAATATATTGCCAAAGACGTAAATGAGCTGAAAAATATTATTTTCGGCTGAATATAAACATATATCAAGGAGGCTGTATTATGATAAACGTAACCGTATGGAACGAGGAATCAAAACTCACAAGCGACGAAGATGTGCTTGAGGTATATCCCGAGGGCTTGAACGAGGCCATTGCTTCTTTTTTGAAAGAGAATGAAAGCTTCAATGTTCGCACCGCAAACCTCACAGAACCGGAGTGCGGACTGCCCGATGAAATCCTTGAAAGCACCGATGTTCTTATCTGGTGGGGTCACTGCAAGCATGCGGAGGTTCCGTTTGAGCTTGTAGAAAAGATTCATAACCGCGTACTCAGAGGCATGGGAATGATATTTTTACATTCCGCTCATTTTTCAAGACCCTTTAAAAGCCTTATGGGCACAACCTGCTCTTTGAAATGGCGCGACGGCGACCGTGAGCGTCTTTGGAACATAATGCCCAATCACCCGATAGCAAAGGGCTTGCCGGAATATATTGAGCTTGAAACAGAAGAGATGTACGGTGAACGCTTTGACATTCCTCAGCCCGACGGAGTGATTTTTATGGGCTGGTTCTCGGGCGGCGAGGTTTTCAGATCCGGCTGCGTATGGTACAGAGGTCTCGGCAAAGTATTTTATTTTCAGCCCGGCCATGAATCAAACCGTTCATTCTATGATAAAAACATTCAAAAAATAATCTGCAATGCCGTCGAGTGGGCAGCCCCCATATCAATAGTTGATGAAATTGAATGCCCCGGAACGGCCGCAGTTGAGGACTCTTGGAACGAGAGACATCCAAATTGTAAGATATAATCAGTAGTTTTGCACATATTTGAGCAATTTGCACAAATATGTGCTTTCTATTTCATACAGTTTGAGAATAGATTTTTTGATTTTTTATGCTATAATATAGATGAAAAAACAACAAGGAGGTTTTTGAAATGAAAGTACTTCTCAAATTCAAAAGCCGCTTGGTGAATGACCGGACAATTTAGCGTAAGCGGCTCTTGCCGCAAAAAGGCATATGCACCACAGCGGTAACGACTTAATATAATAAGTTAAGGAGTTGTGGTATATATGTCATCTGAAATGGTAATAAGAAATAAAGCCTCAAGAGAAATGGGCTATATAAGAACAAGCAGCAGCGGTAAGCAAACGGCTTACAACAAAAGAAGAGAAAAATTAGGCTGCTTTGACCCAAAAACCAATCTCACAAGAGATGCGGATAACAGGGTCATCGGTAACGGTAACATGTTAGCAAGTTTGATTTTGGCATCGCTGTGAAGTTCTAAAAAGCATTTTTAAAATTGAATACCTTAACATAAAATAAAGAGCCGCTAAAAAGTGGCTCTTTTCGGTTTTATGTAACAATCCCTTGAAATAGCTTTTATTATGTTGTAAAATTTTATCATTAAAAGCAAAGGAGCAAAATTATGATAAAATTTCTTGCCGTAACCGACCTGCACTACTGCACAAAGAACGAGCCTATAGAAAGACGCCACTGCCTTTCAGCAAAAAAGCTGAAAAAAATAATCGACGAACACTCAAACGGCTGTGATTTTATAATCGACCTCGGCGACACTGCGGACGGTCTGCCCGGATACGGTGACCAGAAAGAGCTTATGGGCGAAATTGCGGATATTTTAAAAAGCAGCAATCTCCCATACCGCTGCGTAATCGGCAACCATGATACATCCTTGCCCAAGGAGCAGATTGCCGATATTTTGAATATGCCCGGCAGATATTATTCCTTTGACACACGCGATTACACCTGCCTTGTGCTTGACGCAAACATGAATGACCCCTCTGCGCCTTTGCCGGACAAAGAAATTTTGTGGTCAGAAACATACCTTGACCCCGAACAGCTCAAATGGATAAAAAACACCATAGAAGACTCGCAAAAGCCGGTGCTTGTTTTTTGCCATGAGCTTTTTATGCTCCGTGAATATGAAAATTTGAATGACCATGTAATACTCAACCGCGATGAGGCGCTCAAAATATTTGAGGAGAGCGATAAGGTTAAAGCTGTTTTTTGCGGTCACTACCATTTCGGCGACTATGTGCTAAAAAACGGTATTCACTATGTGACATTCGGCTCTTTGTGCCTGCATGAGGATTCAACCTGTGCGGTTGTTACAATAGATAAAAACGAATTGAAAATTGAGGGATTCGGAAGGCAGGAATCCATGCAGCTAAAGCTGAGATAAAAGCGGAGCCAAAAACTCTAAACCTATATATACATAAAAATAAGGCTGTAATCCACATTCGGTCATTTGCAAACCGTTTTGAATTACAGCCTTTTCCTTTTTACTGTCGCTTTAAACCTAAGCTAAATACAGCAGAGGCTTTTTATCTGAAAAGCTCCATGATTTTTTCGGTGACAAAAGCAATTATCGAAACAATTCTTGTTTTGGAAGCAACACGCACAAGCCGACCGAGCCTTGTGTCAAAGAACGGAACTTCCGGTATCTCGTGATCTGTGCGTCCGTCATATTTAAGCTCAAAAGCCTGAGAATAAGTTATGCCGCCCTCGCCCTTGAGTTGAAATCTTATATAGCAGCCGATTTCATCCTCATAATCATTAAGGTCTATTTTGTTGCCGACCGCGATAACCTTATTATCATAAACCCATTCGACCGCACTGCAATCTCTGCTCTCGTCAAGCTCAAGCTCTATAGTGTTTTGCCTTTGGTCAACTTTAATTTTTTTGACAAGAGGAACCTCGCCGGTGCCTATAAAATCGTTGCCTATTTCTGTTCTTGCATATTTGCTGCAAGCAAAAAACGTTCCGTTCTCCATAGCGGTTTTTACGTTTTCAAGATTATTCTCCGGCATAACCATCATCTCGAAGCTTCTGCCGACATCGGAGACATATTCGGAATCATCGTCTGCAAAAGCCCAGATGTTTCTGCCTGTCGGAATAATTACCTTAAGCAGTTCATCCCAAAGTGCGCGGTCTGCCCTTGTTACGTTATCGGTATTGTTTATTATCTCCATACCGAGACAGCTGTGGTACTTATTAAATATATTTGCAAAATAAGATATAAACACCTCATGGTGTGATCGTTCGGGATAGTGGTTGGAGTCCACCCAATCGCCGACATGGTTAAGAACGGAATAACCGCCCGCTTCTTCTATCGCGGCAGGTGCGGATTCATAGTCGTTTTCTGTTCCCCAAACTCCGCTGCCGTACTCTGTAAAATACCCGTTTACATGGGTCTTGGAGAGAACAGCCATGTTTATTTCAATGCCGCCGGTAACGTCGGTCATCCCTCTGCCGCCGCGATCCGAGCCGGTGGTTATTCTCTCATAGTCCTCATCACTCATGTTTGTGAGCTTTTGGAAGAGATTAAAAGGAGGGTAAACCTTTCTTTCTTTATTCCAGCCATGGTTAATAACACCGTGGTCGGTCAGTGCGAGCACATCATAGCCCAAGTCATAATAAAGGCCTATCATCTCGGGCAAATCCACCCTGCCGTCGCTTGCGGTTGAATGTGTGTGCAAATTGGCCTTGTAGGTCGTCCATGTGTCCCAGTCAACTGTCTCATACGGGTTGACGATAATGTAGTCCGTCCCTTGATAGGCATATGCGCCAACAGATAAAACCGAGACAAGCATTATCGCCGAAAGAGCACAGCATAAAAACTTTTTAAACATAAGCATACCTCCTTTATGTTGCCATTGTAACATAAATTTAGCAATAAAACAAGAAAAGACGGTGATTTTCTCACCGTCTTTTAATGAATCGATTATTGATTAGTCCTCTTTTTTCTTTGCACAAACAACAACTGCTGCGCCTGCAGAAGCAACGAGAACGGAAAGAGCAATAGCTATGCCGCTGATGCTTTCGCCTGTGGGCGGGTTGATTTCTGAGGGAGTTGTTTCATCACCTGTAGTTGTGGGAGCTGTGGGAACCTTTGTGTAAGAACCTGCATAAAGACCTACAAGCTTATTGAGAGCTGAATCGTTCTCAAGGTCTTTCTTGATTTTTTCAAGGTCAAAGCCACCGTCGTTAAGGAACTTCTCTACAACGTCCTGAAGTGCGCCGAGGTCTGTGAGAGCGTCGCTGATATCAACGTCTGCACCGTTTGCATATTCTTTAAGCTGTTCGATGAGAGCAGATGTATCGCCCTTGGCATTTGCATCGTTAAGAGCTGCATAAAGGTCTTCGATAGCCTTTTCAAGAGCTGCGTCATTTTCGTCGGTTTCTGCATTGATAAGATCGCCGAGACCGTCAACTATGTCGCCGAGAACCTCATCGCTTACTTTTGTGGAATCTGCGTCGGCTGCAAATGCACATACTGTGAAAGTAGCGCAAAGTGCAACAGCTAAAAGAATGCTCAAAATCTTTTTCATCTTAGTTTACATCCCTTCTGATTATTTATTGGACAGTGTTATTTTATACTATTGCCATATCAAAGTCAAGTGTTTTTATCAAAAGATTTATATTTAATTTTGAATACTCCGTCACTCTTCGAGATAACGCCAAGAGAACATCACGCTGTTGTTTGATGCTTTGGGCGAAAAAGCGTCTGCATCTTTATAAGTGAGCGTTCCGCTCTTTTGAGTAAATGGCTTTTTCTTGAACGAATCAAGGAATGCATTATACATGCCCTTATCTTTAAACTCTATACTCGAAACCATAACAAGGTCGGTTCTGCGCGAGTGCTTCTCGAGCATTCCCTGTGAAAACGCCGCCGCCCACCAATATTTGAGCCTCGGCATAGAAATTACTCTGCGCGTTCCTTTTGAATCGATCTGCCAAAGATCCATAGTCATATAAAGCGCGTCTGCATTTTCAACCGCCTTGTAGTGAAGAAGCTGGGGCGTGGACGGAACTTTGCCGCTTGTGTTTTTATGATAGTATATACCTATCTCCGCGCCAACGGTAACAAGCTCATACTCACCTTTCCAAAATTCAACAAGCCAGTCATATCCGCCGTATGTAAAATATACGCGGACATTTGCAATATTCATCAAAACAATGTTTGTTGCAAGGTCGTAGCCGTAGTTAAAGCCGAATTTTCTTTGAACTGCGAGGTCGTTATAAACAAAGTCCTCGGTTGTCTGGGCATTTTTTGCCGTTGTGCCGTTGGTGCTGCCCTTTTGCGTGTTGCTGCCGGGCTTTTGGGAGCTGTAATGCTGAGAAGAATTTGACTTATTGCCCGAAGCACTTGCACTTTTTTGCGCTTGAGCCGCTGTGACGAACGCGCTTGTTTGACCTGCGTCGCTCATGGATTCCGGCTCGGCCGACGGTTCTGTAGACGATGACTGAGACGATGAATTCTCAGAGCTTGACTGTGTATTGTCGGAATTTACTTTTTTAACTTTTCCGCATCCGCCGAGCAAAAAAGCCGCCGTAAGCATAAGTGCACCAAGCAGTGCGGTGTACCTTTTGAAATTCAGTTTAAGCTTTTCGGTCTGCATAAACATCCTCCTGTTCGCTTTTGTGTATTGTAACATACTGAAATAATCTTTGCAACGGTAAATTTATACGCCTGCTCCCCCGCCGAAATCAAGCATCTCTTTTGCGCTTTGAAGTATTGAGCCTCCGACGCTTCCCGCACCCATAAGCCTTGCAATCTCGTGTATGCGCTCGTCATAGGTAAGAGGCGTAACTTTGGTATATGTCTTTAAATCCGATACGGATTTTGAAATGAGCATATGGGTATTAGCAAAAGAAGCTATCGGCGCAAGGTGTGTAACGCATATAACCTGCCTGCCGCGAGACACTTCTTTTAATTTTTCGGCTATTTTTCTTGCCGCGTTGCCGCTGACGCCGGTGTCTATTTCATCAAAGATCATGGTATCCGTACCGTCTTTGCCGGCAAGCGAATTTTTAATTGCAAGCATTATTCTTGAAAGCTCACCGCCGGACGCCGTTTTGGCAAGAGGCTTCAGCTCCTCGCCCATATTGGCGGATATTAAAAATTCTATCTCGTCCCTGCCGTCGCGGCAAAGCTCCTTTTCTTTGCGGCTGACTTCAAAGCGGATATTCGGCATCTCGAGAAATCGAAGCTCATCGCATATTTTTTGCGAGAGCCTTTTGCCTGCCTCTTCTCTTTTTTGAGTTAATACATCGGCAAGATTTTCGGCTTTTTGCAGTGCTTCATCACGTTTGAGCTTCAGCTCCTGCTCTTTTTCTTCAGACATATTGATGCTTTCAAGTTCGGCTTTTGCATTTTCAAGAAAATCAAGCATTTCTTTTTCATTCGAGCCGTATTTCAGTGAAAGCCTGTGAAGAAAATCCAAGCGATCCTCTACCATGCTGAGCTCCGCCGGGTCACATTCCGCATCGTTTATTAAATCTCTGAGGGTTTCACAGCAATCCTCCAGCTCGTACTTTGCGTCACTGAGCCTTTGAGATATATCATATGCCCCCGAATATATATCGGCTATTCTCTCAACATCATAAGCCGCACTGCTAACGCAGTCGCAGCCCGCTCCCTCACCCGCAAGCGAGGAATAGGCAGAGCCTAACGCTTCTATAATATTCCTTGCATTCTGCAAAAATCTTTGGCGTTCCTTGAGTGAGCTTATCTCGCCCTCTTCTATTTCCGCGTCTTCAAGCTCTTTTATCTGAAAAGTGAGCATATCCGTTCTGCGAAGCTTTTCCTGCTCGTCCATATTGAGCTTTTTATAGTCGGAATCCGCGCGGCAAAATGCGTCGTAGCTTTCTGCGTATTCTTCGCAAAGGTCCTCTAAAGAACCGAAGGAATCTACAAAAGAACAGTGCTTTTCAGGCAGCAGAAGAGCCTGCGAATCATGCTGACCGTGAATATTGATAAGCTCTGAGCCTATATTTTTAAGTGTGGACACCGTTGCGGGCACACCGTTCACCGAGCATATGTTTTTGCCGTCGCGCTTTATTGTTCTGCTTAAAATAATTTCGCCGTCGCACTCTGCACCCATATCTTCTGCCATGTCGGATATTTTTTTGCTCACCGACTCAAACACCGCGGTCACTCTTGCGCTTTGCGCGCCTGTTCTTATTAGGTCTTTGCTCGTTCTTTCGCCGGTGACGGCGTTTATCGAGTCTATAATAATAGATTTACCTGCACCGGTTTCACCCGTAAGGACATTGAATCCGTCCGAGAATTCAATATCAGCAAGCTCTATAATTGCGATATTTTCTATTTTCAGTCTTGAAAGCATATTTTGTCACCGTCCTTTGCCGATAAAATCTGCTTTTAGCCTAAAAGCTTTGCAATAGAATTTGAAAGCTCCTGAGCAAGTTCCGGAGTTCTGCAAAGTGCAAAAATAGTGTCGTCGCCGGCTATTGTGCCGACAAGTCCCTCCCAGTGCATACTGTCAAACGAGGCGCAAGCAGCCTGAGCCATACCGGTGTAGCACTTTATAACCGTTGTGTTGCCCGCCCAATCGGATGATATAACCGAATGAGCAAATATAGCGTTGAACTTAGAGAGGTATTCCTCTGTTTCGCTTCGGCTCTCAATATAGCGGTATACGCCCTGCTTATTCATCTGCTTTACAAGGTTAAGCTCTTTTATATCCCTCGAAACGGTTGCCTGAGTTGTGTTGTAGCCTGCCTGCTTGAGCTTTTCAAGAAGCTCCTCCTGTGTGCTGACCGTGTGTTGAGATATGATTTTTAAGATTTCGCCATGTCTGTCTTTTTTCATAATTCTACCCTCTCACAGCCTGCGCTGGGCAAGCTTATCGTTAAGAATATCAAGGAATGTATCTGTCTTTATCCTTATAAACTCCGCATATGTCGGAGCTTTTGTAACCGTAACCTCTCCGCCGCTGCCGACGCGCAAAGGTTCTTCGCCGTCGCAAGACACACTCATGTCTTCATCTGATATATTTTTTATATTAAGCACCGCGTTCGGTTTAAATATAAGCGAACGCGAAAACAGCGAATGTGTGCAAATAGGCGTGAGCATAATGCTTTCAATCTGCGGATCAACCACAGGACCCCCTGCAGAAAGATTATATGCAGTGGAGCCCGTCGGCGTAGAAACAATCATACCGTCGGCAACATAGTTGTTAATAAAACTGCCGTTGCAGCTCAGAGCAAGCTCGGTCATTTTTATTTTTTCACCGCGAGCGGCAACAACATCGTTTATGCAGTATCGCTCGCCGATTATTTCACCGTCTTTTTTTATGACGGCCTTAAGCATCATGCGCCTGTCTGTTTGATATTTGCCGTCTTTAAGGCTTGATAAAAGTTCCAGCTCCGTCGCCTCAAGACCTGCCATAAAAGCTATGCGCCCGGCGTTTATGCCGAGAACGGGTTTGCCGTATTTTGCGGCATGGATTATAGTGCCGTCTCCGCCTACGGAAATTATGAGGTCGCTCAAAGCTATAACTTTTTCCATGCTCAAAAACTCCGCACCGGTGTTTTTTAGATGCGGCGCAAGCTTTTCATCTATCATATAAGAAATATCAAGTTCTTTGAGCTTTTTGCACAAATCGCCCGTAACCGCGGCGGTCTTTTTTCTTGTTAAGTTAGGAATTATTGCTGCGCGCATAATATCTCCCCTTTGGTAACCGCCGATAATAACAATGCCATTCTCGGCGGGAAAGTTTATTGTTTAAAACTTTAAAAAGAACAGTCAAAACTCGGTATTTTCGGCATTCATTTATTTGTCAAGCTCCGAATGTGAAAGCATAACAAGTTCGTCTGCACTTACGGGGCACAAATCCTGCCCCTCGGCACTCTTTTTTATGTGCATGAGGTACTCTATGTTTCCCTCAGGACCTTTTATGGGTGAAAAATCGAGATTTAAAACCGAAAATCCGTTTTCGACAGCAAAAGTCCTTATGTCTGAAACCACCTGCGAATGAACGGCAGGGTCTCTGACCACGCCCTTTTTGCCGATGTTTTCTCTGCCGGCTTCAAACTGCGGCTTGATAAGGCAAACCGCCTGTCCGTTTTCTGAAAGCAAATCTCTCATAACGGGCAGTATTTTTTTAAGTGAGATAAATGAAACGTCAACGCTCGCAAAATCTATATCTTCGGGGATTTGCTCGTGAGTGACGTAACGAAAATTGGTGCGCTCCATATTCACTACTCTGTCGTCCGTGCGAAGCTTCCAAGCGAGCTGACCGTAGCCGACGTCTATCGAATACACCTTTTTTGCGCCGTGAGAGAGCATACAATCGGTAAAGCCACCGGTGGATGCGCCTATATCCATACATACGCAGTCCGAAAGGTCAATATTAAACTTTTCTGCGGCTTTTTGAAGCTTTAATCCGCCTCTGCTGACAAAGGGGTTATTGTTGCCTCTGACTTCTATAACATCGTCCTCTTTTATGCTTGTGCCGCCTTTCAGCTCTTTCTGACCGTTGACGTATACAAGCCCCGCCATGATAAGCGCCTTTGCTTTTTCTCTGGACTCCGCCATACCTCTTTTAAATATTTCGGCATCAAGTCTTGCTTTTTCGCCCAAAGTCTACACCTCTTGTTTATTAAGCGTTGTTTCTATTTTTTCTGCTATTGATTCTCCGTCAAGAGAATACTGCTTTAAAAGCTGCGGAACCGTAGCCTGCCTTACAAAGCAGTCTTCAACCGCCGTGAGGCTGTATTCGCCCTTATAGCCTTTTTGAAGCAGGGTTGCGGCAAGCTTTTCGCCTATTCCGCCGCTGCGAACACCCTCTTCAAAAAAGAATATTCTTTTTGCAGAGAGAGCCGTGTTTATTGCCCCGTCGTCTATCGGTCTTATGCGGTTAAGCTTTAAAATAAAGGTATCTGTTCCCTTTGCTTTAAGTATTTTTGCCGCCTCGCACGCTTCGCCGAAAATTCTGCCGTAAGTGACAATAAGATTTTCGCAAGGTTTTAAATATATATCATATGCGCCGTGTGACGGCTCAAAATCATCGGGAATATTGAGTTCTCCCCCTCTCGGATACCGAACGGCAACAACGTCTTTATCGCGATAAAAGGCATTGCCGAAAGCTATTTTCATCTCTTCATAGGTTGAGGGGGAATATATGGTGACATCGGGAATACTGCTGAGGAACGACACATCGTAAAGTCCGTTATGGGTTTCGCCGTCGTCACCGACAAAGCCCGCGCGGTCAATCGCAAGCACCATACGCTGTTTTTGAAGCGCGCCGTCATGCACTATCTGGTCATAGCAGCGCTGCAAAAATGTTGAATACACCGCAAAAACAGGCAGCATACCGCCCTTAGAAAGCCCCGAAGCAAACGTCACCGCGTGCTCCTCGGCTATGCCGACGTCAAAGAAGCGGTCTTTGTAATCCGTGCTGAATTTTTCAAGACCCGTACCGAGAGCCATTGCCGCAGTGATAAGGCAAATTCTTTTGTCTTTTGCCGCCATTTTGCACATGAGCTCGCCGAACTCGCCGCCGAATGTTACTCCCTTGTGCTTGGGCTCACCGGTATCTATATCAAAATTAGAAATTCCGTGATAAAGCGAGGGATATTTTTCCGCAAAATCATATCCCTTGCCCTTGATTGTGTTGACGTGCAAAAGAACCGGACCGGATATGCTTTTTGCCGTATCCAGTGCCTCGCACATCTGATTTATGTTGTGACCGTCAATAGGGCCCATATACCTTATGCCCATATCCTCAAACATGGTGCTTTTATATATCAAATTTTTAATATGCGTTTTTAGTCTGAATACAAACGCTGCAAGTTTATTGCCGATAAACGGGATTTTGCTCAAAACCGTTTCGAGACGATCCTTCATTTTTATATATCTCTTTTTTGTGCGGGTAACGGCAAGGTAACGCGCCATAGCTCCCACATTTTGAGATATAGACATTTTATTGTCGTTCAATATTATTATAAGCTTGCTTTTTGAACGTCCGGCATTGTTTAGTGCCTCATAAACCAATCCGCCCGTGAGAGAGCCGTCACCTATAACAGCCACGGTGTAACGGTTGTTGCCCTTTATTTTGTTAGCGCACGCAAGACCGTAAGCGGAGGATATCGACACACTGCTGTGACCGCTGTAAAACGTATCGTGCTCGCTCTCGTCAGGACGTGAAAACCCCGAAATTCCGTCTTTTTTTCTCAAAGTGTCAAACCTTGCATACCTGCCCGTGAGAAGCTTATGGGGATAAATCTGATGCCCTACGTCCCACACAATGCGGTCTTTCGGCGACTCAAAGCTTTTGTGTATGGCAAGGGTCAGCTCAACAACTCCGAGGTTTGAAGCAAGATGGCCGCCGTTTTTTGCAACGGTGCTTATCATGACGTGCCTTATTTCGTCCGCAAGCTCGGAAAGCTCGGCGTCCGTCATTCCTTTTATATCGGACGGTGATATTATTTTGCCAAGAAATCTTATCTCACTCATTAAATCACTTCGCTTTTGGTCATTATGCTGTTAATTTTTTCTGTTCTTTAATTTCTCGGCAAAATCCTTAAGTGACGAAACATCTCCGTCAAAAGCGTCAAGAGCCTTTTGCGCGTTTAAAGTAAGCTCTTCTGCCGTTTTGCGCGACTTTTCTATGCCGAGAAGCGAAACGTAGGTTGACTTTTGGTTTTCTTCATCGCTGCCTATGGGCTTGCCGAGAGTTTCTTCATCGCTTGTGACATCAAGAATATCATCGACTATCTGAAATGCTATGCCTATATCGTGCGCATATTTTTCTGCCGCGGCAATTTTTTTATCGTCCGCCCCGGCGCAAACACAGCCCAGCACGCACGCGGCTCTTATAAGCTCGCCCGTTTTGAGCTCGTCGGTTTTTTGAAGGTCGGAAACACCGACCTTTTTGCCCTCGTTTTGAAGGTCAAGCACCTGACCGCCGACCATGCCCATAACTCCCGCCGCTTTTGCGAGTTCTTTTGCCGCTCTGACGGTTATCTCTGCCGAAAGATTTGACTTCATGGCAGTTTCAAATGCCAATGTCAAAAGTGCGTCGCCTGCCAAAAGCGCATATTCTTCGCCGAATGCGATGTGGCAAGACGGTTTGCCTCTGCGAAAATCGTCATTATCCATACAAGGCAAATCATCATGTATGAGCGAATAGGTGTGTATCATTTCGAGAGCGCAGGCAAACGGCACTGCCTTTTTATAATCGCCGCCGCAAACGCGGCAAAATTCCAGCAAAAGAGCGGGTCTTATTCTTTTGCCGCCGTTCTCTACACTGTATCGCATGGCCTGCGACACAACATCGTCGGCTGCGGGCAGATATTCTTTAAGTGCGGAATTTATTTCGTCAAGATAATTCATAAACTCATTCCTCGTTATCGTCTGTATTCTGCTGCGAAAGCTTTGTTATTTTAAGCTTCGCATTTTGAAGGCTCTTTGTGCAAAAATCGGTGAGCTCCGTGCTCTCTTCAAAAAGCTTTAAAGACTCTTCAAGCGGCAAATCGCCCTCGTCAAGCTTTTCGGCTATCGCCTGAAGACGCTCCAAAGCCTTTTCATATGTCATTTTTTTCATAACGATCCCTCTTTTATATCTGTAACGCTGACTTCTATCTCTCCGTCAAGAAAGCGAAGCTTTAACTTTTCTCCCTCTTTCACGGCTTTAACCGAGCTTACCGCCGAGCCGTCTTTATACACGATTGCGTACCCTCTTGAAAGCACACCCTCGGGGCTCAGCGCGCCGAGCTTTGATTTGAGAGAGATAAGCTCACTCTCTTTAAGCGCGACCTTTTCTCTGATTTTGTCATATATTCTCTGCGAAACAATGTCAAGAATCTGTTCCTGCTTTTGTATCTTGGTCAAAGGATGAGAATACTCAAGTCTCTTTTTAATAAATTCGAGCTTGTCCTCTTCGTTTTCCACTATCGCCGTCAGTATATCCAAGCACTGACTTTGCAAAGCTTTTATATAATAAAGCTGCTCCGTCTGTTCCGGCACGGCAAGCTCTGCCGCCGCCGACGGCGTAGGAGCTCTGAGGTCTGCGACAAAATCGCATATGGTGAAATCCGTCTCGTGACCCACGGCGGATATAACGGGAATATCAGACTCGGCAATCGCCATGGCAATTTTTTCGTCGTTAAACACCCAAAGGTCTTCTGCCGAGCCGCCGCCCCTGCCGACTATAATAACGTCGGCGCACTTTTTTATGTTAAATTCTTTTATCGCGCTTGATATTTGCTCTGCCGCAGACGCGCCCTGCACCTGAACGGGAGCCATGACAATCTCTGTCATAGGGAAGCGCCTTGATATGATATTTATTATATCGTGAACCGCCGCGCCCGTATCCGAAGTAACAACGCCCACTTTGCGCGGCATTTGCGGTATCGGCTTTTTTCTGTCGGGGTCGAAAAGTCCCTTTGCCGCAAGCTTTGCTTTTAACTGCTCAAACGCCACCGCGAGCGCGCCCGCGCCGTTCGGCTGCATATCATCTATATAAAGCTGATACTGACCGTCACGTTCAAAAACCGAAACCTTGCCGCGTATGAGCACGCTCATGCCGTCCTCCGGCACAAATTTAAGCCGCTGGTTTGCAAACCTGAACATCACGGCTTTTATAGAACATTCGCCGTCTTTTATGCTCATATAATAGTGACCCGTTCGGTAATGGTTTGTAAAGTTTGAGATTTCGCCCTCTACAAATACATTTTTCAAATGAACGTCGCCGTCTATTACGGATTTTATATAAGTATTAAGTTGTGTGACCGTCAGAACAGACGGAGTTTTCATACGATCACCCGTTATCTTTTATATATGCGAGGTAGGCTGTTCCCAAAGCATTGTCACAAGAAAATTCGGGCTTTGCAAAATATGCGCCGAAGCGCTTTGTAAGCTCACCGCTTATAACCTTGCTCGACATCACTCCGCCGGAGAAAATAATCGGCAATTCTCCGAGAGAAGCCAGCTGATACTCCGCCATTTCAGAAAGTGCAGCCATAATATAATCTATACAGTAGCGGCAGATATCCTCTTCTTTTTCGCCGTTTTTGAGCATATCTCTGCACTTATTTTCAACACCCGAAAGGCAGCAGCTGCCGCCCTTGAGTTTTATATTTATTTTATATCTTTTTTCGCTTTTTGCCGCAAGCGCGTCAACATATTTGCCCGCAGGAAAAGGATAGCCGAGCATAACGCCCACGCGATCCACAGCCTGACCGGCTTTAAGATCAAGCGAAGAAGCCACAAGCTCTGCGCTTATCACATCGTTTTTATCGGGCTTTACGAGCAGTGCATCGGTAGTGCCGCCGGAGACATGAAACGCCAAAAACGGCGCAGATAAAAGCTCCGCCTTATCGGCAGAATATATTGCAGCGGCAATGTGACCCTGCTGGTGAGAAAAGCGATAAAGCTTTTTGCCCGTGACGGCGCACAGCGACCTTGCCGCATTCACGCCTGCCAAAAAGCACGGCATATACGAGCCTTTTTGCCTGCGCGGAGCGTCGGACACTCCGACTGCTTCTATATCTCCGCCGAAATCCGCCATCAGCTCTTCCATAAGCTCGGGCAGTTGAACGGTGTGGTGAAACACCGCGTCGCTTTGGCGAAGGCCAAGCTCACCCGGCTTTACGGGCAAAAGCTTTTTCTTTTGAACGGCGGAATTGTCTTCACTGCCGTAAACGGCGCACGAGGTTGTGTAATTGCTCGTGTCTATACCGAGATAAAAGCTCATTCCTGCGCCCTCGCGACATTGCCGAGAACTCCGTTTACAAAGGATTTATCCTCCTGCGAGCCGTAGGTCTTGCACAAATTCACGCTCTCGCTGATTATTACGCCAACGGGTGCGCCTTTGCTGAATTTAAGCTCATAAACGCCGAGCCTCAAAGCCGCAAGCGCAACTTTGGAGATTCTCGCCTTGCTCCAGCCTCTGAGGTGCGACTCGATAATCGAGTCTATCTCGGTTATGTTTTCTTCTGTTCCCACAGCAAGAGCGGCGGCTTTTTCGGATACCGAAACATTCTCGCACTCTGCCGCGCAGGATATAATATCCTGCATCGTCATATCCTCGTTAAAGGATTTTTCAAAGATGACGATAAAAGCCTGTTCTCTCGCGCTAAGTTTTTTCTCTGCCATTTTTTATCCTCCGAAATAAAAAGCCCTCTGCCGCCGAAATAATCCGGCTTATGACAGAGGGTATATTATCTTAATATATCAGCTTTTAAAGTTGCATGACAAATGTATATATACATCCCTCGATGTATATTATAGCATACATTTCGTATTTCTCAACCGTTTAATTCAAAAATTGTGATATTTTCCGGTGAAAATTTTCCCTGATTCAAAACAAGCTCTTTTATTTGCATTGTCACATTGTCGGTGAGCTTGCCCTGCTCCACAACGACTTTGACGCTGCCGGAGTCTATTATCACAATGCACTCGCCGCCGGTTTTGGCTTTTATAAGCGTTTCAAGGTCGGCCTCGCGCTTTATATCGCGGCTGAGCTCCTCCAGAGCCTCGCTCGCCTTGGCAACCGCCGCCTGCGACGAAGATTGGTCTTTTATAACCTTGTTTAAAGACTCCTCCGCGCTG
Source organism: uncultured Ruminococcus sp. (assembly GCA_900539465.1). GTDB lineage: Bacteria > Bacillota > Clostridia > Oscillospirales > Acutalibacteraceae > CAG-488. Next base: position 7,886 of record UQCF01000007.1, on the reverse strand, counting down.
TCGTGCGCCGACTTTCTCTCCACACTGAATTTTGCAAAATCGTCTTTGCTCTTTTGCGCCGCCGTCGCCGCAACGTACTCTGCGTCACCGAGATTTTCATTTTGCTGCGACGCGCCCGTGGTTATCTCGTCCGAAGCGGATTTCACCTGCGGTTTTGTATAATACCAGTTAATAAAAACCGCCGCTCCGAGTGCAAGAAGCATTGCCGAGAGCGCCACCTGCTTTTTTTTAATTTTAATGCTCATAATTTCATCCTCCGTTATTGTTTTTCATTGCTGCTATATTTACACGCGCCGAGCTGATGTCCAGCACCGCCGTTACCGTGTCCGTTATGCTTTGGCGCACCTGCGGGGAGTTTCCGCCCCGGCAAACTATGGCAACGCCCCTTATTTTCGGCTGAGTAACCTTTAAGAGCATACCCTCTTCGCCGTTATCGGTCTTGACTATTATGTAATTATCCTCATATTTGTTTGTTTCGCCGCCGTCCTCACTCTTCTGCTCTCTCGCATAAACGCTCTCGTCCGAGCACTCAAGAGTCACCATAACCTTTGCCTCGCCCGCGCCGTCTATTTGAGAGATCAGGGCAGAAAGCTTTTCTTCGATATTTTCAGCATATTGCTCATATGACGTTACGCTTATATCTTCGTCCTTTTTGTTTTCGGCAGTCTTTTCGGGTAAAAGTTCCGATACTATCAGCAAAATTATTCCGAGAAGCCCGGCAAACATAACCAAAAGCGCCTTTTTGCTGAGGTGAGTTTTTTCGCTGATTTTATCTAAGATTTTAAGTGCCATATTTTACCGCCTCACTTTTCAACTTTTACATCGGCGATTATTCCGAGTTTATCTTTTATAAGCTTTTTTATTTCTTCGACCCGTGAAAAATATTTTTGATTTATTTTGACAGTCACGCTTTCAACGCTTATCTCATCACCCGACACTTTCATTTTTATGTCGGCATCGGTCTGTGATATTCCGTTTTGTGATAAAATATCTTCTATATTCTTTTTTATGCCCGCGGCCGTTTGCGATGAAATTTCTTCGGCTATCGAGTTGTTGTTTTCCGACGAAAATTGAAATTCGGGTATCTCAATATCTATATCCGATTTTAAAGAAAACAGCGGCAAGGCGGTGCTGCATATCAAAAAAACAGACACCGTGGTTTTGACCGCCTTTTCAAGGCTGCCGTTCGGAGAGAGCGCGAGCACCGCCGCTCCCGCCATCGCGCAGACAGCCAAAGAAAGAACCCATGAGCGAATTTGTTCCACAGCCATTCCCCGTTTTATTTTTTTAATGAGAGCAAAAGTGCAAGCGAAATAATAAACAGCACCGCGCCGAAAAGTATCACAACATTCAAAAGCGTTATCGCACACGAGAGTGCCTTTAAAAGCGACGAAACACCGCCGAGAGAAAACACCTCTCCCGCCGCCGCGCCGAGCTTCAGGGCAAAAATCCAAAACAAAAGCTGAAGCATTGACGGCACGGTAATTACGGCTATAACGATTATTCCAAATATGCCCACGGTGCTTCTCACAAGCACCAAGCTTCCGATAATTCCGCTGTAAGCCTCGCTCACGGCTCCGCCGACTATCGGCACCGCAGAGCTTATAACAAGCTTTATTCCCTTTGATGCAACAGTGTCCGCGGCATTTGCGAGCGCACCTTTTATCCCCAAAAAAGATACATAAAGCGTTGCGGTAAAAGACAGCGTTTGTATGACAGTCTTTTTTACAAGTTCGGTTATTCCGCTGAGCTTCATAGACGGCATAAGCGAGCCCGTTAAATCAAGCGCGGTAACGGCGCCGACTATCGGCACAACATAGTTTTTGCCGAGTGCCGATATTGCCTCTGCCGCCGCAAAAGCACAGGACTGAAAGCTGACTGCAAGCGACGGATTACCCGAAGCCGAGACTATACCCACAAGAACGGGAATAAGCGATTTCATAAAATCCGCACACACACCCACAGAGGATACTGCGGATTCCATCGCGTCATAAAGCGGAGAAATTATAACGGTTACAGAAAAAAGAACCGCCGCCATGTTTATTACATTCTTCATTTTATCATCGTCGGGCATAAAGCTTTCGCAAACCGCAATCAAAATTATTACGCTCAATAGCTTCATAAGTGATTTTAAAGGAGATTCGAGCTTTCCCTCTGCGGCCTTTTTAACAAAAGAAAATATCTTTGAAAACGACACGTCAAATAAAGATGAGAAATTAACGTCTTCGATTCCGAGCTCTCCGAGCCGCTCTTTGGTCTCGCTGTCAAGTTCGCTTAAAATATCTTCTGCGCCCGAGGATTCAACCTGACCGTTATAATATTCGCTCTCGCCTGCGGCATAAGCGTTCACAGAGAAAGACAGTATAATCAAAACACAAACGGCAAATATTTTTACTTTCCTCATTCAATCATCCTTTCTTTGCCCGTCAGGCGCCGAGAAGCCCCGAAACCGCTGCGGCAAGTGCTTTTAACATCGGCATAGTCAAAACAAGTATCGCCGCCTTTGCGGCAAGCTCCACAGCCCCCGCAAGCGAAGAACTGCCGGAATCGCGGCAAGCGTCGGCGGCAAATTTTGCCGTTACGGCAATGCCCAGTGCTTTTATCAAAAGAAAAATATATTCGCTTTGAAGCGCGCTGACGTTCATAAGCTCCAGTGCCGATGAAAGTGCGTCTTTTATAAACGTCATGCCCAAAGTCAGCACGGCAACCAGCGCCGCAATTTGTGCAAGAGAAGAATATGACGGCGCATATTGCTTTATCAAGGCTGTAACAACCGTGCACACAACCGCGAGCACCGAAATTTTTACTATATCCGCCATGTTAAAAGCTGAATACGGACGACACGGAGGAATAAAGCTCGCCGAGTTTCGGCAAAAGCATAAGCACAACGGCCACTATGCCTGCCAACACTGTGAGCATGGCATATTCGTCTCTGCCGGAGCGCGAGAGTATCTGCCCGAGCACAGCCACAATAATGCCCGTCAGCGCAATTTTTATAACCAGTTCCATAAACGGCCTCCGCATATCACATAAAAATTATATATACCGCCGCTCCGAAAAGAACGCCGAGCGAGCGGGCGGGCTTTGAATACATTTCGAGCTCTCTTTTGGCACTTTCAAGCTTGCTCTCGGCAAGCTTCATATGAAGCTTGCAATTTGCCGCCTGCCCCAAAACATCCGTTGTGCCGAAAGACGATCCGAAAGAAAGAAGAATTTCCAAATCGCCGCGCTTTAATGCTGCCGTGTTTTCGCGGCACAGCACCGACTCGCGCCAAGCCTTCTCAAAGCTCTCGCCGCCGAGAAGCAAATCACTGCATTTTTTCACAAAAGGCAAATCGTCAAAATCGCCCGAGGAAGAGAGAAAAGAAAAGATATCTGCCGCCGACTGCGCCGTGAATTCTATATTTGTGCACACGCAGGAGAACAAAATGCAGATTTTTTGAAGCAATCGTACTCTTTTTTCAAGTCTGCGCGAAATCATTTGACCGCCTAACGCCACGGACGCGGCAATAATAAACAAAGCAGCATGTCTCATTGGTAAATTTCACCCGATTCGGATATTTTGTATATATTTTTTATTTTGCACGGCGCGCCGCTCTCAAGAAACACGGCAGATGAAAACCCGCCGCTCTTTAAAAGGTGGTTCATGCCTTTTTTTACATAAAGCTCACCGGGAACGGAGGCGTGCACCGCCGCCGCAAAATTTACGCCGGAGTTAATGCCGTACATTATCGCATCAAAATCATCATCCGCGCCTATTTCGTCGCAAATAATATATTCGGGCGACAAAGAACGAACCGCCTGCATAATTCCGTCGCTTTTAAGGTAACCGTCCAGCACATCGGTCTGAATACCGACGTCGTTTTGCGCCGTACCGCGGCTGACTGCGGCAATTTCGCCCCTTTCGTCTATTACCGATACTTTTTTAAAATATGTATTTGACAAAAGCCTTGCCGCGTCTCTTAAAAGCGTGGTCTTGCCCGTGGCAGGCGCACCGCACAAAAGGAAACTGCCAGAATTTTCTCCGCCGAGAAGAGACAGCATTTTCTCCGCACAGCCTTTAAATTCACGGGATATTCTCAGGTTAATTCCGCCCACATCTCTGACAGACGTTATTTCATTTTTTTCATAAACCGCCGTGCCGTAAATTCCGGCTCTGTGGCCTCCGCTTACTGTGACAAAACCGGAAGCAATATTTTTTGTATAAGTATAAACGGAGTATTCGCAAATTCTCGCGAAGCTCTCTTTTATATCCGCCGTGCTTACGGTCAGCAGTTCGCCGGAGGGTATTTCTGTAAGTCTTCCGCCGGCAGAAACAAAAAAGCGCGAACCGAAGCTTATAAACGACAAGGGCTTGCCTGCGCGCAGTCTGATTTCGCTGATATTTTTTGCCGTTTCGGCAGGCACGGCCTTTGCCGCCTGATAAATCCGCTTTGAAAGATAAGAAGAAGCCTTATAAAATCTTTGCATCGCACAGCCCCCTCTTTCGGATTTCTTAGTTATTGTTATGATACCTTGTCCTCAATTAGAACTTAAAATTAAAATAACTGTGAATTCCGTCATATTTTCTTGAAAGAAGCGAAAGAATATGATAGAATTGAATAAGAATTATAAACGGAGGATAAATAACATGGCACCCGAAAATGCTTTAAACAAAAAGGGCGGCAAAAGCTCACGCTTTTCCCGCTTTATAAATGAAAATATATTTGTAATACTTGCCTTTGTGTGCTCCGCGGCACTGATGATGATAGTTTACTATTGCTTTGATGTTATTCCGTTCGGCGATAAAACTATTTTGAGAATGGACCTTTTTCACCAGTACGGTCCGCTGTTTGCCGAGTTTTATGACAGACTGACAGAACTTAAAAGCTTTGTTTATTCCTGGACCTCGGGAACCGGCAGCAGCTTTTTAGGCAACTACTTCAACTACCTTTCAAGCCCGATTGCAATAATTGTTTTGCTTTTCGGTCACGAAAACATACCCGAATCCATAGGTGCTATGGTGCTTATCAAAAACGCCCTCGCGGCGGCAGCCATGGCATATTACCTCAAAAAGGTACACGGCAAAAACGATTTCTCGGTTTCGGCATTCGGCATAATGTATTCTTTCTGCGGATTTTTTATAGCATATTACTGGAACGTAATGTGGATAGACGCTATGTACCTTTTGCCCCTTGTCGCACTCGGAATTAAAAAAATCATAAACGAAAGAAAGGCAAAGCTTTATATTGCCGCCCTCGCACTCACATTTTTTGCCAACTACTACATGGCATTTATGGTGTGCATATTTGCCGTACTATATTATATAGTATATTACTTCGGCAACCACTCAATTAAAGAATATGTTAAAGAGCCGCGTACCAAAGACGGAAAAGACGGAAAGCAAATTAAGCTCACGGGCGACTGCATAAAATACTCTTCGTTTTTAAGAAGCGGATTGCTGTTTGCTTTCGGCTCGGTGCTTGCCGCCGCGCTCACTGCTTTCGCGCTCGTGCCCACTTACTACATTTTGCAGGCTTGCTCCGCGACATCCGGTACGATGCCGACGGCTCTCACAAGCTACAACACCGTGTTTGATTTTCTTGCAAACCACCTTGCGTCGGTTGTTCCCACAATCAGAAGCAGCGGCGACACCGTTTTGCCCAATGTTTACAGCGGACTTTTGACCCTTATGCTTGTTCCGCTTTATTTAATGTGCAAAAAAATACCGATTAAAGAAAAGATTTTTAACACCGCATTGCTCGGCATATTCTTCTTTTCATTCAACTTTAATATTCCGAACTTTATTATCCACGCATTCCACTTTCCGAACGATTTGCCGTTCAGATTTTCATTCATTTACTCGTTCTTTATAATAACGATAGCTTACAAAGCACTTGTTCACATCAAAGAATTTACGGGCAAAGACATTTTGGCGTGCGGAATTGCGCTTGTGGGATTTATTGTAATTGTAGAAGAAATCGGTCAGGGCAATGTAACGACAACTACTGTTGCAATCAGCATAATTTTCACGGTTCTTTATACTCTTGTGCTTTGGCTGATGAAAAACCCGAGCTACTACCAGCCCACAGTCGCACTCCTCTTAATGTGCTGTGTGTTTGCAGAGGCTGCCATAGCCAACACAAACAACTTTGAGATAACGCAGGTGAAACCCAATTTCACCAACGGATATTCTGAATTCAGGACAATGAAAAAGAGCCTTGACGAACGTGAGGGCGGCGACGGATACCGCATGGAGCTGACCGATATAAACACACTGATGGATAACTGCTGGTTCGGCTATAACGGCGTGTCGGTGTTCTCATCAATGGCATATGAAAAGGTTGCAAATATGCAAAAAGAACTCGGCATGAAGAGCAACTTTATTAACAGCTATGTTTATAACAAGCAGACGCCCGTATATAACGCCATGATGTCACTGAAATATATTGTTGATAACGACAATTCCGACATGAACGACAGCTTTTATAAATATGTTTCTACAACGGGCAATTTCTCGGCATATGAAAATAAATACTATTTGCCGATAGCGTACTGTGCAACCTCCGCTTTAAAGGATTGGGATTCTTCATCACCGAACGACCCGTTCACGGGTCAAAGTGAATACTGGCATATGGCAAGCGGAATTTCTGCCGATATTTACACAATGCAGGATGTTGCGGACGTTCAGCTTTCTAACCTCAACGACATGGAATCGTCTTTTGACGGAACAACCTTTAAATACTCAAAAATAGACTCCGCCGAAACAGCCACCGTCACGGTAACCTATATCAACTCAAAGGCAGGCAATGTTTACACATATATTGACAGCAGAGCATTTGAAAAAGCAACCGTAAGCTGCGGTGATTTCTCGGCAGTTCAGGATATAGGCGAGCCGTATATTCTTGACCTCGGCTATCACGACGAAGGCGAAGCTGTAACAATAGAAATGACGATTGATAAAGACCATTCCTCGGGAAACATTGAATGTTATGTTGCAACATTTAATGAAGAGGAATTCAGCAAAGGCTACAAGGTACTCGCAAGCGGCGGTCTTGATGTGAAAGAGTTTAAAGACACTTATACTAAAGGCACTCTCAACGCTTTAAGCGACTGTGTTCTTTACACTTCAATTCCCTATGACGAGGGCTGGACAGTAACGGTTGACGGCAAAAAGGCAGAAACCTACGGAATAAACGACGGTACGCTCCTTGCGGTTGACCTGAGTGCGGGAACGCATGAAATCGAATTTTCATACACCGCAAAAGGACTTATGGCAGGCATATGTATTTCATCTGCCGCGCTGTTATTTGTTGTTGTCTATCTCATAGCAGAAAGCATAGTGAAGAAAAAGCGTAAAAAAGCTATGCCGAAGCAGACCGAAGATTCGACATATGAAAAAGAAACGCTTCTTAAAGATATTATGGGCATTGACGCGCTGATGGCACAGGATCTCGGCCCGAACGCAACCGAGGAGGACTCGGAGGCACTGCTCGCGGCAGAGAGAGAAATTGTGATAGAAGACCTTGAAGAAGAACCAGAAAAAAAAGAAGAAAAGAAAGACAACGACAGCGAAGAATAACAAACATCCGAGGTTCAAGAAATTGAATCTCGGATATTTTTATGCAGTATATAAATCGGTATCGCGGTTCGACCACACACATATTGCCTCTGCTTTATGGGAGGCGGCACGGCGAAGCCGTGACGGAGGGGTTGAAGTTCATCAAACGCAGAAATTCATAGCAATCGGCGGTGTGCCCACACACCGCCGAGAAAAAAGAGCCGACGCGGTCGCGTCGGCTCAGGTTGTTATTTGAAGCGAACCCAAACGTTCATTACTTGGTCTGTGAACTCAAATGCGGATTTTTGCGATCTTGTGCGGATATAGTATTCCATATCCTCGCCGA